>JBCCGN010000006.1:0-95114 GCA_039029255.1 Pseudomonadota bacterium | reverse complement strand
TTCAAAACTTCCAGCCAACTCTTAGATGTCAAATCCGGATTTTGCTCGGAACCCGAAAGCGCAAACTCCTTTTCGATGATCTTCTGGGTCAGTATGAACCAGGTGTACTCGTAACCTGTGGAGAGGATGTACTTGTAGGTCCCATTGGTATCAAAACCCGGCAGAAATGGCGCAGGCAGGCGATTGCCGGTTGCATCGAACCACATGGATGAAGGACCGGGCAGAATGCGGATTGCGTGTTTCGGCCAGATCGGATCAAAATTCCTGACGCCTTCCGTATAGTGCCACATCCGGTCTTCATTGATAATCGACCCACCCGCCTTTCGCGTGATATCGACCATCCTGCCATCAACGTGGGCAGGCACACCACATATCATTTCCTTGGGCGCAGGGCCGAGGCGTTTGGTCGGCCAATTCTTTCGCACCAGGTCAAGATTACCGCCGATCCCTCCTGAAGCCACGATTACGGATTGAGCATAATACTCAAAATCTCCAACCACTTCCCTGCTGCTTTCCTGCCCACGCTCAACATTCGTCGATTCAAGGATTTCTCCCGAAATGCCGACAACTGCACCTTTCCTGGTAATCAGCTTGGAAACCTGATGGCGGAATTTTAATGTAATCAGCCCTCTCTTTACGGCCTCATATGCACGGTCAACAAACGGCTCAACAACCCCTGTACCGGTACCCCAGGTTATGTGAAACCGCGGAACCGAGTTTCCGTGACCATCTGCTGACGCACCGCCGCGTTCTGCCCAACCGACAACCGGAAACCAACGCATTCCAAGTGCATAAAGGTAAGAACGCATCTCACCATGCGCAAACTGCAGATAGGCATTAGCCCATTCCCGCGGCCAGTGATCTTCTTCCCGGTCAAACTGGGCAGAACCCATCCAGTCCTGTGTCGCCAGTTCCAGGCTGTCTCGGATTCTCCACCGGCGCTGTTCAGGCGTATCGATCATGCACAGGCCACCCAGTGACCAGAACGCCTGTCCGCCAAGGTTTTGCTCGCCTTCCTGATCAACAATCAGGACCTTTTTACCGCGCTCAACCAACTCGTGAGCCGCAACCAGTCCTGCCAGCCCCCCACCAACTACGATTACATCAGCAATTTCAGTCATCATCGCTCCGTGAGCTTCAATTCGATACGCCGGTTCTTGGCTCGCGCCTCGTCAGTATCCTTATCTTCCAGAGGCTGAAATTCACCGAAACCTGCTGCCACCAGACGATTGGCCGGTATTCCCTGTTCGATAAAGAACCGTACAACTGATGTAGCACGGCTTGATGAAAGTTCCCAATTGTCCCGAATACGGCCCGCGCCGGACAGCGGTATATTGTCAGTATGACCATCAACCCGCAAAACCCAGTTGATGTCATCGGGGATTTCGGAACCAATCTGGATTAACGCCTGCCCTACTTTGAGCATCTCTTCCTTTCCCCGATCATTCAATTCTGCCCCGCCGGACGCAAACAGAACTTCTGAAGGAAAGACAAATCGGTCCCCGACAATCCGGATATCGGAGCGACCTCCGAGTATTTCCCTTAGCCGCCCGAAGAAATCAGAACGGTACCGGTTGAGCTCCTGGACACGCTGCGCCAATGCAACATTCAATCGCTTGCCAAGATCTGCGATTTTGGTCTGGCTCTCCCGGTCACGGGTTTCTGATGCATCAAGAGCATCTTCCAGCGCGGCAATCTGACGACGAAGCGCTGATATCTGCTGGTTAAGCAATTC
The DNA here is from genome assembly GCA_039029255.1 of Pseudomonadota bacterium. GTDB lineage: Bacteria > Pseudomonadota > Alphaproteobacteria > Rhizobiales > Rhizobiaceae > JAALLB01. Next base: position 93,379 of record JBCCGN010000006.1, on the reverse strand, counting down.
AACCTGACTGAGAGCCCTCTGACTTATTTGCTTTTCTTCTTCAACCTGCGTACTCAGTTCACCTATTCGCTGTTCCGTGAGACCTGTATCGTTGTTGCCTGCAGCAAGCAGCTGTTCCAGTCTTGTCTGCTCTCGCTCATAGCTCGTGAGCGAGGCTTCAAGATTGGCAACCGAATCCTCCAGTTCCTGTTTGTTGGAACGTTCCAGTGCGAGAAGAGACGTGAGTTCATCAATCTGTGAATTAAGACGATTCAGAACCTGATCCTTGCCCGTTATCTCCTGACTGAGGAGAAACTGCGCCAGCACGAACACAGATAGGAGAAACATGATCGCCAGCAGCAGCGTTGCAAGCGCATCAACGAAACCCGGCCAGTAGTTTACCGTACGTTCCCGATATCTTGATTTAGCTACGGCCATCAGATTTTCAGTCTCCGGCAGCCTTCTCGAAGAAAGAATTCAGCTGTCGCATCAGCGTCAGGACTTCTGCCTGCTGAGCTTGCTGCTGTTGCAATTGCTGACGCGTAATATCCTGCTCGCTTTTTGTCGTCTTGACGATTTCCTGAATGCTTTTGACGAGATTGAGCAGCACTTCCTTGTTTCCGGCACCTGTACCCTGGCTCTTCAGGCGTTGGGTGATGTTGTACAACTGATCACGAACATCTCCCTGGACAGGATTGTTTTCTGAAGACAGATCAGTCACCGAGGAGAGCCAGTTTTCCAGCTCGGTATAAAATCGTGTTTGCGCGCGTCCGGCCTGAAGATCGAGAAATCCCAGAACAAGAGACCCCGCAAGACCGAAAAGGGATGATGAAAATGCAGTCCCCATGCCGTCAAGCGGCTCTTTAAGGCCACTCTTCAAAGCGTCGAGCACATCATTTGCATCTCCAGACTTCGGATCCAGACTTTGAATCGTATCGCCGATCGAACCAATCGTCTGCAACAGGCCCCAAAAGGTACCCAGCAGGCCAAGAAAGACGAGCAACCCGATCAGGTACCTCGAAATGTCCCTGCTTTCATCAAGCCGGTTACCGATGGAATCCAGAATGGAACGTAGCGATAGAGGCGAAATGCTGACTTCCTGGCGGGACTGGCCCAGCAAAGCCTTCATTGGCGCAAGCAAAATCGGCTCACGGCCCACATCCAGATCGGGATTACCTTGCCTGAAGCTGTTGACCCAACGAACTTCCGGAATGAGACGTATCACCTGGATAAGCGCCAACAATACGCCAATCAGAAGCACGCCAAGGATAAGTCCGTTCAGGCCGGGGTTCGTCTGAAAGGCAGACAGTATCTGACGGTATAATGTGGCCGCCAGGAACCCGGTGATAATCAGAAAGATTATCATACTGAGAAGAAACAAACTTGGGTTTGATAGTTTGTATGGGTCAAAATCCCGTGCCACTATACCGCCTCCTCATAGCTGAAACCGCAACAACAAATTCCTGATCGGTTCCAGTGCACATAATCGAAAAATCAGACTATTTGAGAATTAAACCGTAAAGCATGGAAATAAAAGGGCTTACTGTGCGCTTGTAGCGTTTCGCACGGCATTGCCGAGTAATCTGTGTATGTGTTCATTGCCGGCTAGCACACTTTGAGTATCAAAAATCTTCTGGCCGCCAGAAATATCCGTGACGAAGCCACCCCCTTCGCGAATCATTATCATCCCGGCAGCAAAATCCCAGGCTTGCGGCCCGCGTTGCCAGGTACCATCCAGTCGGCCTGCGGCCACATATGCCAAATCAAGTGCCGTCGAACCGGTGGAACGGACTCCGGAAGTCCTCTTCATGACGGCGGCCTGTTCGGTTAGAAACTGCTTGTGGTTGGCTTGACCGAGCCGCAAAATGTTGGTCGAAACCAGACATTCAGAAAGTTCCCGGCGGCCTGAAACCCGCATCCTTGTGTCGTTTGCATATGCACCCTGACCATGTTCTGCTGTAAACAATTCATCTGTTGCCGGATTGTATATCACACCGGCAACAATCCGCCCTTCACGTTCAAGCGCAATCGCAGTGCAGAAATGCGGCAGTCCGTGCATGAAATTGTGAGTTCCGTCCAGCGGATCAACAATCCACCTGTTTTGCGGGTCGACACCTTTGATCTCCCCGCTCTCCTCCATAAGGAAGCCGAATTTGGGTCTCGCACTCGATAACTCAGTCTTTATTATTTTTTCCGCCCGAAGATCGGCACTGGTCACGAAGTCTCCGGTCCCTTTGACTGATACCTGCAGATTTTGCGCCTCACCGAAGTCACGTGAAAGTGACCTGCCCGCCTTGAAGGCTGCGTTGGTCATTACGTTTAAAAGTGCTGAACGGGCCACTGCCTCGTCTCCCGAAACAATTATTCCGCGCGGCGTATATACTCGATGGAATTGGTATCCACCACGATGCTTTCGCCAGCTTCAATAAATGGGGGCACCATTACCCGAATTCCGTTTTCCATGACTGCGGGCTTGTAAGACGAAGACACCGTCTGCCCCTTTACCACCGGATCAGCCTCATCGATTTTCAGCGTGACCTGATCCGGGAGCCGGATGCCGATCGGTTTTTCCTCATAAATTTCGACGGTAACCATCATACCGTCCTGAAGGAATGCTGCACGCTCACCGACAAATTCGTTTTGCAGCTCAAGTTGCTCGTACGTCTCTGCATCCATGAAGACAAGGGCTTCGCCTTCTGCATAAAGATACTGAAATTCCTTTTGCTCCAGCCTGACACGTTCAACCGTTTCGGATGCGCGGAACCTTTCATTATGTTTGCTGCCATCCAGCAAATTTTTCAGCTCCACCTGATTGAAGGCGCCACCTTTTCCGGGCTTCACAGCATTTGTCTTAACTGCAACCCACAGCGAATTCTTGTGTTCAATTACATTGCCTGGCTTGATTTCATTTCCGTTGATTTTCATGCGCTATGATCGCCCGGGTCTCACCGGTCTCCATTTTTCAGAACTGAACGAGATTTGCAGGGGGTTGAACACAATTCCACGGATTGCGCAAGACCGAATCCGGATTACTCTGCTTCACTTTGAGGGAGACCAACGATCAGCGCGATCAATTGCCTGTTCACGAACATCCGTTGGCAACGAATTCACATACCTGTCCAGATCAAAATCTTTCCGTCCGGCCCTGCTTGCAAGAATGTGCCATGTGGCGCCTTGCAAATCTGAACGTTCAATTCCATTGCCTTCAATCAGCATGTAAGCCAGACGATTTTGAGCGACAACATTGCCGCTGTTTGCAGCCAGGTTCAAAAGATCAAATGCGCGGTCGACATTCGCTTTTTCATTCTGGTTTTTAAGCAGCGTTACGGCCAATTCAACTTGTGCTGCATCATTTCCCGCATCCGCAGCCTTCTCCATCCAATATGAACCTCTCTCCGGATCATTGATCCGGGTTGCCAGACCTTCCTCATAAATCTTGGCGAGAGAATAATATGCATCAACGACACGGTATTCAGCAGCCTTTTCGAGCAACGGCAACATTTCACGATAGGTCGCAGAAGTCGGACGTTGGCTGATTCTGTGGGTTGCGTAGTTGAACATCGCATTCGGATGCCCGGCATCTGAGGCGGCCTTCATCATTCTTGCGCCGACTTCAGTGTCTTTGGGAATGTCCACACCTTCAAGCAGCTTGAGCGCATACGCAAACTGGGCTTCTCGATTTCCCGACTTTGCCGCAATTTCATACCAGACAGCGGCTTCCTTGGTGTTTTGCCTCACCCCAAGGCCACGTTCATACAATTCGGCAATCAGGGTTTGTGCGGACGAATTTCCATTCTGGGCTTCGGGAAGAGCCAGTTCAAAAGCTGTCAGATAGCTGCCACGCTGGTATGCTGAAAACGCCCGATCCACATTTGTGACCGAGTCCCGGTCAATCGAGCTTGAAGCATCAGTTGATGCTGTTTCACTTGCCGCATGAACTGTCTGGTGAAAGCAAAAAAGAACGGATACTGCAAACATCAACCGAAAAGTCTTCATGCCTCGACTTCCTCGAATCTGGGCGCGTGAAGGTCAAGTTGCTCCTCCGCCTGAACAACCGCAGACGCCGGATCCCTGGTTCCGTCAAATACGTAGGATTCAACTGCAACAAAATCAGCACCCGTTTGAGCGCATTCGACAATGCTCTCAAGACTGGTCCCGGCCAGAACAATACCGGGAATTTCGATGATTTCCGACCACCACTCGCAAAGTGCGAGGTTTTTCGGGTGAGCATCCGTGCGTATATCACCTCCCAACCTGCCAAAAAAAACAAAATCCGGCTTTGCTTCGCCAGCTTCCAGGGCGCCATGGCGGCCCTTGAAACCACCGCATCCAACCATCTTTTCCGGAGCGTATCGTTCCACTATCTCAGCGGTCTGTTGCCGGGTTTTTTCAAGAAAAATTCCGTCGGCACTGCATCGACCCACAAGACGCGTATCATCAGCGATCATCACCGCAACATCACAGTCTTGGAGCATCGGCACTGCGCTCTGGCAATATTCATCAAACTGAGCTTCAGTACTTGCACCCTGATACAAAATGCAACTTGTAATATGGCCGGTATTGACTGCTTCACGCAGGCGATCCAATCCGACGGTTCCAGGTTGTGCATTGACTACAATACCACAACGATCAAATCTGTTACCCACGTGCGCCTTGCCCTAATGGTTCTCTATCACGCAATCCGCATGTAGCGTATTTTTGTTGTTTTCAAGGCGCCAAGCCTAATCACAATGGCACCAAATGGTAGGTCAATCGGCCGGATCTTCAGATAGCTCACGGATTTTGTCTTTTATCTGAAGCTTCTTGCGTTTCAGATCACCAATCGTTCCCGAATCCATGTTTACACCTGCCATCAGTTCTTTGATCTGGTCATCCAGTTGCTTGTGCCGACTTACGAGGGAATTGATATGTGACTGAATTGTCATAAGCTTCTCCTATAACGGGTCAATTTCAAGAACAGAGTGAAGTGTACAACAAATTACACCCATCACAAAGACGATGAATACAAGTCTGTGAAAAACTTTGGCAAAGTCACTTAAGAAACTGTTTGCGTTGTTTGATTCCGGGGGCAATTCTGATAGAAAGTGCGCTTCAATCTGAAAATTTGCCAAGGTCTTTTAATCGTGAGCAAGCAGGACGCGGAAGTCGCCGTCATAATGGGCAGCCAGTCAGACTGGGAAACCATGCAGCACGCTGTCGATACGTTGAATGCACTGGGTGTCACAAATGACAGCAGGATCGTTTCTGCACATCGCACACCCGAACGGATGTTCGAATTCGCTAAGACTGCCCGTGATAACGGCTTCAAAGTGATCATCGCAGGTGCTGGAGGGGCTGCACATCTTCCGGGAATGGTTGCTTCTTTAACGCCGTTGCCGGTGCTCGGGGTGCCGGTTGAATCAAAGGCCCTTTCCGGCAAAGACAGTCTTTTGTCGATCGTTCAGATGCCCGCGGGTATTCCTGTGGGTACGCTCGCAATTGGTACTGCCGGAGCAAAGAATGCTGCTCTCCTGGCCGCTTCGATAATCGCGCTCTCCAATCCGCTCGTTGCCAGAGAACTCGACAAATTTCGGGCAAGCCAGACCGACAAAGTTGCCGAAACTCCCGTCGAAGAGGGCTGACATTGGCACTGAAGCATGGCGATACGATTGGCATCATTGGCGGAGGGCAACTCGGCCGCATGCTGGCGATTGCGGCAGCTCGCCTGGGCTTCAACACCGTTGTTTTGGACCCTCAGGAAAATGCACCTGCTTTTCAGTGCGCAAATGAAAGAATTGTTGCTGCATATGATGACAATGAAGCACTTGATGATTTAGCCCAAAGATCAGATGCGGTTACCTACGAGTTTGAAAACGTCAATGTTGCAGCGATCCGCAATCTTGAAAGTTCCCTCCCCTGTCATCCGAATGCCAAAGCGCTGTCTACCAGTCAGGACCGACTGATAGAGAAACAGTTTTTCAATGATCTTGGTATTGAAACAGCGCCGTTCTTCGACATCACTTCGATGAAAGACTTCAACCAGGCGCTGAGTAAACTCAATAATCGCGGAATCCTGAAAACCCGGCGGATGGGCTATGATGGCAAAGGACAGGTTCGTGTTTCTCTTGAAGATCCGAACGGATTGAAAGTCGCGCGCGAACTCGTCTCTTCATTCCCTTGTATTCTGGAGGGTTACATCGAATTTGTAAGCGAGATATCAATCATAGCCGCCCGGGGAACGAACGGGACAGTCAAGGCATTCGAACTTGGTGAAAATGTTCACCGTGACGGCATTCTTCACACTACCACAATCCCTGCCGAAATCTCGGATGCTACAACGAAAGACGCTCATGCAATTGCCGCAAAAGTACTGGGAGCGCTTGATTATGTGGGCGTGATCGGGATCGAGTTTTTTGTGATGGATGACGGAGGCCTGATTGCCAACGAATATGCACCCCGCGTCCACAATTCCGGACACTGGACCGAAGCCGCATGCACAGTTTCGCAATTCGAACAGCACATCCGGGCCATAGCAGGGTTGGAATTGGGAGATCCCGCAAACCACAGCAACTGCATTATGCAAAACCTGATCGGGGATGAAGTGCAAATGTCTGATGAAATCCTGGCTCGCCCGAACACATTGCTGCATCTTTACGGGAAGTCAGAAAGCCGTCCGGGCCGAAAAATGGGACATTTTACAACGATTGCAAAAAAATAGACCCAAATTCAGCCGGTTTTTCCCGCTTTTTTTCAACCGGACATGGACAAGCATACTGTTTTTTGTTATCTGCCAACGCAATCGGCAATTGACTTTGCGGAAGCAATTCTTCTTTGCCTCGTTCAATTCAAACGAAACGGATCTGAAACTTGCAAGTTCTTGTACGTGACAACAATGTTGACCAAGCCCTGCGGGCCTTGAAGAAAAAACTTCAGCGCGAGGGTGTATTCCGCGAAATGAAACTGCGGAATTTTTACGAAAAACCATCTGAAAAACGTGCGCGGGAAAAAGCTGAGGCCATTCGCCGTACACGGAAACTTGCTCGCAAGAAAGCTCAACGCGAAGGTATGATTGTAGGCAAAAACCGCCGCTGACGCCTTTTTTTGCCCGATTTGTTGTTGTATCCATGGCGGAGTTGCTTGAGAAGCGCTTCGCCTTTTGCGTGAGTGATCGTAGCAGGCGGAATTCAAATATGCAGGGTGCGAGGGTTGTACGGGGACACTGAAATTATCGGATTTACAAAGCACTCAGCACTTTTGTTTGCGCTGATTTTCCTTGCTTCCTGCTCTTCAGCAAATTTCGAGCCGGCCGTAGATATCGATCCGGCACAGGGGATTCAGGCAAACATCGCATCCCTCACACAGGTTGTTAACAACAATCCCAATTCGCCCGAAGCGTACAATGTGAGAGGCACCGCCTATGGAAAAGCGGGGCGTAACAAGGAAGCGCTTCAGGATTTTTCCCGTGCTATCGAGCTTAATCCGCGTTTCTATCAGGCATATGCCAACAGAGCCCTCATATACCGGCAAACCGGAGAACCGGCAAAAGCCGTAACCGACTATAGCCGTGCACTGAAAATCAACCCCCAGTACGACGATGCCTATATAGGACGCGGAAACGTTTACCGGTTCGCCGGTCAGGCAAAACGTGCACTTCGCGACTACGAGCGTGCCATCCAGCTTGGCACTACAAACCCACGAGCCTATCACGCTCGCGGAGTGTTACTTCAGACTGCGGGAAATCACGATCAGGCGATTGATGATTTTACGACCGCAATCTCCCTGTCGCCGGATGCTCCTGAACCTTACAATGCCAGAGGCGTTTCGTATCTCGCAACCAATGACACCGAGAATGCGCTGACCGACATCAATCGGGCTCTCATTCTTGATGAGAAGTATTCTGAGGCCTGGACCAACCGCGGGCTGATCGAAGAGCAGAAGGGGGAAAAGCGAAAAGCATTCAGATCCTATTCCCGCGCCTTCAACCTCGACCCAAAATACCAACCGGCAAAAGACGGCATGAATCGAACCCGCAACAGCTGATCAAACAGTCGGCTGAAGTGTTTCACGGCGAAGTAAACACTCGCAATTGGCGAAATCAGAATTTTTACCACACATTCACCGGTTAACCAGAAATCTGGAATCTCAGGTTTCTAGGCCCAAACAATGCGGCCGAACTATAGACAAGCGAATTGGCACAACTTACACATGAAGAAGTTGTTTTCTGGAAATCTATATTCAGAAAACACCGTTGCGGCACAATGTGAAGACTACAGATTGAGTGTGTGCCTGTGTTGCGTGGTCAAAGACTGGTTTTAGTTTCATCGCTTTTGGTTGCTGCTGAAATCGCGCTTGCAGCACCTTTAGACCAGCAAAAACCTCCGATACCAGCGACCGGCGCTGAAAAAATTACTGCGCATCACACCAACCACCATCCACCATCAGTTATTGTCAACAAGAGGCCGCAGAGTTCGAAAGGCATTCAGAAACCCGTTCGTGAAGAAACCGAGCACATCAGTCTGGTTCTGGTCGGAGATACCGGATTCCCTTCTCGCGGCACAAGACTGAATGGCGATGGTGTTTCCAAGTATGGAATCTGGCAGACTTGGCCGCAAACAACGGAAAATATACGGGCGCAAATCAACGGTGACATCAATTTCGCCAATATGGAGAGCGTGATTTCAGAGAATTCCAATTTGCGCCCCAACGAAAAGAAATTCAATTTTCTCACGCACCCAAATGGGATTGAGCATCTGGCGGACACGGGTTTCAATTTATTCTCAATGGCCAACAACCATTCGTTTGACTACGGGCACCAGGGCATTCGCGATTCCGTGGCAAGCATGGACGCGATCGCGCAAAAGAAGAACATCATTCATGCAGGTATTGGCCTCACGCAGGAGCAGGCAGCCAAAACTCCTGTATTTGAACACAAAGACACCCGGTTCGCTTTTGCTGCCATTGGTATAGGTGCCGGAAACGGGCGCGCCAGAGCAACAGATGATCAACCGGGCCAACTCAATCTCTACAACAAGTCAGACAACGAATTGCTTATGGCTAACCTCGCCCGTGCAAACGCTCAATTTCGGATCCTGTCTCTCCATCAGGGTGCGGAACTCGATACCCGCGCAACTCAGTCCGAAATTTCAAGGGTTCGAAAAATGCTTGATCGGGGAAGTGTCGATCTTCTTGTCGGGCATCACACACATGTTGCACGAGGGGTGTCGCTGAATAAGAACAGTCTTGTATTCTACGGTTTGGGTAACTTTCTCCACCATGGCATGACAAACATGAACGGCAAGGGTGGGTGCCGCGATTTCAGCCTTCTTGCGCGGGTCCATCTGGTCCGGCAGGGTCTTGGCAAACCGGAGCTTGCCGCCGTCGAAATTGTGCCGCTTACGGACACCCACATCAGTCCCAAGCAGATCAATTCCTTTAAAAGTGCACAACGTATCGCGATACTGAACGGATTGGCAAACCAGTTTGATGAACCCGAAAGACATACCCGGGGTATCAGGTTCAACATCCGTTCAGACGGATCCGGTCTTTATTGCACCGGCAAGGCACACGGCCATCCGACAACCCTTAAGTTATGTAACAGGTACCGACCTTACAGAAAAAGTGACGCCCGAATATATCGCGCCGCACTCAACAGCTGCGGAAGAAATTTTGACAAAGGCGTGTATGCCAGCTTGCAAAACCGGACGTTATCAAACGAATCTCATTCCTCCAGCTTTCAGGAGGTAGCCGTTTTATCAGACAATGCGGCTGATGCCGTTGAGCCTCAATCCAAAAGCAGCATTTCAAACAGGAATTCAGAACCGAAGCTCAAGGCAGAACCCAACAAAACACAGACCAAACAAAAATCACATGTTACCAGAAAGCCGCTACTGCTGAGCAACAAGCAACTGGCGAGCATGACAAAAGCGCAAAGAAAACGATACTGGACCAGATACTGGTATTTGAAACGCGGCCAGAAGGTGCCGAGTTACCTGAGATAGCGTAGTTTGTGCTTCAGCAAATCAGTCGAATGATTTTACGATGTCTTCGGTCATCTTTTTCGCGTCACCAAGCAGCATCATTGTACCTTCCTGGTAAAAGAGCGTGTTGTCTATACCAGCGTAACCTGAGCCCAGTGACCGTTTCACAAACAGACATGTCTTGGCTTTGTCGACATCAAGGATTGGCATCCCGTAAATCGGCGAAGACGGATCATCACGGGCAGCTGGATTGGTCACATCGTTAGCGCCAATTACATAGACGACATCAGCCTGCGCAAATTCGCTGTTGATGTCTTCCAGTTCAAACACTTCGTCATATGGAACATTAGCTTCTGCCAGCAACACATTCATATGTCCCGGCATGCGTCCGGCAACCGGATGGATCGCATATTTGACCTCAACACCTTCTTGCTTGAGGTTGTCTGCAAGTTCACGAAGGGAATGCTGGGCTTGCGCAACTGCCATGCCGTATCCCGGCACAATGATCACTTTCCCCGCGTTCTTCATCAGGAATGCCGCATCATCAGCAGAGCCTTGTTTAACCGTACGATCAATGCCGTCATCACCGCCAGCAACAGCCGTTTCGCCGCCGAAACCTCCCAGAATGACCGATATAAAGGACCGGTTCATGCCCTTACACATGATGTATGAGAGAATTGCACCGGACGAACCAACAAGTGCACCAGTTATGATGAGCGCCAGATTGCCAAGGGTGAATCCAATCCCGGCAGCTGCCCAACCAGAGTAAGAATTGAGCATAGACACAACAACTGGCATATCGGCGCCACCGATCGGGATGATCAACAGAACACCGATAAGGAAGGAAAGAATGGTGATCATCCAGAACAGGAAGGTACTCTCTGTGCGAACGAACATAATCGTAAGAATAACGAGAAGTACAGCCAATCCGATGTTTATGAGGTGACGTCCCGGAAGCAGAATTGGAGCACCCGACATGCGACCGTCAAGCTTTGCAAATGCAATCACAGAACCTGTGAACGTTATCGCGCCGATTGCCACACCGAGAACCATTTCGATCAGGCTGGCAGTCTTGATATGATCCCCTTTGAGCAAGCCGAATGCCTCGGGCGCATAAAGTGCCGAGGCCGCGACCATTACAGCCGCAAGACCAACCAGTGAGTGGAAGGCGGCAACCAGTTGGGGCATGGCTGTCATGGGAATTCGATTGGCAATATAGGCGCCAATTCCACCGCCAACGGCAAGACCTACAATGATCAGCGTCCAGCCGCCAAAAGATGGTGCGGCAAGAAACAGGGTTGTGAGAATGGCAACTGCCATACCGACCATGCCGTACATATTGCCTTTGCGCGACGTCTCAGGATGCGAAAGCCCGCGTAGCGCCATGATAAAGAGTACGCCGGAAATCAGATATAAGAGAGCGGTTAGATTTTGCATGACCGTGTCCTAGCGCTCTTTTTTCTTGTACATGGCGAGCATTCGCTGGGTAACAAGAAACCCGCCAAAAATATTTACCGAAGCCAAAACCAGCGCAACAAATCCAAAAGTTGTTGCTGTTGCACCAGCAAACTGAATGCCAACAGCAAGCAGGGCACCGACCACAATTACCGAAGAAATCGCATTGGTGACAGCCATCAGCGGAGTGTGCAATGCGGGTGTAACGGACCAGACGACGTAGTAGCCGACAAATATCGCCATCACAAAAATCGCAAACTGAAATACGAACGGATCAATTGCTCCTCCGGTCGCAGCACTTGCAGCCGCTCCGGCAGATTGTGACACGGCTTCCGCATTCGCAGTCACGTCTGAAAGATTGTCACTCACTTGGGAGAGTATATTTTCAGCCTGATTTGCTGCGCTGTCAGCCTCGGCAGCAGCTTTTTGTGCCTGCCCTGCCAAATCTTCCAATTGCTGCAACAGCACTTCTGCATCATCAGATGTTATTTGCTTGACATCGCTCATGACCAAAACGGGCCTTTTTCTTCTGTTGTTGCTTCAGTATTCTTGTCAACTTCCTGATCGGAAGCGTCTGTGTCTGCTCCTGCTTCATCGGTTCCAGCATCACTTTCGGATTCACTATCACCTGTATCTTCGGGACTCACAGATTCATTTTCCCCATCATCGCGAGCATCATCGTCCGCGTCTGCTTCACTATTGGCTGCATCTGTACCGTCTGTATGTCCGTCGGTTTCCTCCGCTTGTTCCTCATCAGCAAAGGCAGAATGAACAATGCGTCCATCCTTGGTCAAAAGAGTAGCCTGGACCAGCTCATCCTCCCAGTCTACAGCCAACTCACCGCTTTCCCGATCAATCATCGTTTCCAAAAACGCCAGCAGATTTTTGGCGTAAAGCAGAGAAGCAGACGCTGCAATTCTCCCGGGCATGTTGAGATGACCAACGACTGAAACATCATCAACCTTTACAACTTCTCCGGCTACCGCACCCTCAACATTGCCGCCACGCTCCACCGCGAGATCAACAATCACGGAACCTGGTGCCATTGCCTCGATCATCTCGGCTTTGATCAGTTTTGGGGCAGGTCTTCCGGGAATGAGTGCGGTCGTAATCACAATATCCTGTTTTGAGATATGCGTCGCAACCAGTTCGGCCTGCTTAGCCTGATATTCCGCCGACATTTCCTTGGCATATCCGCCCGAAGTCTCCGCTTGCTTGAACTCATCATCTTCTACAGCGACAAATTTGGCGCCCAGGGATTCAACCTGTTCTTTTGCAGCCGGTCTGACATCTGTTGCTGTCACGATCGCTCCCAGACGCCTCGCTGTAGCAATTGCCTGAAGACCAGCAACGCCCGCTCCCATCACAAAACACTTCGCGGCCGGAACGGTACCTGCCGCCGTCATCATCATCGGCAAGGCGCGGTCATACTCGGCAGAGCCTTCAATGACAGCCTGATACCCGGCCAAGTTTGCCTGGGAAGAAAGTACATCCATGGCCTGCGCGCGCGTGATCCTCGGCATGAACTCCATCGCGAAAGCATTCAAGCCCGCATCAGCAATGGATTGCAGCTCCGCCTCATTACCGAATGGGTCCATAGACGCGAGAACAATCGCGCCGCTTTTGTAGCTCTGCGCTTCCTCCGGAGTTGGCCTCAAAACCTTGAGCACCACATCCGAAGCTCCCGCTGACCCATCTTGGGCAAGTGTAGCGCCGGCAGAAACGTAGCGTTCATCCGGAATTCTTGATTCAGAGCCTGCACCGCTCTCGACATGCACGTCAAAGCCGGCAGCAACCAGTTTTTTTACTGTGTCGGGAGAAGCGGCAACCCGGGTCTCACCGTTCCGGCTCTCTTTGGGAACGAAAACAATCATGACATGCCTTCAATATGACAAATTTAAAACGGTTCGGTTATCGGCCCGAAAGCTTTTTTAGCATTTATGGAATGGTTTGCAAATTTACAACGGACAACAGTCCTGTAGTGCAGATTCCGGACTGAATGATACTTAAAGAGCAAAGAAACAGGCGACCATCAGAACTACAAACAGGAGCGTGCCGCCTATCAATCCGCCGCCTCCGAAGAATCCGAAGGTCATGGCAACCAACAACGCCACACAGGCTGCAGTTGTCCAGATGGAAAACTTGATGAACCGTTCGTAGGTGCGCTCATGCTCAGGATAATCCATTGCGTTTTCCGGAACTTTATCCTGTGATTTCTTGGCCATATTAAAACTCCAGTATCAAGCTTGACAAGCTGAGTAGATTATCCTCCGGATTCCGTCACCGTGACAGAATGTCCAATTTGACAAATCGCCTATAAATTTCTGCGCAGCGAAAACTTGTTTCCGTTACGATCAACGCAATCAAGCTGATTTTCATCCGGTTTCATACAATCAGCCTGGTTCGAATTCCCCGAAACCAGCCCATTCCACTTTATCTGGATTCTGTCTTCGGCCAAAGCGATGTACTCGCCCTCTGATATCACGCTACCGGTATCATTTGCGATCGCGCGGAAGTTGCCATTCAGAAACTCAGCCGTATAAACTCCATCGCTGGATGCCCAGTTACCATTGAGAACCGGTGGCCCCGCTGCGTCCTTGTTGGAGTTACAGGCAGCAATTCCACCAACAACAAACGAAAGTACCGCAAACCGTAGCGCCTTGCTTGTATATTTTTTTCCCATCCGCATATTCTCCGACCTCGCAATGCTATTTTATAAAAACACGTCGGAACGGGTCAAGTACGCTGCTCAAGAGATTCCAGCTCGTCAATAAATCCGGAAATCATCGATAAACCCCTTTCCCAGAAACCAGGATCACTGGCATCGAGACCGAAAGGTTTCAAGACCTCGCTGTGATGTTTGGACCCACCGGCCTTTAATAGATCAAAATACTTCTGCTGAAATCCGTCCTCAGCGTTCTGATAGACCGCATATAACGAGTTTACCAGACAATCACCGAAAGCATAGGAATAGACATAAAACGGAGAATGGATGAAATGCGGCACATAGGCCCAATAGGGTCGATAGTCGTCTCCAAACCTGAATGCCGGCCCGAGGCTTTCCCCCTGAACAGACAACCAGAGGTCACCGATATCTTCTGACTTAAGTTCTCCGTCATGACGTGCCTCATGCACCTTGCGCTCAAACATGTAGAATGCGATCTGGCGTACCACCGTGTTGAGCATGTCCTCAACTTTTTGGGAGAGCATGATCTTTTTTTCTTCCGGCGTCTCACACTTTGCCAATATTGACCGGAACGTCAACATCTCACCGAAAACGCTGGCAGTTTCTGCAAGTGTCAAAGGTGTTTGGGCCATCAAGGCCCCTTGTCCGGCAGCAAGCACCTGATGAACACCATGACCCAATTCGTGAGCAAGGGTCATCACATCGCGAGGTTTGCCATGATAGTTTAAAAGAACATAAGGATGAGCCGACGGTACTGTAGGGTGAGAGAAGGCACCTGGAGATTTCCCCTTGCGAATTGGCGCATCAATCCAGTTTTTGTCGAAGAATCTTTCCGCAATTTCAGCCATCTCGGGTGCAAATCCGGAATAGGCATCCAAAATGGTGCTGCGCGCTTCATCCCAGCCAACAACGCGGCTTTCATAGGTTGGCAGTGGTGCATTCCGGTCCCAATGTTCCATGGTGTCCAGACCCAGCCAATTTGCCTTCATCTGATAATATCTGTGAGACAGTTTTGGAAAGGATTGTCTTACCGCCTCGACAAGGGCATCGACGACCTCCCTCTCAACCCGGTTCGCAAGATGACGTGAGTCCGCAATATCATCGAAACCGCGCCAGCGATCCGCGATCTGCTTGTCTTTGGCAAGAGTATTGGTGATCAGGGTAAAGGTGCGGATATTATCGTTCAGCACTCGCGAAATTTCCATCGCACCGGCCGCACGTTTTTCACGATCCGCATTCTGGAGCGTATTAAGTGCCTGTTCCACACTTACGGTCTCGCCCTCGATCGTAAACTGTAGCGAAGAAAGAGTTTCGTCGAAAAGCCTGTTCCAGGCCGTGCTGCCTGTCACAGATTTTTCATGGAAGAGCTGTTCCAGATTATCATCAAGCTGAAACGGTTTGTCCTTCCTTAGGTCGCTCAACCAGGGTTCGTAGTAAGCAAGTGCAACATCCTGCTCGATCGCTTCTCTGAGGTCTTTATCATTCAGTCTATTGAGTTCGAGCACAAAAAATAGCAGATGCGATCCTGCCGCGGTCATCTGGTCTCGGGCGTCACCGTAAAACTTTGCATACTCCGGATTGCCGGTATCGCTGGCACTAAGAAGACCGGCATACGACATGATCCGACCCATGCGCTCCTCCAGCATTTCGTATTCGGCGATAATCAGCGAAAGATCGCGCGGATTTTCCCTTAAGACTTCACCGAGTCTTCCGGCATGCTTTTCTTCAAATTCACTTGCATTTTCCTTGCACTTGCGGACGTCGTCACGAAATTCCTGGCTATTTGTGCCGGGGTAAAGGTCACTGAGGTTCCATTCCGGCAAATCGCCAAAACCGGTTTCGTCGCGCGAGCCGCCCGAAGAATTCGGTATCTGTTCGGGAGAATTAGAAATTTTCATGTTTGTTTCCAGTTATGCAGTGGGCACACACATCAAACACTTGACCTCATTGTGCAAGCGTCAGCCTGTAAAATATTATCAACTTATGTGGCGAACCGTTAACCTTCTTCCTTAAACGGACATTTAGCCAGTGGCTGTAAAGTCGCCCCATAATGGGACGGTTGATGGCATTTTTCGCAAATCGGCCACAACAAAACTGTGAAAGTTTGAACATGCCTGATAAAATTCTTGTGGTTGATGATGAACCTGTACAACGACGTCTGCTCCAGGCAACTCTCGAGAAACTTGGTTTCGAAGCAGCTTGTGTGGAAAGCGGCGCTGAAGCACTTGAATTGCTCGAAGGCAAAGCCGGTCGCCGTATTAAAGCTGTTATTCTGGATCTTGTAATGCCTGAAATGGACGGAATGGCTGTTCTGGAAGCAATGAACTCACAGAAAATGTCTCAGCCTGTGATCGTCCAGACTGCCCAGGGTGGCGTGGAAACGGCAGTGAACGCGATGCGCGCCGGAGCCGTAGATTTTGTCGTCAAACCCGCAAGCCCTCAGCGCCTCAAGACATCCATCGAGAATGCACTTCGCATGGACGCGTTGAAAGGCGAGATCAAACGAATCAAGCGCACCGTCAAAGGCAATTTGACAGTCGACGAAATAATCTCCTCAAGTGCCAATATGGATCGGGTAAAGACGATCGTCCAGAAAGCTGCCAAATCCACCATTCCGGTGCTTATTGAAGGCGAATCCGGAGTCGGCAAGGAGCTCATTGCCCGTGCCGTTCAAGGTATGAGCGATCGGGCATCGATGAATTTCGTGACCGTAAACTGCGGCGCGCTGCCAGAAAATCTGGTCGAAAGCATTTTGTTCGGCCACGAGAAAGGGGCTTTCACCGGTGCGAGTGACAAACATCTCGGCAAGTTTCAGGAAGCCAATGGCGGAACTCTCTTTCTTGACGAAATTGGAGAGCTTCCATCTGACATACAAGTCAAACTGTTGCGGGCACTGCAGGAAGGAGAAATTGATCCTGTCGGCGCTTCAAAGCCGGTTAAAGTCAATTTCCGCCTCATATCAGCAACCAACCGTGACCTGATGCAGGAAGTAAAGGCCGGCAACTTTCGTGAAGACCTTTACTATCGGCTAAATGTGCTGCCGATAACTGTGCCGCCCCTTCGCGAAAGACGCGAAGACATTCCCGAACTGCTCCGCCATTTCACTGCCCGGATCGCAACAGAAGAGGGTCGCGCAAATGTAAGAAACATCGACACACAAGCAATGCAACTGCTCTGTTCATATGACTGGCCCGGAAACATACGCCAGTTGGAAAATGCCGTTTTTCGTGCGGTGGTGCTGTGTGAAGGCGATGAGCTCACACGCGATGAATTTCCCCAGATTGCAATCGAGCAGGGTTTGGAAATCAAGCCTTTACCTGTTCTTCAGACTCCGGAAATCACAACGCCACTTCCGTCAAACCATAATTTCACCTCCGGAAACGATCTTCCCCTTGCAAATTGCGAAGGAATGTCACTTGTCGATACAGCCGGTGATGTGATCATGCTTGAGGAAGCCGAAAGGCGCGTGATTGAGTTCGCAATCGAAAAGTATGATGGAAAAATGTCCAAGATTGCCAGAAAACTTGGAATTGGCAGGTCCACCCTGTACCGGAAACTGCGCGAATACGGACTTGAACCAGTTGAAGATGCAGCAACCGGGTAAACCACCTCGAATTGAGCAGGCATTAGGATTTGGTTAACCGAAAACAGCGGCACCAGAGAACCCTGCCATTCTTCCACCTTAATTCAGATTATCTTCCAGAAAGGGAATTTTTCTGGTTTATATGTTTTGTTAAGACATATTAACCATAAGGGTGCTGGTATAATGTTTTTCCAGTCCCGGATTTGGGGCAATTTTAGGCTTGGTAAAATTGGCAATTGGTATCGACAATCAGCGCTTGTACGCATCTGAATCGCCGGTTTCTGCCAGCTTTTGGCGAGTTCTGGTTACCATCGGTTTCCTGCTCGCTCTCACCGTTCCTGGAGCCGCAGAAACGCGCAAGCTTAAGCTCTATTTTCTGCATACCGGGGAAAAGGCTACCATCACCTACAAGAAAGATGGCAAATTCATCGACAGCGGTCTTACCAAGATCAATAAATTGTTGCGCGATTGGCGTCGGGACGAAGCCACCAAAATGGACCCGCGGCTGCTTGATCTTATCTGGGACGTCTACAAGGAAACGGGCTCCAAGAAATACATTCATGTTGTTTCCGGCTATCGTTCACCTGCGACGAACAGCTTGCTGAGAAAGCGTGGGCGCGGTGTTGCAAAGAAAAGCCTCCACACTCATGGCAAGGCGCTTGACTTTTTCATTCCAGGCGTAAAGCTGAAAAAACTCAGAAATATCGGGCTTAAAGTCGGTCTGGGCGGCGTCGGTTACTATCCAAAAAACAGGTCTCCCTTCGTTCACATGGACACCGGGTCGGTGCGTCACTGGCCACGCATGAAGCGCAACGAGCTGGCACGGGTTTTCCCGGGCGGAAAAACATTGCATCTCCCCAGAGATGGCAAACCGCTGGCAAAATATCATCAGGCAAAAGCCGAATATCAGCGAAAGGTGAAGAGCCAGGGTGACATTGTTGTGGCACAAGCAGACGAAATCGAAGAGGAACCAAACTTCTTTGAAAAGCTGCTTGGTGGGGGTGCTGCAGACACACCGGCGCCGGCTACTGGTGATCTGGCAACCCAGTCAGACCCGGGTGTCATACTCACCACACCCACACCAAGACCCGGTTTACAGGAACCTGAAAACCCGGAAATCGCACCTGAGTTTACAATTGCCGAATTACCTATTGACGTAATCCCGATTCCGGTGCTTGCGCCAAGAGACACACAAATTCCTGCAGGAACGCCCGTTCCGGGATTTGAAACCGCTTCGCTTGAACAGCAAGCGGATGGCGAGTTGATAACACCACAGTCTGAGGACGCCTTTTATGTCGAGACTGCAGATTACAGTATTCCCGATTACGTTTGGGAACTGGACATACCGCTGCCTGAAAAACGGCCTGCAGACTATGTCTACGTGCCTTCAGAACCCGTTGAGTCACCTACCGATCCATTGAATGAAGAGCAGCCTGTTTTTGTTGCGGCCTTGTCGCCGGTGGAAATTGAAGACTTGCGCCGTCAGGTCTACGAAGTAATCAATGAGAACAATTATCCTGTCGACAGTTCACGGTCTACCACAAGAGTAACAAGTGAGTTCTCCAATACTTCATCAACGACCAAACTCAGTCTTGTTCCCTCGGACGACCAAAGTCGGATTGCCGAAACGATAATTGATCGCCAATTCGCAGCGCTCGAACCGCTGGAACCGGGCATCAAAACCACCAATGTTTTGGCAGTTCCCGAAATTGCGCCGCGCGATGCAAGCTCCGAAGCAACAACTGAAATTGCGGCACTGCAGCAAAATGGACTGGAAAGCATAAAAACCGGCGCAACCCAATCGGTTGATAGCGGCATAAACTCTGATACTCTTGGATTCTCAATCCCAATTCCGACGAAAGCTAAGCGTCCAATACTGGTAGCGGCCAGATCTGAAGATGAAGAGTTTGTCAGAAGACTTGAGAGCCTCGAGAGCATCAGCGTCAATGAACGGCTTGTCGGAAGATGGGCCCTGGCTTCCAATGCATCAATCACCGATATCGCGGAAATCAAGCGGCCCGCACTGGCGCATAATATTCTCCTCGAACTACCGGGTGGAGAAATTTCCAGCGGGTTCACCCAAGGATTGTCAAGGCAGACCACCAGACACTTTTCTGGTACCTTCTCCGGATTTTCCGGCTTCAACACATCAGAATAAGACTGTCAGAGCACTCAAGTCCGCTTCACGAACTAGTTGAAATGGTCACTCAGATGGGTTGGCGGTTTCCGGTTCGAAGTCGGGCAGCATACCCAACGCCTGAAGATAAAGATCACGCACGGCATCCATTTCCTGTCTTTCAGTAAGGTCCTGCTTGCGCAAGCGCACAACCTGCCTCAATACCTTGGTATCAAAACCGTTTGCTTTTGCCTCCGCATAGATATCCCGGATATCATCAGAAATTGCCTTCTTTTCTTCTTCCAGCCGCTCTACCCGTTCAACTATCGAGCGCAATTGTTCGCGTGCCACCATTGCATCAACCATGCAAATTACTCCTTAAACCGCAGTTATATATTGTGTTCAGTGTTTTTGACCGGCTTCAAATTTTGCCTTCTGTGCATCAGTAGCCTCGGTCTGGTATTTTTCCTTCCACTCGGGATAAGGCAT
This sequence comes from Pseudomonadota bacterium, assembly GCA_039029255.1. Classification (GTDB taxonomy): domain Bacteria; phylum Pseudomonadota; class Alphaproteobacteria; order Rhizobiales; family Rhizobiaceae; genus JAALLB01. Next base: position 73,115 of record JBCCGN010000006.1, on the reverse strand, counting down.
GCCATAAACGATCTCTCTCGCTTGTGGCTTATCCATATCGAGGCCGACTTCAGTGGCTGCTTCCTGATACCAGTTGGAAAGGCAGTTACGGCAGAAACCCGCCATGTTCATAAGATCGATGTTCTGGACATCGGTTCGATCCTGCAGATGGGAAACCAGTCTGCGAAATGCAGCAGCTTCAAGTTCTGTTCTGGTTTTCTCGTCCATATTCCTGACCTTTGATAACATTCGAAACGATATACGGCTTAAAGCCATTTAGAAAGGCAATCTATTTTTCTCCATATATTTTTGCTGCATGCGAATTTCAAACATGTCAAACAATTCACCTGCGCTTTTTGATTTCACACCCGGGAAACTTTCCATGCCATTTCTTGCAGCATTGCTTGCGCTCCTCATCGGCGGATTGATAATGGGATTTTCTCCGGTTTTCGTTCGCGAAGCGGAAGTGGATGCTTTTGCCAGCGCGTTCTGGCGGGTCCTCTTTGCGTTGCCACTTCTTTATTTATGGGCACGGTTTGAAAAACCTCACACCGGATCAAAAATACCGGCAATGAAGCCTGTTGTTTTAGCTGGATTTTTCTTTGCCGGCGATCTCGTCTTCTGGCATCTGGCGATCCTCCATACAACGATGGCAAATGCCACCTTTATGGTTTGTCTTGCACCGGTTTGGGTTGCGGTTCTCTCACCTCGTGTACTCGGCGAAAGAACCAGCCCGAAAGCACTCGCAGGCCTTTTAATTTGTATAATCGGGTTAATGCTTCTTATCGGCTCCAGCTTTCAAATTGAAAAAGCAAGGCTGGTTGGCGATGTCTATGGAATTATCACGTCGTTCTTTCTGGGAGCATATTTTATGGCTATTCGGTTTGCCCGGAAGGATACTTCGAGCGGTGCCGTGTTCTGGAAATCTACGGTCTTTACCACGATAATCCTGTTGGTAGTCGCTTTGGTTGCGGGCGGATCATTCTGGCCTCACTCAACCAATGGCTGGCTTTCCCTGATTTCGCTTGGTGTAGTGACCCATGCCGGAGGTCAGGGACTGGTAACAATTGCCATGGGCGTACTTACAGCAGTCTTTTCTTCTCTTGTTATTTTTATTGAAGCCATCGCGGCAGCGTTTTTTGGCTGGCTGATCTTCAACGAAACGATGAGCGCGTTACAGTGGGTGGGCAGCACACTCATCCTGTTGGGGGTCTGGATCTCGCGCCCCAGAGTAAATTCACCCTGATTTCGTAATATTGACACGAATCTACGGTTAAGCGATGAAGTGACATGGAATTATCCTTCTGATGCGAGCACGTTCTTTACGATGATAAAGGGTATCAAGCCTCTTAGATTGTTATTGATCTTCACCTTGCTGGGCAATTTATCGATTGCCGGAAATCTGATTTCTGTCGCACCGGCAAATGCGGACTTTCGGATTTGCAATGACACCAAAAGCCTTGTGGGCGCAGCTCTTGGCTACCGCCGGGAAGGAACCTGGATTTCGGAAGGCTGGTTTCAGATACAAGCTGAGACCTGTAACTCACTCATAGAGGGTGATCTGTCTTCCCGATTTTATTACATTTACGCCGAGGACGCCGACAAGGGCGGCCAATGGCTTGGCGATGTCTTCATGTGTACCAACGATCGTGAGTTCAGGATCGAAGGTGTGGATGACTGTTTCAGGCGCGGCCACATCAAAACGGGTTTCTTCGAGATCGATACTGGCAATAGAAACAGCTGGATGGTACGACTTACCGAACAGTCTCAATCAGCCCCAGCTCAATGACATATCGAAATCGCCGAACCAAAATACTGGCTACCCTCGGTCCAGCAAGCAGCAATCGTGACATGATTCTCAAGCTGGTTGAGGCCGGGACAGATTTGTTCCGCATAAACATGAGCCATTCTTCCCACGAAACTCTCAAGGATCTGGTGGCAGATATCAGGTCGGTGGAAGAAACAGTGGGAAGGCCGATAGGAATACTTGCAGACCTTCAGGGGCCAAAACTTCGCCTGGGGGATTTCGCAGACGACCATATCGAGGTGAACCCCGGAGACAAAATCTCCCTCGATCTCGACAAGGCACTTGGTACAAAATCCCGAATTAACCTTCCCCACCCCGAAATTCTTGAAGCTCTGGAGATAGGCGACAGAATTCTGGTTGATGACGGAAAGGTGCAACTGAAGGTTGTTGATGAAACTCCAACTTCCGCCCTGGCAGAGGTGATCAACGGATCAAAAATTTCAAGCCGAAAAGGCGTCAGTCTTCCTGACACTGAATTGGGCGTCGGTTCCCTTACAGACAAGGATTACAAGGACCTTGATGCGGCCCTTGAGGAAAACGTTGACTGGATCGCGGTTTCGTTTGTGCAACGGGCCGAAGATGTCGCGGAAGTTCGGAAAATCGCAAAGGGAAAAGCGGGCGTACTGGCCAAAATCGAGAAGCCACAGGCAATCAACCGTCTCGACGACATTATTGAGCTCTCAGATGCAATCATGGTTGCACGGGGAGATCTGGGCGTTGAGCTGCCAATAGAACGTGTTCCAGGAATTCAGAAACAGATTACCCGAGCTTGCCGTCGCGCAGGCAAGCCCGTTGTGGTTGCAACCCAGATGCTTGAGTCGATGATTTCTACTCCGTTTCCGACCCGCGCTGAAGTATCTGATGTCGGTACAGCGGTTTTTGAAGGTGCCGATGCGATCATGCTTTCCGCAGAATCGGCGGTTGGAGACTATCCTGTCGAAGCTGTATCAATGATGGATAAAATTGCAGGCGAAATAGAGCAGGACCCGACCTATCCGAGCATCATCAATGCCCAGCGTGCAGAACCCGAACCCACTGGGGCTGATGCTATCTCCCTTGCGGCAAGGCAAATTGCGGAAACCCTCAATCTGTCTGCAATTATCTGTTATACCGCGTCAGGCACAACAGGACTTCGAGCTGCGCGGGAACGCCCACGCATGCCGATCATTGCCCTTTCACCGGTATTGAAAACTGCCAGACGTCTTTCCATCGTGTGGGGTACGCATTGTGTGGTCACACCAGATGCCTATGACCTTGATGACATGGTCGACAGAGCGTGCAGAATTGCGTCACAGGAAGAATATGCAAAACCCGGTGATCGGGTGATTATTACAGCAGGCGTACCGCTCAGGACTCCGGGTGCTACCAACATGCTAAGAATTGCCTTTGTCGGCAGCGATGGACGCTCCGGCATCTGATCCGTTGGCAATGGCCAGTAGATCTTTGACGATCCGCTCGGCTGCAACATAGTCCGGTTTGTGTCCAACCCCTTTCAGAATATTCAGTTTCGAACCTTCTATCTGCTTTGAAAGCCCGTTAATCGAATGAATTTCGAGGCTGACTATATCATCCTTGTCACCATGATAGATTACGGTGGGAGCCGTAATCTCCGCATATCGTTGGCTGAATTCCTCAACATGGTTATGGACCCTCGCAACATCTTTGGCATTTTCCAGAAAATTGCGCGGCCGCAGCACAAGTCTGGTGCCGGAAGTTTCTCTGTAATCAGCAGGCATGCTGTCCGGGTGAAATACGTTTTCAACGGCTGAAGGATAAACTAGGCTTCCTGCAGGAGTGGCGAGGATATTGGAGAACAACCAGCCAAGCACAGGGATGTTTCCCACATCGTAGTGCCAGTCAACACCAGTATACCACGGGTGCGTAACCGGTGCCAGAAATACCAGGCCTGCCGTCTTTTCGGGGTGAAGCACACCGAACGCGCCGGTAACCACTCCTCCAAAAGAATGACCGACGATAATGGCCTTCCCGATACCAAGTTGATCAAGCAGATTAGCAATTGCCCCCGCTTGCATCTTGGGATTGTTCGACCCGTCAAACGGGTCCGAATATCCATGGCCCGGCCTGTCTACAAAAACAGCTCTCAGTTTGCCCTTCAACAGAGGTCGATACACCGTCATCCCATCACGCAGATTTCCACTCGCACCATGGATGAAAACAACAACCGGCTTCGACTTGTCATCAATGGCTCCGGTATCTACAAAATGCATCCGATTGCCATTGACGATCATGAAATCGCCAATCGGCGGGAACTCTCTCTCAATATCCCGGACGATGATCCGCGTGGTTATCCAAAGTCCCAGCACGGCAAAAAGCAGAAACATCGCGAGTATCTTAAAAATCGTCATAGTGGAATCTCCTGCTGGAGAAACGCAGGGAAAGCGGAATCAGGTTCGGCTGCCTGCCAGTTTTTCTTCAAGATTGATGACGGATTGTTGAGCCTGGGGATTGGCGGGGTAAATCTCCAGAACCTTGTACCAGGTTTTGAGTGCGGCTTGCTCGTTGCCAACCCGTTGCATAATCACTGCCAAACCAGACAAAGCGCCAAAGTGCCTGGGTTCAAGGGCCAACGTGGTCTCAATGTCCGCAATTGACCGGCTGAAATCATCAATGGTGTAATAAAGGGTAGCGCGGCGGTTCCAGCCTTCGGCATAATCCGGTGCAAGAACCACAACCTGATCAAGCAAGTCCTGAGCTCTGGCGAATTCCTGGCGTCCCATAGCTACGATCGCCCAGCTCATCAGCAGGTCTATGCTTTTCGAACCCGAAACCGACCATTCCCGCCAAATCATACGCGCTGTTGCACCGGCAGAACTGGCCTTGGGGTCTTTGCGGAGCTTTTCGAAAAGCCGATCAAGTGTATCGGTTGTTTCTGCAACTGCCTGATCATCTTCAGGAGGCAGGATGGGTTCTGTTTGTTCCACCTCGTCAGGCGGTGCCACCTCCTGCGCATTCCCGGCAAGCGGTAAACAAACAAGCAACAACAATACGAAAAGAAGCTGAGTGATTCTGATCATCTTCAAAACCTATCGCAGCTTTTGAAAACGTCAAACACGCAATTTTGTGATATTCAAAGAAAACGGCCGCAAAATGCGGCCGTTTGTTCCTGCAATAACCCTCGAGGTCAGCCCTGACGAGCCTTAAAGCGTGGGTTTTGCTTGTTGATTACATAAACGCGACCGCGTCGGCGAACAACCCGGTTTGCGCGATGACGACCCTTCAGGGACTTCAACGAATTTCTGATTTTCATGGTACTATTTCCGTACTTAAGGGGTTACGAGACCTTCTTTTGCGGGCTCTTCCAATAATTAACGCGCCAGCTTTATGAGCGGACGCGCCATTGATTAGCGGGTATTAGTGGGAATTGGCTGCAATGTCAATTACGATGTGCAATGCGCTTGGTCGCTATTGGCATTTCACCCGTCGCAAAAAGTCGCAAACAAAATCGACAAACGGAATTTATTGCAGCTCAATAGTGCTATATTAAAGTAGCTGCACCAAATTCCATCGGGATGATCAAGCATGCGCAAGTTTTCTGCATTCGCAGTTGCAAGAGAAGCTTTCCGCGCCCACAAGGGGTGGGAAAAACAATGGCAAAATCCGGAGCCTAAATCGTCATACGATGTTATCATTGTAGGCGCAGGCGGGCATGGTTTGGCCACAGCATATTATCTGGCCAAAGAGCATGGAGTGACCAACATTGCGGTACTCGAAAAAGGCTGGCTTGGTGGCGGCAACACGGGCCGCAACACAACGATTATCAGGTCAAATTATCTATATGACGAGTCCGCTGGCATGTACAATCATGCGGTTAAATTGTGGGAAGGCCTGAGCCAGGAATTGAACTACAATGTGATGTTCTCCCAGCGCGGCGTGATGATGATGGCACACAATGTGCATGATGTGCAGGTGACGCAGCGCCATCTGCATGCAAACCGGCTGAACGGCGTGGACAACTCATGGCTGTCACCGGAAGACGCAAAAGCTTACTGTCCTCCGCTCAACATATCCAAATCCAGCCGCTACCCCGTGATGGGAGCTGCGCTACAGCGCAAGGGTGGTGTGGCACGTCATGATGCAGTTGCCTGGGGCTATGCCCGAAAAGCCGCGGCGATGGGCGTTCACATAATCCAGCAATGCGAAGTCACCGGCATCAACCGTGACGCTTCCGGTGCTGTAACCGGTGTCAACACCAGCCGCGGATCAATCAAAGCAAAAAAGGTAGGCGTCGTTGCTGCAGGCCACACTTCAGTCCTGATGGACATGGCGGGCGTACGCATGCCACTGGAGAGTTTTCCACTTCAGGCATTGGTTTCCGAGCCGGTTAAGCCAATCTTTCCCTGCGTGGTGATGTCAAATACGGTGCATGCCTACATATCCCAATCAGACAAGGGTGAACTGGTGATTGGCGCTGGCACTGACCAGTACACCTCATACTCCCAGACCGGCAGCATTCATATCTCTACCCACACGCTTGAAGCGATCTGCGAAATGTTTCCGATTTTCAGCCGAATGAAAATGCTGCGCTCCTGGGGCGGTATTGTGGATGTGACACCGGACCGGTCTCCGATTCTGGCCAAGACACCTGTCAAAGGCCTGTATGTGAATTGCGGATGGGGCACAGGCGGCTTTAAGGCGACACCGGGCTCCGGTCATGTATTTGCACATACAATCGCAAAGGACGAGCCACACAAAATCAACGCGGGCTTCACCCTGGAACGTTTCCGTAACGGTCGCCTGATAGACGAAGCTGCCGCTGCAGCCGTGGCACACTAGGGGGAACAGATAATGCTACTCATTTACTGCCCCTATTGTGAAGAATACCTGCCGGAAATCGAGTTTCACTGCGAGGGTGAAGCACATATCGAACGCCCTGCCAACATGGCAGAACTTTCTGACGAAGAGTTTGAGAAGTTCTTCTTTATACGGGAAAACCAGAAAGGCATTGTGTTTGAGCGATGGCGGCATATTCACGGGTGTGGCCGCTTTTTCAATGTTGTGCGTCATTCCGTTTCTGACAAGATCATAATGACTTACAAAGCCGGCGAACCGCGTCCAGAACTTACCGATGAGCAAATAGCTGCCGCATTGCCCCCGGCAAAATCAACACCAGCCAATGAAGCTGTGTGGACGGTTGATAAGGAGAAGGCACAATGACCGGCGCTTCCGTAAACACCGGTAACAACCGGATTGCTGGGAAAGGGCGTCTTTCTCCGGCAAAAACCGTCACTTTCACCTTTGACGGCAAATCCTACAACGCACTTGAGGGCGACACCCTTGCTTCTGCTCTCCTGGCGAACGGAATCCATCTGACCGGCCGCTCTTTCAAGTATCATCGGCCGCGCGGAATACTGGGTGCTGGTCCTGAAGAACCTAACGCTTTAATAGACATTTCCCGCGACAGTGCACGCAGACAGCCAAACGTCCGCGCCACATGTCAGGAAGTGTTCGATGGAATGAAGGCTTCAAGCCAAAACCGTTTTCCGACACTGGAATTCGATGTTGGTGCCGTGAACGATTTTATGGGTCGATTCTTTCCAGCCGGTTTTTACTACAAGACCTTTATGTGGCCGACCCAGGCTTGGCTTAAACTTTATGAGCCGGTTATTCGTCGTGCAGCAGGCTTGGGGGATTCACCCACAGAAGCGGATCCGGATCATTACGCAAACCGCTTCGCTCATTGTGAGGTTCTCGTTATCGGGGCAGGTGCTGCCGGGTTGATGGCAGCAAAAACAGCAGCACAGTCCGGCAAACGTGTTGTCCTCGTGGATGAGAATGCAGAAATGGGCGGGAGCCTGTTATCGGACAGCCGGGTCTCAATTGATGGCAAGTCTGGCCCGGAATGGGCCGAGGTCGTTGTTTCTGAACTGCATGCCATGGACAACGTAACTGTTCTGCCGCGGACCACTGCATTCGGTTATTACAATCATAATATGGTGACGCTTGTTGAACGTGTGACTGAGCACATGAACAACCCGGATCCGGAATTGCCCAGAGAACGCATGTGGCAGGTCCGTGCCGGAAAAGTCATTCTTGCAACCGGAGCAATTGAAAGACACATCGTGTTTCCCGACAATGATCGGCCGGGCATAATGATGGCGTCTGCTGCGGGCACATATCTCAATCAGTTTGGTGTCGGTGTGGGTTCAAACGTTGCCGTTTATACAAGCAGTGATTCCGCTTGGCAGGTTGCATTTGACTTGACAGAAGCGGGCGTAAACGTACCAGCGATTGTTGATCTGCGCGATGACATCGATGAAAAGCTCATTGCAGAAGCTGGAAAACTTGGAATTCGCGTTCTCAAGGGCCATTGTGTCGTCGGTACAAAGGGACGCCTTCGAGTAAAATCGATCGAGGTCGAACCGGTTAACGGTGTGTCGAAGGAAACCATCGCAGTTGACTGTCTGTTGATGTCAGGAGGTTGGACCCCGTCAATCCACTTGTTCTCCCAGTCACGGGGCCGGGTCAAATTCGACGATGCAACCGGAAGCTTCCTCCCTGACGTTTATACAGAAGACTGTGTAAGTGTCGGATGTTGCAACGGCACCTTTGACATGAAAGAAGCGATCGCCGAAGCAGCAGATGCAGCGGCATCCGCAGTTGGTGGCGATAAGGGAGCGGTGCCGGAGATAAGCAATGCATCATCGATGCAGGGTTACAAGATTGGTTCCACAAAGGGAGCCGGCCCGGATGATTTCACCAAGGCCTTTGTTGACTTTCAGAATGACGTGACCGCCAAGGACATTCGACTGGCAGTACGGGAAGGCTTCCAGTCCATTGAACATGTCAAACGCTACACAACCAATGGTATGGCATCTGACCAGGGCAAGATGTCCAACATGCATGGCCTGGCCATCGCAGCGGAAATGCTCGACAAGCCGATCCCGGAAGTGGGCCTCACAACGTTCCGCTCACCTTACACACCTGTGACTTTCGGAGCGCTGGTTGAACATAATAAAGGCGAGTTGTTTGATGTTACCCGCCGCACGCCAATGCATTCCTGGCATGAAGATAAAGGCGCGGTTTTCGAAGATGTCGGCAACTGGAAACGGGCCTGGTACTACCCGAAACCCGGAGAAGACATGCATGCGGCCGTAAACCGTGAATGCAAGGCAACACGGGAATCTGCCGGCATATTCGATGCATCCACGCTCGGAAAGATTGAAGTCGTCGGTCCTGATGCAGTCAAATTCATGAACATGATGTATACCAACCCTTGGGACAAACTCGGTGTCGGCCGCTTGCGTTACGGTATTATGTGCCGTGAAGACGGGTTCATCTACGACGATGGCGTGGTTGCCCGCCTGGCAGAAGACCGGTTCCACGTCACAACGACAACCGGCGGCGCCCCTCGTGTACTGAACATGATGGAAGACTACCTGCAGACCGAATTCCCGGAATGGAAAGTATGGCTTACATCCACCTCGGAACAGTGGGCGGTGATTGCTGTTCAGGGACCAAAAGCGCGTGAGATTATCGAGCCTTTGGTAGAAGGGATTGACCTTTCAACCGACAACCAACCGCACATGAGCGTGGCCCACGGCAAGATTTGTGGCGTGACGACACGACTGATGCGCATGTCGTTCACCGGTGAAACCGGATACGAAATCAATGTACCGGCGGATTACGGCCAGCAGGTATGGGAAGCTATTTACGCGCAAGGTGAACCAATGGGGCTTACGCCTTATGGCACCGAGGCGATGCACGTTATGAGGGCCGAGAAAGGCTATATCATTGTCGGTCAGGATACCGACGGGACCGTTACGCCACATGATGCGAATGTAGGCTGGGCAATCGGCAAGAAGAAAACCGATTTCGTCGGCATAAAAGGATTGAAACGACCTGACTTGGTTGCCGAAGGCAGACGCCAGCTTGTCGGGTTGAAGACCATTGATCCAAAAGTGGTACTTGAGGAAGGTGCGCAGATCGTCGATGATCCGAACCATCCGATTCCAATGCCAATGATCGGTTTTGTTACTTCTTCATACTGGTCCGAATGCCTTGGTCATTCAATTGCCATGGCTATTATCGAAAATGGACATAACCGCATGGGTGAGACCATCCACATTCCGATGCCTGACGAAATAATCAAGGCGGAGATTTGTTCTCCTGTTTTCTATGATCCAGATGGAGCCAAGGTAAATGGTTGAAGCAGCACAACGCATACATCCGCTTGCCAAGCGCGTGTTCGGGGGCAACGGCGTATTCCTCAATCCGCTTGAAGAATGCGAGCGGATATCCCTGCGCGCAGACCAAGACGCCATGGCTGGTCTCGGCGAGAAGATAGGGCTTTCTCTGCCAGAACAACCCAGGACGTCTGCTACAAGTGGAGAAGTAGCTGCATTGTGGATCGGTCCTGATGAGTGGTTTATTACTGCACCAGCGGGCACCGGGTTAGAGGAAAAGTTGAACACATCGGATTCCGGTCTGTATTCAGTGGTATCAATAGATCATCGTAATACAGGCATCCTTGTTTCAGGTTCCAATGCCGTGACGGCGCTCAACAGCGGGTCTCCAAGAGATTTGTCATTGGACGCTTTTCCTGTTGGATGCTGTTCCAGAACGGTTTTGGCAAAGGCGGAGATCATCCTCTGGCGCACCGGGGAAGAAGAATTCCGCATCGAATGCTGGCGATCATTTTCAGACTATGTATGGAAATATCTCGTCGATGCCGCCCGCTCTGTCTAATCAACGGATAACAGCGTAAAATTCTGACAATTCACATTGGGCATGTTAAGGGGTGAGCAACAAAGGCAAGCGTGATTCCCATGCCCCATATTAATCGTCTGGTTCTTAATTTTCCCGGCTTCGAAACTACTACAGCAGTGCATCAGATTGAACGGCTCACTGCTGGAGGCGTGAAAACAGCTGAGCTGTGGGATTTCGATCTCAAGCCGGGTAAAATCGATGAAAACGCCCAGTCTCATAAAACCACGACAAGTTTCGAATCCGCAGGTAACGCTTGGACTGCCAAAACCAGATACGTGCATTTTTCCTGGTCCGATATCATCGGAAAGTACGAAGAAACGCCCTACCCTCAAAGCCTGTTGCTTCACTTGCCTAAATACTTCTCCTTTGTTTTGGATGGTTCGCTTCGACGGTACGCCAAGGCAAGTCGCCGCTATTGGGGCTTTACAATCTATCCTATCCTTTTGATGATCCTGTTCTTCGGGATATCTTTTGGTCTGATGTACTGGTTGCTTGCAGGTTTCAACATTCACTGGGTATTGATCGCGATTCCGTCCTTCTTGCTGTTTATCGTCTTGTGCAAATTTCCCGGCGACATGTTTTATGTAAATTTGTCAGTGAACGATTGGGCGTTTGCGAGAGACATGTGCAGCGGCGCCAACAAGGACATCAACGACCGGTTTGTGCAGTTTGCTGATCATATTGTGAAAGAGATATCCCGTTCAAAGCCGGATGAAATCATCATTGTGGGGCATAGTTTTGGATCGGTTTGGGCGGTGGTCGCCTTGGCAATCGCCCTTGAAAAAAAGCCAAAACTGTTTGCAGGCAGACGTGTAACATTTTTTGCACTCGGCTCCAGCCTGTTGAAAATCGGCCTTGTCCGAAGAGCAAAGTTCTTCAAGGCATCAGTCAATCAGGTACTCGCGCAAGAATATATGCTTTGGCATGAGATTCAGACGAAGACCGATTTCATTTCATTTTACAAATCCGATCCGTTCAAACCGATGAAAATCGAAGAACCCGCATGCGATGTCATTGTCCACCGGGTAAATTTCAAACACGCACTTTCGGAAAAGCGGCACAAGAAAATGCTGAAATCAATGTATCTGGCGCATAGACAGTACATCCTGTATTGCGACAGGCGTGTCCACCATGATTTCCAGCTTAGAATATTCGGTCCATTTTTTGCCGATGATCTGGCAAGGAATACTCAGATTGCTTTTGACAGCCCACTTGTAAATGACGGGGAAACCGCCAAATGAACTTCGACCTGGAACTCGCGTCCAAAATAATCTGGTGTCTGTTCGTAGTATTATGGGCAGTCATCCGCTGGCAACCAAACCGCAAATCCCGGAAGACGGAGAAAACCGAAACATCGCGAAGCGGTGCCGAGCGGTTTTCAATGGTGGTATCCTCGCTTGGGCTTGGCTACATCCCGGCTGTTTGGATATTCACCGATTTCCTGGATGGCTTTGATTACACGCCAAACATTTTACTGCTTGTCGCAGGAACCGTAATACTGGTTGTATGCTTGCGTTTGTTCCGTCTGACCCACAAGGCGCTGGGTAAAATGTGGTCACACAGCCTCGACCTTCGTGCGGGACATAAGCTGGTTACGACAGGAATTTATGAAAAGGTCCGCCATCCCATGTATTCAGCATTCTGGATGTGGGCAATCGGTGCCGCATTACTTCTACCCAACTTTATCGCCGGATTTTCCGGGATTGTCGGATTTGGCATCCTGTATTTTCTCAGAGTGGGTCAGGAAGAAGCGATGATGCGCGGGGAATTTGGCGAGGAATACGATCAATACATGGAACGTACGAAACGAATCATCCCGGGAATTTACTAGTTTCCGCACCTGTGTTACCGGCTATCAACTGCCTTCGCACCACAAGCCCATGAAATTATTGGATTTTCGCAAAATATCTCTGGGATCGGAATGAAAAGGTTCCGTCTGACCAAAGATTGATCAGTCCTTTTCCCGGGAAACAACAGGGCCAATTCGTAATTCAAACTGCTGCATTCATGCAACATTCAGACAGAAATTCTATTTTTGGTCTCTCTCTCCATTCTGACTGCTTTTTTGCCATTGAAAATTAACCACGGTTTAAGCATAAAAGAAGAAGTTGGGGTGAAAGCTGAATTCAGATAACCGGGAACATAAAATTGTACATGTTTAAACCATTTGTTCGCCAGCCGTTGAAATTGGCAGCGCTGTGTTTGTTGGTCGGTATCGCCGGCTGTTCGTCTTCCGGCAAAGAGGCTCCCAAGGTAGAAGCTCAGAAACCGGTTGTAACAGCGTCACTTCAGCAGCGACCCAGTGAAATTAACGTCAACATCAAAGGCGATGTCACAAGAACAGGCGAGGTTTATCTTCTCCGCGGGCTTGCGAATGTGTTTTCAAGAGGTATGGACACGCTTGGCGTCAAGATGGTCCGGAAAGGTCTTGATGCGCGCGTATACAATCATGCCGCATGGCGTGAACTCGCCGACAACATCCTGTTGCGCGCAAAGAAGAAGCAGGTTTCGTATCCGGTTGTGATCATGGGGCATTCTCTTGGGGCAAATGCTTCGACAACGATGGCAAAGTATCTGGGTGACAGGGGTGTTCGGGTCGATTACGTGGTGACGTTTGATCCGACAGTCCCGACTGCCGTCGGAAAAAATGTTAATCGGGTAATCAATTTCTACATTCCCAACGAAGAACACGACAATGTTGTGAAGAAAGCTCCGGGCTTTAAAGGAGTGATGAAAAATATCAACGTACGTGGCGTTCGCGGATTGAAACACACAACTGTTGAGAAGGATGCAAAGTTCCACGCGGAAGTCATCCAGCGCACACTTTCCTACACCAAGAAGCGCAGGAAAAAGAAGCGGACATAAGTTACGCTTTTAAGTCTGGCAGTCAGTAAATGGTGGGCGATACTGGGATTGAACCAGTGACCCCTACAATGTCAATGTAGTGCTCTCCCGCTGAGCTAATCGCCCTTAAAAGGTCAAGGACCTGAGAAGGTGGTTCGCTGCATACACCATAAAGCCAGCGGGTCGTCAATACGGCAAATGGAAATCCCCGAAATGAGGCAAGGCTCTTAAAGTTTACGTGCGTGTTTTCATGCCGCAGCGAGCATTTTTTCGACTTCAGAGACCAGGTCACGAAGGTGAAAAGGCTTGGACAGGACTTTGGCATCCTTGGGCGCATTGGAGTCCGGATTTAGAGCCACAGCCGCGAAGCCGGTTATAAACATGACCTTCATATCCGGATCGATTTCCGTCGCCCGGCGCGCGAGCTCGATACCATCCATTTCAGGCATCACAATATCGGTGAGCAAAAGCGTAAAAGGCTCCTCGCGCAAACGGTCATAAGCACTGGCTCCATTGTCATAAGCAACAACCTGATAACCGGCCTGGTCAAGTGCCTTTTCGAGAAAACGGCGCATATCGTTATCATCTTCGGCAAGCAGAATTTTTGTCATTGTAAGAACTGGGGTCCCTCACGAATCAGTGATACGTATATGAGCCTATTTTGGTAAACAGGCGATAAAGATACGGTAAAAGAATAGCAGGTTGATGACACGGAGATACAATCACCATAATCTCGGGTTTAAAGACAATTTAATAACTGCATCCTGCCCAGAATCAGGATTTCAGGTTGGACCAAAAGTTATATACGATTTAATGGATTGACGATGCAAAAACCAGAGAACCACAGTCCGTTTCACCTTTCCTGTCCGCTGGAACAGTCGGCTCCGATTGTGGCAAATTCACCACATAGCGGAAGGTTTTATCCGGAGAATTTCCTGAGCAATTCAAGACTCAACCATCTCTCGATTCGAAAATCTGAAGACTTCATGGTCGATGAAATTGCAAAAAATTCCGTAGACCATGGAATACCGCTGCTGAGCGCGGTCTATCCACGAGCTTACCTTGATGTAAATCGGGAACCATACGAACTTGATCCATCCATGTTTAGCGAGCGTTTACCGGATCATGTCAACACGCGATCGATCCGTGTTTCTAGCGGATTGGGTACCGTTCCACGCATCGTTTCGGAAGGCGAGGAAATTTATTCATACAAGCTTCCGACAAACGAGGCATTTAACAGGATTTCGAACGTTTACCGGCCTTATCATAGCGCGCTTCAAAACCTTTTGGCCCGGACGCACGTGAAATTCGGGTTGGCTGTCCTGCTGGACATACATTCAATGCCTTCAAGCAATGCGGCGCCCAACGGGGACAGGCGGGGCGACATAGTCCTTGGTGACAGGTTTGGCAGCAGCTGCGATCCGAGAATTCTGCACCATGCAAAATCTGTCTTCAAAAGCATGGGATATCAGGTGGAAATCAACAGGCCCTATGCCGGAGGATTTATAACCGAACACTATGGCAGGCCCCTGAAAGGTCTGCACGCCTTGCAGATAGAAATAAACCGCGCCCTTTACATGGACGAAATCAGGATCAGGCAATCCAGACACTTTGAAGAACTGGTAGAAAATTTTGACCGATTTTTCGAGGAGTTTGCGGTAATGGACATGTCAGGGTTGCAGGGATCACATCCGCTGGCTGCTGAATAAGGCGATCCGTTATATGAATGACGAAGAGCTTGTTCCATTTTTAAACCATCTTGCGGACCGGGCAGCGGAGGAAACTCTGCCCAGGTTCAGACAACTAAAGCATGTCGATAACAAACTGGAAGTTGGATTTGATCCTGTGACCCAGGCTGATCGCGAGGCTGAACGCGTCATCAGGGAAACCATTACACAGAAGTTTCCCGACCATGGGCTGATCGGCGAGGAATTTGGCTCTTATAAGCTTGACGCGGAACATAGTTGGGTTATTGATCCGGTTGATGGAACAAGGGCATTCATCTCGGGAATACCAGTGTGGGGAACCTTGATTGCACTGTGCAGGAACATGGTTCCTGTCGCCGGGATCATGTCTCAACCTTTTACGGGCGAACGCTATATCGCGACAGGCAAACACGCGAAGTTATTCCATCAGAGCGAGGAAAAGAAACTTGCGACTTCGGATACGGATTCGCTCGAAAGCGCGATATTGATGGCAACAACACCGGAAATGTTTGACCCTGATGAAACCGTCGCATTTGAAAAAATTGCGGGACAATGCAAATTGGTTCGGTACGGTGCAGACTGCTATGCCTATTGCCTGCTGGCTGCCGGTCACATCGATCTTGTCGTCGAGTCAGGACTGAACTTTTACGATATAGCTGCCCTGATACCCATTGTTGAGGGAAGCGGAGGCAGGGTCACCGATTGGTCAGGTAATTCCCACCCGAGAGGAGGCCGGATTTTGGCAAGCGCCAATCCTTCAATTCATGCCGCTGCACTGGAAGTTCTGCAGACCGCCGCCTGAATACGGCTATATCAGGGCTTGCCGTGGTCACTACCCGGCACAAAAGCCTTAAACGCAGCCATGAATTGTTCGCGCAAATAGGCCTTTTCCTGCCAGATTTCGTGTCTTGCCCCCTCGATTGTAAGAAAGGAACCGGACCGAAGTTTTCTCACCAACAACTCGGATTCCCGATTGTTGACGACCACATCGCTTCCCGCATTGATTATCAGAAGCGGAGTTGTAATCTGTGCACAGAAGTCCGGATCCTTGATCCTTTCGAATGCCTTGCAGGCAGCAAACACCCAGGATGCAGTGGCGCCACCAATACACAAATCGGGAAACTCCGAGGAAAATTTCCGGTTTTGCTTATAATGTTCTTCACTTGAGGTATGAATGTTAGTGGCTTCATTCCAGGTCGGAGCCTCGGTTGTCCTACCGGTCAAATATACTTCACCAAGACCGAATGCCGCTAGAGCACCGGCGAGCAACTTCACGGCGTATGGCGAAATTGGTTGACGGCCGATCCCCAAAAAGGGAGAACACAGCACCATTCTTGTAATCTGGTTCGCAATTTGGGGAGCAGCGAGAAGTGCCACCAATGACCCGGTGGAATGGCCGAGAATATAAAAAGGCCCCTTACAATCCGGCAGCGCTATTTGCTGCAGAATTTCAGTTAAATCTTCTACATATTCGTCGAAATCATCAACATATCCGGCTTTTTTGTTTTCAAGTAAACGACTTGAGCCACCCTGCCCGCGCCAGTCGAAACTCAAGACGTCGTGCCCGTTGTCAAGCAAATCGGAAATCAACTCATACTGTTTTTCAATATACTCGCTGCGCCCCTGGAGAACGATGACCGTTCCCTTACGGCTGGACGCGGAAAGACGCCAAAGTGCGTACCGCACCATGACCCCTTTTCCCGTTTCAATCAGACCGGAGACAGGTTCACCCGGCATCGGGCGGTAAGGAGGATTCTTTAGCAGCACTGAGGGTATGATTTCCCGAAATCTTGAAAGTTCCACTTCCAATACCCAAATTATGATCGGGACGCCAGACGGGTTCCAAAAATTGCACTGCCCGAAAAGGGAGTTGCACTGAAATTGAAACGCAAAAGTCGCTTTAAAGGAGGACATATCATGCGTGCAATCGATTATTCACCACTTTACCGTTCAACTGTTGGTTTTGACCGCCTCTTCTCTCTGCTTGACAACATGGCGCAGGGGGACAACAGCCAGTCATATCCTCCCTACAACATTGAACGCACCGGCGAAGATGCCTATCGCATCACAATGGCAGTCGCAGGGTTTTCCGAAGACGAGATCGCAATTGAAGCCAAACAGAATGCGCTTACCGTGACCGCCGCAAAAGCCGAAGAAGACGAAAAGAAAAATGAAGTTCTTTTCCGCGGCATCGCCGCCCGTTCCTTTGAACGCCGGTTCCAGCTTGCAGATTATGTTGAGGTTGCAGGTGCCGCTCTTGAAAACGGTTTGTTGCACATTGACCTCAAACGGGAAATCCCGGAAGCAATGAAGCCTCGCAAGATCGCAATCACCAAAGACGTAAAACAGATTGAAGCCTAAATCTCTTTACATCTGAAATATTCCCGGGAGCGCCTCGAAAGGTGTTCCCGGATTGAGTTTATTGGTTGATGACGGATGAAAGTGCTTTCACATCATCTGAAGTTGAGATGAAACTTGCAACCAACCGGTACAATTGTTCATCCCCACTAATCTCGCCTTCCAAAAATTCAGGTGTAGGGAATAGATGAAACCGTGCACCGGCATCAAGCCACTTCGAAGCATCTTCACGTTTGGCAACAAAGAACACCTGATTTGTGGAACTGGGCCACGCAAGCCGAACCCGATTGCTATTCTGGATCATCTCCACCAGCTCATTTCCTATCGAATTTGAATGCCGGGCAAGATCAAGCCATAGCCCGTCTTCAAAGTAGGCCTGAAACTGCGCAGTCATGAACCGGGTCTTCGAAAACAGATGCCCCATCTGTTTGCGGACAAATTCCGAGCTCGCTGCAATCTCCGGATTGAACACAACGAGAGCTTCAGCGCACC
This sequence comes from Pseudomonadota bacterium, assembly GCA_039029255.1. Classification (GTDB taxonomy): domain Bacteria; phylum Pseudomonadota; class Alphaproteobacteria; order Rhizobiales; family Rhizobiaceae; genus JAALLB01. The sequence goes on along the minus strand of JBCCGN010000006.1, from coordinate 55,202 downwards.
AGCAACCGTTTTTCGTTCCGCCAAATGAAACCATGTCGACGCCCCGTTTCCAGGTCATCTCTGATGGAGAGCAATCCAGATCCACGAGTGCATTTGCAAAACGGGCTCCATCCATGTGAAGCACCAGCCCGTTCTTGCTGGCAGTCTCCGAGACTGCTTCAATCTCAGACAAGCTGTAACACGTGCCGGCTTCGGTGCTTTGTGTGATTGAAACCATTGTCCCCTGACCAAGGTGATTGAAACTGCTCGAATAGGGTTCGCTAACCCGCAAGAGCGATTCTGGCGAAATCTTCCCCAGCGGTCCGTCAACGGCACACAATCGGCCCCCGCCTGTCATGAACTCCGGCGCCCCGCCCTCGTTCGCTGCCAGGTGTGCCTCCCTGTGGCAGAAGGCCACTCCGCCCGGCTTCATCACCAATGCGAATGCCATTGAATTTGCTGCGGTTCCGGTTCCCACAAAAAATACACGGCAGTCGGTTTCAAACACTTCATTGAAGGTGGCTTCAACGGATTTATCCAGATCGCTGTCACCATAAGCAGGTGCATAACCAACAGAATGCCGTCCAAGAGACTCAGAAATTCTTGGCGCTGCTCCCGCCCAGTTGTCGCTGCCAAAAAGCATGAAAATATAAGCCTGTTTTCATTAACCCGGATTCTCGTGCCTAACCTAGCGCAGACTGGTCAAAACACCAGAGCAAACAAAAGCCCGGTTCCATTTTCATGGAACCGGGCCCTTCCGGATGCCAATCACATCAGTGAATTTACATTCAATCAACTGACTCTTTCAGGGGCGATGAAAGGTGTCTTTAACTGAATGGCCCACCAGACTGGTCCCCGAACCGAATCTATGGATGCAGGGAGGAAAATCTGCGCCTCGCTCGGCTTCCCCAGCGTAAGGTTAATAGAAATGAGTCAAACCGCGCAAGCAAAACATCTACTCAAAATTGTTTTTTCTTGCAAACTTGATCTGCATTTGGCATTCATATCTTCATAAAGGTAAGCATTGCTGTCCTTTTTTTGGATTTGAAACTCGGCTTGGGCGTATGGACGCAGTGGCTCGGATTTCCTTGAAAGCAATTTGGCAGACGCTAAAACTTTCACAAATCCACACAGAACTAAAAACAATGTCCTTGAGTAGAGGCTCTGCGGGATGGCTTGCAGTTGGAGTTAAAGATGGCGAAACCGGAATTGAAGTACAGTACTGCTGATTCAATAGCTGGTTCCCCTGTGTTCTCGCGACCGGTCAAACAGGGATTGTATGATCCGCGTAACGAGAAAGATGCTTGTGGTGTGGGATTTGTGGCAAACCTCAAAGGTGTACCTTCCCATTCAATTGTACAGGACGGTTTGCAAGTTCTCCAGAATCTGGAACACAGGGGCGCCGTAGGTGCTGATCCTTTGATGGGTGATGGCGCAGGCATGCTGGTCCAGATACCTCACGATTTTCTGGTCTCGGCATGTTCCACTGAAGGTTTTCGGATACCCGACAGGGGTCACTATGCCGTCGCGCAGGTTTTTCTTCCTCAAAACGAAGAGTTGGTCCGCGAAATTGAACGAATGTTTTTCAGGGGGTTGGAACAAGAGGGCCTGAAACTGATTGGTCAACGTACACTGGAAGTTGACAACTCAATGCTTTCCAGAGATCCAGACATTGCTTCCACTGAACCTGTCCACCGTCAGTATTTTGTGGAACGCCCGGAAAACACACCGGATGAAGATGCGTTCGAGCGGCAGCTGTACACAGCCCGCAAAGTCATATCAAACATGATCTTCAAACATACCGAAGGACGGGACAACGGATATTATATCGTTTCTTTTTCTTCCCGCACTATTGTTTACAAGGGCATGTTTCTGGCTGATCAGCTGGGCCCTTACTATAAGGACCTGAGTAATCCTGACTTCAAATCAGCCCTGGCACTGGTTCATCAGCGGTTTTCAACCAACACCTTTCCCTCCTGGAAACTTTCGCATCCTTACCGGATGGTCGCCCATAACGGTGAAATCAACACATTGCGCGGCAACGTTAATTGGATGGCAGCGAGGCAAGCATCGGTATCATCACCGCTTTTCGGTGACAACATATCAAAGCTTTGGCCAATTTCATACGAAGGCCAATCGGATACTGCGTGCTTTGACAATGCGCTCGAATTTCTGACAATGGGAGGTTATTCCCTCGCACACGCGGTAATGATGCTCATTCCTGAAGCCTGGGCAGGCAACCCGTTGATGAATGCGGAACGTCGCGCATTTTATGAGTACCACGCTGCGCTCATGGAACCATGGGACGGGCCAGCAGCAGTGGCCTTTACTGACGGAAGGCAGATCGGCGCGACGCTTGATCGCAATGGTTTGCGCCCTGCCCGCTATATCATCACAAAAGATGACCGCATTATCATGTCTTCAGAATCCGGTGTCCTGCCTGTTGCGGAGAAGGATATTGTTGAAAAGTGGCGGTTGCAGCCGGGCAAAATGCTGCTGATAGATTTGGAGAAAGGCGAAATCATTTCCGATGAGGAAATCAAGCATGAACGTGCTTCGCAAAATCCTTATCAGAAGTGGCTGGATCGATCACAAATCGTGTTGGAAGAAATGCCGATTCCCACCCGGCACAGCCCGCAAAGCAGGGCAACCCTGCTCGATCGCCAGCAGGCATTTGGCTATACGCAGGAAGACCTGAAATTGTTGATGGCGCCGATGGCGACAACTGGACAAGAGGCTGTCGGCTCCATGGGAACAGACACCCCTATTTCGGCGCTCTCCAGCAAACCCAAGCTTCTTTATACGTACTTCAAGCAGCTCTTTGCCCAGGTGACCAATCCGCCGATTGATCCGATACGTGAAGAATCTGTAATGAGCCTTGTTTCCCTGATCGGTCCCAGACCCAACCTTTTTGATCTGGAAGGGCTCTCGGAACAAAAGAGGCTCGAAGTCCGTCAACCTATATTGACAAATAACGACCTCGAAAAGGTTCGTGAAATTGGTGACATAGGTGACAATCAATTCAATACTCAGACTCTCGACATCACATACAATGTCGAGCGCGGTTCCGAGGCTATGGGTGCGGCGCTGGATTCACTGTGCGAACGGGCTGAGAGCTCCGTAAACAATGGCTACAACATCATTGTTCTCTCTGATCGCCAGATAGGTGCCCAACGTGTGGCAATCCCTGCCTTGCTTGCTACAGCTGCTGTACATCGTCACCTGATCCGGAAAGGATTGCGAACTTCGGTAGGCCTTGTTCTGGAAAGCGGTGAACCCAGGGAAGTTCATCATTTCTGCGTGCTTGCCGGATATGGAGCAGAGGCCATAAATCCGTACCTGGCTTTCGAGACCCTTGCCGATATGCACGCCAAGGGTGAGTTTCCAGACGAAGTGGACACAACTGAGATTGTTGAGCGTTACATCAAGGCGGTGAACAAGGGCATATTGAAGGTCATGTCCAAAATGGGGATCTCAACCTATCAATCCTATTGTGGTGCCCAGATATTTGATGCCGTTGGGCTCTCCACGGAACTTGTAGATGAGTTTTTCTTCGGCACCGCGAGTATGGTGGAAGGCGTGGGTCTCGATGAAATTTCTGCTGAGACGATGCAGCGCCACAAGAAGGCATTCAGTGGCGATCTGATTCTATCAAATGCGCTCGATGTCGGTGGCGAATACGCCTATCGGATGCGCGGCGAATCTCATGCATGGACCCCGGACAACATTGCCAAGCTTCAACACGCTGTAAGAGGAGAATCCCCGGAGGATTATGCATCGTTCGCGGAAGATGCAAACAGTGCTTCCGAAAAATTTGCAACCATACGCGGCCTCTTCAAGATCAAGAATGCGGAAGAACTTGGTCGCAAGCCGGTCGACATCACAGAAGTCGAACCTGCTTCTGAAATCGTAAAACGTTTCTCAACCGGCGCAATGTCGTTTGGATCGATATCGAGGGAGGCTCACTCCACACTTGCCGTGGCTATGAACCGGATCGGCGGGAAGTCCAATACCGGTGAAGGCGGCGAAGAACCCGATCGCTTCTACAAGTTGCCGGACGGATCACCCAACCCCGAACGCTCCGCAATTAAACAAGTAGCCTCTGGCCGATTTGGAGTAACCACCGAGTATCTGGTGAATTCCGACATGATACAGATCAAGGTGGCGCAGGGAGCCAAGCCGGGGGAAGGCGGCCAGCTACCCGGACACAAAGTCGACGCTGTGATCGCCAAAACGCGGCATTCAACACCGGGTGTGGGCCTGATTTCACCACCGCCACACCACGATATTTACTCAATTGAGGATCTCGCGCAGCTGATTTACGATCTGAAAAATGTCAACGAGAAAGCAGACATTTCGGTCAAGCTTGTAGCAGAAGTCGGAGTTGGCACGGTTGCTGCCGGGGTCGCGAAGGCAAGGGCAGATCACATTACGGTTTCCGGATATGACGGAGGTACGGGAGCATCTCCCCTCACTTCACTAAAGCATGCTGGCAGCCCGTGGGAACTTGGCCTTGCCGAAACCCAACAAACGCTTGTTCTCAACAAATTGAGGTCGCGTATCAGGCTGCAGGTAGACGGGGGATTGAAAACCGGGCGCGATGTGGTCATCGGCGCTTTGCTTGGGGCGGATGAATTCGGATTTTCAACGGCACCGCTGATAGCTGCCGGATGTCTGATGATGCGAAAGTGTCACCTGAATACATGTCCGGTCGGAATCGCAACCCAGGATCCGGTATTGCGAAAACGCTTCCGGGGCACTGCCGAGCATGTCATCAACTACTTTTTCTTTGTAGCCGAAGAAGTAAGGGAGATCATGGCAGAGCTGGGCTTCACCAGATTCAACGATCTGGTTGGCGAGAGTGATATTCTGGAAAAGTCCGAAATGATTGAGCATTGGAAAGGCAAAGGACTGGACTTTTCCCGCATCTTTCATAAGCCTGAAGCGTCCAAAGAAGCGATCTATCAGACAGAATTACAGAACCACCCGATTTCAGAAGTTCTTGACCGCAAGCTGATTGAGCAGGCCAGGCCGGCTCTCGAAAACGGTCAAGCCGTACAAATCGAAACTGCGATTTCAAATGTCGACCGTTCTGCCGGCGCCATGCTCTCCGGTAAGTTAGCTGAACTGCATGGTCATGAAGGTTTGCCCGATGACACAATCGCCGTTTCGCTGAAAGGCACTGCCGGTCAAAGTTTCGGGGCTTTTCTTGCAAAGGGAATTTCGTTTGACCTGCAGGGTGATGGCAATGACTATGTCGGCAAAGGATTGTCCGGAGGTCGGATCGTCATCCGTCCGTCCGAGGATGCAACATTTCCTGCTGAGAAATCGATCATAGTGGGAAACACCGTTCTATATGGTGCAATTTCCGGGGAGTGTTATTTCCGGGGTGTGGCTGGTGAACGGTTCGCTGTGCGCAATTCGGGAGCTATTGCAGTGGTTGAGGGCGTTGGCGATCACGGATGTGAGTACATGACCGGAGGAGTTGTAGTTGTTCTCGGCGGAACCGGACGCAATTTCGCTGCAGGAATGTCCGGTGGTGTTGCTTACGTAATGGATCACTCCGGCACATTCGAACAACGCTGTAACATGGCGATGGTTGAACTTGAGCCTGTTCCGGAGGAAGATGCTCTGCTTGAGAAGTTACATCACCATGGCGGCGACCTTGACCACAAGGGTCGCGTCGACATCACGTCTGACATGACCCGTTATGACGAAGAGCGCCTCTATCAGCTGATCACAAATCACATGCACTACACCGGGTCGGAGCGGGCCAAGACAATTCTTGATGATTGGGACAGTTACAGGTCGCAGTTCGTAAAAGTCATGCCGGTCGAATACAGTCGCGCGCTGCGTGAGATGGAAGAGCGGCGCAGAGGCAAAATCGCAGCGGAGTAAAGACATGATTGTTACCACAACACCCGGTGTCGAAGGCCGGAACATAAGCGCGTACAAAGGCATCGTAACCGGAGAAGCTATTCTGGGTACAAACATTTTTAGGGATATTTTCGCAGGCATTCGCGATCTGGTTGGCGGACGCTCGGGAGCCTATGAGGAAGTGCTGAAACAGGCACGTGAAACAGCAATTGCGGAACTGGAGCAGAACGCGGAAAATCTCGGAGCAAACGCGGTGATCGGTATCGATATTGACTACGAGAACATTTCGACAGGCAGCAGCGGGTCAATGCTGATGGTGTCCGTTTCCGGAACAGCAGTGGTGCTCGGATAGGTTTTCGCGATGGGTAAGGTAACAGGTTTTCTCGAAATCGACAGGCAGGTGCCGAAATATCGCCCGGCATCGGATCGTGTCAGGCATTTCAACGAATTCACGATCGCCATGTCGGACACCGAAGTCACCAAACAGGCGGCCCGGTGCATGGATTGCGGCATCCCCTACTGCCATGGCGATACCGGATGTCCGGTTCACAACCAGATTCCCGACTGGAATGACCTGATCTATAATAATGACTGGGAAGAAGCGGTCCGTAGTCTCCATTCCACAAACAATTTCCCGGAATTTACCGGGCGCATCTGTCCGGCACCTTGTGAGGAAGCCTGTACCCTTAACCTCGAAGACGAGCCGGTGGCAATCAAGACCGTCGAGCAGGCTATTGCAGACAAAGCTTATTCACTCGGTTTGATCAAACCTGCCCCGGCGACCCAGAAAACCGGAAAGAAGATTGCTATAATCGGTTCCGGACCAGCAGGAATGGCCGCAGCTCAACAATTGGCACGTGTTGGCCATGAAGTTCACGTCTTTGAACGGGAAAGCCGCGCCGGCGGACTGCTGCGCTATGGCATTCCGGACTTCAAAATGGAAAAGCATTACATCGATGCACGTGTGGCACAGATGGAAGGAGAAGGAGTGACCTTCCATTATAATCAGAATGTTGGCGAAGACATTTCTGCAAACGAGATGATGGCGTCCCATGATGCGGTTCTGATCTCTGCAGGAACAGAGATACCTCGTGATCCGAGGATCCCGGGTCGTGACTTCATCGGTGTGCACGATGCGATGCCATTTCTTGTTCAGCAGAACCGCCGCGTCGGCGGAGAACAGATTGACAGCCAAGGCTGGCCGTCAGAAGAAATCTGGGCAGCAGGAAAAAACATTGTCGTCGTCGGCGGGGGCGATACAGCGTCAGATTGCATAGGCACTTCTTTCAGACAGGGCGCAGTGAACGTCACCCAGCTTGATATCCGCCCGGAGCCTCCTGAACGCGAAGACAAGATGATGGTCTGGCCCTATTGGGCGACCAAAATGCGAACATCCTCTTCCCAGGCTGAAGGTGCTAAACGCGAATTCATGGCTGCGACACTCGAATTTGTTGGCAAAAACGGTACCCTGACAGGCGTCAAGTGCATACGCGTTGATGAAAAACGCCATCCGATTGAGGGTACAGAATTCATCATGAAAGCAGATTTGGCTTTCATTGCAATCGGCTTCGGAAGCCCTATAACGGATACATTCATCAGCCAGCTCAATCCCGAATTGCGGGAGAGCAAACGGGGAGATGTAACGATTTCCGCAAATGAATCCGACTATCGCACCTCTGTCGAGGGACTTTACGCAGCAGGTGATTGTCGTCGCGGTCAATCGCTGGTTGTGTGGGCGATCCGGGAAGGTCGGCAGGCCGCGCGGGCCATCGACCTGGACCTGATGGGTGAGACAAATCTTCCCAGATAACAGTCGTAAATACCCAATAGAGCAAAATTGATCGATTGCGCCTGAATTCTGCCGATTTTCTCGTTAGCCTTAACAAATCGTTATCCAGATCAAGGCATGATTTGCCAAACGACATTCGATGGAGGCTTCGGTGCGGAACGTTATTTCACACATTGGGCTAAACTGGATTGCGGCCCTTACACTGCTTTTGGCATTCCTGATTTCAATTCCGACGGCAAATGCGGATCCGGGATTCAAGAAGTGGATACGCGATTTCTATTCGGTTGCAGCAAAGCAGGGTATCACAAGCCAGACCTACAATGCAGTGTTTGCAGGAATCACGAGCCCCGATCCCGCGGTAATCAAGGCAGCCAATTTTCAACCGGAATTCAAGTCAACCATATGGGATTATATGGACAATCGGGTAACCGATTCCGCGGTCAAAATTGGCCTTGAAATGAAGGTCAAATACAAGAATTGGCTTGATATAATTGAGCCCAGGTTTGGCGTTGATCGCCACATCCTTTTGGCAATCTGGTCGATGGAATCTTCGTATGGAGCAGCACTTAAGCGAGACCGGGCTTTGCGAAGTGTCGCCCGTTCGCTCGCCACCTTGGCTTATCGTGACAAGAAACGCAGGAAATTCGCACGTACACAACTCATTGCTGCGATGAAAATAGTTCAGAATGGAGATGTATCAGCGAGTGGCTTGCGAGGCTCATGGGCAGGTGCAATGGGGCACACCCAGTTTATCCCAACCAGTTACCAGACCTGGGCTGTTGATATTGATGGCGATGGCCGTCGCAACATCTGGGAATCCGTACCCGATGCTCTCGCCTCTGCCGCCAATCTGCTCAAGGAAAATGGCTGGCGTACCGGCAAAACATGGGGATATGAAGTTGTAACGCCAGCCGGTTTCGATCCCGCAAAGGTTGGCACAAAGAGCCGGACGCTGGCACAGTGGCAGCGGTTCGGAATAAGACGGGTAAAGGGCCGGGCATTTCCGCGTCCTTCAGACAAGGCCAATCTTAAAGTGCTTGCTGGCCCCCAGGGGCCTGCTTTCCTGATGTTGAAAAATTTCTTTGTCTTGAAACGTTACAATAATGCCGACAAGTACGCCCTTGCCGTGGGACATCTTGCGGACCAACTGCGCGGCTTTGGACCGTTTGTCGTTGACTGGCCACGCGGATATACCCGGCTGACCGAGTTGGAAAGCAAGGAACTTCAGGCACATCTGCGGCAACTCGGCTTATATGAAGGCGAGATCGATGGAAAAATCGGTGGCGGTTCCCGAGTTGCAATCAAAGCTTTTCAACGGCGCGCAGGTCTTGAACAGACAGGCTATGCATCAAAAGGAATTTTGTCTAAACTGCGCTCAAGATAGGTACGTTTGAGCGCAGTTGCCCTCAATCCTCCCTATTTCAGTCTTATTATCAAAAGCTGAAATCAGAGAGCCCGGAGCATGTTTAGCCCTTTACGGATAGTCCTTTTGTTTTCCCTGGCTATCGCTTTTGCGATGCCTGGATCAAACACGCCCATTTTTGGGGCAGTTCTGGGTGTTGAAACTGCGCAGGCGCAGACTTCCAAACGCAAGTCGCTTTTTGATATTTTGTTCAAAAGGCGCGAAAAGAAGCGGGAAAAACGCCGATCCACTTCTAAGAGAAGAAGCTTGTTCGAATTGCCCGGTGTACGGTATAATAGAAGAACTACATCCAACGACCGCCCGTCTGCAACTGAAGAGACCAGACCGGCGGTGGTTGTTGTCAAAAACGAAAACGCCGCGAAGATTCTGGTGATCGGCGACTTCATGGCAAGCGGTTTGGCAAGTGGCCTGGAAAAGCTTTATTCACAAAATCCAAACTTCGTGATTGTCAAAAATACCAACCCGGCGTCGGGCATAGTCAGAAACGATGTGGTCGACTGGACTTCGCGCGTGCCCGATCTTATTAACGAGGTTAAACCGGTCGCAGTTATTGCATTGGTGGGCATGAATGACAGGCAGGAAATGCGCTTTGCGTCAGGCAACCTTGAGAAGCTGTCTGAAGCCTGGAAGACCGAATATGTGAAACGCGTGACAACCGTTCAATCTTCCGGAAAAGCAGCAAACGTACCTGTTCTTTGGGTTGGTTTGCCGCCGGTTAAATCAAACCGCATGAACGCCGATTATCTCGCCTTCAACGAAACCTTCCGCTCAGTTTCAGATTCGGTTGGCGGATCATTCGTCGATGTCTGGGATGGATTTACGAATGCTGAGGGTAAGTTTGTAAGTGCGGGACCGGACATCAACGGTCAGATCGTTCGTCTACGGGGCTCGAAGGGCATTGGCATGACAAGGGCCGGTAAAACAAAACTCGCATTTTTCGCGGACAAAGAGTTACGAAGAATAGGTGTTGTAAACAGCAGCGAAGGCTTCAACTTTGCCAGCTTGGGAACTATCAATCCAAATTTGGCGCAACCAAAAGTGCCTGAATATGACCCCGCGGGAACCGGAAAGACAGTGGTGATTTCCCTCGGGTCACCCTCACTTGATGGCGGTGACGTGCTGGAAGGCGAAGAGGATTACCCGGATTCTGATACGGACAAGGACAGCGTAAGCTTTGAACTTGTTGAAAACGGACTTCCAAAGCTGCCACAACCAGGTCGTGTCGACGCGCAATGGGGAACACCAAAAGCAGCACCGCAGTCAGAGCCGGAAACAAGTGAAGGCAATGAGGATACCAACAAGGTATCTCAGGTCGAAACAACGACAAACTAAACCGATTCTCTCCAGAGGCACATGAAACTACGTGAATGTCAGGCTGATTTTGCGGTATTTTTCAGCTTTTCTTCCCAGGCAAGAGCAGTTGAAACAATCAGTTCGAGATCATCATGCTTTGGCTTCCAGTTAAGTCTGCTCATCAGGCGATTTGCATTGGCAGTCAGTGCTTCTATGTCACCAGCACGTCGCCCATCGAGGATTACCCGAAAGTCATTGCCGGAAACCTTTCTCACGGCATCAACGACTTCCTGAACTGAATAACCTTTGCTGTAACCGCAGTTGGCCGTGAACTTTCGGCCACCGGCCCGCAGAAATTCAAGCGCTACGCGGTGAGCATCGACCAGGTCATTGACATGTATGAAATCCCTGATGCAGGTGCCATCGGGTGTATCGTAATCCGTACCAAATATTTTCATTGAACGGCGCTTGCCGGAAGCCACCTCGCAAGCAACCTTGATCAAATGGGTTGCACCTTCGGTAGACTGGCCTGTCCGACCCTGAACATCACATCCAGCAACATTGAAGTACCTGAGAATGACATATGAAAGATCATGCGCCTGTGCCGCATCACGGATCATAAGTTCTGTCATAAGCTTCGAAGTGCCGTAGGGCGACATCGGATTTAGAATTGCGTTCTCACTGATTGGCCCCTCAGTTAGAGGATTACCGTAAACAGCAGCTGTAGATGAAAAAATGAACCGCTTTACGTTGCAGGCCAGAGCCGCAGCCAGGAGATTTCGCGAATTACCGGTATTGTTGTCATAGTATTTCAGCGGATTTTCCAGGGATTCAGGCACGACAACCGAACCTGCAAAATGAATGATCGTATCAACTTTGTATTGCTTGAGTACACTTTCAATCAGAGACTGGTCACCAATATCACCTTCGACAAACGGTATCTGTTTTGGAACAGCATTCCTGAATCCGGTCACAAGATTATCGATCACAACAGTATCAATGCCATGGTCAATAAGTTCCCAAACCATATGGGAACCAATATATCCAGCGCCGCCTGTCACAAGAACTGTCATTCGAATACCACCTTTTCATCCCATCTAAAGAAGAAATTACCGCGAAAAGCATAGAAATTGGATAACCGGGAGGAGGTAATTGTAGTGAACTGGTTAATGATTTGGTAAGGAAACAAAACAGTGATTGATCTAGTGATTCTGGAGCAGAAATGAATTCCCAAATGCCAGTTCGAATCGCCGTGTTTCCTGTGGCAGGCCTTGGGACCCGATTCCTGCCGGCAACCAAAGCTGTACCAAAAGAGATGCTGACCATACTTGACAAGCCGGTCATTCAGTATGCCGTGGATGAGGCGAAAGCAGCTGGTATAGAACACTTCGTATTCGTGACCGGACGCAACAAAGCGGTAATCGAAGACCATTTCGATATCGCGTACGAGTTACAGGACACGCTCGAAAAGCGTGAAAAGACTGAAGCTCTGGAAGTCCTTTCGAGATATCAGCCGGGCGCAGGTGATACCAGTTTCACGCGTCAGCAGGCACCGCTTGGCCTTGGGCATGCTGTCTGGTGCGCTCGCGATATTGTTGGAAATCAGCCATTTGCATTGCTTTTGCCGGATATGGTCATGAAACATGATCCCGGATGCATGGCAGGCATGGTGGACTTGTACCAACAGACCGGCGGCAACGTTATTGCAACTGAAGAAGTCGCATGGGAGGATACTCACAAATATGGTGTGGTGGAAAAAGAGGAGTATGAAGGCCCTGGGTTCAGGATAACCGGAATGGTTGAAAAACCGGCGCCTGGTACGGCCCCTTCCAACCTATTCATCAATGGCCGCTATATCCTCCAACCTGAGATATTTGAAATCCTGGAAGATCAGGAACCGGGTGCCGGCAATGAAATTCAACTGACCGATGCAATGCTGAAACTGTCTGAAAAACAGACATTCTTCGGCCATGTCTTTACAGGTGATACTTTTGATTGCGGTTCGAAGTCCGGTTTCATTAAGGCAAACTTGGCGTTTGCCCTAGAGGATGATGAAATCGGTGAAGAAATTCGCAATGAAATCGGAAATTTGGGATAGAGCAGTTTACCTCTGCAACCGCATTCCCACCCGACCGGAAACCTCGTCGAAGCCAGAATTGGCAGCATCCGAAGAAAAACGCTGATATTCGATGTCGCCTGTAACTGCCATGAAACGGTTCACCCAATACTGCGCGCCCACTCCCAGTTCCACTGTGGTGTTTCGGGCATCATTGGTTTCAAATTCAACACTGCCAAAAGCATCAACAGACAACCTATCCGTAATTTGTCGCTCATAGTTCAGACGGGAACTGTAGGTGAAAGAGCCATTTTCGTTGAGCGCTATCGAATTGTTGGACTGAGTATCAACCGTCCAGGTAACCAGGGTATCACGTTCTGGCGTCCAGTTGAGTTCTCCGCTTACCGTAAAACCGGAGAGATCCTCTATAAGCGGGTCATCTGCCTGCTCGGTCAGATATCCGACTGCGAATTCACCCTGCAGTTTTTCACCAAGGTCAATCTCAGCACCGGTGCGAAGCGCATAAATGTTGCTGTCCCGCTGATTTCCGTTACGGTCTGTTTCGAGGTCAAATTCCCTGAAGCCATAGGCCCCTTCAATAAATGGCCTTATGGCAGGCGACACTTCATACCCGGTTCGCAAAGTGAATGTGTATTCATTGTTGTTCTGATCTTCCTGCAGCTGGGTAACTCCCCCACCCAAATCAGCATCTTCAAACACTTCCCTGCTGACAGAACCTCGCAATGAATAAAACAATCTGCGGTCGCTGCGTTCAAGCTCCAGACTTCCACCAAAGCTTTGTTCAAGAGGTGTATCCACGGCACCGGGTGCAAGAGTTGTATCCGTAAATTCCTGGGTTTCCGCTTCGTAGAACACGACACCAGTCAATGTATGACCATCAATCAGATCCAGGCGCAACTGTGTGTTCGCGGACAGCGAAGGTTCATCGACTTCTTCACCGTCAAATGGTAACCGGTAACTTCCAGTGAGGCTTGACTGCAGTTCATGTCGCGACCAGTTCGAGGTGGCGGTAACTTCAATATCAGTCTGCGAAAATCCGCCCGACTCACCGCCGGCGTTCTGGGAAATATTGGTTGAATACCCGAGAGATTGCTCAATGCTTGCCAGAACATCGATAGTTCCAAGTCGAAATCCGGTAGGGCCGAAAGGTTCCTCGTCTGTCACGGGTCGATTTCCGGTTTGTCGTGGATCCGCAGCCACATTCGACCTGGGAGAAGATGTCGGATCATCCGGATCAACTCCAACAGGACCAACCGCCTGAACGCGTCCTCGTCTTCCTGACGGAGCATCTATTGTCCGGTCACCGGTTCGGGTAAGCTGCCCGCGTCTTTCTTCCGCAGAATTCACTACTGTTTCATCAGCGTTTGATCCGGCATCAAATGTTTCATCCGTATTCGGTTCCCGGGATTGAAAATCTTCCAGGCCAAGCACTATCGGATCTTGATTCCCAGCAGGCGCTCTTGACAGTGGTTCTTCCTCTGCAATACTTCCACGGATCGTAAGCTCGGGAATCGCTGAACCGGACTCAGCAGTTTGACTGAAAGCAGGCTGCATTGCGACAATGCCGAGAAGATTGCAGGAAAGAAATGCAATCCACGCCACACCAGTCTTGGACATTTTGGCATTCGTCATCTAGATTTGCCGCACTTGGAAATTTCTTGATGAATCGTAAAGACTTGTGGTTAACGAATGGTTTCAATCCGCTGTTGTTACCGGTCTTGGAAGTTGAAAAACAATGCAAAATTCAAACTCTGTGCAATCGGCACTGAGAACCATTAAAACCGAGGAAGCCGGACTGAACGCACTAGCTGGCGCGCTTGACGGAACACTGGGAAAATACTTTGAGAATGCCTGCAAACTTCTGCAACAGATCAATGGACGGGTAATTGTAGCCGGTGTCGGCAAAAGTGGACACATTGGCGGTAAACTTGCCGCTACGCTGGCCTCAACTGGAACGCCGGCATTTTTCGTACACGCCGCAGAGGCCAATCATGGCGACCTTGGAATGATAGCGCGCGATGACGCAATAATCGCCCTGTCATGGTCCGGAGAAACAACAGAGCTCAAGGGCATCATTACTTATGCAAGCCGGTTCTCAATTCCTTTAATAGCAATTACCCGGGACCGGAATTCAACGTTGGGGAAAGAGGCAACGATATGTCTGGAAATTCCAAAAGTTGCAGAAGCCTGCCCCAATGGTCTTGCACCAACTACCTCAACAATTATGCAGATGGCCATTGGCGATTCAATTGCGGTTGCATTGCTTGAAGCCCGCGGATTTTCAGCTGATGATTTTGGGATTTATCACCCGGGCGGTTCCTTGGGAGCGAACCTGACCCGCGTGAGTGAAATCATGCACGCTGGTGAGACCATGCCTCTGGTCAGCATAGATGTCACGCTGGAAGCTGCGGTTGCACAAATGACCTTGAAGAAGCTTGGATGTGTCGGCGTAATTCAATCGGACGGCAAGCTTGCAGGAATTATAACAGACGGAGACCTGCGACGGCACATAAACCGCAACATGCTGGAAATGACCACTGATCAGATAATGACAGCCAATCCTCAAACCATCGGTCCCAATGCACTTGCTACATCAGCCGTCGCGATCCTCAATGAAAACTCGATTACAGCTTTGTTCGTTGTAGAGAATGACAACCCGGTCGGTGTGGTTCACCTGCATGATCTTTTGCGAATTGGCGTCGCGTAGACCAGCTTGGATTATAGGTTGCTCTAGTCAGGAAAATTACATTCGGAAGCTGAGAGGTAACTTACACTTTCTCGACAATCAGCGCGTTTCCTTCGCTGCCAACAACCTGAACCGTGTCACCAACCTCCATGTCCGGTCCCATAACACTCCAGGTAGTATCGCCCAGTTTTGCCCGGCCAGCACCATTTTCGATCGCGGTCGTAATCACTGCTCTTCGACCGACAAGCTGAGCACCCCGCTGATTGAGATTGGGTTGCTCACTTTCTTCCATATTCCTGCTTTGCATGAATTTGCGGCCGAAATAGGCGATCAAAAGCGTCAAGGCAAGAAAGACAAGCAACTGTGCCTGCCAGGGCCAGATCGGGTTCTCAGTTCCCAATACGAGGGTAATGGCCCCGACTACCAGCGCCGAAAGTCCCGGCCACAAAAGGAAAGTGCTTGGCATCAGAATTTCTATGCCAAGCAGGAGAAGACCGAACACCACCCAAGCCCATGGGCCAAGAGAATTGACGATTTCAGCAATCATCCGGTTACCGCTCCTCTTCGGTGTTCAGAATTGCACCTTCAAAACCCACATTCCTGCGGAAAGTTTGATCATTAAATCTTCTACTTGTTTACGCCTTCATTATCACCGCCAAAGACATCTTTCGCAATAGCCCCAATGCCGCTAAGAGAACCAATCAAAGATGACGCTTCAAGTGGCAACATTATTACTTTCTGGTTGTTGGCTGATGCAATTTGACCAAGTGCCTCTGTATATTTCTGGGCGACAAAGTAGTTGATCGCCTGTGTGTCCCCGCTGGCAATTGCGTCAGACACCATGCGGGTAGCTTCAGCTTCTGCCTGTGCCAATCGCTCACGTGCTTCGGCCTCGCGGAATGCAGCTTCACGCTCACCTTCCGCCTGCAGTATCTGAGCCTGTTTTTCACCTTCAGCCTTCAGAATTTCAGCTTCCCGAAAACCCTGTGCCTCCAGAACGTTAGCTCGCTTTTCACGTTCCGCCTTCATCTGGCGGTCCATTGCATCGATCAAATCTTTTGGCGGATTTATGTCCTTGATCTCTACCCGGGTAATCTTGATACCCCAAGGGCCTGCGGCATCATCAACAACACGAAGCAGGCGATTATTGATCTCATCACGCTTTGCAAGGAGTTCATCCAGGTCCATCGAGCCCATAACCGTACGAATGTTGGTCATTGTAAGGTTAAGGAGTGCGCGTTCCAGGTCACGGACCTCATAGGCTGCTTTTGGCGCATCAAGAATTTGGAAGAACGCAACACCATCCGCACTAATCGTGGCATTGTCCTTCGTAATAACCTGCTGGGTCGGAACATCCAGTACCTGCTCCATCATGTTCATTTTGGCGCCTATGCGATCAATGAACGGGAAGATAAAGTTAAGTCCCGGATTTAGGCTGCGCGTGAACTTTCCAAAGCGTTCCACGGTGTAGTTATAGCCCTGCGGTACGGTCTTGATACCTGCAAAAATTACCAGAACCACTACGGCCGCAAGCACCGCCAGCGTATAGTCAAATCCAAAAAGCATTCAGCCCTCCTGAAAATAAAAGGCGATTTGATTAAAACATTTATAAAACTATATGACAGTCAACGTTTGCGTTTACAACAAGACTTGAACAGCATGGTTAAGAGCCGTGAAAACGCTACTTCCAGGCGAACCCCGGCTGATCATAAATTGCAACGCGAGTCGAAAGGCCGCGGAGCGCCACTTCGCGAAACTGATAAAGGATTGACGCAGTCGGTGAATACATTTTGTGCCCAAGCGTTGGAAAGTTGGACAAAAGTACCGGTCGATCCACATCTACACCAGGCTCAAAAATTGGAATTGCCTCACTGTCGAGTTCACGGAACGGTATCTTGAAAATCGCCTCGACCTCATCAGCGCAGGGCGTGAAAACCGTGTCTGCCTCAATCCAGAATACCACCGGCGTAATCAAAAACCCTGAACGAGTCTGATAATCATCAAGCACACCTATCAAATTCTGGTCTGCCAGGCTGACACCAATCTCCTCCTGAACCTCCCGAACAGCAGCTTGTATCTCTGTCTCTTCGGGATCAAGTTTGCCCCCTGGTAACGCATACTGACCGGAATGCTGTTTGAGTTTCGCATTTCTCAATGTGAGCAGCACAGAACTTTCAGCTGCACCGTTGCGATCATATGAAATGACAATTGACACCGCTGCCTTTCGCAGTTCCGGTTTGCTGATCCTGACGGGATCAAACCGCTGTATGTTCGCTTGAATTTCCGCAAGATGCATTTGGTTCAGCCCGGAAAACTTGAAGATTCATGTGATGTAACATCCGAATGCAGCAAAAACCCGTTCATATTGCGCCATCTTATAGGAAACTGTTCGCTCAAAGGCCGTTTTTGCATCCAGCCAGTCCCAGTCAAAAAACTCCTGCGGCTCACCGGTGTGAGAAGCAGTAATGTCAATCTCGTCTACTGTGCCGGTAAATCGGAACGCAACCCATTTCTGTTTCTGGCCGCAGAACGAATTGAGTTTGTGGCCCGCTTCTTTGTGTTTGGCGGAATCAAAGCCAGCCGGAAAATCGTACGACCACCATTCGGTCGTAGCAGCAAGAAATTCCACAGACGTCGCCCTGGTCTCCTCCCACAACTCTCGCCTGGCGGCTTCCACAATGTCCTCTGTTTCCTCGATTCCTCCCTGTGGCATTTGCCATTCACGTCCTGGAGTCACAATTTCAGGGCCAGAAGTTTTGGCCTTCCCCATCCACACATGGCCATCAGTATTTAAAAGACAAATACCCACATTGGGCCGGTAAGGAAGTTTGCCGTGTTCCCCCTCAGACACAATATCAAATCCAGCCTGAAAGCTCGCGGCGTACAACTGTTTCAATCACTTCCATACCCTCCCGACCATCGTTCAGGCAGGCAATGTGAGTGAAATTCTCACCACCGTGCTCATGAAATATTTCCTCGCCTTCTCCCGCAATTTCCTCGAGCGTTTCGAGGCAGTCGGACACAAATCCCGGATTGAAGACGGCAATATCCTTCGTACCTTCGACAGCCAGTTTCTCGATGGTTTTGTCGGTATAGGGCTGAAGCCATTCTTCTGGTCCAAAGCGCGACTGAAATGTCGTGATCAAAAATTCCTCATCCATCGCAAGTCTTTCACGCAACAAGCGAGTCGTCTTCAGACAATGGCAATGATAGGGATCGCCTTTCTTAAAATAGCTTTGCGGGATGCCATGGTAGGAAGCGATAATTTTTTCAGGCTTTCTGGGCATTGCTTCCATCGCCTCTTCTATAGAGACTGCAAGTGCATCGATATAGCTCGGATCATCGTGGTAAGGCGGAACGGTTCGCACAGCAGGCATCCACCGCATGGTCTTGAGACACTCGAAAACCTTGTCATTCACCGTCGCAGTTGTCGCGGCACTGTACTGAGGATAAAGAGGAAAAATCAGCAGCCTCTCACACCCCAGATTTTTCAGATTCTCCAGCCGTGAAGCGATGGAGGGGTTTCCGTAACGCATCGCCCAATCCACCACCACATGCTCCGAGTTCTTCAGCGCTTCAGCCAGCTTGTCCGATTGGGACCGGGTAAAAGTCCGCAGCGGAGATTCATCCAGCTCTGTGTTCCAAATGGACTTATAGGCTAGTCCAACTTTGCCTGGACGGCGAACCAAGATAATCCCGAACAGGATTGGATACCAAAGGATTTTGGGCCATTCGATAACCCTTGAATCCGTCAGGAACTCCCTGAGATAGCGATACATGCTTTTTCGGTCATAGCCATCAGGCGTTCCAAGGTTGACCAACAACACTCCGACCTTGCCAATCTTCACTTCAGGGTGTGCGGTTGGAAGCGGCCCCATAGCCGATTTGGATTCTTTTTTCATCAACATGCGAATACCAGAACTGTGCCGTTGCTGCATCATATTTAGAGCAATTCACATGCAGGACAACGCGTCAAAAATGCATGCCTGAAATTTGTGGGTATCAGCCGGATACAAGGGCCGTAAACAAAACCAGCCCAATCAGAAAAATGAATGAGGCACCGACAATCTCAATCACCCGATGTACGATGCCGGCGCTATCCTGGAAATCGGCCACGCGAAGCGCGGCGTTCTTGGCAACAACCGCAAGTATCGCCAATCCGGAAACCGCCAGACCGGTTCCGATTGACATGGCAAGAGTAGACAAAACACCCGCTAGATAAAGTCCGTTGGCAAAGCAGAACACCAGCACGATCAGAGCCCCGGTACAGGGTCGCAAGCCGACCGCCAGTATCGATGACCAAGCATCTTTCAAACTGAACGTTCCAGTCAAGGTTCCGGGATCAGGAGCGTGAGCATGGCCACAATGATCACATGTGTCTCCGTGGCCATGATGTTCATGATCGTGATGCTGATGATCGTAGTCATGGCCATGACTGTGATCGTGATTGTGATTGTGATTGTGATTGGAAGCCGATCGTTTCCGGAATGCCTTTCGCCACAAAAGCCAGGCACCAACTGCCATCACGCCAAGGTAGCTCGCCGCTTCAAGCCCGAAAGTCAATTCTCCGGTCTTTATACCGGTGCCTCGAAGGGCAATCATGAAAAGTCCGATCGCAAAAATTGCTGTAAGGCCCTGGGCAATGGAAGCCGCCATTGACACAAATACGCCCCGTCTTGCTGCAACTTCGTTCGCAAGCATGTAGGAAGAGATTACAACCTTGCCATGTCCCGGGCCAACTGCGTGAAAAACACCATAAAGGAAACAGATCGTTATCAAGGCCCAGAAATGCGTTCCATCCTTGCGCATGGTAATAAGGATGGTTCTGATGCTCTTGTGAAATTCGGCCTGCTGCGAACGAACCCAGTTGAAGAAACCTTCGAAAAACCCACCAGTCGGAATCGGCTGTTCACCGCGCCCGATGCCCAGCGAACTCTGTGCCAAGGCATCATTGATACCAAGTACCATTTCGGTAAACGCAACAGCGGTTAGAAACAGGACAATGTTCTTCATGAGCAGGTTATCGTCGCCCAGGAATAGAACTCATCTCCAATACTTGTACTCTGCGGATCGCTGAAAAAACTCTCGGTAAGAAACTGCGAATTGTCCGCATAAAGCGAATCGAAATCCGGATGAACCACAGAGGTTTCGCATCCTGCCGAATTAGCAGACACTGAGACATTCTCATTATCGAAATCAAAAGCTACGTAATAACTGGTGTCGCTGGCTGATATCCTAAGAGGAGTATTTTCAGAATTGACGGGCTCAACCAGTTCCACGGTCAGGAACATGATCAACTTTTCACCTTCGAAATAGGCGCCAATTTCCTCGGGTTCATAAAACTCAACAGTATCTTTTCCGGCGCGAACGGCTGTATAGAAATCATATTCCGCAATTGATTCTTTTACTACAGCGGCCACTTTTTCAATTTCATCCTGATCAAGCTTGCCGTTAACATTCTCGTCATAATCAATGGTAACGGTCGTGCTGAAAAGTTCATCAAATCGCCATACCTGCCGCACTTCCGTAAAGTTCCCATCGTCATCGCGGACAACTTCAATATTCGCTTCTACAAATACATGCGGATGAGCAACCGCACGGTCCGGCAACAAAAAACCGGAAGCAGCAACAGCCAGGCTCATGGCAAGAAATGACTTTGATGGTTTCATTCTGTTTGATCCAAACAACAAATCACTTTGCAAAACAATAAATGAATGGCGTTTTTACGGCAATGCACAAGCAAGTCATTCTTATTCTGCTGCAGACCGGTTCTTTTCCTTGAACCAGTGACTTAGAAAGTCGACAAAAACCCGCACTTTTCCGGGAACATGACGGCGATGAGGATACACTGCATATATCCCTCCACCCGAAGGAATTCGGTCTTCAAGCAAGCTCACCAGTTCACCGTTTTTCAGTTCCTTCTCCACAGAAAATTCAGGAGCCATCGTCATGCCCAGGCCGGCGAGCGCAGCGCGCCTGGCTACTTCCGGACTGTTGACTTCGATGGCCCCACGGACAGGGACGCTGAATTCTTCGCCTTCCTCGTCGAGAAAACACCAATTCGCGCGCCGCATCATATTTGTGTCCACAATGCACGGAGCATCACCTAGGTCATGCGGTGAGGTCGGAGCGCCGTATTTTTCAATGAAACCCGGAGCGGCACAGAGGATTAGCCGAAACTCCGCAAGTTTCTTCGCGATTAGGGATGAATCGGTCAGGCGCGAGACACGGATCGCCACATCAAATCCGTCCTCTACCATGTCAACCATGGCATCATCCAGATCAATATCCAGTGTGATATCTGGATATGCGGTTGCAAATTCCACTATCGGCAATCCGATTTCAAGGTCGGTGAGCGAGCGTGGCGCTGATACGCGCAGACGCCCCTTGTGCCCCGTACCTGCCTCGCGAACCTTGTCCTGAAGGTCTCCAACCTTCTGAAGTATTTCCAGAGCAGAACGGTGAAACACATCACCTGCCTCGGTAAGTGAAAACTGCCTGGTCGTCCGGTTTAAAAGGAGAATTCCGAGTTCATCCTCAAGTTCCCGCACATATTTGGACATCAATGCCTTTGAACGTCCGACTTTCCGCGCAGCAGCGGAAAATCCCTGCTGCTCAACAACATCAACAAATGCCTGCATTCTTGTAAGCGTGTCCATTGGGGGCGTCTCTCAATCAATTTCTGGATTATATAAAGATGACAAGCACAATTTCATCCCCCGAAATGTGCAAGATCAAATTCATCCATGTCTCGTATCAGTTCTGAAAGCCCGGTAATCGCTTCACTTAGGTAAGCCTCGCCTTTTTCAGCAGTCGCGATTGATGCATCTCCGGTGACACCCAATGGGTTCAAGTCCTGCATTTTCCAGCCGAAAGCATGAGGACCATAAGCACGCAAATACTTCTTGTTTCCAGACAGGTTTTGCTGAAAGGAACCAAAGTTTTCCGCTTTTTGCATATCCACCTTTTCCGGTGCTAGTGCCAGCATGACCGATGTTTCAAGGTCACCACCGTGTATACCAAAAGACTTTTCCTCAGCCGTGATTATGTTCCCCAGTTCTATGAACCGTGTCCAGCTTGTAGCGACGCACAACATGTTACATCGCACCCGCAATTCGGTCGCCACGATGGTCATCAGGGGCGAATTGCCGCCATGCGCATTAAGCAGCAACATCTTGCGAATGCCTTTTTGCGCAAGCTGCATGCCAATGCTGATCCATTTATTTACGGCTTCGTCAAATCCAAGCGTCTTGCTGCCTTCAAAATCCATGTGTTCGATCGAATATCCGACAGCTTCCGTTGGCAGGAATGTAACCGGCAGATTTATGTCGAGAGCGCCTGACAGCCTGCAGGCGACGCCGGAAGCAATAATCGTGTCCGTTTCAAACGGCAGGTGCGGTCCGTGTTGCTCATGGGCGCCCAGCGGCAATACAGTTATCCAGCGGGAGGCATCAGAATTTGCAAAATCCTCCGCTGAAATCTGGGTAAAATCCCGATCCGGAGTCAAAGCGATCTCCGGATCGCTTCGAGACGTTCAATCTGCTTGCCTTCAGCATCAAAGTTCGACGGATCAAGCCAACTCCGCATCGCTGCTCCAGCCTTCGGCCACTCGTAATCAAGCAGTGAGAACCATGCGGTATCCCTGTTTTCACCCTTTATAACCAGCGATTGTCGATGAACACCTTCTGCTGTCATGCCATAGCGCAGGGCGGAATCTTTTGAAGGTTCATTGCGATTGTTGCATTTCCACTCAAAGCGGCGATAACCGAGTTCATCAAATATATGGGATGCGAACAAATAAAAGGCCTCGGTAGTGGCTGGTGTTTTTTGAATGAGCGGTCCCCAATGAATGTGGCCTATTTCGGCAACTCCGTGTTCCGGATTCATTCGCATCATCGTCTGACGACCTGCAACTTTTCCGGTTGTCAGATCAATAACAGCGAAATACATCGGATCTTCGCTTTTCTCGACCCGCTCAAGCCAGGGCTGAAAAGCCTCCCGGCTTTCCGGGGTTTTTTCCATTAGCCAACGAAACCTACTGTCCGCATCTCCCTGTGTTGCAGCTTCGTACAATTCATCGCCATGCCGGCCTGCCTCCAGTGGTTCAAGCCTGACAAACCTTCCCTCAAACACCTTCCGGTGTGGATGTTCACGTGCCTTCCAGTCGGCGAGGTCCCGCATCTCTTTCCAAACTCCGCAATTCATGCTCTTAACAGCAGCATCTCACATAAGGGTTTTAAGAGGCAAGACAATGTTGAAAACTGTGACCGGGTTTGACCGGATCGGCGAAGAAAACGCATTTGCCGTGCTGGCCCGCGCAACGCAACTTGCAGGCGAAGGCAAAGACATAATCAATCTCGGTATTGGTCAACCGGATTTCGCCACACCGCAGCACATAGTGGAAGCCGCCATAAAGGCATTGAAGGACGGACATCACGGCTACACGCCTGCAACCGGCACTGTAGATTGTCGCGAGGCAGTTTCCCGGCGCGTTTTGACAATGACCGGCGAAGAGGTTTCGCCGGAAAACATCATGATCATGCCCGGCGGCAAAGTAACCATGTATGCTGCGATCCTGATGTTCGGTGAACCGGGAGCAGAAATCCTGTATCCCGATCCCGGCTTTCCGATATATCGTTCGATGATCGAGTATACCGGAGCAAAACCTGTTCCCGTGCCGATCCGGGAAGAAAACGGTTTCGCTTTTAGCGCTGATGAAACATTGGCACTCATCAATAAGAATACCCGCCTCATCATAATCAACTCTCCAGCAAATCCGTGTGGCGGGGTCACGCCAAAAGCGGAAATCGACAAGCTTGTCGCGGGATTGGAGAATTGGCCCGATGTCGCGATCCTGTCGGATGAGATTTACGATGTCATGACGTATGATGGTGAAACCCATCAGTCGCTGCTGAATTATCCTGAAATTCGTGATCGGCTGATTGTACTCAATGGCTGGTCGAAGACCTGGGCAATGACAGGCTGGCGAATGGGATGGTCGATCTGGCCGGACACGCTTTACGACAAAGTAAGAAAGCTGGCCGTCAATGCCTGGTCCTGTGTCAATGCACCAAGTCAAATCGCCGGAATTGCAGCCATCGATGGCCCGCAAGACGCAGTCGACAGCATGATGGTCGCTTTCGATAATCGCCGAAAGCTTGTTGTAGAGAAAATGAACACAATTCCCGATGTCAGTTGCGCCACGCCAAAAGGTGCATTTTATGCCTTTCCGAACATTTCCAAGACAGGCTGGAAAGCAAAAGAACTTGCCTCCGCTCTTCTGGAAGAAACTGGCGTCGCAACGATCGGTGGGCCAGATTTCGGGATATTGGGGGAAGGTTATATTCGCCTGAGCTATGCAAACTCAGAAGAGAACATCGATCGGGCTATTGAGCGTATCGCGAGTTTTTTGACTGAATGAATGCAAACTTCATACAATGTTTTTCACCGCCTTGCCCGTTCGGCAAACAATGAAACCGGACATCAAAAACCGTTTGGCAGGCTAGAGCTCCCAAAGACCGAACTGAATTCCGCCCAGAAAATAGATAGCAAAAGTGCCATGTCCGGGTATTTCTGTTGCTTTCATCGCAAACTCCGCGCAAGCGGATTCAGCAGCCTCGATCGCAACTGAAATATCATCAACGCGAAGGTAGGGTCGAACCACCGGTTCTTCATCGACACGTAGCGGAGCGCGTACACCAATACGCCCGCCCCCCTTTAGTTCCGCTACCCTTGCGTTGCCAAGATTGGCTTCGGGCTTGCTGAAGGTAACACCATGCTGTGCTTCCAGTGCCATACAAACCACTTCAACATCGGGAGTGACAATTTCAAGGTATTGAATTTGCACGGACCTTTCCTTCTCAAAATTTACCTCACTATCCGGAGAGTTTTCCAGTTCTGAAGCAAATGTACTGGCACAAAACCACACAATGAGAACTGGCAGCAATGCTAAAATCGGGTGAAATCTTCACAAGTTGCTCTCGTAATATCCGTTCCCTGCAACACGCAGACAGGAATTGCGAATTCCTGTCTGCGCATGGGATTATCCCTCCATAATCGCCAAACGGCAACTATAGCTCGAGAAACAAACCGGTATGGTGGAAATTCCACTCATGCCCGTTTCACCCATAGCTGATGCAAGGCGGCAATGTGTGTAGCCCCCGAAAGCGGAACGCCAACCAGGGGAATAATCGCAACCGGCAGCAGCAGAATATTGGCCATGGACGATGGCTCCAGGAAATTCAGGACGATCCCGGTGCCGACAGCAATAACAAAGTCGGTAAAGCCAATAATATGGAAACCCGCGACAGTTCGAGCTGCACGCGGTAACAGGAACAGGGTCGCTGCCAACACCCCGGCGAGCATGTCACCCCAGCCGGCAAGGTTGACGAATGTCATCGGCAGCCATCCCTGATAGCCATAATAAAGGAAAGTCAACGCAGCCGGGATACGCCAAACATGAAAAGATGCCAGACCATAGGGCCCGAGGTTTTCTGCAAGGCTACGGATCGAAGGAACATAAAAGTAACTCAGCGTAAGGCCAATAGTCGCTATCGCTACGACCGCCGGAAAAATATTGGTGTCGATAGCGGAAAAAACGCCTGTTGCCGAGAGCGTCACTGCAATCACGGCATAGCTTCCAAAAGCAATGAGAAGCGTATACCAGCCTGTCCTGACGTTGTTTTGGTCGATTGTGTGTACTTGAGTCATGAAATATCCTTTCATATTAGTGTATATACACGTTTTAAGTAAAAAAAAGCCCGCTCATATCTCCCGCAATTTTTCAAGGATCGTTTTGAAATACGGCATGTTGTCTTCGTTGATTGTTTCGACGGCCCGATCTTGAGCTTCATTCCAAAGCGGAATCGCCTCATTCAAAATCGCCTGCCCTCCTTTACCAAGAAAGACCGCCTTGGCTCTTGCATCGTCTTTAGATGCTTCGAGACGAACCAAAGAACGACGCTCAAGCGGTGCAAGGACCCTGATCATCGTCGTGCGATCCATCCCGATCCGGTTGGCTAGCGTGGACAAGGTCACACCTTGTTGTCTACCAATAGCTACCAACGCCGAGAACTGGCTCGCGGTCAGGTTAACCGGCTTTAACGCTGCTTCGTACACCTGAGTAACATGGCGGGCCGCTGAGCGAACCCGTTGCATGATACAACCATCAGATATGTGTTTTAAATCAGACATGCAGTTATATATGTGCATATACACTTATTTGTCAAGTGTAATAATTCATTTCCCCGCAGAGTTTCAATTTTGAAGATGCAAAATCTGTTACCAATCAAGATCTCACGATCGGGCGCAACAGGCTTGTTTCAGCGGGCAGCTAAACCTTCACCTCATAAATCGAGACCTCAATCGAGTCGCCTGCAACTGCAGCTTTAACCGTCACACGCTGATAGCCATCTCCCTCAAAAGCGTCCAGTCTTTCCCAGTGATCCGGGAGGTCCACTGACTCAAAGATTGAAACTTCGACTTCCGGACCATTCGGATCGAGAACCAATCCAGGGCAACCATGCGCAGCGCCCCACCCTTCTTCAATGAGCGTTCCTCTGACGAAACCTTTGCTCCAATAACCTTTGAGACCAGCGAGTTGATGATGATTGATCTGCCCGGGAGCCAGGGTTCCGTAAGTAGCAAGTCGGGTTTGTGCGCTTGAGTTCATTAGCTTGTAGCCCCCTGTAGCCTGTGGAGTGAAGAAACCGTGCTGCCTGAATTAAACGAAAAAATCAAACCGAAACACTCTCGATTTTGGCATCAATGAACTCGCGCGAGGAATGCCTTATCTAACGCTTCTCATCTGCTGTGCAGTCTTGTCAAATCCCTTTGCATAGGCCCGTGAAAAAGCTGACAGCGAGTTAAATCCGCTACGGACTGCGATTTCTCTTAAGGACAGATCTGTATCCAGTACCATTCTGTTAGCTGCTTTCAGCCGAAGGTTCAGATAAAATCGACCGGGCGTCATACCCACATGGCGCTTGAAGATCGCCTCCAGGGTATTTGATGAAACGCCTACCCGTCGCGCTATCGCCGCGACTGGCAAAGGCTGCTCGATCGACTTTTCCATCAGCCGAACGGCCTGCTCAAGCCGACGTTCCTTTCGCGCGACACGACCAAGCGACACAAGCGGTTGAGCATCAAACTGTGAGTGCGCCTCATCATAGATAAAGACGCTGGCAACCTCCATTGCAATCGCCGGGCCATTGCGTTGCCGAATCATGTCGAGAAACATGTCAAACGCAGGTGATGCGCCACCGCAGGTCATCCGGTTGCGGTCAACGACATAACGGTCCAGCCGTACATCGATCTCCGGAAAGGAATCCATGAACGCTTCAAAATCCTCCCAATGGGTTGTGGCTGTATAACCATCAAGCAATCCTGCTCTGGCAATAATCCAGCTTCCCGCTTCGATCCCGGCAATCGCCCTGAATCCGGAAGCTGCCTTTCGAATGACGGCAAGCGCCGCAGTGGTCACGTGCCTGCTCTGATTAAAACCACCGATAACAATAAGCAGGTCACCATGCTGGCGCTCGTCAAATGCACCATCTATCTCAAGCGGCACATCACAGGTCAGCGGAACATTGACCCCGCTAACGCTTGTCAGGTTCCACTCGTAAAGTGGTTTTCCAGCAACGCGGTTTGCAGCTCTCAGCGGTTCAAGTACAGATGCCACGCACATCATGGAGGATTCGGGCAGTACAAGCAGCGTTACAGAACACACCGCATCGGAAGGAGAGAAAACAGACATAGGAAATTTGTGAAATTATTCGTGATAATTGTCAAACAAATTTGAAAAAGTATTGGAAGATACCAGCCAATGCATTCTGCAATTCCCGAGCTTTTGAGAGCATCATTGGAAAAGGGAAATGCGATGAATATTTGGAGGAACAACCATGCCGCTTGAACCAAACAGAAATGTATTCATCACCTGCGCCGTCACCGGTTCCGGTGGAACACAGGACAGAAGCCATCATGTTCCCCGCTCACCCGAACAGATTGCCAATTCCGCAATTGATGCAGCGAAAGCCGGCGCTGCCATCGTACACTGTCATGTGCGTGACCCTGAAACCGGCACACCCTCCAGGAAACTAGAATACTACCGCGAAGTAACAGACCGTATCCGCGACGCGGATGTGGATGTCGTCCTGAACCTGACCGCCGGCATGGGTGGGGATATGGTATTCGGTTCGACAGAAGCGCCACTACCCGTCAAAGAAGCGGGTACTGATATGGCAGGTGCAACCGAGCGCATGGCTCATGTCCGCGAATGCCTGCCTGAAATCTGTACGCTGGATTGCGGCACGATGAATTTCGCAGAGGCCGATTATGTCATGACCAACACACCGGGAATGCTGCGTGCGATGGGCGGCATGATGACCGAACTTGGCGTCTGCCCGGAAATAGAGGCTTTTGACACCGGCCATCTCTGGTTTGCAAAACAGTTGGTGGAAGAAGGTGTTCTAAATTCCCCTGCCCTCGTCCAGCTTTGCATGGGCGTGCCCTGGGGTGCACCGGATGACATGAACACGTTCATGGCGATGGTAAACAACGTACCAGCAGACTGGAACTGGTCCGCCTTCTCACTTGGCCGCAACCAGATGAACTACGTTGCAAATGCTGTAAATGCCGGCGGCAATGTCCGCATCGGGTTGGAAGACAACCTCTGGCTCGCGAAGGGACAACTCGCCACCAATGCACAACTTGTGGAGCGGGCTGTTACCATCATCGAGAATATGGGCTCGAGTGTAATGGGACCGGAAGCGGTACGGGAGAAACTAGGATTGGAGAAGCGGGCGCCTGTTGACCGCTAGAGGTTTGGAACAATGATCATCGGCCTCTTCCGCGTTTTGTATCTTTTCGGACCAGTACTGTCGCTGGCTCTGATCTTGATGCCTGTCCGCCGGACCTTAGCGTGGTCACTCTGGGGATTGGCGACTGTTATAGTCACCTTCCACTGGATTTCGTTTTTCTCTGCTCAAGAGGATAATGCAGCCGAAGTGAGCATCTTCGGAATTCCAACCTGGACCCCACTGATCATCATGACTGCACTCGCGGGTTTGATGGAAAAACGCTGGCGCGGCTGGCACCCAAATCCGTTCATTTCACAAGGTGTGATGTGCATTGTCTGCCTCGCGCCTTCAATTGCAGCATTTTTTCTGACGAGGTGATCCCGTGCTGAAAGTTTTCAAACTGGCTGCTCTGTTTCTCATCTTATTTGTCACAATGCGAAGCATCGCTTTTTCACAAGAGGTGAAAACCGTCGATCAGCTTGACCTTAACCGGTATCTTGGCACATGGCATGAGGTCGCCCGCTTCCCCGCCCGTTTTCAGCGTGGCTGTAAAGATGCCAAAGCGGTTTATAAAAAAATAGGTGCTGGGAAAATTTCCGTGGTGAATTCGTGTACCCGAAACGGCGAGAAATCCGTAGCTGAAGGCAATGCGGTTGTTACCGGGACGGGCAGATTGGGAGTAAGGTTTTCCGTCTTTCAACCCTTCAGAGCACCCTATTGGGTTTTGTGGATCGACAAAGGCTATCAAACAGCAGTCGTGGGTGATCCTTCAAGAAAATACGGTTGGATTTTGTCACGGATACCCGACCGCGACCGCTCAGGCCTGACTGAAGCAATAAATGCCTTTGAAAAAAACGGTTATGACACATCAAAGCTAATCTGGAACTGAACATGATTAAACGAGCAGCAATTATAGGGGGTGGCGTAATTGGCGGGGGCTGGGCTGCCCGCTTCCTCCTGAATGGTATTGACGTCAATCTTTTCGACCCCGACCCGGAATCGGAAAGGAAAATCGGTGAAGTACTGGATAACGCGCGTCGTTCACTGCCAGCGCTTCTCGACAGCTCGGTTTCGCTGGAAGGTCGACTTACCCATGTCGAGACCATCGCGGAAGCAGTAGCAGATGCAGACTGGATTCAGGAAAGTGTGCCGGAGCGCCTTGAAATCAAACACAAGGTGTTTGCTGAAATTCAGCAGCATGCAAAGAAAGATGCGCTGATCGGCTCCTCAACGTCCGGTTTCAAGCCGTCGGAACTTCAGGAAGGGGCGACCAACCCGACGCAGATTTTCGTCGCTCATCCGTTCAATCCTGTCTATCTGCTTCCACTCATTGAGCTTGTCGGTAATGCCGGAACCTGCGCTCGCGCCAAGGCGGCACTTGAACCCATTGGAATGAAACCGCTGATCGTGCGTCAGGAAATTGATGCGCATATTGCTGACCGTTTTCTGGAAGCGGTTTGGCGGGAAGCCCTTTGGCTCATCAAGGATGGCGTAGCAACCACCGAGGAAATCGATGACGCCATCCGGTTCGGTTTCGGGCTCCGCTGGGCACAGATGGGCCTCTTCGAAACCTATCGGGTGGCCGGCGGCGAAGCGGGCATGAAGCATTTCATTGCCCAGTTCGGACCATGCCTTTCCTGGCCCTGGACCAAACTTATGGACGTGCCGGAACTAACGGATGAATTGGTTGAGATGATTGCCGATCAGTCCGATGAACAGTCCGGCCAGCGCACAATTCGCGAGCTGGAACGCATCCGCGATGATAATCTGGTTACCATCCTGCGCGGCCTCAAAGCCCGCAATTGGGGAGCGGGTGCAACACTGGTGGAACATGAAGCCCGGACAAAACCGGATCTCCCGACCGACATCAGTAAACCGCTGAACACCTTAAACCGGGTGATCCCGATCGACTGGACGGACTATAACGGCCACATGAACGAAAGCCGCTACGGTCAGGTGTTCTCGGATGCCGGCGATGTCGTCATGGCGATGATTGGCGCAGACCAGCAATATGTTGACTCTGGCCTATCCTATTTCACAGTTGAGAACCTGATCCAGTTTCGGAATGAAACACATCCTGGCGAAAAAATCACCGTGATCACGCAAGTTCTGCAGGCCGAGGGCAAGAAATTGCGCATGTATCACGAGATGTGTCGTGCCAATGAAGACGGTTCACCTGGAGATCTGCTCTGCACCTGCAACCAGCTTTTGGTACACGTTTCACTGGAAACCCGACGATCTTGCGAACCCGGGCCGGAAATGGCTGCAAAGATGAAAGCATTGCACGAAGCGCAAACGAAGCTCCCAAAACCTGAAAGCATGAGGGACTAGACCATGCATTTCGCACTTACCGAAGAACAGCAGATGATCATTGATACCACAAAAGCCTTCGTGGAAAATGAACTCTATCCGCATGAGGCAGAAGTTGAGCGCACCGGCCATCTCGAAATGGATACGATCAAGGAAATCCAGAAAAAGGCAATTGAGGCCGGGCTCTACGCTGCCAACATTCCGGAGGAATTTGGCGGAGCCGGCCTAGATACCCTGACATGGCTTTTGTATGAAAAGGAACTCGGCAAGGCAAACTATGCGTTGCACTGGACTGGTGTCGCACGTCCTTCAAACATTCTCTGTGCAGGCACGCCGGAACAGCGGGAACGATATCTTGAACCTTGCGTACGCGGCGAGATGTGGGACTGCATGGCGATGACGGAACCAGGTGCCGGATCAGATCTCCGGGGCATGAAGGCAACGGCAAAACAGGATGGTGACGATTGGATCATCAACGGCACCAAACACTTCATCTCTCACGCTGACATTGCAGACTTCACCATTGTTTACGTGGCCACCGGCGAGGAAGACACGCCACGCGGCAAGAAAAAGCTCATAACCTCTTTCTTCGTCGACAAGGGCACGCCGGGGTATACGGTCCGCGACGGCTACAACAACGTCTCCCACCGTGGGTACACAAATTCCATTCTGGAGTTTGACGATTGCCGCGTGCCGAAAGAGAACATGCTTGGCGAATTGCACAAGGGTTTTGAAGTCGCAAATGACTGGCTTGGGGCAACCCGTCTGCAGGTCGCCTCTACCTGTCTGGGAAGAGCGGAACGCGCCTTTGGTCATGCGCTCGAATGGTCCGCTGAGCGCCAGCAGTTCGGACAGAAGATCGGCAAGTTCCAGGGCGTTTCCTTCAAACTTGCAGACATGGCACTGGAAATGAAGGCTGCGGAACTTCTCACTTGGGAAGCGGGCTGGAAATATGATCAGGGCACCTGCACCGATTCTGATATGGCAATGGCAAAATTGAAGGCGACCGAAATGCTGGCCTTTGTAGCGGATGAAGCCATTCAGATTCACGGTGGCATGGGCGTCATGGATGAACTACCTCTGGAACGGATCTGGCGCGATTCCCGGATCGAGCGCATCTGGGAAGGTACATCCGAGATCCAGCGGCATATCATTTCACGAGCATTGTTGAGGCCTCTCGGTGCCTGACCTGAAAAGACTTCTAAACCCAAATTCCGTTGTCTATGTCGGCGGCTCACAAATCGCCGGACCAATACGTGCCGCACGCCGCGCCGGATATGAAGGCGATATGTTTGTCCTCAATCCCATCAAGGATGAAATTGAGGGAATAGCCTGCGCCAAATCACTCTCGGACCTGCCCGTTATCCCTGATGCGGCAGTAATCGGGCTGTCCCCTGAGCGCGCCATCGTAGCAATTGCCGAACTTTCGGCCGCCGGATGCGGTGGTGCGGTTGTCATGGTATCCGGTTTCTCGGAACTCAACACCGATGAGGGTCGGGAACGCCAGCAAAGGTTGATCGACGCCGCTGGCGACATGCCCCTCCTCGGCCCTAACTGCATGGGACTGATGAACCAGTTCTCAGGCGCGTTCATTTGGGGCGACGACAACCATTGTGAACGCCAGGGTGGACCAGCATCCGCCATCATATCCCAGTCAGGCGCGCTGCTGATCGGTATGACCGGTGTCGAGAAAGCCTTCCCACTCGGATACGGGATTTCCATCGGCAATCAGGCCGTGACCACAACTGCAGATCTGATTGGGGCCATTCTTGAAGATGACCGGATCAAGGCAATCGGACTTTACCTGGAAGGCATGAATGAGGGCGAGCCGTTGGGTCGAGCCTGCCTTAAAGCGTTGAAGCAGGGAGTACCTGTCATCGCGTTGAAAGGCGGCGACAAGGAAGCAGGTGCGGCTGTTGCGCAAAGTCATACGGCATCGATGGTCGTTGAACGCGATCTCTGGGACGCATTCAAGACGCGGTTCGGTATCGAAGAAGTCTCGTCACCGAAAGCACTTGTTGAAACACTGAAACTGCTTACCGTCGCCGGACTGCCAAAAGGAAACAGACTGTCTATCGTATCCTATTCCGGCGGTTTGAATGGCCTGGCAGCAACCCGTTGCGGCCCGTTGGGTATCACCCTCCCATTACCAACCGCTGCAAATCATCAATGGCTCGATGAAACTCTGCCCGAGACGGTGGCAATTGCCAATCCGATGGACTTGAACATTCCTTACAGTGCCAGTGACGGATCGATCTCGATGCGAGACACAACTGGTGTAGCCGACGCTATCGCAAGGTTTGCTGAGGATGTGTCGGATCAGATCACGTTCTTTATCGATGTGCCGCGTCCCGGTGCAGGTGAACTCGACAAGGTCTGGTGCGATTCCCTTGAGGCTCTGATTGAAGTGCGCAAGAAGCTCGGCATTCCGGTAAGCGTCGCCGGAATACTTCCTGAGGGTCTGCCGGACGATTTTCGGTTTCATATGCACGAAAACGGTGTAGCTGCCCTGCTTGGCTACTCTGAAACCATGGAAGCAATTGCGGTCGGGATAAATCTTTCTAAAGCGCGAGAAAAACTACTGGCAGCAAAAGAGCCCGCACAACTTCTCGATGGCGCAGACGTCGTGAACACGTCGATGCAGGATGAAGCGACATCAAAAAAGACGCTGGAAAGCTTCGGGCTGGCGACACCGGGTTATGAAGCTGCTCCGGTTCACCAGGTCGCAGAAGCTGCCGAGCGTCTGGGACTGCCCGTCGCCCTCAAAGTGCTCAGCAATACCATAGCCCACAAGGCAAAGCTTGGCGGAGTGGCGCTTGGGCTGAAATCGGTAGAAGACGTTACCGCAGCCGCAGCCAAAATGATAGAAAGCGTCGGTTCCGCAGAAGGTGGACACGAAGTAACACACGTTCTGGTCGAGAAAATGGTCTCTGGGGCAAATGCTGAAATCATAATCGGGATCAAGCGGCACCCTGCTCTCGGATTGGCGCTGATGGTTGGGCGCGGCGGCAGTCAGGCGGAAGCCATGGCGCGTTTTGAAACCGTTTTACTGCCGCTGGCGGATGGCGATATCGACAGGGTATTCGAGAGCCTTTCCATTCATTACCACCCCGCGGTCGAAGCGCTTCGGACAAATTGCGAAGCGGTCGCAGCCTATGCGATCGCCAATGCGGAAAAACTGGTGACCCTAGATGTAAACCCGGTCATGCTGACTGAAGATGGCAAAGCAATCGCCACTGATGCGCTGATTGTGTCCGGAGACAACTGATGGCCCTTGTTGACCAAATAGGTCTAACTGGGCCGGAATATGACGTCTGGATAGAACGCGGCAAAATCCGGGAATTTGCCCGTGCGATGGATGCTCCCTTGAAAGAGTTTCTGGAAGGACCAAACACGGTGATCCCGGCTACTTTTCTTGTATGCGCACCCTATAGCTGGGGGTACACACTTGAACGTCCTCGAGGAACCATATTCAGCGAAATCGAGCATGACTTGACGGTTTCGCTGCATGCAGAGGAGAGTTTTCTATTTCTCGCAGAACCGCCAAGAGCCGGTGACAGGCTTGTTGCCCAGCCAAAACTTGAGAAGGTCTGGGAGAAACAGGGTGGAAATGGCGGCAAGCTCACTTTCCTCACAATTCTAACTGAGTACCGCGATCAGGCAGGAAACATCCGCGCCGAGCAACGCTCAACGAGCGTAACCACTCAAACGGCACCGGGTGACGGCGAGTGGAAGCCAGAGGTTCCCGAATACGATCCGGATTATCCAACCTTGGAACGTGATTCACCCTTTGCAAACATCGCGCGCCAGGCATTCTCTGGTCTGACTCTGGAAGATAGCCCGGGCGAGGTCTGCGCCGATCCTCTATTGAAACAGGAAATTGTCCGGTTTCAGGGCGTTGTCGGTGAAGATGATCCATTGCACCATGACCATGAATGGGCAGCAAAAAACGACTATCCATCCGTCTTTGCACTGGGGACCCATCAGGCAAGCCTGATGGCCGCCTATGCCAGTTACTGGCTTTCACCCGAAAAAGTCCGATCGTTCAAGGTCAGATTTCGCGAGGTAGTATGGCCGGGGGATCAACTTGTTTACAACGGGACCA
Organism: Pseudomonadota bacterium; assembly: GCA_039029255.1. Taxonomy (GTDB): domain Bacteria; phylum Pseudomonadota; class Alphaproteobacteria; order Rhizobiales; family Rhizobiaceae; genus JAALLB01. The sequence continues at coordinate 19,867 of JBCCGN010000006.1, read as the reverse complement.
TCGTGGAACTGGACCAAGATAACAAGAAAGCAGTTCTGAACCTGACCTGTAGACGAAGGGACCAGACCCTTGTCAGCGAGGCTTGGGCAACATACGATTTTTCCTGATACTTCCTGAGGAGCAACCAATGGCCGACCCCGTCAAAACGCGAAAAGAAGGTGGCATACTTGAAGTCACCCTGGACCGCCCGAAAGCTAATGCGATTGATCTGGCAACCAGCCGGATCATGGGTGAGGTATTTCGCGAGTTCCGCGATAATCCCGATATGCGGGTCGCAATCCTCACGGGAGCCGGCGAAAAGTTTTTCTGCCCCGGCTGGGATTTGAAGGCGGCAGCAGATGGCGATGAAGTGGATGGGGATTATGGAGTTGGTGGCTTCGGCGGTCTTCAGGAACTGCCACAAATGAACAAACCGGTCATTGCAGCAGTTAACGGAATCGCTTGTGGCGGCGGACTGGAGGTTGCACTTTCCTGCGACATTATTCTTGCAGCTGAACATGCAAGTTTCGCACTACCGGAAATCCGATCTGGCACGGTTGCTGATGCTGCTTCCGTCAAGCTGCCCAAACGGATACCTTATCACGTGGCAATGGAAATGCTGCTCACCGGACGCTGGCTGGATGTTGAAGAAGCCCATCGCTGGGGCTTTGTGAACTATATTTACTCCGCAAACGAATTGATGGAGAAGGCATGGGAAATGGCCAGGCTGCTGGAAAGTGGCCCACCGCTTGTTTACGCCGCTATCAAGGAAGTTGTCCGTGATGCAGAGGACAGCAAGTTTCAGGATTCCATGAACCGCATCACAAAACGCCAGCTTGCAACCGTCGACACCCTCTACAGTTCCGAAGACCAGATGGAAGGGGCTCGTGCATTTGCTGAAAAACGCGACCCGGTCTGGAAAGGACGATAGTTGAAATTCGCCTATCTGATCGAACCACCCTTCAACTTCAGGAATGACCACGGGAAAGTTGTTGGCTGCGATGTTGAACTGGCACGTTTTGTCTTCAGTGAGATCGGTGAAGATTTTGAACCGATTGAAACGGAATTCGCAGAACTTCTTCCCGGAGTAGCATCCGGAAAGTGGAAGATGACCACCGGAATGTTTGCAACGGAAGAACGCAGGCTTGTTGCTTCCTTCAGCAAACCGATATGGGCGCTCCCCGATGGAATTCTGGTCCGGAACGGAAATCCGCTGGGCTTGACCGGTTACCGGTCAATTGCAGAAATTTCCGATTGCAATCTGGCAGTCATTCGGGATCAGTTTCAGCATCGTTCAGCACTGGAATTTGGCATTCCGGAAAATCGCATCAGAGTTTTTGAGACATACAAAGAAGCAGCTTCTGCCGTAGAATCAGGGAATGCAGACTGTTATGCTAGTGTAGGTCGCGCCCATACGGGGTTTCTGGAGCAGAATCGTGATTTTGACGGTGAAACGATCATCGTACCAGCCGAAGAAAAAGAGCCTGCGTTCGGTTGCTTTGCATTCAACAGAACGGATGATGCCTTGCGAACTTCCGTTGACGAAGTTCTTGACAATTATCTTGGCGGTTCAGAACATCGCACCATGATGAAACGGTATGGATTTGAAGACCGGGAAATCGATTTACTGGTACAGACTGATAGTTAGTGACTATACAAATGTTTCAGGCCCAAGACCCCGACTACGAGCAAAAAATCCGCGACAGCTTTGCAAAGCAAGGCGCGATGGAACTTGTGAATGGCAGGATTGCATCGATAGAGCCCGGTCAGGTCGTGCTCGAAATGCCCATGGACAGAATGGTCACACAGCAGCATGGATTTGTTCATGCCGGCATTATTACAACCATGCTTGACAGTGCCGCAGGATATGCCGCCTTTTCCCTGATGCCTGCTGATGCGGCTGTTTTGACCATCGAATTCAAGACAAACCTGATGGCACCAGCCAAGGGAGAGCTGTTTCGGTTTACAGGGCGGGTCATTAAGCCGGGTCGCACTATCACATTTTGCGAGGCCAGTGCCATCGCAATCGAGCGCGGGAAGCCAGAGCGGCAAATTACAACGATGACGGCGACCATGATGACTGTGCTTGGTCGCGAAGATGTTAAAAACTGAACCTACAACGGCAGAACTGCCGTGTCCTTCAGACTATCCAGCACAATAGCTGTTTTCACGTTCTGCACCGCTTCATGCGAAAGCAGGTCTTCCGTTATCAATTTCGTCAAAGCCTTCAGATCAGGCGTAACGACTTTGACGTAATAATCCATGTCACCGGTCATCTGGTTCACTTCGAGAATGTTCGGGATTGTATCAAACAACCGGGCAAGCTTATCGGCACTGTCGGCATTATGGGTTGCCAGGGTCACCGAGATTATACTGGTAAGGCCAAAGCCTGCACGTTCCCGGTCAATGACCGCATGGTATCCGGTAATGATGCCGCTGTCTTCTAGTCGGGCCCGCCTTCTTGAGCATTGCGATGCGGAAAGGCCGATCTTTGCCGCCAACTCATTGTTACTCAAACGGGCATCCATCTGCAGAGCCGACAGGATTTTGCGGTCAAACGTATCAAATTCGCCCATAGTCAGCACAATTTTCCAAATTATGAATGATATTTGCACATACTTCATAGAAACGAAGAATTTTGCAAGATAATTGCGAAGCTGATGCTTTATGTTTTCATCAGATCATAACACTGAAGAGAAATCTGATGAAACTCGCAACTGCACTATTGGAGGCTCTGAAAACTTACGGAGCAGAAGAAATCTTCGGCATTCCAGGTGATTTTGCCCTCCCGTTTTTCAAGGAGATTGAAGCATCCGGCATATTGCCTCTATACACACTCAGCCATGAGCCATCAGTGGGTTTTGCGGCAGATTGTTCGGGACGATATCGTGGCACAATTGGTGTTGCCTGCGTCACCTATGGTGCAGGTGCATTGAACATGATCAATCCGATCGCAACAGCTTATGCGGAAAAATCACCATTGGTTATCATATCCGGGGCACCGGGTGCAGGAGAACGCCAAATGGGGTTGGGGCTTCATCATCAGGTGAAGCATCTCGACAGCCAGATGATGATCATGCGTGAAGTCACCTGTGCCCAGTGTGTACTGGATGACCCGCAAAGCGCACCTGAAGAAATCGCACGTGTGTTGACGGCAGCCCGGAGACTTTCGCGTCCGGTATACATGGAATTTCCGCGGGACATGATCGACGCGGAAGTTACGGCTGCACCAGATCTTACACCGGAAAAGCCTAATAGTGAAGCTGCAAAGTCGGCTGCTCAAGAGATTATGAGACTTCTACACAATGCGAAAAATCCCGCATTGCTTCTGGGTGTGGAAGTCCGTCGCTTCGGCCTTGAGGCGAAAGTCGCGGAACTTGCCCGGAAACTTGGTGTACCCACCGTAACCAGCTTCATGGGACGTGGCATCCTTGCGGAAACAGGAGCTCCGATTGCCGGCACATACCTGGGTTTGGCCGGCGAAGAACGGATCCGGCAGCTAGTGGAACGCAGCGATGGCCTACTTATGTTGGGAGTGATTTTCTCTGACACAAACTTTGGTGTTTCCAAACGGGAAATAGACATGCGTCACGCCGCTCATGCATTCGATGGTGAAGTCCGAATGGCTCACCATCTTTACCCCCAGGTTACGCTGGAAGCCCTGGTCGATGCACTTACGGAAGAAGCAGTCAAACTCGGCGCTGCAAAACCGGTAGCGGAAACTTATGAGACTGACGTTTCGGATTTCAATCAGCAAATTGTTCCTGCAGATGTCGCTGCCGTGGTCAGCCGGTTTTTTGACAAACACGGTGATATGCCAATCGCATCAGACATGGGTGATTGCCTCTTCACAGCAATGGACATGAAACATACGGCTCTGGTAGCGCCAGGTTATTACGCAACCATGGGCACTGGTATTCCGTTCGGTTTCGGTCTTGAAGTCGCAAGTGGAAAACGCCCTCTGATCCTTGTGGGAGACGGGGCTTTTCAGATGACAGGATGGGAACTCGGCAACGCCGGACGTTTAGGCCTCAAACCCATTGTCATTCTCTTTAACAACAAAGCCTGGGGCATGTTGAAGGCCTTTCAGGAAGGTACGGACTACAATGATCTGGATGACTGGAACTTTGCCGATTTGGCAGAGAAACTTGGTGGTCAAGGAGTGCGGGTTTCCACTCCCGGTGAATTTGAAAAGGCGCTCGAGAATGCCAATTCGGATGACAGTTGTTTCCAACTAATCGAGGTCATGTTACCCCGCGATGCAATGTCCACGACACTGAGACGGTTTACGGAAACCATTGCAAAACGTTCCGCATTGGGGAATTGAGCCGTGCAATAAGGCACCAGGGGTACTTCACTGGGTTCCCGACAATTTCTCGGGTCAGTCAGCAATAAACCGTTTGATGGCATCTGGATCAAACTCGACGCCGGTACCGATAACACCTTCAATATCAGCAAAACCGTCTTTCAATCTGAGCGGCTCTTTAAGTATCGGGTTGAACCAATCCATGTATTCAAGCCAACCACCGGTTGGTGTGACGCTTAACAACTGCGCGCTGACCTCCGGCCAAAGGTGACTGGAGACTTCGATATTCAGTTCATCGGCCCTTTCAGCAATCCGCATCCATCCTGTCACGCCCAGACATTTCTGGCCATCCGGCATGATCCGACCCCTCACACCTGCATCAAAAGCTATCTGGAAATCGAGGGGCCCCCACCAGTTTTCTCCCGCCTGAACTGGTGCACCAGTCTCCTGTTGCAGACGCACATAGTTGGTGAAATCATGTGAATGGATCGGTTCCTCGATCCATGTCAGTCCTTCGTTCTCCAGAGCTTCCAAACGCACAACTGCTTCCGGAAACGGCAGGCTCTGATTGTAGTCAACCATCAACGCCACATTCGGTCCAACGGCGTCACGCATGGCCCGGATTGTTTCCAGGTCTTCTTCCACTGTCGGGTAACCAATTTTAGCCTTAACACCCAGGAAACCCTGCTCCGCCAGGCGGCCAGCGGCTTCTGCTGTATCTCTAACTCCGTCATATCCGACATTGCCGTACGGTTTGACGGGGCGTGCCTGCTTTCCAAGCAGCGTATGAAGCGCTGAATTCTCGGCTCGTGCCTTTGCATCCCAAAGAGCCATATCCAGGCCACCGAGTACCATACCCATCAGGCCCTGCGTTCCAATCAGCTTAAACCGGTCCACGAGCATGTCTGTGTTTGCAGCCGGGTCAAGTGACTGGTTTTCCAGAAACGGGCCCAGCTGGCATGAGAGCTCATAGAGCGGCTTCAGGAAACGATCCATGTAACAGAAGACAATCCCGTTTCCGGTTATCCCTCCACTTATCTCAACAGAGATCAAAACAAGCGGGCATATCTCCACCACCCCGGATGCAGTCCGATGCGGTTCTGTTATCGGAACTTTTACGGCTTGAACTCTTACAGAATGAATTTTCATTTGGTTCTCAATTGACCTTCATTGTCTCGAACTTCTTCCAACGACATTGTTGCTGTCAGCTTTTGATCTGGAAGGCTGACAGCTTGATGGGATGCAGCATTTTCTTAGGAAACACTTTTCCGTATATCAGTGATGTTGTCCCGGTAGCTATCCACGGTACCGCCTTTGAAAACCGCTGACCCTGCGACAAGCACATCCGCTCCCGCTGCAACTACCGATGGTGCTGTAACCGGATCAACACCGCCATCAATTTCGATGTGGATCGGCCTTTCACCGATCAAGGATTTGACACGGCGTGTCTTTTCAACAACTTCGGGAATGAATTTCTGACCACCAAAACCTGGATTGACCGACATCAGGCAAACCAGATCGATGCGATCTAACACGTGCTCTATAACATTCACCGGCGTATGCGGATTAAGTGCGACGCCTGCTTTGCAGCCAATATCCCGTACAGCCTGAAGCGATCGGTCGAGGTGCTTAGTAGCTTCCGCATGAACAGTCAGAATTTGGCACCCTGCCGCCGCGAATTCTTCAAGATAAACGTCAACCGGTTCGATCATCAAATGACAGTCAAACAGTTTATCAGTCCGATCACGGATCGACTTGATAACCGGAGCACCAAAAGTGATGTTAGGTACAAAATGGCCGTCCATGACATCCAGATGAATCCAGTCGGCACCTGCCTCTACAACGGCTTCAACCTCATCGCCCAGCTTTGAGAAATCAGATGCCAGAACGGAAGGTGCAATGATAACGTCAGTGGCCATTTCAAATTCCTGTGTTGACTTTTGTCAAATGTGACGACCGTATTATCCAATAGAACAAGTGTAACAAAAAGTCTCGCTCGCCAATCAGATTCCTGTTAATTCCAGCGAAAGAGCAATGATTGGAGACAAGTATGGACAAAGTGCTGTTTGAAAAAGGGCTTGATAAACGCAAAGGTACCCTTGGTGCTGAATATGTGGAGAAAAACCTTGCTGCTGCAGATGATTTCACTCGCCCGTTTCAGGAAGCAATGACTGAATGGTGTTGGGGATTCGGATGGGGCGATGAGACTATCGACATGAAAACCCGATCCATGATGAATCTCGCGATGATTGGCGCCCTCGGCAAAATGCATGAATGGGAAATTCATTGCAGGGGAGCGCTCAACAACGGAGTCAGCAAAGAAGAAATCCGTGCAATCATTCATGTAGTCGGAATTTATTGTGGCGTACCGCAGTCACTGGAATGTTTTCGTGTCGCCAGAAAAGTTTTGGAAGAAGCAGGCGAACTTTAAGATTGCAAGTGGCTAATTAAACGCCTTCTACCGTCTGCGGCGGCTTAATCGTCAATTCATCGCCTTCCTGGTGAAGGCAAAAGCGGCCCTTGCCACTGTTCTTGGCTTTGTACATTGCGATGTCAGCCAATCGCAGAAGCTCGTCGAAATCTGAGCCATGATGGGGGAACAAAGCGCCGCCAACACTACCGCTGACCTGAAGATTGATACCGTTGTGAAGCTTGAATTTGCCGAATACCTTTTTGAATAGTCCTTCGGCGAATTCCACTACCATTTCAACGTCTCTGATGTTACCCAGGAAAACCACGAACTCATCCCCTCCAAGGCGCGCGGGCAATATGCTAACGGCATTGTCGGCACCATATGCCCGCCGTTTCATTTCGTTTCCGCAATAAAGGTGTATCTTGTCCGCAAATCCCTTCAGCAGATCGTCACCGCTACGGTGACCATAGACATCATTCACCTGCTTAAATCCATCCAGATCAAGAAACAGAATTGCGCCTCTTGCGCCGCTCAAATGCAGACTTTCAATCTGTTCCTGAGCCAATACCTTGAAACACTCCCGGTTGGGAAGACCGGTAATACCATCGAGATAAGCATGCCGGGAAATGGTATCGATGTTTTCCTGCAGGCGCATCGCCATGATCTTGATCGCCTCTTTCGCATCTTCGAATTCTGTCGGTTGCAAGAGGCTTTGCTTAATCTGCTCGTAAGCGCGCAACTCCCCGTTTCCAATCCGTTTCATCGCCTCGATCATCTGTTGAAGCGGGACGGTGAAGAGTTTGGAGGCCAGATAAGCCAATAGTACCGCCAAACCCATTCCCATAGCCATAATCGTGAAGGTCGTGTACTTGAACGCAGCGACTTCACTTTCGAGTTCAAGTACTGGCTGAGATACCATAACAATCCATCCGGTATTGGGAACGTGGGTGTAGCCTGCAACCATCTCCTGCCCAAATACCATTGAATGAAATACCTCAATGCCGGTTTCGTTTCTCATCATCCGCTGATGAACCGGCATCTTGCTCAAATCCTTGCTGTTCTTTTCCCATTGAGGATTGGGATGCGAAAAAACCTTACCTGCCTGGTCAAAGATCGCTGCGTGTCCGAGTTCACCAAACCGGATACGCTTGCCGATGCTGATCACATAGTCTGTAGAAACCGCACCAACGAACAGGCGATTTGCCTTGCGATACAAACTGAATATAACATTTCCGTTCAGCTCGGTGTTTGTGACAGGCGTCACCACTACAGTTTCACGCTGGTCTCCGAGTTGTGACTTCATCCATGTCAGCCGTTCTTCAGGAATTTGTGCAGGACACGCAGGTGCATTCGTCTGATAAGAGTCCAGGACCTTCCCGGTTTCATATTCGGCAACACATAAATGCCGAATGTCAAAACCATCCAGAATCGCCTCAGTCACATGTCGGCTGTCTTTATGGCGAATATGCCCAATTACCGCCTCGAAATTGGATGTTAACTGGCGATGATATTGGGAAAGCTCAGCAGCAAGACTGTTGGACAACACATGGTGATACTCTTTCACCTCATCTTTTTTGTTATCCAGAAACCATGAATGAGGCCAGAGCCAGAACAGCAACATCGGCGCGGTTGCACTGATACAAAAGACTATTGTCATTATTGTACGCAGGTGCATCTTGAGTTCCGCTCTAAATAAATTCTTACGATTTACCAAGAGAACAACTCAACATCGCCGGGCGGCAATGGTCTGTTGGAGTCCCCTAGCACAACCATATTGTCGATTCGGTATTAACCGCTAAAGGTTTCACGCCAGTTAATGCCTGATTTCATTGTGGTTTTAGGTAAATACTCACAGCCGAAAAATCCGTCGTAACCGATGGATTTCATCGTTCGTAAAAGGCTTGAATAAACTATTTGGCTGTCAAATGGCTCATTTCTGGAGGGAAATGAAGCAATCTGCACATGGCCTACCAAATTCGCGCAACGCCGGAAAATTTTTTCCAAATCTTGATATGAGTGTCGGATGTGAAAACAGTCGAACATAAGCTTCAACTGCGGATCAGAAATTTCTTCGATTATTCTGAGTGCCAGCTCAAGTTCCCCCAGAAAATAGTCGGGCACCGAAGCAGCTGAAATCGGCTCTATCAATAATGTCTTATTGGTACGGTTAAGGGCATAGGCAAGATTGGAAATGTAAGTACCGTAAGCCCTTCGGTCATCTACACAACCAGACAGTATATGTACCGCATTCGCGTTCAGTTTTTCAGCAATCGCGATTGCAGTATCGATATCCCGCCTGGCAACATCTTCCAGATTCGGAATTGCCGCGGTACCAAATGTCCTGCCTTTCGCTGTGTTCAGCGAAACTAGGGACAAGCCGTAATCGTCGAGCGCAGACGATATTTCGCTTGTGGGAGTACCCTGAGCTTCGTCGTGAAACTCAACACCATGAAAACCAAACTCTCCAGCCATTCTGATCCGCTCAACAAACGGTAATTCGCGCCACAGGAAACCCGTGTTGGCAGAAAAACGGAAATCATTCATTTAACCGGTTTAGCCGGTAATCGCCGGAAGGCGCAATCCGTTATCCTTGGCGCAAGCAATCGCATCGTCATATCCTGCATCCGCATGCCGCATTACGCCCGTTGCGGGATCATTCCAGAGCACCCGCTCAATTCTACGATCAGCATCAACAGTTCCATCGCAGCAGATCACCATACCGGAGTGCTGGGAAAAGCCCATGCCAACACCACCGCCATGATGCAGGGATACCCATGTTGCGCCGGAAGCAGTGTTGAGCAAGGCATTCAGCAACGGCCAGTCAGATACCGCATCCGAACCGTCTTTCATGGACTCGGTTTCGCGATTGGGGGAAGCCACGGATCCGCTGTCGAGATGATCCCTCCCAATGACAACGGGCGCGGACAATTCGCCATCACGAACCATTTGGTTGAAAGCAAGACCAAGCTTGTGACGCACACCCAAACCTACCCAACATATACGAGCCGGAAGGCCCTGGAATGCAATCCTCTCCCGCGCCATATCAAGCCACTTGTGCAAATGAGGGTCATCAACCAGCTCCTTGACCTTTGCATCGGTCTTATAAATATCCGTCGGATCACCCGAGAGTGCACACCAGCGGAATGGCCCGATACCCCGGCAAAAGAGTGGTCGAATGTAGGCAGGAACAAACCCGGGAAACGCAAATGCGTTTTCAAGTCCCTCTTCTTTCGCGACCTGCCGAATGTTGTTGCCATAATCAAGGGTCGGAATGTCCATGTTCCAGAAATCCACCATCGCTTTCACATGAACTTTCATGGACGCGCGTGCAGACTTTTCCACTGCCTTGGGATCGCTCTCCTGCTTGTCACGCCATTCAGCCACACTCCATCCCAACGGCAGATAACCGTGCAGTGGATCATGTGCTGAGGTCTGATCGGTGACAATATCAGGTTTTACGCCCCGCTTGATCAGCTCGGGGAACACATCTGCCGCATTGCCTATCAATCCGACCGACTTCGCCTCACCTGCAGAAGTCCAGCGGCTAATCATCTCAAGCGCCTCATCGAGGGAATGTGTCTTTTCATCGAGGTACTTTGTTCGCAGTCGGAAGTCAGCACGGGTTTCGTCGCATTCGACTGCCAGACAGCAGGCCCCCGCCATCACGGCTGCAAGAGGTTGTGCACCCCCCATACCGCCAAGGCCTGCAGTAAGTATCCACCTGCCTGTCAGGTCACCATCATAATGTTGTCGTCCCGCCTCAACGAACGTTTCATAAGTGCCCTGCACAATCCCCTGAGTACCGATGTATATCCATGATCCGGCAGTCATTTGCCCGTACATGGCAAGGCCCTTTTTATCAAGCTCATTGAAATGATCCCAATTCGCCCAATTTGGAACCAGATTGGAGTTTGCAATCAGGACACGCGGCGCATCACTATGAGTCTTGAATACCCCGACCGGCTTGCCGGACTGAACAAGCAACGTCTCGTCATTCTCAAGCGTTTTGAGACTGGCAACAATTCTGTCAAAGTCATCCCAGGTTCGTGCGGCGCGGCCAATACCGCCATAGACAACCAGCTCATGCGGGTTCTCTGCAACATCCGGATGAAGGTTATTCATCAGCATTCGCATTGGTGCCTCGGTTAACCAGCTTTTTGCAGTAATCTCCGAACCCGTGTCCGGACGAATATCGCGCGTGTTGTGGCGAGGGTTGGTCATCTTATTGCTCCTGACTCAATGCTACAGCTTCCAGTGATCGAAGCATTTGTTTTAAATGGATGCGCAGATTTTCAGCCTTTCCATCATCATAGCCAAACGGTGGTTCTTCTGTTTCGAGATAAGTGGACTGGGCAAGTTCCATCTGAATTGCATGAAACCCCTCCGCTGGTCTACCATAGTGGCGTGTGGTCCAGCCTCCTTTGAATCTGCCATTTGTAACCGTTGTGTAGTGCTCTGCCTGCTCACAGATTCTCTCAACTTTATGCTGGACTTCGGGCATGCACGTATATCCATCGTTGGTTCCGATGTTGAAGTCAGGCAGGGTCCCGTCGAACAGATACGGAATGTTTGAACGAATTGAATGGCAGTCATACAAAATCACAACACCATGAATGTCACGTATCCGCTTGAGTTCTCTTTCCAATGCTTCATGATAAACGGCATGATAGTCAGCGAGGTTGGCAGCAATTTCCGCCTCAGTAGGTGGATCAAGCCAAAGCGGTTCCCCATCAAAATCAATTATTGGAACAAGCCCGGTCGTGTTCTTGCCGGGATAAAGGCTTTTGCCTGACGGATCGCGGTTCGCGTCGATCACATACCTATGGAACGTAGCGCGAACCGAAGTCGCATTTTCAAGCAGGCCTGAATACAGTCGATGAATATGCCAGTCTGTATCACCCAAAGCCTGCCCCAATGGTGTAAGGCGGCTGTAGGTTTCTTCCGGCAGATACGTGCCCGTATGCGGAAAGCCCAGAACCACCGGGCTCGTTCCATTTATGATTTCAACCGGCTCCATCACCGCTCTCCAGTTTCGGCAATTCAACGTGGGAAAGAACATTAAGTAACGACCCCTCCCGTACCAGGATTGAAGCAGCCGAAAGATCATCGGCGAGGTATCTGTCTGTAACAAGCGGTTCCACAGTTTCGTACAATCGCGAAATTATTCCCTGCAACGGAACACTTGTCTTCCAAGGTGTCCGAAATCCAACTCCCTGTGACGCACACAAAAACTCAACCCCAAGAATGGAAGAGAGATTGGCATTCATCTGATGCAGACGGCGAGCGCCGTGCGCGGCCATAGAAACATGGTCTTCCTGATTGGCGCTTGTCGGTGTCGAATCAGTAGAGCAGGGATTGGCAAGATGCTTGTTTTCACTCATCAAGGCAGCGGTGGTGACTTCTGCAATCATGTAGCCGGAATTCAACCCGGGTTCCGGGGTTAGAAACGGCGGCAGATCAAAGGAAAGTGCGGGGTCGACCATCAGCGCGATTCTCCTCTGGGAAATTGCACCTATTTCGGCAATCGCCAGCGCGATCTGGTCGGCAGCAAATGCCACGGGCTCTGCATGAAAATTTCCACCCGAGAATATACCTTCTTCGGTAACCAGCGGATTATCCGTCACTGCATTTGACTCGACTTCGAGAACATGGGCAACCTGACGTAACAGGTCCATCGCAGCTCCCGTAACCTGTGGCTGACATCGAATGCAATAAGGGTCCTGAACACGCGCATCATCTTCACGATGGCTTTCGCGAATTTCAGAACCATACATCAGATCACGCATCGCCCTTGCAACCTCAATCTGCCCACGATGACCACGCAGCTCATGGATTTCCGATCTGAGAGGAGCAGTAGACCCCATGATGGCATCTGTTGAAAGGGCACTTGAGAGAATTGCATTCTGCCCGTTTCGCCACGCCCCAAATAAACCGGCCAAAGCATGAGCGGTTGAAAACTGTGTTCCGTTTATGAGTGCAAGCCCCTCTTTTGGTCCAAGAACAAGCGGCTCGATACCGGCTTTTTCCAACGCATCTCTTCCGGACATAAGATTGCCGTTTAGACTAGCCTCTCCTTCCCCAATCATCACTGCAGCCATATGGGCAAGAGGGGCGAGGTCACCCGATGCTCCTACGGAACCCTGACCTGGAACAATCGGAAGAAGATTTTTGCCGATCATATCCAAAAGGCAGAAAACCGTATTCCTGTGCACACCGGACGCGCCTCGTGCCAGTGACATGACCTTTAGCACCATCATCAGGCGCACAATATTGTCCGGAGTTGCCTCTCCCACTCCACAACAATGCGACAGCACCAGATTGCGTTGCAGCAACTGAGTATCGTTCTCGGCAATCTGGATATTCGCAAGCTTGCCAAACCCGGTATTCACACCATAAACAGGCAATTCACCTGCCGCAGCGTCCAGTATCCGCTGCGCTGATATATCAATTTTGCTCCATGCACCCTCAACAAGTTGCACACCAACCGGACTGCGGTAAATGGCTTCAAGATCATGTAAGGAAACATGGCCAGGACGAAGCGTGATCAAAATGCGCCTCCGAAAACCCGTTTGTACAAGGGATTAAACCCAATCCGATAGGAAAGCTCAGCCGGGTCAGCGACATCCCAGATACACAGGTCAGCACGCATTCCTGCTTCAATCGTTCCCCGATCCGAAAACCCGAGTGCCTGTGCAGCATTACGCGTTGCACCGACCAGCGCCTCTACCGGAGTCATGCGAAACAAGGTGCAGCCCATGTTCATCGCAAGCAACAGCGACGCGAGAGGAGAAGAACCGGGATTGCAATCTGACGCGATTGCCATCGGAACACTGTGTTTCCGGAAGAGTTCAATCGGCGGCATTCTCGTTTCACGTAATGTGTAAAAGGCACCGGGAAGAATAACCGCGACCATATCTGCGTTCGACATTGCCACAACACCTTCTGCATCCAGATATTCCAGATGATCCGCAGAAAGAGCGTTGTATTCCGATGCAAGCTTCGCGCCGCCGAGATTGGACAGCTGTTCGGCATGAAGTTTGACTGGCAATCCAAGAACTTGCGCCTTTTCAAACACAATACGAATTTCATCGGTTGAAAATGCAATGCCTTCACAAAAGCCATCAACAGCATCGACCAACCCTTCAGAGTGCGCCGCTTCCAATGCCGGAATACAAACCTCATTCAAGTATTCCTGCCGCCGATCCTTGTGCGAATGTGGAATTGCGTGGGCTCCGAGAAAACTTGTTACCACCTCTATCTCACGATGACGGGAAATTGACCGGGCAACGCGAAGCATTTTTATCTCGGTTTCAACATCCAGCCCATAACCTGATTTCACTTCAAGGGTCGTCACACCTTCTGCGATTAATGCATCAACACGCCGAAGCGCATCATCAAGAAGCTCCTCTTCGCTTGCTGCACGGGTCGCAGAAACCGTCGAAACGATGCCACCGCCGGCACGGGAAATTTCTTCATAACTTGCACCTTCGAGGCGCATTTCAAATTCCCTGGCACGGTTTCCACCAAAGACAAGATGCGTATGGCAATCAATCAGGCTGGGCGTAACAAGGCGTCCGCCCAGGTCGTGTTTTTCCTCACCAGAGAACTCAACGGGAAGGTCCTTCAAAAAGCCAACCCATTTAATCTTGTCACCATCCAACACTATCGCTCCATCATGAATAAATCCGTGCAGGTCAGGAGACGTCATCGGGGAAAGATTTAGATTAACAAGAAGCATGATGAACCAATTGCGCAAGCCACAAATTCTGATAATATGTCTATACATAATAATTCTGTCAATGGAAACCGCCGATGCCCACGCTCTTTGCAAAAACCGCACTTTTACCGGAGGGTTGGTCGGAGAATGTCGAGGTGGAAATCCTTGCGAATGGCAAAATCGGAGAAGTATCGCACGGGGGCATACAACCGCCGGATGCACATAGTGTAGATATCCTGTTGCCAGCACCGGTAAACGCCCACAGCCACGCATTTCAACGGGCAATGGCTGGCTTGACCGAGAGACGTGGCCCCAACCAAGGCGACAGTTTCTGGACCTGGCGCGAATTGATGTACCGCTTTCTCGACCAGCTAACCCCGGAAGACATTGAGTCAATTACTGCCTTTGTGCAGATGGAAATGCTCGAATCGGGTTATGCGACCAATGTGGAATTTCATTACTTGCATCACCAGCCTGATGGGTCTCCCTACGCCGACCTAGCAGAAATGGCGAATCGCGTTGCTGCTGCGGCGAACGAAACCGGCATTGGCCTTACATTGTTACCCGTCCATTACCAGTATGGCGGATGCGACAAGCGGGATCTCGGCCCCGGTCAGAGGCGCTTCGGAAACAGTTTCGAAAGGTTTCATCAACTGTATGATAGTGCCGTTTCAGCCGTGGCCTCACTGGATGATGATTGTAAAACGGGAGTTGCGCCGCATAGTTTGCGGGCCGTGGCGCCGGAGGACCTACCAAGGCTGAAACAACTTGCCAACAGTCTTCCGTTTCACATTCATCTGGCAGAACAAATACCGGAAGTAGTTGAAGTAATGCAGACCTGGGGAGCCAGACCGGTTGAATGGTTTATCGCAAATTTCGATGTGGATTCGACCTGCTGCTTGATACACTGCACACAGATGGAGCCGCACGAAACCACTGGACTGGCCAAAACCGGAGCGACCGCAGGACTTTGTCCGATTACAGAATCAAGCCTCGGTGACGGCATATTTGATGGAGTGCGATGGCTGGAAAATAAAGGCTCGATGGCAATCGGTTCAGATTCCAATATCCGTATTTCCCTTTCGGAGGAAATGCGCACCCTGGATTATTCTCAGCGTCTGAGGGATCACTCAAGAGCGGCGATGGCTTCCGATACCGAATCGACTGGGCGCAGGATATTCGACTGCATTGTTGATGGGGGCGCAAAAGCAGCGGGGCGCGAAACCGGCAGAATACAGGAGGGCATGCTTGCAGATCTTGTTACATTGAACGGATCAGCAGTTGATCTTGCAGGCCGCAAGGGTGACACCATCCTTGATTGTTTTGTTTTCGCTGGTGACGACAACCTGATCAGTGAAGTCTGGTCGGCAGGCCGACACAAGGTGAAAAAGGGGAAACATGTCGACCATGACATTATTCGCGACCGCTATATCGACACAGTCCTAAACCTGGCTGACCGGCTATGACGGACACAACCGTAAATTCCTGGCTGGATGTTCAGTCGGAAGTCCTTGCCCGCATTCATTCACGAAAGTGGAAACCTGGTGAGCTAATTCCCAATGAAGCCGAACTCGCTGTCGAATTCGGTTGCGCACGGGCAACCGTAAATCGGGCACTACAGGCTGTGGCAGATGCCGGCTGGCTTGATCGCAGGCGCAAGGCTGGAACAAGGGTTGCCATGCACCCTCAACGCAAAGCAGTGCTGAATATTCCCATAATCCGGAAAGAGATTGAGGAACTGGGAAAGGTCTATTCTCACAAGGTTTTGCATCGCGCATTGGCAAACCCTCTGAGCAAAGTGGCAGCACAGATGAAAATCAGCGAAGACAGGGAAATTCTGGAAATCCACACACTTCATTTTGCCGATGAGACACCCTATGCATTCGAAGAAAGATGGATAAATACCGGTTTCCTGCCAGAAGCACTCAATACTGATTTTACCGCAATTAGTGTAAACGAATGGCTGGTTTCAAATGCACCGCTTACCGAGGGCAGACTTTCATTTTCCGCCACAAATGCAGATGACAGGCACGCAGGAATGCTTGGTGTCAAATCCGGATCTGCAATCTTGAGAATGAATCGCACAACCTGGCACAACGAGATAAACATTACCCTCGTAACATTGCTTTTTGCTCCCGGTTATCAACTGGACACTTTGATCTAGAGCATCAGATTTTCATAAATCGACGCTCCAAAGCCAATCCTTCGCTACACTCGAAGCAACACACAATCGATATTGCCGAAGACCGGGAACGCGGTATAGCAACAATCCGGCACGACAAAATTTTGTGAAATCAAATGTACAGTAAATTTATTTTACAAATACCCCGAATTGTTTGTGTCCGGGCATTTATTTTTTTAAAAATTTAAGTAACTTGGATATTGAATATTGTGTTTTTTCAGTACATTACGGAGAAATAGATGCTTGAAAATCTTACACCGGATAATTTTTCAGAAATTTTGAATGAGAATTTTGTTCTTAGGATAACTGACCATGAGGACATGAATTTCGAACTTCTAGAGGTGAATCGAATGCCCCATGGCAGACGTGAAGGAGGCTCATTTTCACTCTTGTTTTCTACAGTGAGCGAACCGTTACTCAATCAGGGTGTTCTGCCTTTGACACACGAGAAACTCGGAACTCTGCAAATTTTCCTGGTTCCGGTAGGGCCGTTACCCGATAAACCGGACTCCATGTCTTACGAAGCGATATTTTCCTGATCCGCACCAACAGCTTGATCAGCAGACCAGACCATCAGATCGTAAACGCCCTTGTCCTCTACTACTTTGAAACCCAAATTTTTGTAAAGGCGCATGGCAGGATTGTTTTTTTCGACATGGATGCACACGTCCCTGCCAACACCCGCTGCCTGCTCAATGACATCCTGCATGATCGCATTGCCAATCCCCTTGCCCCGCATTTCCGGCATTAATGCGATATCTATTACACAATGCTGGGTCTCCCAATGTTCAAGATAGAGCCGGCCGACCCGTTCCCCGGCAATTTCAATTACTAGCCAGACTGCATCGGGATAATGGATTTGATAATGCTGATGCTGCGCCTTGAACTGCATATCGATGAAATTGTCTTTTTCTTCCTGCGTCCACGGCACCATCTCCATTTCTTCAGCCCTTGTTGAATAATAGAGCGCGCAAAGGAACGTCATGTCCGATTCGGTCATATTTCTGTAACTCACGCCAAGATTTGGCGCACGGTCACCGGATGGAACTGTTGTTTTAACCATCTAAAGAACCCTGAATAAGGAAACCCGGCAGGAGAATAAACTGATGCCGGGTTCAAAGCTATTATACAAAAGGAAAATGCATCAACTTCTAGAAGGATAAATCCCTTCTAGTGCAATGCAAAATCCAAGCGCCAGATAAGGCTGGTCATTGTCATGCGCCTGACTACCACCTGTGATCGACACAGCCTGGCTGGCCATTGCCGTCAACGGAGGTGAACTTGCAGGAACGGAACTGTACCCTTTACCCTCTGTACCGAACTCAACATCGATAGCAAACTTGTTTTCAATCGGGTTTCTTGACGTGCCCGTGTCTGTTCGTTGAGAAGCAGACATAACCTCATGATCATGATTTGGTACTTCGTTGATATTCAGCGTTACTGTTGTGGATCCACCAGTCTCACCAAGCCGCCTTGCAGTAAGACCAGGGCCTCTGCCGGGATGCATGCATGCACGACCCTGCAAATTGGGTAGACCGAAATCGGTTCGCCCATCTCCGCCATAGGTCGTTCCCAAGAGTGAAAACAAGGCTGTATTTTGGGAAATTGGTAAAAGTTGGCCATCACAATATGCCCAGGAACGGGGAGCAAAATTGTTCGCCCAGATCCGTACTTCTGCTATGAAAGGTTCTGACATATTCTACTCCTCCTATGTTCTGCTTGGGTAGGTGCCGTAAAGCGACACAATGTAATTGACACACATATACGGCATCATGTTGGGGTGTGACTGACTTCCACCAGTCGGAACAATCGAAGCCGTATTCATCAGGTCATTGGAGGTTACTGTAGAATTGACATACATTTGCAGTCCTTCCGCACCCAGCACAGTTCCCGCGGGTGACTTCGAATTCGCATTGCTGCTACTTGCCATCACATTATGGGAATGCGGAGGCACTTCCATAGCTGTAAGTGTATGCGTCTCCTGCCCGCTTTTCGATCCCAGCCGCCGCGGAGTGAGGCCCGGCCCGTTACCTTGATGAATTGGTATGCGACCACGCAGGTCCGGCAGCCCAAAGGTGCTTCTGCCGTCACCGCCATAAATAGTCCCGAACAATGAAAACAGGGCATCGTTCTGGGATACATTGATTAGCTGCCCATCACAAAATGCCCACGCACGTGGAGCAAAGTTACCGGCAAATATACGAATTTCGCCTACAAAGGATTCTGCCATCTTGTTTACCTTTCTATGATCTGGACGGAAACAAGCCCTCAAGGGCGATTACGAAGCCAAGGGTCAGATATGGCTGCATGTTGTTGTGTGCCTGACTTCCACCGGGAGCCTGAGACAGTGTTCCGTTGGCCATGGAGCTGAGGTTCGCTGGTGCGACATACATATTGCCTGAATCAGCAGCAGGAATCGTGCCCAACGCATTGCTTGCAGGCACGTCTTGATCATTGTCTGTTGTAATCGCTTCAAAACTGTGACTATGAGCCGGATACTGCCCTATGGACAATGTCACATTCTCCTCACCGCTTTTCGCGCCTAAATCAGCATTAATAGTTCCCCCAGCGTTACCGAATTTGATGGGTGTTCTGCCCCTCAGGTCCGGCAGTGCAAAAGTGGTCCTGCCATCACCACCAAAAGTTGTTCCCAACAAAGAATAAAGCGACTGGTGTTGATTAATCGGCAGTATTTGCCCGTCGCAATAAGCCCATCCGCGCGGCGCGAAATTAAAGCCTATTATCTTTATTTCTGACATGAATGGTTCCGCCATAAAATATCTCCAATTTTATTTCAAGAAACACTATATTTCGAAGCTCTAAATATTCATTACGATTCTTATAGAGGCTTTTACATGCTAACCATTAATTGGGAAAAAACAACTTGTTTCCCTATTTATTTATTTGTTTTTTATTATTGACAGCACAATATTCTGTCGCTGACCTGAGATGTTACTTCAGATTTTTTTGTAAAAAGATCAACTGTTTATCTCATGCAGAACATTCAACCACCAATGTTCTGTGTGGCAGAAAGATTTACAAATGCAAAACGGCTTTTTGACAGCAAATACGACAGTGCACGAAGGTGCACTGTCTGATTGCCATTAAAAAAGTTGTTTGCCTAAATCCACCTAATTCAGCGGTACGACTACTCTTACGGATCCGCCGTAGCTTTCGAAGTCGGATATTCCGAGGCCGTCATAGAAGCCGGTTATTGTGAACTGCATGCCGTCTGGACCGATCAGGGCAAAGCCGCCGTCAAGGCGAGCG
>JBCCGN010000005.1:0-99392 GCA_039029255.1 Pseudomonadota bacterium | reverse complement strand
TATCGCATCCCTGGCCGCCAATGATCCCTATCTGCTCAAGATGCGCGGCGGGCGGATATCCATGGTGTTTCAGGAACCGATGACGGCGCTTTCGCCAATTCATACTGTCGGAAGCCAGGTTGAGGAAGCACTGATCCTTCATCAGAAAAAAACTGCTGAGGAAGCCCGGACAGAGACAGAAGAAATTCTCAAACTTGTGGGCTTCCCCGATCCGCACCGTGGATACGACATGTATTCCTTCGAGTTGTCCGGAGGTCTGCGGCAACGCGCGGTAATCGCCATGGCGCTGATCTGCAATCCGGCGATGGTCATTGCAGATGAACCAACCACCGCACTTGATGTAACCGTACAGGCTCAGATCATCGGCCTGATGAAGCAGCTTCAGAAGAAGTTTGGCACATCGATACTGCTGATCACTCATGACCTTGGTGTGGTCGCGAACATGGCTGACCATGTCGTTGTGATCTATCACGGCAGAATAATGGAATCCGGGCGGATTGAAGACATATTCAATCGACCGCAGCATCCTTACCTGAAAGCCCTTATGGCTGCCGTTCCGCATTTTGATATGGAGCCGGGTCAACGGCTTGTATCGCTGCGTGAAAATACGGGAAAAGGCGAAGAAAGTGCTGTAAAGAAACTTGCCCATCGGTTTCGCGCTGAAGATACCCAATTGGAAGATGGACCGCATCTCAGTGTTAGGAATTTGCGGAAGGAATTCTACGCCAGCAAAGGAAGCTGGTTCGGGAATGGTGAAGAAAGAAAGATCGTTGCAGTAGACGACGTAAGCTTCGAAGTTGCAAAAGGCGAGTGCCTGGGCCTGGTCGGGGAGAGCGGTTCTGGAAAAACCACCGTTTCGAAACTAATCATGCGGGCCCTACAGGCTACCGACGGTTCGGTTTTATTGAATACTTCCGGCGGTCGTAGAGAGGTTCTTGAACTGGAGGGTGAGGACCTGCAGACGTTCAGACGTCGCGTGCAGATGATCTTTCAGGATCCGTTCAGTTCCCTCAATCCGCGAATGACGGTTATGAACATTTTGCGCGAGCCGTTCGTTATCCACAACATTGGCAGTGCCGAAGAACAACGTAAAGACATTGTGGACCTGATGTCCCTTGTTGGTCTCGATCCGCGATTTTTGAACCGTTACCCACATTCGTTCTCCGGTGGACAAAGGCAGAGGATCGGAATTGCAAGGGCGCTTGCTCTGCATCCCGAATTCATGATTTGTGATGAGCCTGTTTCTGCACTTGATGTTTCCGTGCAAGCTCAAATCTTGAACCTGTTGAATGACCTTCGTGCGGAGCTTGGTCTTTCCAGTATTTTCATTTCCCACAATCTGGCGGTGGTAAACTATGTTGCGGATCGCATTGCTGTGATGTGCCAGGGCAGGCTCGTGGAAATTGCCTCAAGGGAACAACTGTTTGCCAACCCTTGCCACCCATACACAAAATCCCTTCTGGCGTCGGTGCCCTATCCCGATCTCAATCACCTGCTTGATTTCGAGAATTTCAAATTCACCACATCCTTTGATGCGGAGGAGTGGGACGGTGCTTTCCGGCAAACAGACAAGGGAACATTGGAGAACATTGAAATAGCAGATGGTCATTTCGTTTTGGCAAACGAAAACTGCGATATAGGGGAGCTGAGGGCATGATTGGGTTGGGTTGGAAGTATTTGATACGCGCTGTCTGCTCCGGACTGTTGTTTGTGGTGATTGCAATATCGGCACAGGCTGCGGAAATCCCGTTTTTCCAGGAAAAGATCGATGCCGGAAAACTCCCACCGATGGCGGAACGCCTTCCAGATGATCCGTTGTTCATAGACTTTGAGGCTGAGAAAAAGATTGAAGGCAAGTATGGTGGTGATCTGAAGCTATTGATGGGAAAGGCAAAGGACATTGGCCAGATCACGGTTTACACCTATGCCAGGCTTGTTGGTTATGCGACAGACTATTCGTTGAAGCCGGATATATTGAAGTCGTTTGACGTTAAGGAAGGGCGGCAGTTTACATTCCGCCTTCGGCCTGGCCACCGTTGGTCCGATGGCCATCTGTTGACGGCCGAAGACTTCCGTTATTTCTGGGAAGATATGGTCAAGCACCCTAAGCTCGGCCGAAAGGGAGTTCCGGCAGAAATGCTGGTTGAGGGCAAGGAGCCGACGTTCGAGGTAATTGACCATCTGACAGTCCGGTATACCTGGGAAAAACCAAATCCAGCCTTCCTGCCTGCACTCGCAAAACCCTCACCACTGTATATCTATCGTCCCGCGCATTACATGAGACAGTTTCACGAGGATTATGCTGATGCTACCGATTTGCTTGCCTGGGTAGCATACGCCAAAACCCGAGACTGGACCGGATTGCATACCCGTATGCAGCGTCAGCGCCGCCCTGAGAATCCTGATCTCCCGACGTTACAGGCCTGGCAGAACACCACAAGGCCTCCGAGCACCCGGTTCGTATTTGAGCGGAATCCCTTTTACCACAGGGTCGATTCCGCCGGTAAACAGTTGCCGTATATTGATCGCGTTATCATGACCATCGTATCCAAGGACGTAATCCCGGCGAAAACCGGCACTGGTGAGAGCGACCTTCAGGCCAGGTATCTTCGGTTTGACAATGTGCCCTTCCTGAAACAGGGAGAGGAAAAGGGAAAATACAAAACCCATTTGTGGGCATTGGGCAAAGGCTCACAAATTGCGCTTTTCCCGAATTTGAATACCAACAAGCCTCAGTGGCGAAAGTTGGTTCGAGACGTGCGATTCAGACGGGCGCTTTCCCTGGGGATCAACCGTGAAGAAATCAATGAGGCCATTTATTTTGGTCTGGCCAATCCAAGTGCAAATACCGTTATGCCGCAAAGCCGTCTTTACCGGGCCGAGTATGCCAGTATGTGGACAGACTATGATCGCGAGCGAGCCAACAGTCTGCTGGACGAAATCGGTTTGACTGAGCGCGCGGGCGATGGCACCCGTCTTTTCCCGAACGGTGACAGGGTGGAGATTACAATTCAATCTTCCGGTGAGAGTACTGAGGAAACCGACGTGCTCGAATTGATTGCCGATCACTATCGGGAAATTGGCATAAAGATTTTCGTGCGGGCTTCGCAACGCGATATATTCCGGCGCCGTGCTTATTCCGGGGACACCGTTATTTCTGTTTTCAACGGTCTCGACAATGCTATCCCGAGCGCACAAATGAGCCCGAAAGAACTCGCGCCGACTGCACAACCGCAACTTCAATGGCCGAAGTGGGGGCAATATCTTGAAACCAATTCGAAGGCCGGAGAACCTATTGATCTGGATGAAGCCGATGAACAGCTTGGTCTTTATCACAAATGGATGTCCGTCACTTCTTACAATTCCAAGGAAGAAGTCTGGCATAAAATGCTGAAAAATTACGCCGATCAGGTTTTCAGCATCGGAACTGTCAATAACAGTCGGCAACCGGTTGTGGTATCAAAGGATCTTCGCAACGTGCCGGAGAAAGGCATTTATGCCTGGGACCCCACATCCTACTTTGGCATCTACAAGCCAGATACATTCTGGTTCGACAGATAGGGACCGGAGATGCTTCTTTATATCTGCAAACGCGTATTGTACATGATCCCGACGCTGGTCCTGATCAGCATGTTGGTTTTCTTTCTCATAGAACTGCCGCCTGGGGATTTTTTCGAGAGCTACGTCAATGAACTTCTGGCAGCGGGCGAAACGGTCGATCCCAAACATATCGAGTTTCTGCGAGAGGAATATGGATTTGATCGACCTTTGTGGGAGCGTTACATCAAATGGGTAAGCGGCCTTCCTTTTGGGGATTTTGGCTGGTCATTCGAATATGAACTGCCGGTTCGCGAGGTAATTGGTGACCGGCTGTTTTTCACCATTATGGTGACCTTCTTTACGATCATCTTCACATGGCTGGTTGCATTTCCGATTGGCATCTATTCGGCAACACACCAGTATAGCTGGGGTGATTATGGGCTCACCTTTCTGGGGTTGCTTGGCTTGGCGACACCAAATTTTCTGCTGGCGCTTATCATGATGTATCTGGCCAACCAGTGGTTTGGAACTGCAATCGGCGGTCTCGTGGACCCCGAATATATCGATCAGCCGCTCAGTTGGGCCAAGGTGCTTTCGGTTCTCGAACATCTCTGGATACCTGTGATCGTTATCGGTACTTCGGGAACTGCAGCGATGATACGGCGGGTCAGGGCAAATCTGCTGGATGAGTTGCGCAAACCCTATGTTACCACTGCCCGTGCCAAAGGCGTTCCGGAAACCAAAGCACTGATGAAATATCCGTTCCGTATGTCGCTAAACTTCTTCATTGCAGACATAGGCAGCATTCTTCCGCAGGTTATTTCGGGTGCTGAGGTTGTCGCGATTGTGCTGTCGCTGGAGACAACCGGTCCGTTGCTGATCCAGGCTCTACAAAGTCAGGACATGTACCTTGCCGGATCATTCCTGATGCTGCTTGGCTTCCTAACGGTCATCGGTGTCCTTATTTCTGATATTGCGCTTGCATTCCTCGATCCCCGTATCCGATTGCAGGGAGGTGTAAGCCGATGAGTGCGAAGACAAAGCTTCCGGAAAACCATTACGTCAACACCGAACCCTTCGATGCGCGTTCGATTGAGGTTATGACACCTGAGCAGGAAAAGGTCTTTCTGGCTTCCCAGATGAAATTGATGTGGTGGAAATTCAAGCGCCACAAACTTGCTGTAGCAAGCGGATTGTTTCTGCTGTTGCTCTATACAATGACCGTATTTGCAGAGTTTCTTGCACCTTTCTCCCTGGATTCGCGAAACTCAAAATACATATATGCGCCGCCGCACTCGATCCATCTTTACCATGAGGGCGAATTCATCGGTCCCTTCGTTTATGACTACGACCGGGAACTAAACCTTGAGAAGATGCAGAGGATTTACACACCAAACAAGGACCGCATCATCAAGCTTGAGTTTTTCTGCTCCGGTGATGAGTATTACTTCTGGAGCATCATACCGGCCGACAATCATTTGCTCTGCGCTGACATTGAAAAGCCCGTCTACCTGCTGGGTTCGGATCGCCTCGGGCGTGATCTGCTTTCGCGTATAATTTATGGAGCGCGAATTTCACTGACAATCGGACTGGTAGGCATTGCAATTAGCTTCACCCTCGGCATTATCCTCGGCGGTCTCGCAGGTTACTATGGCGGATGGGTGGATCTCGTCGTTCAGCGTCTGATTGAGGTTGTTCAGTCGCTGCCAACCCTCCCGCTTTGGCTTGTGCTCGCTGCAATCATGCCGGCAAGCTGGTCACCCATTCTGATATATTTCGGGATAACCGTCATCCTTGGCTTGATTGACTGGACCGGTCTCGCAAGGGCGGTGCGCTCGAAACTATTATCCCTTCGTGAGGAAGACTATGTTCTGGCTGCACGCCTGATGGGCGCAAGTCCGTCTAGGATAATCGGCCTACATTTGGTGCCGGGTTTCATGAGCCACCTGATTGCTTCTGCGACGATTACGATCCCGACGATGATTTTGGGTGAAACGGCGCTTTCATTCCTTGGTCTCGGATTGCGATCGCCAACGGTGAGTTGGGGCGTGCTTTTGAATGAAGCACAGAACATTGATGTGGTTGCGCTGACCCCTTGGCTGATCCTGCCTGTGGTGCCAGTGATTCTGGTTATACTCGCCTTCAATTTCTTTGGTGACGGTCTCCGCGATGCCGCAGATCCTTACGGGTGACCATCTTACAGATACCAGCGATATTCGCGAGCTGATATCTCTTCCATGAAATCGTTGAATTCGGCGCTTTTCACCTCATGGTAGATTCTCAGGTAATCCTTGCCGAAATAATTGGGCAGGACGGTTGCTTCAGACATTGCCGAGAGCGCATCCCAAAGTGTCAGAGGCAGTGATTCATCAACTTCGCTGCCCGCGTTTCCGGTATGCTTTTCACCGGGATCCAGTTTGTTTTCGATCCCGTGATGGACTCCGGCCAAAACAGCAGCAAGCACTAGATAGGGGTTTGCTTCAGCACCGGAAATCCGGTGTTCCAGTCGCCGGGAGCCGCCATCCTTTGTAGGAGGCAGGCGAACCGCAACAGAGCGGTTGTTCTCGCCCCAGTCGCGGGTAACCGGTGTGAATTCATCAGGTCGGAACCGGCGATAGACGTTGAGGTTTGGTGCGAAGATCGCCATGGCCTCATGCATTGTCTGTTGCAGACCGGCAACCGCATGGCCAAGCAAAACCTCACCGTCCGCTCGCGTTGGATCGAAGATATTTTCACCGGCTTCATTTTGCAGGCTCAGATGAATGTGCAATCCGTTGCCGGATTGTCCTGCAAATGGCTTTGACATGAATGTTGCATCATACCCAAGACTCTTTGCAGTTGCCTGAACCGAACGCTTCAACAGTGCAGCATGATCGGCTGCAACCGCCAGATCAGCCTGATGTTCAAGATTGATTTCAAACTGTCCTGCACCATACTCGCTGATAACCGAACTTACAGGTATTCCCTGAGCATTGGCAGTTTCCTGCATGGCGCGGATGATTGAGTCATACTCATCAAGTTTCGCCAGTGACAGTACCTGACCTTGCCGTTCGCGTCTGCCATTGATCGGAGAAGCGCACGGTAAAGGCTCGCCGCCTTCGCCCCGGTCACGGTCAATCAGATAAAACTCAAGCTCAACTGCTGCTATCGGCGTTAGCTTCGGATCCTCAAACTTTGAACAGATTTTTGAAAGTATGCGGCGCGGATCATACCAGAACGGTTCTCCCGAATTCAGATCCGTCAGCTCGCACAACACCTGTGCGTGTTTGCCATTGGACCATGGAACCGGCGAAAGCGTCCCTGATAGCCCGAACGCGATTGCATCCGGATCACCGTCAGAGAAGCCGTGCCCCATGGGGTCTGCCGTATTACCCATTACGTCAACGAGCTGCATGGCACCGCAGATCGGCGTTCCTGATTTTGCAAGGCTTTTGGCATGGCGGATCGGGAGTCGTTTGCCGATGGCATTCCCGCACAGATCAATCACCATCGCGTCGAGGTATTCCACATCCGGGTGTTCTGTCAGAAACCCGTTCAACTCATCCTGTGTTAGATACAAACCAGTTACCTCCCCTGAAACTTCACTGGAAATAGGACAGTTTGCCGGACAAGTGTCAATGGAAATAGAGAGCGATTAGGCCTAAGCTCGAACAATCCGATACGAACATATGATGCCCAAAACCTGCGTAAGCATTGCCCCAAACATCAAATCCGCGTTCAAACCACCGCCCGGCTTTCGACCCGTTTTCCGATGTAAAGTTGCGTAAGACGTTCGGCTTCTGAACGGCGCTCGCCTGGATCAGTATTTTCTTTGATCAACGCCTGTTCAAATGCTTTCCGTAGCCGTTCCATCTGTAATGAAACAACCCGGCGGATATCATCGTCGGTCCCGGCTGCTCCTGCAGCGGAATTACACAGCAAGCAACCGCGTCTTTCCTCTTCCGGTATCATATCAAAAAAGCGGCCGATCCGTTCCTTGCCCGTTCCATCGGATTGGGTGAGCAGGTCGATACCGGGGTCCACGAACTCTTTTACATACCGGTCAAACGCCATGAGAAACAGGTTCTTCTTCGAGCCGAATTCCTTGTAAAGGGAGCCGCGCTGAATACCCATGGAGTTCTGCAAATCTGAAAGACTGGCCAGATCATATCCGTCCCGCCAGAAAACATGCATGGCAGCTTCAAGCGCGGTTTCCGGATTGTATGAGTAAGGGCGTGCCATCGTTACTTTCTGTTTAAAATCAAAGGCTCGGGGATAATAGTGAAATGGCGAAACATGTCCACCGCAAGAAATAGAGATTAATAATTTACCGATTGATCAACAATTCACGTAAGTGTGATTGCATCATTGTTGACTGATCGGTAAACAAATTATACTCTCTCCTCGTTACCTGATGAAATTCCCCGCAAACAAAGGAGATAGAATTATGAAAAAGACACTTATCGCACTGGGCATGGCGCTTGCGTTTGCAACGCCCAATTTTGCTCTGGCCTATGACATCACTTCAACAGCGCCGGTCAATGTTAGTGCCGCCAAGGTTGCCTTGAAGAGCCATGATCCGGTGGCATATTTCACAGTCGGCAAGCCGGTCTTGGGCAGCGAAAAATATTCAGCTGAACATGAGGGCGCAATCTACCGCTTTTCATCAGAAGCAAACATGAATACCTTTAAAGCCAATCCGGCAAAATATGCACCACAGCACGGCGGTTTCTGTCGCATGGGTGCAGCACTTGGCAAAAAGCTCGATGGCGATCCAAACCTGTTCCGCGTCGATAACGGAAGACTGTCGGTATACTCTTATCCGGCAGCCCTGAAAGGTTACAGTGCCGACGTCTCCGGGCACGGTGCAAAAGCCGACTCAAACTGGCCTGAGATCAAAAATATCGCTCCAAAAGATCTTTAAGTAGGTTCGTCAGCTCCGACACTTTAAATGTTGCCGGAGCTGGCATTTACAATGCTGAAGTAACGGGCTTTGACCGTTCCTCTCTAAATTATTCCGACAGGACCATTTGCAAGTTTGCAGGTAAGATGCCAAGTGATCTGATTACCCCGAGCTTTCATAGTTGCTCCAGGGTTTCATCTCGATCAAATACGCTCGCGGGAAAATACTCAAAACTGCGACTTCCGCTTGAATGTGTTTGAACACATGCAACAATTTGCAAATTTGTACCCGGATCATCAGCGCGGATTATGAAGTCATAACGTTTTGTTTCGCCTCGCAATGCCCCAAAAGCCGTAAGCAGATTCTCACAAGATCTGGCATCGGTGTTCTGAATGAACGCTGTTACATCGCCTCTTCGTTCATATGATTTTTGTATCAAGGCCAAAACAGAAGCGAGTTCTGAAATCCGATGTCCAGGTTCACCGCTTACCGGGCTGACAAGAATACAAGATGAAAACGCGCTTCCAATCACCGCTTGTTTAACGAATCCCTTGATGTTTTTATGAAACATGCTGGACCCTGCCTGTTAAATCTGAAGTTTTTTGAGGCTTCCAAGTCCAGCACAATATGAATATTGCTGCGTAGGTTAAAGTGGTGACAACGGCAAAGAAATAGTCATCAGGGTCGCCGGGCGCACCAAAAACTGTTCCGATAATAGCCAGCGGTGCCAGAAACAAATTCATCATTCTTGCTGCTCGCGGGGAGAGCAGGCTGGAAAACAGGAATGCCAATAGAAGCAATTCCACTGCAAAAGCAGCAGCAAATAGGACTTCTTCGGTGACCGGGTTGCCATTCACGGTTCCCGACAGGATTTCATTGATCGCGCTGGCTGTCGTTAGTTCATGGATATCGCGAAACAGTACGTTTAGGATCGCAAAGAGCCAAAGCAGGGATATCGTATTTCCGAAACTCTCTGTGGTTTTTGATTTCAACATGTTTTTTCCTTGAATAATTGGGTGTCTTGAGAAGTTGACGGTTATGTCGGTGCTTCTTTTGAGTTATTTGAATTGCGAATGGAATTGACGAAAAATGAATGGTTGATATACAAAAAACCATGAACTGGGATGCCGTATCATTCGATTGGAATCATATCCGGGCATTTTTGGCCACGGTGGATCACGGATCGCTCTCAGGTGCAGCTCGGGCACTAAAACAGACCCAGCCGACCCTGAGCAGACAAATTTCAAAGCTGGAAGACGTGCTTGGTCTGACATTGTTTGAACGGGGAACCCGCATCATGCAATTGACAGAAGCAGGGACAGAGCTTCTGGCTCATGTTCGAAGCATGGCGGACGCCGCTACACAAATATCCCGAGTGGCAACAGGTCAAAGTCAGGCGATTGAAGGAACCGTGAGGATCACTTCAAGCGATGCCATGGCAGCTTACGCGCTTCCACCATGCCTAATTTCACTTCGGCGCTCACATCCCGGCATCAGTCTGGAACTCGTCCCGTCCAACGAGATGCATGACCTGACGCGCCGGGATGCTGATATTGCAATCAGGCATGTAAGACCGGATCAACCGGATCTCGTAGCTAAACGTCTTGCTGACATTGAAATAGGATTGTTTGCATCTGCGTCATATCTTGAAGAATTAGGTTCAATTACCGAAATTGAAGATTTTTCGCGGGCCAACTTCATCGGATACCAGCACCCGGAAAGACTTGTCCCACAGGTTGCTGTAATGGGTATTCCCGTGACAGCTGCTAACTTCGGGATCACAACTTCCAACGGCAGCACGATGTACGAACTGGCAAGGGACGGTGCTGGTATCGCATTCTTACCAACGGTTATTTCCGAAGGAAGGCTTGGATTAAAGCACATTCACCCGGA
This sequence comes from Pseudomonadota bacterium, assembly GCA_039029255.1. Classification (GTDB taxonomy): domain Bacteria; phylum Pseudomonadota; class Alphaproteobacteria; order Rhizobiales; family Rhizobiaceae; genus JAALLB01. Next base: position 89,077 of record JBCCGN010000005.1, on the reverse strand, counting down.
AATTCCGACGTTCAAAATGGAAACCTGGCTTGTCACTCATCGGGAAATTAATACCAGTCGCCGTATAAGAATTACATTTGATCACCTTGCTAAAGAGTTGGCAAAAGACAGATGGTCAAGCCTTGTCGCCAGGTAGTGACCGTAAAGAGCTGAAGATTACCTCTATTGTTTTACTGAGTAATTTTTGTGGCTGGTCATATCACTTCGCTCAGCAACTCCCCCAGCCTCTCAGCTGCTGCTTCAATAGAATGCTGCTCCAGCACTTTTTTCTTCGCGGCTTTGCCCATTTGCCCAAGCAATTCGCTATCCGCCAACAAGCGACGTGCATTCTCCCGCATTACGCCGCTGTGATCCTCTGGCGCGAGCAAACCGGTTTCCCCTTGCTCAACCACCAGCGGAACGCCCATGCTCTGATAGGCGATGACAGGTAACCCCTGAAGCTGGGCCTCCAGATAGACCATGCCAATCGGCTCTTTCCAGCCGGGCCAAAGGAAAACATCACTTGCCTTCATCCAACGAAGAACTTGAGTGTGCTCGACTTGCCCTGTCCAGTGCATCCGCTCCGCAGGTATCCGGGAAAACGCCTCCCGAATGTTTTCTTCTTCCGGCCCGCCGCCAACGACGATGAAGTTCCATTCATTATCCGTCAGACCTGCCAGGATTTCCGCCAGCATATAAAAGTTTTTGTCCTTCTTGCCCTTGCGCATCATTCCAGTCGTGATGAGAACTGGCGTCTGCGGTTTCCATTCAGCGGGAAGGGGCATCGGCTCGACTGTCGGAATATCGGTATCCATGAATGGAGGAATATCGCGCAACCGTGTATCGTCGCCAAGAAGATCTGTCAGATAAACCCGGTCTGTTGGTTTGAAGACGAGATGCAGGTCAGCCGCTTTGATACCGGCCTGTGCTTCAGTTCGCCAAGGGCTCCATTCATCATCGGGTCCGCCCTGGCCGGTCTTCGCAGCTTCGACGGTCACATAGGGTATGCCAAGTTCGCGGGAGACAATCGGTCCGATCCAGTCCGGTGCCTTGCAATAGGGATGATAGGTCATCCAAACATCGGGCAATTCTGAACACTCCAGTTTCCCATACTCCAAAAGAATGCGTTCCACCTCTTCCAGCGCACCCTTTTTCCGCTCTGCCAGAATTTCCACCCCTGAGCGCTTCGAATAGCAGATGTACCGCGAAACCAGCTCGACTTCGTGTCCCGAATACGTCAGGGCCTTAATCAGATTACGGGCAATCAGCCGGTCTCCGGAGGGGATAGGATGATCCGGTGGTTTAATCGGTGCGAAAAAGGCTGCTTTTTTTGTTTTACTCATGAATTGAATGTGCGGTTCTCATGTGCGAGAAGCAATCAAAATATGATCAATTGGCCTTGTTTTAACATGGAAAATTCTCATAATGACGAAATTGCCCACGGGGAGGTGGGCGAATTCACCAGGGCACTCCGCCAGGAAGAAACTTCCGTGGAAATAAATCGTCTCGAACACATCAGGATACTGATGTACAGCCACGACACTTTCGGGCTGGGTCATTTGCGGCGTTGCCGGGCGATTGCGCATGCAATTGTCGAGCAGTTCAAGGGTGTCAGCGTGCTGATTATTTCCGGCTCTCAGATTGCCGGCGCATTTGATTTTCGGGCACGCGTCGACTTCGTCAAAATCCCATCGGTGATCAAGCTCTACAATGGCGAGTATGACTCCATTGGGGAATACATCGACATCGAAGAAATTCTGGAAATGCGGAAGCTCATCATCCAGCGGACCGCGGAAGCTTTCCAGCCGGACATTTTTATTGTCGACAAGGAACCTATGGGGCTGAAGGGGGAGCTGGAGCCGACCTTGAAGATGTTCAGGGACTCGGAAACAACAACGATCCTTGGCCTTAGGGACGTCATGGATTCGCCAAGACTGTTGACCCAAGAATGGGCCAAAAATGACATGATAAAACGGGTCGAGGGGCTTTATAACCGGATATGGGTCTACGGTCCGGAGCGTTTCTGGAATCCGCTGCAGGGTTTGGAACTGTCTGAAAGCCTCCGGGACAATGTCTTTTATACCGGCTTTCTGGACCGCGATTCCTTCAACATGCCGTTGCTTGAATCCCACACATTGCCTGAGAATTACATTCTGGTGACCGCCGGTGGCGGAGGCGACGGGATAAACCTGATGGAGCAGGTCCTGGCGGCGCGCGAGTATGATCCCACAATCGACTTCCCCATTGTAATGGTGCTAGGTCCGTTTATGAAATCTGACAGCCGGGAGCGTATCCGTATGCGGGCTTCCCACCTGCCAAATGTCACGGTCATCGATTTTGAGAGCCGTCTTGAGGTCATGATGCAACATGCTACAGCGATAGTAGGCATGTGCGGATACAACACATTTTGCGAAGCGATGTCATTTGACAAGAAATCACTTTTTGTTCCGCGCACCTCTCCGCGAGAGGAACAGTATATCCGGGCAAAGCGGGCCAATGAACTCGGCCTTTGCGACTTGTTGACACCCGATGAAGCAGCTGTTCCGAGCGTATTGGCGAATAAATTGCGAACACTTCCTGAAATCAGCAAACCGTCGGATAACCTGTTGCCCGATGACATGGCTGGACTGGAAAACATCTGTATTGAAATTGCCCGACTGTCCCAAAAGCCGCGATCAAGACAGTTTAAAGCTCTGATCGACGAGACGGCCAAATCCGCATGAGCCAGAAATCCGATCGCCGCATCGCGCTCGTTCTCAAGGGTTATCCCCGGCTGTCCGAGACATTCATCGCGCAGGAAATTCTTGAACTGGAGCGTGCCGGCTACGAAATTTCCATAATTTCACTCCGCCATCCGACAGACAAACATACCCATCCTGTCCACTCGGAAATCAGGGCTGAGAAACACTATTTGCCTGAGTATCTCCTGCAAGAGCCTCTCCGGGTTTTAAAGGGAAAGTTTTGGTGCTTCTTCAAACCCGGTTACTGGAAGGTCACACCGATTTTTCTTAGGGATCTGCTGCGTGACCCGACCCCCAATCGCATTCGCAGATTTGGTCAGGCAATGGTGATGGCGAGAGAATATGTCGGCAATTGCGACCATATCTATGTTCATTTTCTGCATACGCCGGGTTCGGTGGCGCGTTATGCTTCGATAATCACCGGGAAGCCATTTTCAGTTTCTGCGCACGCCAAGGACATCTGGACAATTCCGGAATGGGAAATTCGCGAGAAACTGGCTGATTGCGACTGGCTTGTAACCTGCACACAAGGTGGAGCTGAATACCTTGAAACCCTTGCACCCGATGGTCGCGTCAACTTGGTTTATCACGGTCTGGACCTGTCACGGTTCCCCCCGCCGCCAGAGCGGGATGATCAAAGGGACGGGTCATCGGAGCAACATCCAATTCGCTTGATGACGGTAGGCAGGGCAGTCGCAAAGAAGGGTATCGATACGCTCCTTCATGCTTTGGCGGCTTTACCTGAAAATCTGCACTGGCGCTGGACGCACATAGGTGGCGGTCCACTGAAACAGGAATTGCAAAACCTGGCAGATGAACTCGATATTGCGCAGAGATGCGAATTCCGTGGAGCTTTGCCGCAGAAGGAAGTGCTGGAGACCTACCGCAAAACCGATATTTTTATACTGCCCAGTCGCATAGATGAAACCGGAGATCGCGACGGATTGCCGAATGTGATCGTCGAGGCGCAAAGCCAGCGTCTTCCAGTCTTATCGACAAACATTTCCGGCATACCTGAACTGATTAAGTCCGGGGAAAACGGAGTTCTGATTGAACCTGATGACGTAAAGGCATTAACCTCCGCAATAGAGCAGCTGTCCACCGAACCGAGGAAGCGCGTTCAAATGGGAGAGGCCGGGGAAAAGCGGGTACGCGGAGCATTCAGCCACAAACAGACAATCGGCGAACTGATCGGCTTGCTCGAACGGAGCATGGGGAGTCCCCGGTGAGCCGGAAACGCGTTTTCTTTTATGTTCAACACCTGTGGGGCGTCGGTCACGTATACCGTGCTACCCGCATAGCGCGAGGCCTCGTCAATGCAGGAATGGATGTCCATCTCGTTTGGGGGGGCACCCGGATTCCCGATTTCGATTTTTCCGGTATGTATGTTCACTATCTTCCGGCCGTGAGGACATCAGATGTTACGTTCAGCGAGCTATTAAATCCCGATGGCACCATTTTCACTGAAGAAGATAAATTCAACCGAAGAGACAGGTTGCTTTCCCTGTTTGCTGAAATTCGTCCTGAAATATTGATGACCGAAGCCTTTCCATTCGGCCGTCGGCAGATGTTGTTCGAATTGAAGCCGCTTCTTGAAACGGCAAAAACTGCGGATTGGCGTCCGATGATATCCGCATCCATTAGAGACATCATGCAGGAGGGCCGCAAGGAAAAGCGGGTGGTTGAGGCTGTGAATCTGGTGCACGAATTTTATGACCTGATCCTGGTTCATGGTGATGCGCGCTTGATCCGCATCGAGGAAACGTTGCAGGGCGCCGGGAATTTTCTGGAAAAAGTCCGGTATACGGGGCTGGTTACTCCTGATCCGAGCGACGAGCCAACCTCTGAGGAATTTCGCTGCGACGTTCTTGTGACCGTTGGTGGAGGCGCATTCGGCCAGAAACTTACGAGAACCGCGCTTGAAGCAATGCAACATTGCAGCAAGTTTCCTACCAACTGGCTGGTGGCTGCAGGAACGGAATTGTCTGAAGATGATTTCAGATTCCTGAAAAATAATTGTCCGGCTGGCATGCGGATTGTCCGTCACATTCCTAAGCTCGTCAATGCGATGAAGTCTGCAAGCGTCTCGGTTTCGCATGCCGGATACAATACCGTTGCCGATATCATGCGAGCTGGGTGCGCCAGTGTTCTCTATCCCTATGCAGATGGAAATGAGACCGAACAATTTCGCAGGGCGCAGATCATAGTCCGCAAAGACATCGCCACGATGCTCGAACCGGAAAGTCTATCGCCCCAAAGCCTTGCCAACGCGGTTGAACTTGCCTCTGAACAGGTAACCGGCCGTCTTGATCTGGACCTTGATGGTGCTTCAGCGACCGCTGCCATTATTGAGCGTGAATTCGAAAACCTGAGGCAGTCGCCTGTTGATTGATTTCGGTTTTGCTTGAAAATCCTGCACAGTAATTTAATCTTAGTTATCGGAAGTAGTACAGGTCTGGTCAATAGGAATGGGTAGGACAATTATAGCAGCTTTGGGCCTCGCAGCTCTATGGTTGTTGATGTCCGGCATTTACGACAAAATCCTGATTTTGATATTTGGCGTGATATCAGTGGCACTATCCGTTTGGGTGTCCAAGCGCCTCGACATTGCGGATGGTGAGAAACTTGAGTATCCGATCGGCGTGTTCGCAACACTCCGGTATCTGTGCTGGCTAATGATTGAGATTGCCAAATCGAACTGGGCAGTCACAAAGATTATTCTTTCCGGCAAACCTCCGAAGCAGCAACATCTCTTCTGGGTTCCTGTTTCACAGCAAAGCGACATGGCGCAGGTGGTTTTTGCAAACTCAATAACTCTGACACCGGGAACGATATCGGTGGAAACCGAAGGTGAGCATTTTCTTGTTCATGCCTTGGACTATGGCGAAGGTGATATGGAAGCGCTGGCGGAAATGGACCGCCGTGTGACAGCGATAGAATCCAGCGAGCCTGGTGAAAGCACGTGATGTTTCTGGTTGCAACGATAGCCTTGTTTGTCGGCATGGCGTTGGTGCTGGTCCGCCTCTATGCCGGGCCGACCCTTTATGACCGCGTTTTGGCAGGAAACTCTTTTGGTACCTTTACGGTGTTGTTCATAGGTGTGCTTGGCTTTTTGATGAACAGGCCTGATTTTCTGGATATTGCACTTCTCTACGCATTGATAAATTTTGTTGGTACGATAGCGGTTCTGAAGTTCTTCAGATACCGGGCGCTTGGTGATACGTCCCCAACTCCCCGTGGCGAACCCACCCGGAGAGGTCAATTGAAAGACAGGGGGATTGGGCTGTGAGTTTTTTCGAATTGGCAGTGGAAATATTGAGCTGGGTTCTCATTGTATCGGGGAGTGCTTTCATGCTGGTTGGCGCGCTCGGAACACTGCGATTTCCGGATTTCTGGTCGCGATTGCATGCTGTTTCGGTTTCTGATTCAGCAGGAATGTTATTGCTGACCGCAGGCATGTGTCTCCACTCTGGTTTTACCCTTGTCACAGCCAAACTTGTGCTGATTGGCGTTTTCCTTTTCATAACAGGCCCTACCGCAACTCACGCCGTTGCAAATGCCGCTCTCGTTTCCGGATTGCGTCCGGGTGACAAAAAAATACCGTTGCTGGAAAACAAAAAATCCAAGATTGCCAGTGCGGCAAAAGCAGTTCAAGGCAGATCACGCAAAAAGGCGACGAGATAAGAGCCAATGGATGTTTTAATCAATCTTGTACTCTTCACTATGATGGTAGCGACAGCAATTGCTATCTTGAGGATGCGCAGGTTGTTTGCCGTCGTTATGCTGGCAGGCGTTTTCAGTCTTCTTTCGGCTCTTTTGTTTGTGACGCTTGATGCAGTCGATGTTGCATTTACGGAAGCAGCAGTTGGCGCCGGAATTTCAACCGTGCTGATGCTTGGTACGATGGCGCTTACCAGCCGGGAAGAAAAACTGCCGCGCAAGTCATCGCTTCTTCCATTGATGGTTGTAACGGTCACCGGAGCAGTTCTTGTCTACGGAACGCTGGATATGCCGGACTTCGGCTCAGCAGATTCTCCGGCGCAGACGCACGTTGCGGCTCAATATCTGGAACGCACCCCAAAGGACACTGGTGTTCCAAACGTGGTCACTGCCATACTGGCGAGTTATCGCGGCTATGATACGTTCGGGGAAGTAGTGGTGGTATTTACAGCTGCAGTTGGAGTCCTGATGCTGGTCGGGGGTCTCGCGAGACGCAAGGATCCTGAGGAGGAGGCGGACTGATGCGACACCACCTCATTCTTCGGGTAATCACAAAATTGCTGGTGCCGCCAATTGTGCTGTTTGCACTCTATGTCCAGTTTCATGGCGATTACTCTCCCGGTGGCGGTTTCCAGGCGGGCGTTATCCTTGCGGCCGGACTGATCCTGTTCGGAATTGTCTATGGCTTGCGGAAGGTGAAGCAAGTGTTTCCTCCCTGGCTGGTGCACAAGCTGGCCGCGCTTGGTGTGCTGATTTACGGCGGAACCGGTGTTGTCAGCCTGCTTTTGGGAAGCGCGTTTCTGGATTATTCAGTGCTTGCCAGCTACCCCAAGGACGGCCAGCACTATGGTATCATCGCCGTAGAAGTTGGTGTTGGTGTAACGGTGGCTGCGGTCATGGTTGCAATCTATTATGCCTTTGCTGCCCGCCCGCCTCGTATCAGTGACGAGGACTGGTAAGCCATGACTCTAGAATTCATCCTTGGCCACATGAATTACTGGCTGTTTATCATTTTGATGATGACAGGATTTTATATCGTCGTGTCGCGCGGAAACTTTGTCAAAAAGATCGTCGGGTTAAACATTTTTCAGGTCTCGGTGTTCATGTTTTATATTTCGATCGGAAAGGTCACCGGCGGGACGGCGCCGATTTATCCGATTGACCTTAATGTCGATCCGGATGTGGTTTATTCCAACCCACTGCCACATGTCCTTATCCTGACTGCTATTGTTGTTGGTGTTGCTACAACCGCTCTTGGCCTCGCGCTCATTGTCCGTATCCGTGAAGAGTACGGTTCGATTGAGGAAGAGGACATTCTGGAAATTGAACAGGAAATGCAGCGAGCTGAAAACACTGAACACGGTAGTGCGATGGGAGGCTCAGCCTGATGGCTTCCCCGGCGGTTTCACAAGCATTGACGCTTATAGATCATTTGCCGTTGCTTACGGTTGCAGTTCCTTTGTTGACTGCGCCACTCTGCATTCTTTTCGGCAATAGAAACCTGGCGTGGGTCCTTGCTGTTTTCGCGAGCACAGTTTCCCTGGTTTTTTCAAGCTACGTGCTTGCACAGGTTTATGACGGTGAGGTGATCTCGTACGCCCTGGGTGGGTGGGCGCCGCCTCTTGGGATCGAATACCGGATCGATGCGGCCAATGCGTTTGTACTGTTTCTCATATCCGGTATCAGCGCGATTGTACTGCCTTATGCGAGAAGGAGTATTGAGCATGAACTCCGGAGGGTGAGTCATACACTTTTTTACTGTTGCTACCTTCTCTGTCTTTCCGGTCTGCTTGGTGTTGTTGCCACCGGGGATGCATTCAACGTCTTTGTTTTTCTCGAGATTTCTTCTCTTTCCACATACGTCCTGATCGCTGCTGGTGCAGAACGCGACAGGCGCGCGCTCACCGCTGCTTATGATTACCTGATCATGGGTACGATCGGTGCCACATTCTTCGTGATCGGAATTGGTTTCCTTTACATGGCGACCGGCACGCTCAACATGGCTGATCTTTCTGTGCGCATTTCCGACATGGGTGACAACAGGACGGTTCAGGCAGGGTTTGCATTTATTGTCGTGGGCATGGGGTTGAAGGCAGCAATATATCCCATGCACCTTTGGCTGCCGCGCGCCTACACCTATGCCCCGTCAGTGGTAACGATATTTTTGGCTGCGACCGCGACCAAAGCAGCAATTTACGTTTTGCTTCGCTTCATGTTCTCGGTTTACCAGCCGAGCTTCATCTTCGAAACGCATACGCTCAATTTCATCATCATCCCGCTTGCGCTTGTCGCCATGTTTGCAGCCTCGATTATTGCCGTGTTCCAGCAGGATCTCAAACGGTTGCTGGCATACTCGAGTGTTGCGCAGATCGGGTACATGATGCTTGGGATTGGTTTCTTGAATGCTACCGGACTAACCGCCACGCTCATTCACCTTTTCAATCACGGTATTACGAAGGGTGCTCTGTTCATGGTGGTCGGAGCATATGTAATGCGACGGGGTGGTGTTTTTTGTGATAATCTCGCGGGGCTTGGCAGGCAAATGCCGGTGACAAGTGCGGCGTTTGTGATTGGTGGCTTGAGCTTGATCGGAGTCCCCGGAACAGCCGGCTTTATATCCAAATGGGTCCTGATGCAGGCGGCATTCGAAAACGGCTGGTGGTGGATGGCTATCTTGATTGTCGCATCATCGCTGCTCGCGGTGATATACGTATGGAAAATAGTTGAAATTCTGTACATGCAGCAACCTGCCAACGAAGCAGAAGTAAGCGAGGTTCCTCTTTCAATGCTCATTCCCATATGGGTGCTGGTCATTGCATGCATCTGGTTCGGCTTCGATACAGACCTGACCATCGGCTCCGCTCAGACAGCTGCTGAAAGTCTTCTGGGAGGTGGCAGTTGATGGATACAGGTTTCGCCATTGTTCTATCCATGTTGCTTCCGCTGATCGCCTGTTTGAGCAACATTATACATGATGACAGCCGAGCCAATTTGCGTGATGGAATAACCTTTGTAGCGGCACTCGGTACGTTTGGTGCTGTGTTATCAATCCTCATGACCAATGGCGGAACTCAGACGGAACCGCTTACATTGCTTTCAGTCATGCCGGGTCTGGATATCGCATTTTCCGTAGAGCCGCTGGGGCTGTTGTTTGCCCTGATCGCATCCGGCCTTTGGTGTGTGACGCACCTCTATGCCATCGGATACATGCGCGGAAACAAGGAGAAAAACCACAGCCGCTTTTTTGCTGCGTTTTCATTTTCAATCGCAGCAACGCTTGCAATTGCCTTTTCGGCAAACATGTTTTCTCTCTTCGTATTCTACGAAGTCCTGACGCTTTCGACATACCCGCTGGTTGCCCACAAGGGCACCGAAGAAGCAAAGCGCGGTGCGCGTGTCTATCTCGGCGTTTTGATGGGTACCTCAATCGGGTTTTTGCTGGTTGCGGTCGTGTGGACCTGGTACCTCGCAGGCACACTTGATTTCGTCGCGGGCGGCATTCTCGATGGCAAGATAACCGGCGGCATGGTTGCAGTGTTGCTTGGGCTCTATGCTTTCGGAATAGGTAAGGCAGCCTTGATGCCATTCCACCGATGGCTACCGTCCGCCATGGTGGCGCCGACACCTGTGTCAGCACTTTTGCATGCTGTGGCAGTTGTGAAGGCCGGTGTTTTCACGATGTTGAAAGTCGGCATTTATATTTTCGGGATTGATTTTCTGTCGACAACCGGTGCTTCGGAATGGCTCATGTGGCTGGCTGCTTTCTCAATTCTTGCGGCCTCGATCGTTGCGATGACCAAAGACAATCTGAAAGCAAGGCTTGCCTATTCCACGGTCAGCCAGCTCTCCTACATTACACTGGGAATGGCATTGGCAACTTCGATGGGTGTTATTGGCGGCGGCATGCACATTGCGATGCATGCGTTCGGCAAAATTACGCTCTTTATGTGTGCTGGTGCCATATATGTCGCGACACACAAGACGGAAATCAAGCAGATGACCGGATTGGGTAAAGCGATGCCCATTACCTACGGCGCTTTTCTGATTGGCGCACTGTCGATCATCGGTTTGCCGCCACTTGGGGGGTCCTGGTCAAAATGGCAACTGATGATTGGTGCAGCCGATACCGGACAGCTCGTTATGATCGGCGTGCTTATGCTGAGTTCGCTGCTCAATGTGATTTATCTCCTTGGGCCGATAGCACGCGGGTTTTATTTGAGTGATCCGGAAAATGACCAACTGGCTGCAAATGGAATTTCAGAAGCGCCCTTCTGGTGTGTGGCGCCTCCGGTTTTCACAGCGCTTTGTTGCATCGTCCTGTTTTTCTATGCTGGCGATATTAGCGCTTTTCTGGAACCCATCGCAGCTCGGCCGGGAGAATGAGACCGTGAGCTCAGAAGAAAACAAGAAAAAGACAATACCTTCGACCCTTCCGTGGCTCGGCCGCAAGTTGCTTTGGCTTGACAACATGAGGAATGTCGACCGGATTGTCTACGGCCTTTACGGGCTTTGTGCTCTGCTGTTTCTGGCGGACTTTTTCTACAAGAAGAAGACCTATCTCGACCTTGAAGACCTGCCTGGTTTTTACGGCATCTATGGATTTGTCATGTGTGCGGCGCTGGTTATCTGCGCGCGGGGCATGCGTATTTTTCTGATGCGCTCGGAAGACTACTACTCACCCAAAGATGTGGAGTCGGAAGCATATCCGGAAGACGGTCTCGAGCGGGAGACGAATGATGACTGATGTGTTTCCGCCATTTCTGATTTTTGTCATCGGGGCTCTGATACTGCCGTTTCTGCCGAATGGTACGCCCAGGGGAATTGTCTCCCTGATTGTACCTGTGATCAGTGCAGCAATGATTTGGGAGTTGCCCACCGGAGTGTACACTCCTATGAGCCTTGCAGGTCTTGATCTGACGTTGATGCGGGTCGACAAACTGTCAATAATTTTTGGGCTCGTGTTCTCGCTGGCAGCATTTTTGTCTCTGTTATACGCTTGGCATGTCCGGGATACCGTACAACAAGTGTCGTCACTGCTCTATGCAGGCTCCGCAATAGGCGCAGTCTTTGCCGGAGACCTTGTTACCCTTTTCATATTTTGGGAAGGCACAGCAATCACTTCCGTTTTCCTGATTTGGGCGAGACGTACCCCGGGAGCATTTGCAACAGGTATGCGTTATCTGGTTGTCCAGATTGGATCAGGTGTGGTGCTTCTCGGCGGCGTGGTTCTGTTCTACCGCGAAACCGGCTCCATTGATTTTGGTAAGATGACATTGGGAAGCCTGGGTACCTGGCTCATTTTCCTTGCTTTCGGCGTCAAATGTGCGTTCCCGCTGCTTCACAACTGGTTGCAGGATGCCTATCCGGCTGCAACGGTAACTGGCACGGTCATTCTGTCATCATTCACCACAAAGCTGGCTGTCTATGCGCTTGCCCGCGGATTTCCCGGTACTGAAATCCTGATTTACATCGGCGCTATCATGACACTGTTCCCGATCTTTTATGCAGTGATCGAGAATGATCTCAGGCGGGTACTTGCGTATTCCCTGAACAACCAGCTTGGCTTCATGGTGGTTGGCGTTGGTATAGGTACCGAACTTTCGCTGAACGGTACCGCAGCGCATGCATTTGCACACATTCTCTACAAGTCTCTGCTGTTCATGAGTGTGGGCGCTGTTCTCTTCAGAACCGGCACAGCCAAGGGTTCCGAACTCGGAGGTCTCTACAAAACTATGCCGTTGACAATGGTTTTCTGTGTCGTTGGAGCCGCTTCCATCTCGGCATTCCCGCTGTTTTCGGGTTTTGTGACGAAGTCGCTTATCCTGTCGGATGCGGCTCATGAGGGTTACTACATCGTATGGGGAATTTTGCTGTTTGCCTCGGCGGGCGTTTTCCATCACTCTGGTATCAAGATTCCATACTTTGCATTCTTTGCTCATGATAGCGGCCTGAGGCCGAAAGAAGCGCCCACTCATATGCTTCTCGCGATGGGTATTACTGCGTTCCTTTGTATCTTTATCGGTGTTTACCCTGATCCGTTGTATGCACTTCTGCCGTATGATGTGAAATATGTTCCGTACACCACCACTCACGTCGTCACCCAATTGCAATTGCTGTTTTTCTCGGCGCTTGCCTTCACGGTGCTGATGCGAACCGGCATTTATCCTCCCGAACTCAAATCGGTGAACCTGGATACAGACTGGACGTACCGCAAGTTTCTTCCAACAGTTTTGAAGCGGGTTAACAACATAGTTTCCGGGCTTTGGGCATTTGGCACCTGGTTCGCAAAACGCAGGGTTGAACGGGTGGTGGGAGCGCTTTATCAGTCTCACGGTCCCGAAGGTCGAATGGCACGTGTCTGGCCTACCGGCGCGATGGTTCTGTGGATTGCGATCATCCTCGGTGCCACACTGATCGTGAATTTCATTTGACCGGAAACCCTCGCTGGTACAATTTGGCTTATGGGCAAGAAAATCCCTGTAACACTCAGTCAGGACCCGCACGCGTTTCAGGGCGAACTCGAGCAGCGCCTTGAACTTGCGATCGGGCATGAAGTTCGCACTGCCAGAAAAAGGCTGGGCATAACGATTGCAGAATTGTCCGATGCCTCCGGTCTGTCAGTAGGAATGCTCTCCAAAATAGAAAACGGTACCACGTCCGCATCCCTGACAACGCTTCACATCCTGTCCGATGCACTTGGCGTTCCGATCAGTTCGCTCTTTAAGCGCTTTGAGGAAACCCGCGCCGCAGTCCACATAAAAGCGGGGGCCGGATTTGAGGCGGAGCGTCGTGGCACCCGCGCTGGGCACCAATACAAGTTACTCGGCCACATTGGGGGAAATTCGAGCGGCGTGACCGTTGAACCTTATCTGATCACGTTGACCGAAAAATCTGACACTTTCCCAACCTTCCAGCATGCGGGACTGGAGTTTCTCTACATGCTGGAAGGCGAAGTTGAGTATCGCCATGGTAACAATCACTATCTGCTGCAGCCCGGCGACAGCCTTTACTTCGACGCCGATGCGCCACATGGCCCGGCAATCCTCATAAAACTGCCTGCGATTTATCTATCAGTGATTTCTTATCAACATACGGATTGAATATTTGCTTGGATAATTTCACTGTGGGGAAACTTATTTTCTTTTTGTTTGACTGTCGGAATATGCGCATTACCTTGCCGTAAGTTGAAATGGAGCGCGTGATGTGCGGAATAGTAGGACTTTTCCTGAAAGACAAATCCTTGGAACCAGAGCTTGGAAACCTGCTTTCCGACATGTTGATTACGATGTCGGATCGTGGCCCCGATAGCGCGGGCATTGCAGTCTACAACGAAGGCGAAAACGGCGGTTCCAAGATAACGGTTCAAACGGATACTCCGGAAGAAATATTCGGTTCACTGGCAGGTGCTCTCACAAAATCACTTGGGTTTGAAGTCAGTCTTGATCCCCGTGACACCCATGCGGTTCTTGATGTTCCTGCTGGAAAAGTGGACCTCGTGCGGTCAGAGATTTCAGCCCATCATCCCGATGTCAGGGTCATGAGCAGCGGTGAGAGCGTTGAAATTTACAAGGAAGTGGGGTTGCCTGCCTCCGTGGTGGACCGCTTTGGCATTCGATCCATGACAGGAAGTCATGGGGTGGGTCATACCCGCATGGCCACAGAGTCAGCCGTCACCACACTTGGTGCCCATCCGTTTTCGACGGACGAAGATCAGTGCCTGGTTCACAACGGTTCTCTATCCAACCATAATTCTCTGCGCCGAAAACTTGTGCGCGAGGGCATGACTTTCGAAACCGAAAACGATACCGAAGTCGGCGCAGCCTATCTGGCAAACCAGATGCAGAATGATGCTTCGCTTGGTGAGGCGCTCGAAGCAGGCCTCAAGGACCTTGACGGCTTTTACACGTTCGTAATTGGCACGAAGGACGGTTTCGGAGTTCTCCGTGATCCTATCGCCTGCAAACCGGCTGTATTGGCGGAGACGGATCGGTACGTGGCTTTCGGATCTGAATATCGTGCGCTGGTGGATCTTCCCGGCATCGAGCAGGCGAAGGTCTGGGAACCGGAGCCAGCTACCGTATATTTCTGGGAAAGGTGACAGGAGATGGAAATAATCGATCTTGCCCAATCCACACTGCGAGCGATGAATGAGACCCTGCAGGCACAATCGCAAGGCTCAAACCAGACCGAATGGGAAGTGCTGAACCCGCGCGGCGCGCATGCGATCGCCTGCGGTCTTGATGGGCCAATCACGGTCAATGTGAAAGGTTCGACCGGTTATTACTGTGGCGGAATGAACAAGGAAGCGACCGTCAATATTGCCGGTTCTGCGGGCCCCGGTGTTGCTGAAAACATGATGTCCGGCAAGATTGTAATCGAAGGTGACGCCAGTCAGTATGCCGGCGCGACAGGTCACGGGGGTACTCTGGTCATCAAGGGAAATGCTTCCTCAAGATGCGGAATCTCCATGAAGGGTATCGACATTGTTGTTCACGGCAGCATCGGTCATATGTCCGCCTTCATGGCCCAATCGGGAAATCTGGTTGTATGCGGAGACGCAGGAGATGCCCTTGGTGACAGCCTCTATGAAGCAAGAATTTTTGTGAAAGGCGAGGTAAAATCACTCGGAGCTGATTGTATAGAAAAAGAGATGCGGCCTGAGCATCTTGAACTTCTGGCGGAACTTTTGGAACGCGGTGAAGTGAACGATGCAAAGCCCGAAGACTTCAAACGCTATGGCTCTGCCAGAAAACTCTACAATTTCAACATCGACAACGTGGATGCTTACTGATGACAAATCCTCCCACCCATCCGCGTATCCCGGCGACCTTTGACGAGTACACCAATTCGGAAATTCGGAGAGCAGCACAGACAGGGATATATGACATAAGAGGCGGCGGGGCTAAACGGCGCCTTCCCAATTTTGACGATCTTCTGTTTCTTGGGGCTTCGATGTCGCGTTATCCTTTGGAAGGGTATCGGGAAGCCTGCAATACCAAGGTGTCGCTCGGTACGCGCTTTGCCAAAAATCCAATCCACCTTGATATACCTGTTACGATAGCCGGAATGAGTTTTGGTGCGTTGTCCGGAGCAGCAAAGGAAGCTCTGGGTCGTGGCGCATCAGCTGCAGGAACTTCCACAACCACCGGTGACGGCGGGATGACCCCGGAAGAACGTGGTCAGTCTGACAAGCTTGTCTACCAACTGCTGCCGTCGCGATACGGCATGAACCCGGATGACCTGCGAAAGGCTGATGCGGTTGAGGTGGTGATCGGGCAAGGTGCGAAACCCGGCGGCGGCGGTATGCTTCTTGGTCAGAAAATCTCTGATCGCGTCGCGGAAATGCGCAACCTTCCCAAAGGTATCGATCAGCGGTCAGCCTGCCGGCATCCTGACTGGACGGGTCCGGATGACCTTGAAATCAAGATTTTGGAATTGCGCGAAATAACCGGATGGAAAGTGCCGATCTACATCAAGGTTGCCGGTGCACGGCCCTATTATGATACGGCGCTTGCCGTCAAAGCCGGTGCAGACGTTGTGGTTCTGGATGGCATGCAGGGCGGAACTGCGGCAACCCAGGAAGTCTTCATAGAACATGTTGGCCAGCCAACGCTTGCCTGCATCCGTCCTGCGGTTCAGGCGTTGCAGGACCTCGGTGTCCATCGTGAGGTGCAGTTGGTTCTCTCCGGCGGCATTCGAAATGGTGCGGATGTTGCCAAGGCCATGGCGCTGGGCGCAGATGCAGTCGCGATTGGTACGGCAGCTTTGATCGCAATCGGTGATAACGACCCCAAATGGGAAAACGAATATCGTGATCTTGGTTCGACAGCCGGAGCATATGACGATTGGCACGAAGGCCAGGATCCTGCCGGTATCACGACCCAGGAACCGGAGTTGATGGCACGACTTGATCCGGTTGCAGCAGGCAGAAGACTTGCAAACTATCTCAAAGTAATGACACTTGAAGCCCAGACAATTGCCCGGGCGTGCGGCAAGAACGATCTGCGCAATCTGGAACCGGAGGATCTGGTTGCCTTGACGGTCGAAGCTGCGGCAATGGCTCAGGTTCCGTTGTCGGGCACAAACTGGATACCGGGGCAGGGGTATTGATTATATTGGAACTGGAGCCGGGAATTATTTCCGGTCCTGCAACAGAGTGGGCTGAGGCGTAAGACCGTAGTACTGGTTCGAAAACGAGCGACAAGGTCGGGACCTTGTCGAAAAACGAAGAGAGGGAAAAGATGGCCAAGGATCTCGCAAAATTCGCCAAGGATAATGGCGTCAAGTATTTCATGATTTCATTTACTGACCTGTTCGGCGGGCAACGGGCGAAGCTGGTTCCGGCTGCAGCAATTGCCGACATGCAGGAGGAAGGTGCCGGTTTTGCGGGCTTTGCAACCTGGCTCGACATGACCCCGGCACATCCGGACATGCTTGCGGTTCCCGATCCGGACAGTGTGATTCAACTGCCGTGGAAACCGGAAGTTGCATGGGTCGCAGGCGATTGTGTGATGGAAGACAAGCCTGTCGATCAGGCGCCGCGCAATACGCTCAAGAGATTGATTGCAGAAGCCGAGTCTCAGGGTATGCGGGTAAAGACCGGTGTTGAGGCTGAGTTCTTCCTGACCAATGTGGATGGCACCGAGATTTCTGATCCGCAGGATACTGCTGAAAAACCGTGCTACGATCAGCAGGCAGTAATGCGCCGTTATGATGTAATCGCCGAGATCTGCGATTACATGCTCGACCTGGGCTGGGGTCCGTACCAGAATGATCATGAGGATGCAAACGGCCAGTTCGAAATGAATTTCGAATTTGATGATGTGTTGGCAAC
Organism: Pseudomonadota bacterium; assembly: GCA_039029255.1. GTDB lineage: Bacteria > Pseudomonadota > Alphaproteobacteria > Rhizobiales > Rhizobiaceae > JAALLB01. The sequence continues at coordinate 71,803 of JBCCGN010000005.1, read as the reverse complement.
CGCTGACAAGCATTCCTTCTTCAAGTTCATGGTGAAATCGGTTGCCGAGAAACACGGGCTGAGAGCGACCTTCATGCCGAAGCCGTTTGAAGGCTTGACGGGCAACGGTTGTCACGCCCACATTTCGGTCTGGGACAAGGGCGGCACGAAGAATGTCTTCGAAGACAACAAGGATGAAATGGGACTTTCTTCTGAGGGCTACCACTTCCTTGGTGGTATTATCAAACACGCGACTGCAATGTGTGCGATTACCAATCCAACCGTAAATTCCTACAAGCGCATCAACGCGCCGGTCACATCCTCAGGAGCTACCTGGGCGCCGAACACAGTCACCTGGACATCCAACAACCGCACGCACATGGTGCGTGTGCCCGGTCCCGGCCGGTTCGAACTCAGGCTGCCGGACGGAGCTGCTAATCCGTACCTGTTGCAAGCAGTGATCATCGCTGCAGGTCTGTCAGGAGTTAGCTCAAAAGCTGATCCCGGAAAGCGTCTTGATATCAACATGTACACGGATGGCCACAAGGTTCGCGGCGCTCAGAAACTTCCCCTGAATCTGCTTGATGCCCTACGTACTCTTGACAAGGACAAGGTTCTGAAAGCTGCGATGGGTGAAGAGTTTTCAGCCGCCTTCCTGAAACTGAAACACAATGAGTGGAATTCCTACGTATCTCATTTCTCGGATTGGGAACGCCAGAACACGCTGGATGTTTAACCGGTAAAATTTCACAGAGCCATTTGGAAATGGAGAAATAGCAACGGTATTTCGTGGGTAAGCGAACGCAGTGGCTTCTTATAGGTCATCCGCGTTCCGGGTTAGTCACCTGCTGATGGACCTCAATTACGTTTCCCTCCGGATCATGGAAGAAAACCTGATGCCATTCCTTTGCGAAAGCGGTGCCGTAGTCCGAATAAGGTATGTTTCGTTCTTCCAGCAGCTTTAGAAATTCGCTCAGGTTATCTGTACGAAACGCGATATGGCCATTTGCAACGGGGTTGATCACCTGATCATTTCTGAAGGCAACATCAAACGCCCGCTCAGCCAGATGCATCTGCATGCTGCCTTCTGTGGCAAAGCGGATTTTACCATTATATCCGGAATTCTGGTTTGCCTCGGTGCGAGGAAAGTTCTGTATCGGGATATCATCAAGGCCGAGAACATTCGTGTAGAAGTCGTGCATTCGATCCACATCTTCCGCGACGAAGTTGATATGATGAAATTCCAGCTTCATTTATTAATATCCTCTCCGGGATTGTATTCAGGCAAATGAACTCGTGATTTTCAAAACAGTTTCTAATTCTCAGACAGCCAGTCTGCAATAATGTCCACTTGTTCATCGTTTCTCAAGGTAGGAGTGTGACCGGTATTGTCGAATTCCACCAGTGTGGTTTCCGGGCCGCATTCCAGCATTTTCCTGGCTGTCTCCTCTGACAAAAAAGAGGATTCCTTGCCGCGTAGAATAAGAACCGGACAGGTAATTTTCTCCCAGGTTTCCCACATCTCCACATTGAAATAGGAAATGGAATCCCGAAAAGCATTGCCAACCCTTGGATCCACCTTCATTTTGAACGTTCCGTGCTCGGTGCGTTTACAGGCATATTTAGCCATGTGCGACCAGTCTTCATCCGTCATCGGAGCAAATTCGCGATAAATTTCACGAAGATATTTCTCGACTTCATTTACAGAAGAAAACTCATCCGACCGCCCGATATATTGCGCAATCGACAACAGCGCGTCCCGCGAAACCTCTGGTCCGATGTCGTTGACAACCAGTCGGCGAATTGGTGACTGCGCAACAGAGGCAAGGACCATACCAATGATTCCGCCCATCGAAGTGCCTACCCAGTTCACCTCTGTTACGCCAAGACGCGCAATTAGCGCGTTCATGTCCGAATTGTACTGGAGGTAATTGTATGATTCATCGTCAAGCAGGTGGTCGCTGTCCCCGCGACCGGCCACATCCGGGCAAATTATCCGATATCGATTGCATAGCTTGCCCGCAAAGTAGTCAAAGTCACGGGCGTTACGGGTCAGGCCATGAACGCAAAACAGCGTCTCCTGTCGATGAAATTTTTCTACGTCTCCCCATTCCAGGTAGTTGACCCTGTGGAACCCATGAAAACCCAGCCCAAGGAAATAGTGTTTTGAATAGGCTTTTGCCGGTTTTTTCAGGCGGTGAGGCATGGAGAAACTCTTTTTCCGGATTACTGTTTCAGGGCTTTTAGCTGTTGCTGCAACGAGTTTATTTGTTTCTGAAGGTCTTCCAGTTCCCGCATCCTTTCAGCATCCTTAGGGTTGCTTTCCGCGGCTTCCTTGTTGCCGGCACCTGGTGTTGGCAAGCCACTCATATTCTGGAAAAATTCAAAAGTCCTGCTGAAGACTTCCATGTTCTGCTTGGCCATGTTCTCGCTGAATTGCGCCATGGTTTGAGTGTTGAAATTCAGCATCTCCTCGAAGGTTTCTTTCAACCTGTCGCGTTCCGAGACGAAAACTTTCATCGACTCCCTGAGATATTCAGGAACCATTCTGCCGTAGGCATCGTCATACATGAGAATGAGCTGCTTCTGGACATCAAGGGGAAAGTGATAATTACCTTGTGCGGTTTCACGTTCGTAGATGATCTGATTGAGAATGCTCCGGGTCAGGTCGTCACCAGACCTGGTGTCTTCGATCTTGAAGGAAACACCGGATTTGACGAGTTCAACCACATCATCAAGGACTATATATGAACTGGTAGCAGTATTGTATAACCGACGATTGGGGTACTTTTTGATTAGTACCGGTGTCTCATCGGTATCTTGCACTGTTTCATTCATCGTCGACAACCTGGATTGTTGCAGTGCAGCACGAATAGGCGATTGTCAGGATTTGCGCAATAAAAAACCGCCGACTGCGGGAGGAGCAGGATCGGCGGTTGTGAAACTGACTAGATTCTCAGGAGGAGCGTTTCGTGTCAGGCGTTTCCGGAGAAAGTTTTTGTGTAGGCCTGGCGACCTGCTTCGCCGGTTTCTTTCATTACCTTGCTTACAAGCTCCGAAAAGCCTTTGCTTTGATCGGAAAAACGCTCACTAGCCGCAGCAACATTCGAGGTTGCCACCTTGTAATAGTCTGGCAGATCAGAGGTTTTGTTTAGCGCCTTCACACCGTCAAATGTGGCAGCAACGTTCGAGATATAATTGTCATATGCTTTCTTGGCCAGTGTTTCTCCGCCCTTGAAGGCTGCAGCGTTAAACTCGATAATGCTTTCAACAAACTTCTCTGAGTTTGCGATATGCTTTGTCATGTATTCCTTGGATTGTTCCATGGTTTCAGTTTCATCCATTTTCTTTGTCATTGTCTGGACCTCATCGTGCTTTAGGTTGGGGAGGGATCCCGTTCGATATGGGAATCCGTTTACCATCAGTAATTGTGCAATGCAACAAAAATTTGTGCAATGCACAAAAACGTTGTGGATACCGAGGTTGCGATTGCCATCCGAATGTCATAGATATGCGCTAACGACACGACTAGATTGCACAATTATCGGTTGTGCATGGAGTGTCTGCGTGGTTTGGAGACCTCGAATTTCCAAGTGTGATTTTGCTTGGAATACGTATCGTGCGATGATGCTGTCGCCATTGGCCAAACGACGGAGTTTTTCCCTTGGAAAAAACAGGAAGCTTAAATGCAGCCCAACTTCTGGTGAAATGCCTGGAGAATGAAGGGGTAGAATATATTTTTGGTATTCCCGGCGAAGAAAACATCGCTGTAATGGATGCGTTGCTGGACAGCCCGATCAGGTTCATCGTTACACGTCATGAGCAGGCTGCTGCTTTCATGGCAGACGTATATGGGCGTTTGACCGGTAAAGCCGGGGTTTGCATGTCAACGTTGGGGCCGGGTGCTACAAATCTTGTCACCGGTGTTGCGGATGCCAACATGGATCGCGCTCCGGTAGTCGCGATTGCAGGGCAGGGCGCGACAACGCGCATGCACAAGGAAAGCCATCAGATTCTTGATCTGGTCAATCTGTTTGCGCCAATTACAAAGTACAGTACGCAAATTAGGGAGCCTGAAATTGTACCGGAGGTTGTCCGAAAGGCTTTCAAATTTGCCCAAGCCGAAAAACCCGGCGCGGCTTTCATAGATTTTCCTGAAAACGTTGCGGATATGTCGGTGGGAAGTGCTGTTCCGTTGAAGGTCCAGTCACCGCTAATGTCAGAGGCAGCACGCGGAAAGTGTCGCCAGGTAGCTGAGAAAATATCGGACAGTTCGAATCCGGTGATCATTGCAGGTAACGGGATCATTCGTCACGCAGCGAGCAAAGCATTGATCGAGTTTGCTGAAGCCATCAACGCCCCGGTTGCTACGACCTTTATGGCAAAGGGCGTGATTCCCTCCTCACATCCTTTGAGTATCGGTACAGTGGGCCTGAAGGCTCACGACCTCGTTGCGTTCGGTATTGACGAAGCTGACCTGGTAATTTGTATCGGCTATGACATGGTCGAGTATGATCCCGCTCACTGGAACCCGAACCACGACAAGCGCATAATCCATATTGATGGATCACCCGCCGAAGTTGACGCAAACTATATCGTTGAGGCCGGGGTAATCGGCGACATCAAGGATTCCATGCATAGAATTGCCGTTCGTTGCGAGCGCGATCCGGCAGTGCCAATGAAGAAGCTTCGCAAGAAAATTGTGACTGAATTGAATGCGCACGAAAATGACAACAGTTACCCTGTGAAGCCCCAACGCATCATCTGTGATATCCGTAAGCAGCTTAACCCGGAAGATGTGGTGATTTCAGATGTCGGTGCACATAAGATGTGGATGGCACGGATGTTTCAGGCAGAGCGCCCGAACACCTGCATCATTTCCAACGGATTTGCATCGATGGGCATTGCCTTGCCAGGAGCAATAGCTGCCAAACTGACTTACCCGGAACGCAATGTCCTGGCAGTTTGCGGCGACGGTGGCTTCATGATGAACAATCAGGAAATTGAGACAGCTGTACGCCTCGGCCTGAACATTACGGTCTTGATGTTCAACGACAACAAGCTCGGTCTCATAGAATGGCACCAATTGCGTGAATACGGTCGAAAGAGCAATGTAGATGTCGGCAATCCGGATTTCGTCAAATTTGCGGAGAGTTTCGGCGCTGTCGGCTACAAGGTGGAGCGGACCGAAGATCTCGAGGGGATCATAAGAACAGCGCTGGACGATGGTAAGGTCTCACTGATCGATTGTCCGGTCGACTATACAGAAAACATGAAACTGACCGAGAGGCTTAAAAGCATGAAGTCCCTCGAAGAAGCTGAACCAGCAGAATAGGATTTATTGAAGATGCATGCATTCCAGTTCCAGACAACGAAATCGATTCTGAGTGAAGTCGGCAGCACGTCGAAAATTGGCGGTATCATGACCGATATGGGTTGCCGGAAAATTGCTTTCGTCACCGACAAGATAATTCTTGAACTCGGTCTCGCCCAGGCAGCCCTTGACGGTTTGAAAGAAGCCGGTGTCGGGGTGCATATTATCGACGATGTAGTTGCCGATCCGCCGGAAGCGATGATCCTCAAGGCAGTTGAAGAAGCAAAAGCGGAAGGTGTCGATGGTGTTGTTTCAGTCGGTGGCGGGTCTTCAATGGACACTGCCAAACTGATTGCAGTTCTCGTTGGTTCCCAGCAACCGATTGAGGAAATGTATGGCGTGGGTCTCGTTAAAGGCGGCCGCCTGCCGATGGTTCTTGCACCCACTACTGCAGGTACCGGTTCGGAAGTCACACCGATATCAATTGTGACCACCGGAACCAACGAAAAGAAGGGTGTCGTTTCTCACCAACTGTTACCCGACTGGGCTATCCTTGATGCTGAATTGACGGTAGGCCTTCCGGCCCACGTTACGGCGGCAACCGGTATCGACGCTATGGTGCATGCGATTGAGGCCTACACTTCGAAACACAAGAAGAACATCGTTTCTGATACCCTTGCACGTCAGGCGCTTGATCTGCTCGGGAACTCTATTTACGCGGCATGCAACACGCCCGAAGATCGGGAGGCGCGTTCGAACATGCTGCTTGGATCAATGCTTGCCGGTATGGCGTTCGCAAACGCTCCGGTTGCTGCTGTTCATGCGCTGGCCTATCCTTTGGGAGGACATTTCCACGTGCCGCACGGCCTTTCAAATGCGTTGGTTTTGCCTTATGTGCTCGATTTCAACATGACAGAAGCATCCTCATTGTATGCTGAACTTGCGCCTGTGATATTCAGGGATATTACCGGTAAATCGGAAAAAGAAGCCTGTGATGCGATGGTGGAAGGTTTCAAGAAAATGGGACCTGAACTCGGCATGCAGAGCAAACTTGCGGAGGTCGGCGTTAATCACAATCATTTGCCAATGCTTGCTGAAGACGCAATGAAGCAGCAACGGCTTCTCGTGAATAATCCGCGTGAAATGACCTATGAAGCAGCGCTTGATATTTACACCCAGGCACTGTGATTTAAGCCCGGGAAACATGGAATTTACTCATGAATGAAAAAGACAATGGGTTTGATGCGATGATGGACATCTGGCAACAGAGTCAGGATGCTTTCATGAAGGCACAGGCAGATGTGGCGGAACAATTCAAAACTGCACTCAGTGGCCAGACCCCTTCGCAATCAGCACCGAATATGGATCCGCTCGCGGCATGGCAGTCATTTATAAAATCCTGGTCTCCGGCATGGGATATGAGCGCTATGGCGCAGCCCCAAAACCCGTTTACACAGGATTTCAGGCAAGGGCCCGATGCATTCTTTTCAACTCTCGATCCGCAAAAGTGGACGCAATATGCACCTGAGCAATTGCGTGTCATGCTGGATTCAATTGCCCGGGGCCCACAATTTGCTGATCTTATGATGCCACAGCAAAAGGCTGCGGAAGCATGGCGGGAATCGCTTGACTATCAGCAAGCCGCAAGTGACATGTCACGCGTGATGCAGGAAGCATGGACCGCCGCTTACAAGACATATAGCGAGAAATACACGCTTGATGACCTCAAATCCGGCAATGTGAACGAAGCGCTGGACGAGTGGCTTAAGGCGGCAAATGCAGCACTGCTCGAAGCCCAAGGCAGTGACATATTTCTCAATGCCCAAAAGCGCATGATCCGTGCTTCCACGGAAATCCGCGCACGCCAGCGTGACATGGCTGAAGACTGGAGTGAGGTGTGGCAAATTCCGACACGTACGGAAGTCGATGATTTGACACTGATCGTACATCAGCTTCGTCGGGAACTTCGGGAAGTGAAACGCGAACTGGCAAGGTTGAAGGGAGAGAATTCCTGATGCCGGGCGATTACACCAGGAACCAGGAAAGTTTCCCTGAAACCGATGCAGCAATGGAGGCCTGGGCCGAAGCCATGAAGCAAATCATGGATACCGGCTCCAAAGCACTCCGTTCAGGTGGTGTGCTATCTCAGGTAACCAGCGAAGATGTGCAGATCGCGGAAAGCGCTTACGAAACAGTCTATGAAATAGACAAGGTGCGTTTGTTTCACTATCACCCGACAACTAAACAAAAGAGCACTTTGCCGCCGGTCGTAATCTGCTATGGACTGTTTGGACGACAGAGCATGATTGACCTTCAGGAGGACCGTTCATTGGTTCGCAACATGCTCGCTGCCGGTATCGATGTTTATGTGGTTGACTGGGGTAACCCTACTCGCGCCGACCAATTTCTCAATTTTGACGACTATGTTGATCTTTATCTGGGTTCCTGCCTTGAAAATGTTGTCGAAAGAAACGACGGAAAGCCCGCATGTTTGTTCGGCATTTGTGAAGGCGGAACGTTTGCCGCCATGCTGGCTGCGTTACGGCCCGAACTTTTGTCCGGCATGGCTTTGGCGATCACACCCATTGACTTTCATGGCGATCACGAAAATTTCTGGCTCGGTGAGGGCTTCCTCAATTCCTGGATCGGGAACCTGGAAAAGGGAGATATCGATCTTCTCATCGAAACCTACGGCATGCTGCCAGGGGCGATGACAGGTACTATTTTCTCTTCCCTTACCCCAATAAACAGCATGACCAAATACAATCTTGGACTTGCCAAAATGGATGGCAATCGGGACGCTTTGCTCAACTTCTTGCGAATGGAAAAATGGATTGCCGATCGGCCAGATCACCCCGGCGAACTGGCCCGGCAATGGTTGAACGACCTTTATCGTGAAAACAGGTTGGTTGAAGGCAAGTTCAAAATAGCCGGTGAAGACGTCGACCTTTCAAACATCTCCTGTCCGGTTCTCAACATCTATGCATTGCAGGACCATATTATACCGGTGAGTTGTTCCACTGCGCTCGGGAAATTCGTCCCGGAAAAACAGTATGAGGAAATCGGTTTTCCCGGCGGCCACGTCGGGGTGTTTGTGAGTTCCAAGGCACAGGGAGTGGTTGCAGGCGGCTTGATCGAGTGGTTGGAAAGAACTCAGGACACAGCCGCACAACCGAAAAAGTCCCGCGGGAAAAGCAGCTGATAGAGCTGTAATCGTTTAGAGAAGGCTTGTTATCATGGTCGACAAGGTCGTTTCCCTTGAAAATGCAATTGCAACGATAGCGGATGGAGATACCGTTTGCGTTTCCGGATTTGTGGGAATTGGGACGCCGGAAAGCCTGTTGCGTGGAATTGAAGAACGGTTTTTGACCCATGCGGCACCAAAGGACATTTCCCTGTTGTTCGCTGCTGCACCGGGAGACGGCAAGGATCGTGGACTTAACCGTCTGGCCCGACCCGGTCTGGTCAAGCGCGCAATAGGCGGGCACTGGTCGCTTGTTCCCAAGCTTGGTGCCCTTGCCATGAGTGAGGAAATAGAGGCTTACAACCTGCCACTTGGCTGTATTTCCCAGCTTTACCGTGACATCGCCGCTGGTAAGCCGGGCATGTTTTCCAAAGTAGGCCTTCACACCTTTGTCGATCCCAGACAATCTGGCGGCGCTATAAATAACCGCACAAAAGAGCCGCTGGTAGAAGTCCAGGAAATAATGGGAGAGGAATGGCTGTTTTATCATTCCATTCCGGTTAACGTAGCTCTCATTCGCGGTACAACTGCTGATCCGCTCGGCAATATCACGATGGAGCGGGAAGCGCTTACCCTCGACATGTTGCCGATTGCGATGGCGGCAAAAAATTCCGGTGGCCTCGTTATCGCTCAGGTTGAGCGGATCGCGGCTGCAGGATCATTGATGCCGAAGGAGGTTGTGGTTCCGGGCAATCTGGTTGACTGCGTTGTTCTGTCCGAACCGGATGAACATCTGCAGACTTACCAGACCCCTTACAGTCACGGTTTTTCAGGGCGTATGAAGACGGTTGTTGATGCTCTCACGCCTATGGAATTAACAGAGCGCAAGATCATAGCGCGCCGCGCCACCATGGAACTCCCCGTAAATGGGGTCGTCAATCTTGGTATCGGAATGCCTGAGGGTGTCGGGTCGGTTGCCAATGAAGAAAACATCATTGATTGCATAACGCTAACTACCGAGGCCGGAGTGCACGGCGGTATTCCCCAATCCGGTCTGGATTTTGGCGCGGCGGTAAATGCGAACGCGATCATCCAGACCAATCAGCAGTTCGATTTTTACGATGGAGGAGGCCTCGATCTTGCCTGTCTGGGAATGGCTGAGACTGACCAGTATGGCAACGTGAACGTCAGCCGGTTCAAAGACCGGTTTGCGGGCGCAGGCGGTTTCATAAACATTTCCCAAAACGCCCGGAAGGTTTTGTTTGTGGGAACATTCACCGCCGGTGGATTGAAAGTCACAGCCGGTGGCGGTCGTCTTGAGATCCTGCAGGAAGGGCGCAGTCGTAAATTCACCAGTGAAGTCGAGCAGATCACGTTCAATGGCTCATTCGCCGCAAAACAGGATAAGGAAGTTCTCTACATTACAGAACGCTGTGTTTTCGAATTGACGCCGGAAGGGCTCGAACTTGTTGAGATCGCGCCCGGCATCGACCTGCAGAAGGACATCCTTGACCAGATGGACTTCGCGCCAGTGGTCAGGAATCCGGGCGAAATGGATGCTAGGATTTTCAACGAAAGAACCATGAAGTTGCGCAAGGAAATGCTGGATATTCCGGTAGGCGAGCGTCTGGTCTATGATGAAGTTTCAAACATTGTTTATGCCAACATGAGTGGCCTTGATATCTCCACCAAGGATGAGTTGGCGAAGCTTGATGATGAGCTAAACCGTTTCTTTACGAAACTGGGCCGGAAGGTGAACATTGTTGCGAATTATGATGGTATCTCCATCGCTCAGCGGTTGTCCGCCAGATTCATGAACCTGCTGGCACAGTTGGAATACGATTATTACCTGACATCCACCCACTATACGACCAGTGCATTTATGCGCCAGAAACTTGGTCATGATTTCAAGAACCGCTCAATCCCTCCCCATATTTTTGAAAGCAGGGAGGAAGCCGCTAACTACCTGAAATCGGAGGCCACAAAGTAGGCTATTGCAGCTCGGTCTCAATCGCATGTTTGCCGACAGATCATCTACACTGTACAAGTCGTTAGGGTTCACTTGCAATTTTCGGTGTAAATGGCTGCAACACAGAAAACACAGGTTGTAATAATTGGGGCTGGTCCTGCTGGATTGCTGCTTTCGCACCTGCTTTCTCTTTCAGGAATTCACTCGATAGTACTGGAACGTCAGTCACGCCAGCATGTCGAGGGCCGTATCCGTGCCGGCGTCCTTGAGTGGGGATCGGTTGAGATATTGCGTCAGGCTGGATTGGCCGGAAGAATGGACCGGGAAGGTCTGGATCATTCCGGGTTCGAACTTACCTATCATGAGCACAGGCACCGGATTGATTTAAAAGGTCTCGTCGGAAAGGGTGTGCTTGTATACGGCCAGACGGAGTTGACGAGCGATTTGATGACGCGGCGCCACGAGGATGGCGGAGATATCCGGTTTGAGATTGAAAATGTTGAGATAGAAAATCCAACTGCAGCCAATCCGATTATCAGATATTCCAAAGAGGAAGAAACAATCGAGATTGAATGTGACTATGTTTCAGGCTGTGATGGATTTCACGGAGTGGCACGTCAATCCATACCTGCTGACGTCATCAAGGTTTACGAGCGGGTTTACCCGTTTGGTTGGCTGGGCCTGCTGACTGATCAGCCACCGGTTGCCGAAGAGCTGATTTATGCCAATCATGAACGCGGTTTCGCCTTGTGCTCCATGCGTTCGAACACCCGCAGCAGATATTACCTGCAATGCGCCTCAGATGATCATGTTGAAAACTGGCCTGACGAACGGTTCTGGGAAGAACTTGGAAAGCGGCTTGATCCGGAGTTGTCAGAAAGGTTGCAAACAGGAGCTGCAATTGAAAAGAGCATCGCACAGTTGCGCTCATTTGTTGCTGAGCCGATGCGTTACCGAAACCTCTTTCTGGCGGGCGATGCAGCGCATATTGTGCCGCCCACCGGAGCCAAGGGCCTCAATCTCGCAATTGCCGATGTTTGGTTGCTGGCTCAGGCTTTTGACAGCTTCTACAACAAGGGTAAATCCGATCAGCTTGAAACCTATTCGGAAACCTGTCTGCGCCGCGTCTGGAAGGTAGAGCGGTTTTCCTGGTATCTCTCACGACTCATGCACCATTTCCCCCAACATGACGCATTTGATAAAAAGATGCAGCGGGCTGAATTTGAATATATTATGCAGTCAGAAGCAGCATCCCGTTCGATTGCCGAAAATTACGTGGGCTTGCCGATAGCAGTGGATTAGATGGTGTCAGATAAAAAGAAAGCTGGAGAGCAAACCCGCCGTGAAGTATTGGGCGATAGCCATGTTGATCGCTCGAAGGAAAATGCCAGTTCCTTTAATTCACGATTTCAGGAGCTGATAACGGAAGGCGCCTGGGGACATGTTTGGTCCGATGAGACTTTGTCCAGACGCGAACGTTCGCTCATAACAATTGCGCTTCTGGCGGCACTGGGAAACGATGAAGAATTGGCGATGCACATCAATGCTTGCCACAACACGGGCGCTTCACAGGAAGACATTCGTGAAGCACTTATGCATGTTGCGATCTATGCGGGCGTTCCCCGGGCGAACCATGCAATTCGGATTGCTCAGGAAGTTTTCGATAAGTCCGGAAAGTCCGGCTAATGAACGAGGGTGCAATCTATAGGCCGAGAAGTCGAAACTGGCATCCGGTTTGCCATACCCCGAAATACAAGTCTTCGATACTTCGAACGCCGAAAAAACCCCTCATCTGTTTTTCCTCAACCAGCAGCGAAGTTACCGGACCGGTATTCGGTCACGAACTTATCGGGCAACTCGACAATGATCTGGTTCGTAACTTCGGAAATACGGATGAGACCGCGATAGGTCCTCGTATCATTGTACATGGACGCGTTATCGATGAAGGCGGGAATCCGGTTCCCAATGCATTGATCGAAATATGGCAGGCAAATGCCGCCGGTCGATACAGGCACAAGAACGATAACTACATCGCGCCGCTTGATCCGAATTTTGGTGGCTGTGGTCGGACCCTTACCGCAGCAGATGGTTCCTACGAGTTCTTTACGATCCAACCCGGGGCCTATCCGTGGCCCAACCATGAGAACGCCTGGCGCCCGGGACACATACACTTTTCGGTTTTCGGTTCTTCTTTTGCGCAGAGACTGATTACGCAAATGTATTTCGAAGGTGATCCGTTGATACCCCTCTGTCCCATTGTAAACACGATTCCCGATAAACGGGCTATCGAGCAACTCGTTGCAAGACTTGATATGCAGCGTGCGGTTAGCATGGACAGGCTTGCATATAGGTTCGATGTGATTTTGCGGGGAAGGAATGCAACACCGTTTGAAAACCGTCCGGAGGGAACCTGAAATGTCAGGACGGGAGAAACCTCAAGAAAGTCCTTCGCAGACAGCCGGTCCCTACCTGCACATTGGTTGCACTCCAAATGTAGCCGGAGTTTCCGGGGTTTATGACGAGGATTTGGGTGTCACTACCCAAACGAAGAATTCATCTTTTCTGGAAATCCGTATTTTCGATGGAGATGGAAACCCTGTTACGGATGCCATGGTTGAACTTTGGGCTGATTCAATCAGCTTTTGGGCTCGAGCCGTCCACGACGAAGAACGAGACATATATCCTTTTTTCGTGCCAGTCGTCGCAAAGGGTGAGTCTGGCAATGTTGTTTCAAATATCTCGGTATGGATTGTGGCACGTGGTATAAATCTTGGCTTGCACTCGCGGATTTATTTCCCTGAAAATGATAACTCGAGCGATCCGGTCTTGGGCCTCGTTGAGCCATCGCGGCAAAGCACTTTGCTCGCACAAAAGCATGACAAAGGCTACAGGTTTGACATTCACTTGCAGGGAGAGGATGAAACGGTGTTTTTCGATGTTTAGAGTTTTGCGGTACCGATAATCCTCATGTCATTCACTCCCTACAACGCACCTCTTTTGTCCGGTCTTCTTGGAGACATGGAGATCGCTGCACATTTTTCAGTGCAGGCAGATATCAAAGCCATGTTGGAATTTGAAAAGTCCCTTGCTGTCGCCCAAGCTGCATACGGACTGATTTTAGAAGAAAACGCTGAAGCAATCCGTTTGGCATGCGAGCGCTTCGAACCGGATATGCCATTGCTGCAGCAGGGTGTCGTGCGAGATGGCATGGCGGTTCCGGAATTTGTCAGGCAGTTGCAGGAAGCTTGCGGTGAAACTGCCGGAGAATATTTGCATCTAGGGTCCACCAGTCAGGATGTCGTTGATACAAGCCTTTGTACGCGCCTGGTCGCTGTAAATGAATTTCTTTCATCCCGGCTAAAGGAAGTCATCGGTTCAATCAATGATCTCCAAAAAGCATATGGTGAACGGGAATTAATGGCCAGGACCAGGATGCAGGCGGCATTGCCTGTCAAAGTTTCTGACCGCCTTCAACTGTGGCGGAGACCGCTTGAACGGCGGTTGGAGATGTTCGACGAAATCAAGCGGCACTTACATGTCGTACAGTTGGGTGGACCGGTAGGTACGCTCTCGGCCATGGGAGAAACGGGTTCCGAGGTTCGAAGAAAACTGGCCGAATTGCTCAATTTGAATGACCCGGGTGAATGCTGGCACACCGACAGAACCAGATTGAGTGATTATTGCAATTGGTTGTCTGCGATTTGTGCAGCGTTGGGAAAAATTGGTCAGGACATAGTGCTGATGGCGCAAAACGGGCTCGATGAATTGGCGTTTGACCAAGCCGGTGGTTCATCTGCCATGGCTCACAAGCAAAATCCGGTAAAGGCAGAAGTGTTGGTCGCCAATGCGCGTTTCGCTGCTACGCTGAATTCCGGGATACAGCACAATGCGGTTCATGAGCAGGAACGGTCGGGTTCGGCCTGGACATTCGAGTGGATGATCGTTCCACAATTGTGTGTTGTGACGGGCGCTTCCTTGCGAAACGCTCATCTGTTGCTAAAGTCAGTCAAAAATATCGCAGGTTGAAATCATAAGGAAATTCCCATGACTTTGGAGGCCAATTGGTCCTACCCGACATCCGTTCGCTTCGGGGCAGGGCGCATAGCAGAAATCGCTGATGCCTGTAAATCGGCCGGTATCTCCAGACCGCTGGTGGTGACCGATCGAGGATTGGCGCAGCAGGCAATTACAACCAACCTGCTTGCCCTGTTGGAGAAAAGCGGTTTCGCGCGTGCTGTTTTTTCTGATGTTGATCCCAATCCCAATGAAAAAAATGTGCAGGAAGGTCTTATAGTCTATCGTGAAGGTGGGCATGATGGTGTGATTGCTTTTGGCGGCGGTTCCGGGCTCGATCTCGGGAAGACACTGGCATTCATGGCCGGCCAAAACCGGCCAATCTGGGACTTTGAAGATGTTGGTGACTGGTGGACGCGGGCAGATGCGGATGCGATTGATCCCATTGTTGCGGTTCCCACAACTGCCGGCACCGGTTCGGAAGTCGGTCGGGCAAGCGTGATCACCAATTCTCAAAGCCTGGAGAAAAAGATAATTTTTCATCCCAGGATGTTGCCTGCCGTTGTGATCTGTGACCCTGAACTGACGGTTTCAATGCCGCCTTTCATAACTGCAGGAACTGGAATGGATGCTTTTGCCCACTGTCTCGAGGCCTATTGTTCTCCGCACTATCATCCCATGTCACAGGGCATTGCACTTGAAGGCATGCGTTTGGTGCGGGAGAACCTGCTTGAGGCCTATCGGAACGGCAGTAATATTGAGGCTCGAAGTCACATGATGAGCGCGGCGGCAATGGGTGCTACGGCATTTCAGAAGGGCCTCGGTGCCATTCATGCAATTTCTCATCCAGTCGGAGCCATCCACCATACCCATCACGGAACAACAAACGCTGTCGTGATGGAAAATGTGCTTCACTTTAACCGTGAGGCCATTGAGGAACGGATTGAGAGAGCTGCTGAGTATCTGGGTATCCAACACGGGTTCGAAGGTTTCGTGTCCTTTGTCTGCAATTTAAATGGTGAAATGGAAATTCCCAAAAATCTGACGATGCTTGGCGTTGAAAATCCGGACATTGATCGATTGGTGAACGATGCGCTGAAAGACCCCAGCACCGGCGGGAATCCGGTCGTGATGACGAAAGAGAATACGCGCCGTTTGATTGAGTCTTGTATCTAGAGCCGGGTGCTGAGATTCATTCGGTCAGTTTCTTAAGAGCGTTCGTCAAAATTCGAAATTCGTCTTGCGTAAAATTACCGGCGAATCTCTCTTGATACTCTCTGGCCGAATTTTCAAGTTTCCGAAAGACTGATTTGCCCTGACGTGTAAGTGAGAGATATTCTTCTCTCCGATCGGTTTCAGAGCGTTTTCGTGCAAGAAAACGTTTTTCCTCCAGAGCAGATACTGCCCGGCTCACCTTTGTTTTGTGGAGGGCGCCCCTGCTGCAGATCTCCCGCGCTGTCATTTCACCATAACGTCCGAGATGAAACACAATCCGCCATTCGGTTCTGAGCATTCCGTATTCCTGCTTGTAGACGGCTTGAAACTCCCTGCTTGATTTTTCTGCAGCGCGATTAAGGAGGTATGGGATGAAGTTTTCAAGTTCGAAACCGGGCATGAAATCTGGCCTTGATAGTTACATTTTCAACTATTATCGTTCCGCTTGCAGAGGAATACAATCATGAATGTACAACTCAAAATGGATCGTATGACTGTGGCGCCGTCGCCATCAGAAGGATGTCCAGGATACATGCCCGGTTTCGGAAATGATTTTGAGACAGAGGCGCTACCTGATGCTTTGCCTCAGGGCATGAACAGCCCCCAGAAGTGCAACTATGGGCTCTACGGCGAACAGCTTTCCGGTACAGCATTTACCGCACCGGGTGATGAGAACGAGCGCACGTGGTGTTACCGGATCAGACCTTCGGTGAAGCATAGCGGCCGATACGAAAAATTCGAATTGCCACATTGGAAATCAGCGCCAAACATCATTGATGATGTCATCAGCCTTGGTCAGTATCGTTGGGACCCGCTGGAACATGATGGTGAAAGGCTTTCCTGGCTGACAGGTATGCGGACCATGACGACGGCAGGTGATGTGAACACGCAGACCGGAATGGCAAGTCATGTCTACCTTGTCACCGAAAGCATGATGGACGACTATTTCTATTCTGCTGACAGTGAGTTGCTGATTGTTCCACAACAGGGGAGCCTGCGTTTTTACACCGAACTTGGCATAATAGATCTTGCGCCGAAGGAGATCGCAATCATCCCGCGCGGGCTTTTATATCGTGTAGAAGTTTCGCAAGGGCATGCAAGGGGGTTCGTTTGCGAGAACTATGGGCAGAAATTCAAACTGCCTGAACGCGGACCGATCGGCGCCAATTGCATGGCAAATCGCCGCGATTTCAAAACCCCGGTAGCCGCCTTCGAGGATCGTGAAAAAGCATCCACCGTGAGTGTAAAATGGTGCGGACAGTTTCATCGTACTGAAATCGGCCACAGCCCGTTGGACGTTGTTGGTTGGCATGGCAACTACGCACCAGTGAAATACGATCTAAGCAATTACTGTCCGGTTGGAGCGGTACTCTTTGATCATCCCGACCCCTCCATATTCACAGTGTTGACTGCACCATCAGGGATCGCCGGCACGGCGAATATTGACTTTGTCCTGTTCCGTGAACGCTGGTCGGTCGCGGAAAACACGTTCCGTCCACCCTGGTACCACAAGAATGTCATGTCGGAACTAATGGGAAATATCTACGGTCAGTATGATGCCAAGCCGCAGGGTTTTGTTCCCGGTGGCATGTCATTGCACAACATGATGCTACCGCATGGGCCGGATAGGGACGCTTTTGAGGGTGCATCCAATGCGGATCTGAAGCCGGCAAAGCTCGAGAATACGATGTCATTCATGTTTGAGACACGGTTTCCGCAGCACCTGAGCGAATTTGCTGCCAAGCATGCACCTCTTCAGGGTGATTATGTTGAATGCTGGAGTGACCTTGAGAAGAAATTTGATGGAACTCCAGATAAGAAGTGACAGCCAAATGGCAGGTACTAAAGAATGAAATTGGCAAGTTTGAAAAACGAATCGCGCGATGGCGTGCTTGTGGTTGTATCGAAAGATCTGACGCAATGTTCAACCGTTGGTCATATTGCACCAACCATGCAAGCTGCGCTTGACGATTGGAAAAATGTTGCGCCGCGCTTGGCGCGCGTCGCCGAAAGCATGGAAACAGGCGCGCAACCCACCCAAAGGTTCCATGAGGGAGATGCGCTATCGCCCTTGCCACGTGCCTATCAGTGGGCCGATTGTTCAGCTTACGTCAATCATGTGGAATTGTTACGCCAGTCACGCGATCAGGAACTGCCGGAAAGTTTCTGGCGGGAGCCGTTAATTTATCAGGGCGGATCAGACTCATTCTTGAGCCCTCGGGATTTAATTCCATTGGTTGATGAAACCTGGGGGCTTGATATGGAAGGCGAAATTGCCGTTATCGTCGATGATGTTCCTTTAATGGCATCTGTGGATGAGGCCGCTGCCTCAATACGACTTGTTATGCTCGCAAATGACGTTTCGCTGCGCCGCCTCGTGCCGCCGGAACTTGCCAAAGGTTTTGGTTTCTTTAATTCAAAACCATCTTCATCTTTTTCACCGGTTGCTGTGACGCCGGACGAACTTGCAGATGCGTGGGAGAATGGAAAGCTGCATCTGCCCTTATGTGTGGATTATAATGGCAAGCCTTTTGGCCGTGCGAATGGTGGGGTTGATATGACGTTTGATTTCCCAACCCTTGTAGCCCATGCCGCAAAGACGCGCCCACTGTCCGCCGGTTCAATCATCGGATCCGGGACGGTTTCAAACAAGCTTGATGGCGGTCCCGGTAAACCGATTTCGGAAGGTGGCGTGGGATATTCATGCATTGCGGAAATGCGAACGATCGAAACTATTCGCAATGGCAAGCCGTCAACCAATTTTATGACGTTTGGCGATACTGTGCGTATAGAGATGAAAGATAATGCCGGGAAATCGATCTTCGGTGCAATAGAACAAATTGTGGAGAGGTATGTTGCCTAAGAAATTTGCTTCACAGGGTGATCTGACAGAAAAGAAAATTACCTTTGATGAGATCGGTGACGGACTATGGGCATTTACGGCCGAAGGGGATCCCAATTCCGGTGTCATTATTGGCGATGACAGTGTGATGATTGTCGAAGCGCAGGCAACGCCCAGGCTTGCGGGTAAAGTCATCGAAAAAGTACGAGAAGTAACGGACAAGCCAATAAGCCACCTTGTTCTTACCCATTATCATGCTGTTCGGGTACTGGGTGCCTCTGCTTACAACGCAGATCAGATCATCATGAGTGACATGGCACGTGCCATGGTTGCCGAACGCGGTCAGGAGGATTGGGATTCCGAGTTCCAGCGTTTCCCCCGTCTGTTCGAAGGGCACGAAAGCATTCCGGGTCTTACATGGCCGACAACAACTTTCTCCGATAGCATGACGGTCTACTTAGGTGAGCGGCGGATTGATATCATGCATCTTGGTCGGGCACATACTGCAGGTGATGCTGTTATTCACGTTCCCGACCAGAACGTGATGTTTACCGGAGACATCGTTGAGTATCATTCAGCCTGTTACTGTGGTGACGGTTTTTTTGGTGACTGGGGTTATACGCTGGATGAAATCATGGCATTCGAAGTTGACGCCATCGCACCGGGGCGCGGCGATGCACTTGTCGGTCGAGAGGTTGTGGATAAGGCTATCGAAAGCACGCGGGATTTTGTGGCTAGCACGTACAGGCCAGCAGCCAAGGTAGCAGCTCGCGGAGGCAGTCTGAAAGATGCCTGGGATGCGGTTCGTGCAGAATGCGATCCGAAGTTTTCGGATTATGCGATCTATGAGCACTGCCTGCCGTTCAATGTGTCCCGGGCCTATGACGAAGCGCGCGGAATTGAAACGCCGCGAATCTGGACTGACAAACGTGACATTGAAATGTGGGAGGCTTTGCAGGGGTGAGTCAGTTATCAGTCTTCCAAAAGATGGCTCGTAACAATGCCTGGGCAAACCGCCGGCTGCATGAAGCGGTCGCTAAGCTTCCCGATGCAGAGTTCAAGAAACCTCGCGAGGCTTTCTTTCCGTCGATCCGCGAAACACTGAATCACATTCTTGAGGTGGATATTTATTACATTGATGCTGCCCATGGAAACACGAGACCTTATTCAGCAATCGGACCGGTTGGTTACGAACAACTGTCAGAGCTAAGCAAAAAGCAGTTCGCCTCTGACGAACGATTGATCCGCTTTTGTGATAACGCAACTGATGAGACGCTTTCGGGTAAAGTGGAAACAGATCGTGGAGAAAGAGGTGTTGTCGAAGAATTCCTCGGCGATTTGCTTATGCATCTTTTCCAGCATCAAGTTCATCATCGCGGACAGGTTCACAACATGCTTAGTCAGACTGATGTAAAACCACCACAACTGGACGATTTCTTTCTTGAGTTTGAGAGGCACGAGGATGCCGCGCTACGATTACAAACCCTTTGAGTATAAGAAACCAGCCGGCCTTTCTGCTTCTGAACCGCGGCATCCGGTTGCCATTGTGGGCGCAGGTCCAATCGGTTTAGCATTGGCGATTGATCTTGCACTGAAAGGCATAAAGTCCGTTGTTGTGGATGACAACAATGTTGTCTCCATAGGCTCGCGTGCAATCTGTTGGGCCAAGCGCACGCTGGAAATCTTTGACCGTCTGGGTGTTGGTGAGCGAATGCTCGCTAAAGGCGTGACCTGGAAGGTCGGCAGGCTTTTCCATGGTGAAAATGAGGTTTACAACTTCGACTTGCTTCCGGAAGAAGGTCACAAGTTTCCGGCTTTCATCAACCTCCAGCAATATTACGTCGAGCAATATCTGGTTGAGCGGGCGCGGGAGTTTCCGGACCAGATTGATTTGCGTTTCAAGAATAAGGTTATAGATCATTCCGACAATGGTGATCATGTATCACTTTCGATTGAGACGCCGGATGGCGAATACTCGCTTGAAGCGGATTATCTTATTGCCTGTGACGGAGCCGGTTCACCTACCAGGAAACGGATGGACTTGTATTTCGAAGGGCAGACATTTGAGGAGCACTTCCTGATCATTGATGTTGAGATGGAAGAAAGCCCGTTCAAAACGGAAACGGCTGAACGCTGGTTCTGGTTTGAACCGGTGTTTCATCAAGGACAGTCTGCTCTGTTACACAAACAGCCGGACAACATTTACCGGATTGATCTGCAGCTTGGATTCGATGCCGATCCGGAGGAAGAAGTGCGCGAGGAAAAGGTCCTGCCGCGCATCCGCGCTATCGTCGGGGACAAGCCGTTCGTGATTGATTGGAAAAGTGTCTACAAGTTCCGCTGTGCCAGGCTTGAAAAGTTTGTCCATAACCGCGTGATATTTGCTGGAGACAGCGCTCATGTGGTCTCTCCTTTTGGGGCACGTGGGGGTAATGGAGGCATTCAGGATGTCGATAATCTCGGATGGAAACTCGCTGCGATCCTGACTGGTGAAGCTGGAGACAGACTGCTTGAAAGTTATGATGAAGAGCGCGGCAAGGCTGCTGATGAAAACATCAAGAACTCCTCCCGCGCAACCAATTTCATGACACCGAAGTCGGCGGTTGAAACTCTGTTCAGGACGGAAGTTTTGAAACTGGCAAAGGATCACGCCTTTGCCAGAAAACTGATTAATTCCGGACGGCTTTCTGTTCCGTGCTCGCTTGAAGGGTGCGATCTCGAAACCAAGTCTTCCGCGGGATTACTCGGAACGGGAGAGGCGGCTTTGGATGCACCGTTGAAAAACGGTGCCACCGCAGAATGGTTGCTCGGAAAGACGGGTGGTGAATTCTGCCTGATATCCTTCGGGAGCAATCCGGAATTAGGGGAGAGTGATATTCCACACATACATGTCGCCTCAATGTGCGAATCTGAGCCTGAAGATCTCGCTGATATAAGCGGTTTGGCACTCAAACGATATGGGCGGGGACTGACCTACCTGTTTCGCCCGGACCAGCACGTGGCAGCCTCATTCGTTAATCCGAATTCGGAGGCAATACGTGCTGCAAAAAGAAAGGCGCTTGGTCATGGCTGAAGATCACGGTCTTGGAACACATGGTGATGAGTTTTATGAGTTGTTGATGAAAACCCACGAAAACCTGGATGCTGCTACCAGCCATTCTCTGAACGCACGTCTGGTGCTTTTGATGGCAAACCATATTGGTGACATCAATGTGCTTGAAAATCTGTTGGAGGCTGCAAAAAGGTCTGGTAAGTGAGCTTAGCATCCCCACTACCCAGAGGCTTTTAATGAGTATCGGCACTTCACCGCCCGTTTATATCGATTATCTCAATCGGCTGGACATCGATGCCTTGGGGATAACCGATGATGAAATCCTTTTAGCGATTGAGGATGCCTTGCGTGCACAGGGGCGCGGAGAAACCGAAATTGAACCCCGAACCCACATACGCCCACGCACCGGTGTGGAAGGGCATTTTAACGTGCTTCGCGGTTGGATAGGGGATGAGATCGACAGTGCAGGTGTGAAAGTTGTCGGAGATTTCGTGCCGAATTACAAACAGGGCCGCCCATCGGAATACGGCCTGCTGACCCTGTTCGATCCACATATGGGTGCGCCGAAAGCCATCATTGATGCAACCGGTATTACAGAAATGCGCACCGGTGCAATCACGGCGCTGGGTGCGAAATACTTGGGACCGGAAAACCCGAAAGTGCTTGGGCACATCGGCGCGCGCGGTACCGCATACTGGAATGTGAGACTGTTATGTCATTTGTTCGAATTCGAGGAGGTTCGGGTCCACTCCCGCAGACCTGAAAGCCGTGAAACATTCGCGGCCAGGCTGGAAGCGGATCTGGGGCGGAAAATCACGGTGACCGAAGACTGGCAGAGCTGTCTGGAGGGAGCAGACATAATGGTGGAAGCATCACGTCTGCCGGAACCGCAAGCGCTCTTCAAAACCGAATGGGTCAAACCCGGTGCGCTGGTTATCCCCTATGGAACGATGTCCGCCGTGGAATTGTCATTGACTGACATAATGGACAAAATCGTCATGGACGATTGGGGGCAGGCGCACGGTGTGTTCGGAGCGCTGCGCGAACATGTTGATAGGGGAAAACTAACGGCTGAAACCTTGCATGGTGAACTGGGTGAAATTGTTGCCGGAGCAAAGCCCGGGCGTGAAAAATCAGCAGAAACAATCCTGTTCTGGCACCGTGGCCTTTCACTTTCCGATATCGCATTGGGTCATGCGATGCTGGAAAAGGCGAAGCGGCTTGGTGTCGGACAACGCCTCCGGTTCTTTTGATGCTCGTACTGGATTGTGACCCGATCAGTCTGGATGCGTTTCTGCAGGCTTGCACTGCCCCGGACAAACTTGAGATCGCAGATCAAACCAATCAGAAAATTCTGACTGCAAGGCAGACTGTCGAAGAATTGGTGTTCGGAGATAAACCGGTCTATGGCCTCAACACCGGACTGGGAGGTAATCTAGACTACCGGCTCAAGCCGGAAGAAATTCCCCAATTCCAGATGCAGATGTTGCGGGGCAGAGCCGTTGCCTGTGGCGATCCTCTCCCGGAAATTAGCAGCCGGGGAGCATTACTGGCACGCATATTGTCAGCCGCAAGCGGGTACAGCGGCATAAGCATGGAAATGTTCCAGCATCTGTGCCGGGTTTATGAGATGGGTTTTGCACCGGTTATCCCAGAATATGGTTCCATAGGAGCAGGTGATCTGGTGCAGAATGCGCATATGGCACTGGCACTGATGGGAGAAGGTGAGCTCTGGCAAAACGGGGCTCGGATGGATGCCAGGACTGCTCTTGATGCTGCTGGAATTTTTGCACCCGAAATCCGGCCAAAGGACGCAATGGTCCTGATCAATCATTCCGGTCTGACAGTAGCCCGTTCCGCAATTGCGCTTGGTGAAGTTGTAACTGCGCTAAGAATGCTCAAATGTGCTGCTGTCCTCTCCTTCGAGGGTTATGGTGCCAATCGCGAAGTGCTTGCAGAAGAAGTGAATTCGCTGCGCCCTTCTCCGAGCCAATATGTATGCGCAGAGTGGTTTCGGAAAATGCTCGACGGAGCGGAGAACAATCCAAGACGAATTCAGGAAGCGTTGTCCTTTCGAACGGTTGCATCTGTAATTGGTGTTACCGAATCTGCATTGAATAATGCCATTGACATTTGGCAAGGCGAAGCAAACGGATCGTCAGACAGTCCGGTTATTCTCGAAGGTAGCAGGATGGCATCAACTGCTAACTTCCATTCGCCGGGGCTAGCTCTAGCACTTGAACAGGTATCGCTGGCGATGGTCGGTGTAGCCAACGGTTCGGTTCAGAGAATGCAGAAGTTGATGAACCCTGATCTATCTGGTTTGCCAAAATACCTTTCACCTGTCGGTGAAGGTTCGGCGGGCATGGTCCCTTCACAGAAGACGGCTGTATCGCTTCTCGCTGAAATTCGTCATTGTGCCCTGCCTGTGATGTTTGATGTTCAGCCGGTCAGCGATACAGTGGAAGACATGGCACCCATGACTTCACAGACGGCAGAAAAACTGAACCGCCAGACCGGTCCGTTGAAACTGCTAGCAGGACTTGAAGCTCTTGTCGCATGTCAGGCGCTTGACCTTCGCAAGCCTGAGGTTTGCGGAAAGATAACACGGGAAATTTGGCCTGCCATTCGTCAGGTTATACCGATGCTGGAAAGCGACCGTGCTTTGGGTAGCGAAATAACGCTTGCTGCTGAATGTCTGGAAAGGCAAACGGAAACAAACATTCAAGGGAAATAAAGTCCATGCTTCCGAGCACAATGAAAACAATCGAAGTCCGGGAAGCTGGTGGTCCTGATGTCCTTGAGATCGGCGAGCGGCCAATTTCGGTACCGGAAAACAATCAGGTTTTGGTTCGCGTTACCGCTTCTGGTGTAAATGGTCCAGATCTTCTGCAGCGAAGAGGTCACTATCCGCCCCCACCGGATGCAACGGATTTGCTCGGTCTGGAGGTTTCAGGCGAAGTGGTCCGGATTGGCTCTGAGGTGCGGCGCTGGTCAGTTGGAGACAAAGTTTGCGCACTCACACACGGAGGCGGTTACGCCGAATATGTCGCGATCAATGCTGACCATTGCTTGCCAATCCCGGAGGGTATCGCAGAACTGGATGCGGCCGGAATACCGGAAACATTTTACACGGTCTGGAACAATTTCTTCCTCAATGGAAATGTCGTGAAGGGGGACCGGTTTCTGGTGCATGGTGGAGCAGGGGGAATAGGCACAACTGCAATTCAGCTCGGCAACGCATTCGGCGCGGATGTCTACACAACGGTTTCCACACAGGACAACGCTTCATTTTGTGAAAATCTCGGTGCGGTGAGGGCGATAAACTATCGCGAAGAGGATTTTGTTGAGGTGATGCGTGCGGCTGGCGGCGCAAACGTAATCCTCGATATAGTTGGTGGCGAATATATTGCACGAAACATCAAGGCAGCAAGTGCCGATGCATTGATAGTGCAGCTTGCTTTTAACCAGGGCTCCAAAGTTGAGGCTGATCTTATGCCGGTCATGCTGAAGCGGCTGACTTTGACCGGATCGACGTTACGCTCACGTGCTCCCGAGTTCAAAGCTCGAGTAGCAGTCGACCTGGAAAACCGGGTGTGGCCGCTGTTTGATTCCGGCAAAATTAAAACACTGACCCACATCGTTCTGCCGTTTGATCAGGTTGCGGATGCGCACCGGATGATGGAAGCAAAGCAGCACCGTGGAAAGATCCTTTTGACACCGAACGGCTAATTTTCCGGGCGACTACTTTCATTCTCGAATGGTGAAGAATTCAGGGATCAGGCAAACCTGGAAATTCCTGTTTTGACCCTGCGCAGGGGAATGGAAGATTCGATTGATGCAACGCCTGAGATCTTTGTCAGTTTCCCGACAAGGAATTTTTCAAATGCAACCAGATCAGTCGTTACGATCCTCAGCAGGTAGTCCCTGTTGCCCGTCATAAGCCAGCAATCAACAACCTCGGGAAAGGATTGAATCGCTGTTTCGAATATTGTCAGCGCTTCATCAACTTGCCGGTCAAGCTGAACAGACACAAATACCGAAATGCCGAAACCTAGTGCAGCTTCGTTTAGCAGCACGGTATAGCCTTCAATCAGTCCTCTTTCTTCGAGCAGCCTCAATCTCCGCCCGACCGGTGTCGGGCTGAGTCCGACCTTGCTAGCCAACTCATTCAGCGGAATTCGGGCATTCTGCCTTAACTCCCGCAGTATTCGGGTATCAAATTGGTCCATTATAGCGTTATCATCTATTATAGCTAACAAAATTAGATGATTATCATAAAAATTCTGATAATCACACTATAAAAGCCTGAAAGCGTCGGCAAGCTTGCTTTACCATGCGCAAAACTCATAGAGGCAAACATGGACCACCTCAAAACAATCGAGCAACGCTTACTTTGGCTCTCACACTGGATGATCCACAACGCCAACAACATCCGTCCCAAGGCTGACGGGATTAAAGTCGGTGGGCATCAGGCAAGTTCAGCCTCCATGGTCTCTGTGATGACGGCTCTGTACTTTTCCGCACTCAAGCCGGAAGACCGGGTTGCGGTTAAACCGCATGCCTCTCCTGTTTTTCATGCAATCCAGTATCTGATGGGCAATCAGACCCGCGAGAAAATGGAGAACTTCAGAGGCTACGGTGGTGTGCAAAGCTATCCAAGCCGCACTAAAGACATAGATGACGTTGATTTCTCGACCGGATCTGTCGGATTGGGAGTGGGCATTACCGCCCTTGCTTCAATAGTGCAGGATTTCATCACAGCGAAAGAGTGGGGTTCTGACGTTTCGTCAGGAAGAATGGTTACGCTGGTAGGCGATGCAGAACTTGATGAAGGTAACATTTACGAAACCCTGCAGGAAGGCTGGAAAAACGATCTCAGAAACTGCTGGTGGATCATCGACTACAACCGGCAATCCCTTGATGGAGTTGTGCGGGAAGGGCTCTTCGAACGAATAGAAAAAATATTTGATGCATTCAGCTGGGACGTGGTGCGCATCAAGTATGGTGCTCTGCAGAAGGCTGCTTTCGCAGAACCGGGAGGCGAGAAACTTCGCGATTGGATTGATAGCTGTTCAAATGCCGAATATTCCGCGCTCACCTTTATGGGTGGGGCTGTCTGGCGTGAGCGGTTGATGAATGACCTTGGTGATCAGGGTGATGTTTCAGCACTTATCGACAAGAGAAACGATGAAGCGCTGGCTGCACTCATGGAAAATCTGGGTGGGAATTGTGTGGCAACCATGGCGGAGGCATTCGATGCAATTGATCATGACCGGCCGACCTGCTTTCTCGCCTATACGATCAAAGGCTGGGGCACGCCAATTGCCGGCCACAAGGACAATCACGGCGGTCTAATGAATTCTACGCAGTTTTCGGAGTGGCAAGCGCATATGGGCGTGCCCGAAGGCAGCGAATGGGAGCCGTTTTGCTGCGTGGAAGATGTCGATGCACTGAAATCGTTTTTGGACAAGGTGCCCTTTTTCTCAAAAGGCATTCGCCGTTACAGCGAGGCGCGGCTTTCTGTTCCGCGGATCGAAATGACATCTGACAAGGAAATTTCAACTCAGACAGCATTTGGGAAAATTCTCGATGATATCGCGAAAGGCGATAGTGAATTTGCCTCCCGTATCATGACGACCTCGCCTGATGTAACCGGAACAACAAGCCTTGGTCCGTGGGTGAACCGCAGAAAATTATATGCACGCGACGAACTTCCCGATGTCTTTATTGAGCATCGTATACCTTCGACTGCTAAATGGATTTTTGCTCCTGAAGGACAGCATATTGAACTTGGTATTGCAGAAATGAATCTGTTTTTGCTTCTTGCGGCAGCGGGTCTTTCGCATTCAGTCTGGGGCAAGCGTCTTATGCCGATTGGAACCGTCTACGATCCATTCGTATGCAGGGGGCTGGATGCACTCAACTATGCCTGCTATCAGGATGCCCGCTTCATGATAGTCGGCACGCCATCCGGTGTTACCTTGGCTCCCGAAGGTGGGGCTCACCAGTCTATTGGAACTCCCCTGATCGGCATGTCGCAGGATGGTCTTGCCGCGTTTGAACCGGCTTTCGCGGACGAACTTGCTGCGATCATGGATTGGTCTTTTGATTACATGCAACGCGATGGCGAAAGCGATCCGGATGAACGCACCTGGCTTCGCGATGAAACCGGAGGATCCGTTTATCTCAGATTGACGACAAGTCCATTGGAACAACCGATTCGCAAGCCAGACGATGACTTCAAGCGTGGAGCGATTGACGGGGCTTACTGGTTGAGGAAGCCGGGGCAAAATTGCGATTTGGTCATTGCATATCAAGGCGCAGTCGCGCAGGAAGCAATACAGGCGGCAGGCAGGCTGTCGGATAGTCACCGTGACATAGGCGTACTGGCTGTAACCTCCGCTGACCGTCTGAATGCAGGCTGGACAGCTGCCCAACGTGATCGTGCCAGGGGAAACAGGAATGCCGGCAGCCATATTGAACGTCTTCTGGCCTACCTTCCGAGGCACTGCGTTGTCATTACAGTAATCGATGGTCATCCAGGCACATTGGCCTGGTTAGGGGCAGTGGGTGGACACAGAACGGTTTCGCTTGGTGTCGAGCACTTTGGACAAACAGGCTCAATCCATGACCTTTACCGGCATTTCGGCATCAATCGTGATGCTATTGTGCAACAGGCATTGGGCGCGCTGCAAACCGGCCCCGAGATCAGAAAGCTGACCAGCGTGGCAAGCTGATCAGTTGCGTGATGATAAAACATAACCGGCGACAAAGCCGTTTGGGCATCGATCATTCGAAACTGCACAGAATACCGTCCGGTTAAAGGTCGCTGCCGACGAAAACCGCCGGTGACCGCAAATCTGCCCCTTGATCTGATCAAAATAATTAGTACAATAATAATTAGTACAATAATCAAAATTATGCACCAGTTGCCTGTTGTACTGCTGCGCCCATTCGGAGCTTCGTAGGGGGTTCGCCGATGTTCGCGTCAAGAGATGATGGAGAAATTGGATCTAAAAGGAGTATGAAAATGAAATTTGTTAAAACTGTTGTTCTTGCAGGATTGATGTCCGGCATTCTGGGAGGAGCCGCAATTGCAGGTGGCGTGAAGCATCTGGATACCGGGAAAATCTATCCACAAAAACTGCCTGTGTCTGAAATGGTTGTTGCCGGTGACACGCTTTACCTGTCCGGGCAGATTGGCAACAAACCCGGGACAGTGAAGCTGGTTGAGGGTGGAATGGAAGCTGAAGCCAAACAGATCATGGAAAATATCAAGGCAAACCTTGAGAACCATGGATATTCGATGGCAAATCTGGTCAAATGTACCGCGCTTTTGGCCGACATCACTGAATGGGGCACCTTTAACGGCATTTACAAAGAGTACTTTGAAGATGGCAAGTATCCCGCACGCACCGCATTCGAAGCCAGTGGAATCCCGCTGGGCGCGAGGCTGGAGGTTGAATGCATCGGCGCAAAGTGATCAGAAAAGAATTCTGACTTGGTTTCAAGGGCAGCCATTCAAGCTGCCCTTTTTTCATGTTGTAGTACGATGAGCCAGTAATGCGGACGATGCCGAAAGGGAACGCGATCCGTAGATGAAGCTCTTGTAGTTGAAGGATATTACTATTACGTAGCACCCTAAGTAATTTAAGGAACCATTCCCATGAAGCCATGCATCACGGATAAAGACGGCGTATTGAAGATAGATGACCAATTGTGCTTTGCCCTTTATTCGGCATCGAGGGCAATTACCAAACAATATGCATTTCTCCTGGAAGACATGGGAATTACCTACCCGCAATACCTGGCACTTATGGTGCTGTGGGAGCGGGATGGGCTGCTGATACAGGAAATTGCCGCCAGCATGGAACTGGATTCAGCTACTACTACGCCGCTTATTCAAAGACTGGAAAAACTTGATTTGGTCACGCGGCAAAGGAGCCAGGAAGACCAAAGGCGCGTTTACGTGTTTCTAACGCCCAAAGGCCGCAAAAATTTTGATAAGGCAATCCACATTCCCCATGGACTTGGATGTGCAACCGGAATCAGTCCTGAAACTGCACACATGCTGATTGATGAAATGAAAAAAATCAAAAATTTCATTGCCGGCAATGAATGAAATTCTATCCCTCGGAATTCAGATATCAATCAAAAGTGTTTGAAAAAGCAGACGCTGACGCAATCTGCTTTTTCTGAGGGTTATTGAGGCTAGGCGACGGCCAATTTCACATCAATGTTGTTCCGGGTTGCGTTGGAGTATGGGCAAACTTCATGCGCCGCGTTGACCAACTCATCCGCTACAGACTTCTCTATGCCTGGAAGGGAAACATTCAGCTCTACCGTAAGCCCGAATCCCCCGGCTTCACGTGGGCCTATACCGACTTTTGAACCGACTTCGGTGTTTTCCGGAACCTGAAACTTGTCATTCTGAGATGCCACAAATTTCATCGCTCCCAGAAAACAGGCGGCATAGCCGGCTGAAAACAGCTGTTCGGGGTTGTTTCCTTCACCACCGGCTCCGCCCAGTTCGGCTGGTGTTGAGAGATTGACTTTGAATGCGCCATCAAGCGTTTCGACAAATCCGTCTCTGCCGCCGGTTGCTCGGGCCTTGGTGGAATAAAGTACTTCGACTGTCATGTTGTTATCCTTTGAAAATGGTTTGGGATTTTCCAGGAGACGTTGTTCACGGGGCAATCCCAATGATGATCGTATTGTCTCCAGTTCATGAAACTCTCCGGAATATGTTCTTTTGAGTAATTGTCGGTGTGAAACCAGTCGCTTCCACAAACATGATTGCGATCTGATGCCGACCAACAGATCATTATATATATCGTAGACAATTAATTAGCAAGCTAATTAAAATAGATCAGCGGAGAATCACGGTGAATAGCTGATGTGCTGGCTGGCTTTGCAATCTTTGACGGCATGGCTGGCAAATGGGTTGTATTTGCCTGGCGGTTATTCGCGCAGGAATCTATGTTGGGAGCAAATAGGCGCAACTTACAGACAGATCATACTGATCGGGAACCTCTGTTTAGACAAGTTAGCCGCTGATATTCTCCAGCACCAGTTTCGGTGAGAGTGCCTGCGGGGAAACTTTCAGGTCGATCATTGCCGGCCTGTTTGCAGCACGCGCTTCTGCGAACACAGTTTCAAACTCCGAATCTGTGGTCACCGTAGCTCCAAACCCTCCATATGCTTTTGCAAGTTCGGCGAAATCCGGATTGACCATTTCGGTTCCACTTGGACGCTGAGGATAATGTTTCTGCTGATGCATGCGGATGGTACCGTACATGCCGTTGTTCGAAACCAGTACAATCACGTTCGCCCCATACTGACAGGCTGTGCCAAACTCTTGAACGCTCATCTGGATGCAGCCGTCACCGGCAAGACAGATTACCTCCCGATCCGGATGCTGCAACTTTGCGGATATGGCTGCCGGCAACCCGTAACCCATGGAGCCGGAGGTGGGCGCCAATTGCGTCCGCCAGTCGCAATAACGATAGTATCGATGAAGCCAGGAAGCGTAATTTCCCGCTCCGTTGGTGATGATGGCATCGTCCGCGAGTTCATTACGCAAATGCAGAATTACATTCTCCATTTTGAGATCACCGGGTGTTTCTTCCGGTATTTGCCAGGCTTCGTAAGAGGAATGTGCCGTTTGAACCCTGCTCTGATCTTCTGCTTTCCAACCTGAGACGCGATCAGCAAGTTGCTGAATGACTTCTGCAGGTTTTGCAGCAACTGTTAGGTCCGGACGGTACACGCGTCCCGGCTCACTCGGATCCGGATGAACATGTACGAGTTCCTGTCCAATCAACGGCGGCGAAAGAAGCGTGTATCCACCGGTTGTCATTTCACCAAGCCGCGGCCCGAGACATATAAGAAGATCGGCATCTGCTACGAGCTTGGCCAATTCGGGGTTTGGACCGATCCCTACATCGCCCGCATAACAGGGATGCCGGTTGTCGAGATAATCCTGACACCGGAAGGAAACACCAACCGGAATGCCGAGTTTTTCGGCAAAATTGCCAAGTGCTTCTGCAGCGTCTTTCGACCATTGTGGCCCGCCCGCCAGTATGAAGGGCCTGTTTGCCCGCTTGATGCGTTCAAGGATTGTTACAATGTCGCCTTCACTAGCTTTTCCGGATGGAACGACTGCCTCAGGTACTGCCGGTGCTGCACAGGAGGCTGACAGTACATCCTCAGGCAAGGCAACGATAACCGGTCCTGGCCTACCCGTCTGCGCGACATGAAAAGCATGGCTCACATATTCGGGAATCCGGTCAGCTCTGTTTATTTCAAGCACCTGTTTTGCAAGCGGTGCAAACATGGCTCGGTAGTCGACTTCCTGAAATGCCTCCCGGTCGCGTTGATCCGTTGCAACCTGGCCAATGAACAGGATCATGGGTGTAGAATCCTGGAACGCGATGTGAACACCGGCGGATGCATTTGTGGCGCCTGGTCCTCTGGTCACGAAAGCAATTCCGGGTTTTCCGGTCAGTTTTCCCTGGGCTTCTGCCATCATCGCGGCACCACTTTCATGCCGTGTCACAATTGTTTCGATGATGGAATCGTGCAATCCGTCGAGTGCTGCGAGGTAACTCTCACCTGGGATACAGAATATGCGGGTAACCCCCTGGGCTTCCAGACTTTCAATGAGCGCCTGCCCGCCGTGGCGTTCCTTTTGCGGAGTCATTTTCTGTTCTTTCCGGTGTTTGACTTGAGCTTATTGGCCCGCAGCCCCTCGTGTTCCGGGTTTGAAACGCCAAATGTAGTAGGGTGCATTTGCCTGGTGATGTTCTGCATTTTGTAAAACGATGTGTGGAATTGCACTGTCGGCGAGATAAAGCCAGCCATCCGGTCCAAAACTCAGCCCGTCAGCCCAGCGGATACGATCATCTTTTACGACCGTCGTCAATGTCCCGTCCGGTGCCATTTTGAGGACAGCCTGATATTCAATGTCGGTTATGAAGACATTGTTCTGATCATCAATTGAAAGGCCGTCATTGAGTGGTTTTTTTCCGACTGCTTCGAGAACTTCTTCCACCTCTGTGTCTGTGGCGCTCTCCTGTTGCAAAACGCTCACAGGCAAACGATAAAGCGTGTCGTGGTTCATGGTTCCATAATATAACCACCTGTTATCGCGGCTGAGAGCAATTCCGTCGATCCCGGTTTTCATTTCCAGCAATCCACCGAAAAAAGCCATGTCCTTAATCTGGGTGCGGATAAGAATGTTCTGTGGATACACGCTTTCATGGCGGTCAAAAACGCGCCAGCTTTTTTGTGTTTCAGTGTTGTAGACCACGATACCAGGACGCTTTGCCCAAAACCCTACATCTGCGATATAAACCCATTTTCCATCAGTACTCACCTGCATGTCCTGCAGGAAGGAGCCGATCGGCGCCACATCCGAAGAAAATTCACGGCGATGGACAAGTTCATCGGTTTCGAGGTCAAAAGCAGTGAGCGAGGGCGTTCCGGTGCCGTGTGTACCGGGATCCATGACCCAGAGGCGTTCCCTTGCATCCACAACCACACCCAGGGGAGTTTCAAAAAAACTTTCCTGTTCTTCAGGGTTTGGATAGGGAACCGCTTTGCCATCCACCCACTCGTACAATTTGGGTCCTGTCGGATTGGACTCCGGATGAATCGTGTAGAAAATGCGGCCGTCAGCCGAAACCGTTGCGTTTCCAATCGGCCGATCAGAAGTAACAGCGACTTCTATGGTTCCCTGTGGCAGAAGCGGGGCCGTTGTAAGGTCGACATAGGGCTTTCCGCCGCCGAAGTGATAGTAGAGGAACCCGATCAGCCCTGCGATCAGCAAGGCAAGGGCAAGGAATATACGTTTTATCCATCGAAACATCGTGAATTTCCCCGCTGTTGATCTAAATCTCCTCGTTCAGAAATGCTTCGATCATTTCCGCGCTTTCTTGTGGCCTTGTCACAAGAAACATATGGCCATTGTCAATCAATTCCAATCTCGAATTGGGGATCATCTTGTTCAGAAAATGCGCATTGGCGGTTGGAATAAGCGGATCGTCAGTTCCGGAAATGATAAGGGTCGGCTGTTTGAGGGTCCATAGCCATGGTGTACTTGTCCAACCGGTCATCGCAAGCAGTTGAAGCACATAGCCCGCATTGGAGCCGGGCTTCATGTTTGCGGCATGTTCATGGATCAGGGTATTGTCATCGCGAAAATCCCCACCGTATATTTCGGCGGCAATGGAGCGCATGTATCCCTTGTCCGTGTAACGCTTGATGTTCACCATCTTCGAAAGAACTGAAGGGTTGCCAGGTACCATTGTCCAACCTGCGGATGTTGCGGCGAGCACAAGTTTTCGGCAATTTCGCGGATACTGGTAAGCGAACTGCTGCGCAAGTCCGCCTCCCCATGATACTCCGGACACATCGACCTCATCATGTCCGAGATGTTCACATACGCGCTTTGAAAGCCGGGCGAGTGTCGACGGGCGATAGGGCAGGGCAGGGAGCGGTGATCCCCCAACTCCGGGCACATCAAATATGATCGCCCCCGTATCAACAAGCGAATCGATGAATGGAAACCCGAGTTCAAGATTGGCACCAATACCGTTGAACATCAGTAATGGCGGTTTATCGTTCGGCCCCTCTTTATAGGCTGTCCTGACTTCCTGGCCATCGATGTCGACCATCTGTATCTTGATGTCCCCAACATCTTTGGCCGCTACCTTTTTTCGGGTTTTTGTCACCATTCTGTTTTCGCTTTCCCTGAAATATGCACGGTTCCGGCTTTACTGTTTTTCATCAAAAACATACGTACCGGGTGCTGGACCCAGCGCCGGATACTTTTCGCTGCCGGGTGTTTGCGGGCTATCTATTTCCTCCGCAGACCGCGACTTGAGAAAATCGGCCCAATCCAGCCACCATGTTCCCTCGTGTTTCTTGGCCGATTCTGCCCAGCTGTCTGCATCTTTTTTGTTCGCAGTTGCTTTGAAATACCATGATTTTGGGTTGCCCGGGGGGTTAAGCAAACTCTGGAGGTGTCCGGAATTCGAGAGAATGAATGTGGTTTTCGATCCGAAAAGGCGGGCAGTTTCATAAACCGCTTTCCAGGGTGTGATGTGATCCGTTGTGCCGGCAATTACGTAGGCCTCATGTTTCACCTGAGTCATATCGATCGTATGGCCGCCAATGGAAAGTTTGCCCGGATTCATGAACGGATTGGTGAAAATCATGTCGAGGAAATCCGAATGCAACCCTGCCGGAAGACGGGTGGTATCCGCGTTCCAGTAGAGTACATCAAATGCGGGCGGCGCATTTCCCAGCAGATAATTGTTCACCCAGTAATTCCAGACCAGATCATTGGGGCGCATCCAGGCGAACATTTTTGCCATTTCCTGTCCATCCAGCACTCCGCGAGACTTTGACATCTGTTTTGCTGCAATGATGGTTTCCGGTGTCACAAGGGCCGCCATGTCATTGTCCTGCGAAGCCATCGTGTCCAGAACGCAGACTGCCAGAAGAACGGCATTGATTTTCTTGCTCTTCTTTTGTGCTGCAAGCCATCCCGCATAAGTAGCAAGCGTAATTCCACCCGAGCAGGAGCCCATAATGTTGACGGAATCCGCTCCGGTTATCTCAATTGACGCATCACAGGCCTCGTCCAGTGCCTCTATGTAGGTTGCCAGATCCCACTCGCGGTGTTCCGGAGTCGGATTGCGCCAGCTGATGCAATAGGGCTGGATGCCATTGGCCAGAAGGAACTGGATCATGCTTTTGTTGGGTGAGAGGTCAACCGAATAATATTTGTTGATTTGCGGAGGCACAATAAGCAGCGGCCGTCGGTAAACCTTGTCCGTATTGGATGTATAGTGGACAAGCTCAAGCACATCATTGCGGAAAACCACGTTACCAGGGGAGGTGGCCAGGTTTTCGCCAACCCGGAATTTCGATTCATCAACCGACGATGGCAGTCCACCATTTTTCGTCATGTCACTGACAAGGTTTTTCACGCCTTCAACTGCGCTCTTGCCCCCGGTTTCGAACAGGTGCTTCATCGCAGTCGGATTGGCGAAGAAATTATTTGATGGCGCCATTGCATCCACGAACAGCGAGGTCACCAACCGGGCTCTCGCAGCGTCACGGTCAGGCAAGTCAAGCGATTCAACGGTTTCCATGACCGCATCACTCCAGGCAATGTAGGATTGCATCATTGCCTTGCTCACACCATTGTTCTGCCAAGCGGAATCCGCAAAGCGACGGTCTTTGGGCGAAGGCTGGATTTCCGATTTGTTCATCACTATGTTGCCGAACTCTGCGGCCAGAGACATCCACTGTTTTGTCAGGGTCTGGGGTTGTGCTGCCATGGCGCGCATCAGGTTGGTACTTGCCGCAAACAAGTCCTGGGACCGAACTCCGACCAGTGGATTTAGCGCAAGCGTATTCTCCGCAGCACTCTTGGCGATTTCGTCGGTGTTTTTCTTCTTTCGGCTGTCGTCAACCATTGTTTCTCTCCGGGAGGATATCTGTTTTTTGCTACTACTATAACAATTTACGTTAAGGTCAAAATTCAAAGCGATTGCCAAGTCAACCAAAATGTTGGAAATTCATGTAAGATGTGAACTGGAGGCACTGACCAGAATGAAACAGCTCAGCGGAATCGACGCGTCCTTTTTGTATATGGAGACCCCTGAAACTCCAATGCATGTGGCTGGATTCAATATTTACGAATTGCCGGAAGGATTCAAAGGGAGTTTCCACAAACACTTCACAGAATTTTTTGCCGGACGGGTCCATCTGGTTTCCATATTCAATGTGAAACTCGCAAAAGCCGTTTTCGAACTTGACCATCCAGGATGGGTAGACGCCGGTCCTCTGGATTTTGATCATCACATAAAATCCGCAAAACTTCCTGCACTGGCGTCATTTGCGGATCTCGAGGCGATGGTAGCTGATCTGCATTCTCAACCGCTTGATCTGAAGAAGCCGCTTTGGCAATTCACAGTGATTGAAGGGTTGAAAAACAATCAGGTGGCAATCTATTCCAAAGTTCATCATGCACTGGTTGATGGCGGCGCCGGAATGGAAATTACGCAAGCCCTGTTTGATCTGGGGCCAATACCCAGGGAAGTCAAACCTCCGGAACCAAAACCAAAGAAGCGGGTTCCCACCAAAACAGAGCGGGCAATTCTAGGCGTGCATGACATGGCAGCCAATGTTGTCCGGCAGAATTTGACGTTTATGGAAGCAATTCCACAGGCGATGGGACAAATGGCAGGCCTGGCCACATCTGCGGCGACCGGGAAACTTGGATTGCCTCAACTCATGGCACCAAAGACCCCGTTTAATGGATCGATTGGACAAAAAAGGTCTTACTGCGCGCGTACAATATCACTGATGGATGTGAAGGCTATCGGCAAGGCATCAGGGACAAAAGTGAACGATGTTGTGATGGCGATATGTAGCGGGGCGCTGCGAAACTACCTGAACGATAAACATCAGTTGCCGGATGCTTCACTCACTGCTTTTGTGCCTATTTCCACACGTACTTCAGGAAAATCTTCGAGCAACAATCAGGTGTTTGGAATGAATTGCCCGCTGGCAACCAATTATTCTGATCCGCTCAAGCGGTTACAGAAAATTCACGCCGAGACCGGCGCCTCCAAGACAATTGCCGGAAGTGTCCAGGACATATCGCCGAAAGATTTCACTTTGGTCGGTGCGCCAACCCTGTTGCCGGCGATGATGAGTATGTATGGCAAAACCGGCCTTGCGGATATCCTTCCGAATGCTGTGAATGTTACGATCTCAAATACAGCCGGTCCGCCATTTCCGATGTTTTGCGCGGGTGCCAAGCTCCTTTCACTTTATCCTGTGTCAATTCCGATACATGGAATTGGTTTGAACCTGACTGTTCAGAGTTATCTGGACCATCTTGATTTTGGATTGACCGCTGACTACGCATCAGTCCCCGATTTGGCGGATTTAGGGGATCTTCTGGTCAAGTCATTCGAGGAATTGCGTGATGTCGTATTGGGGCCACCTGCCAAGCCGGCACCCAAAAGAAAGCCGTCTACCAAGAAACAATCCTGATTTCCCACCAGAAAAATTTTTCATTTTTCGCATATAAAACAAAAGGTTATTATTGATTGGCGGTGATTTCCGCTTACGTGTGCGTAAGATGTTTTGATTATTTTCAATTTAGGCATATATTACTGGGTGGAGGAAGAATCGGCGCAATTGATATGATCAATTGTGCTGGCTCATTGGGGTTAAGCCCCAAAATTGGAGGATTGAGAATGGCTGAAGCTGCTACTGCTGCGCCGGGCCGGGGTTTATTGCTTATGGAATTGCGTGCAATTCCTGAGTTGCTGGGGTTTGCTGCCGCGCTTCCGGGTCTTACATTGATTTCACCCAGAGGCGATGGGCAGCCGGTTCTTGTGCTTCCGGGATTTATAACCAGTGACAAGTCAACCATAGCTTTGAGGGCATTCCTGAAAGCCATGGGGTACACTTCCTATGGTTGGGATATGGGCAGGAATTTCGGCCCCCTTCCGGGAGTTGAAGAAGGTCTCAAGGAGAGACTCGCTGAAATTCATGAAAAGCATGGTCGCAAGGTGAGCATAATTGGCTGGAGCCTTGGAGGCATCTATGCTCGGCAGCTTGCCAAAATGATGCCGGATGCTGTTCGGCAGGTAGTAACGCTGGGCAGTCCCTTTACAGGTGACCCCCGCCATACGAATGCGTGGAAACTCTACCAGATGGCAAGCGGTCACAAGGTGGATGATCGTGACCGGCACATGGGCGGGGCGATTTCACAACCGCCGGACGTGCCGACAACGGCAATTTACAGCAAACTGGATGGAATTTGCGCCTGGCAGAATTGTTTGGAAGAAACATCTACAAAGGCCGAGAACATCGAAATCATGGGAAGCCACTGTGGGCTGGGTCACAATCCTGCCGCTGTGTTTGCCATTGCTGACCGGTTGGCGCAAAAGGAAGGTGAGTGGAAACCGTTCGATCGTTCGGGTTTTCGCGCACTCGCATTCCCAAAAGCATACGGTACCGGCTGACGTAACTCCGTTATTTATACCAGAATGGTTGCCAGTTCTTTTCCCTATTATCCGAATGGGGTGATGATGTTGGATTCTTTCCGGCTAGGCAAACTTCAGCCGTCATCGGGCGGTTAAACCGAGTTTCAATTCCAGATATTGTCATGGGAGCCGGACAAACATCAGACCGACCGACACCGCTGGCAGCTTTCAGATCGCATTGTTAAACCGCTACCACTCAGACTGGCAGTGAAAGGAGCCTGGCGATCCTTGAATCGGAATTCAGTCCTTTTTGCCAGCCATATTTTCGCGAATTTCTTCGATGCTTTCCTGCACCCTGTTCTTCAGGATTTCATAGGATTGCATGTTTGTATCACGAAGAATTTCCCCCATCTCAGTTGTATTCTTGATGGTTGCGTCAAAGGATTTCTTTGCAAACTCCATCTGATTACTCATGATCTTTCCGGGGTCTTTTGTGTCGGATGCCTCCTGGATCATGTCGGTGATATCCGCCAGCGTCGCTTCAAGGACCTCTCTCTGCTTGGCCATCATCGCTTGAGTACCTGATGAAGCCACCTGGGCAACTTCCTGCATCGCCTGGATGTTATTGCGATGGTAATCAACCACCGAACTGATTTCCGGTGTCGGCAATTTCAGATTTTCACCGAATTTCTGGAACATGTCCATGAACGGGTTGGAATTATCGGCCATCATAAAACTCCTGATATTTAAGTTCGTCGGTTTATAGAGCATGTTCAGTATCGCTTAATCAAATCAATTCAGGAAGTGTAATCTGAACAAGATAGAGCAGCAAGCCTACTAGGCCGCCTATCAACATGCCATTAAACCGAATGTATTGAAGGTCTTTTCCTATATTGGCTTCGATAAGCAGAGTCAGCTGTCTGAAGTCCCAACTCTTTACCTGATCGGATACAAACTGGGAGATGTTGCCTTTCTGCTTGTCTACAAACCCGGTCAGCATGGTGACCATGCCGTCGTTGATTTCCCTTTTGAGTGCCTTTTCTTTTTTCAGTTTTTTGCCGATGTCGACAAACATTTCTGAAAGGCGCTCTTCGAGAACTGAACTATCTGATTGAGCATCTTCTTCAATGAACTTGCGAATGCTGACCCACATTTGCTCGGCAATGTTAACAAGTTCCGGGCGTGCAAGAATTTGCTGTTTGAGTTTTTCAACCCGTTGGGTGAACTTTTTGGATCGCTTCAGACGGCGTACGTAGACTTTCAGGAACTGTTCAAACTCTGCTCTTAATTCGTGCTCCGGGTCATTCCTTATTTCATCGAGCAGTGAACTGGCGGCATTAAGGATGCGCCGCAATATCAGCGCGTCTGCGCGGAAAAAATTGAGAAGGGTCGGCAGTTCGGCGCTGACTTTCTGGCGGATTGCCTTGATTGCTTCTTCATCATTCAGGAACCGGTGGAGGGCAGATATGATTTCATCCATCAGTTGCTGATGCCGCCGATCCTTTGTAAGTGAGTCCATCACCTCACCTACCAATGGCGCGATATTGGTCTTTTCCAGTTGGGTTGTTACCCGTCCTGTCGCAAACTGGATCAGCCCCTTTTCATCAACAGTTGAGAGCATTTGCGGAACCAGCTTCGTGGCAAAATCAGCAAGGCTTTCGGATTTTTTGCTGTCAGACAGCCATCGGGCAATCTCCGCTGCAAAATCGACCTCCCGGAGCTTTTGCTCTACTGGCGCCGGCGCAAGAAAATTATTCTCAATAAACCGGCCTATATTGTCTCCGATCCTGTGCTGGTTGTTGGGGACAATGGCAGTATGGGGAATTGGAATACCCATGGGGTGCTTAAACAGAGCAACTACAGCATACCAGTCAGCGATACCGCCAATCGTGGCTGCTTCCGCGAATGCTGCAACAAAGCCAAATGCCGGATGGTAGGCTTCGAGCAACATCGCTGCGACCATGACAAGAAAACAGAGAAACAATACCGCCGTAGCTAGCCATTTCACCCGTTTAAGTTGTTCGAGCTTTTGTAACTCTTCAGGACCGAGATGCTTCACAGGGTAATTCCAACCGTTTCATAAGGACCTAAATGGCATTTTTATTGAGATGCTGCAATTGCAAAAGCGTGTAAAATTCCTCTCCAGAAAGTGCACATTTAGTCGGAAAAGGTGAGGAAAAGCTCATAAATTCTGCAATGCAGCAAAAAAATTACATCATTAAATATTTGAAAAATATACATAAAAAATATTTTAGGGAAAAATTTTGACGTTAACGGAAGAAATTTCTTGCAATATGCAAAATCTGGTTTA
Organism: Pseudomonadota bacterium; assembly: GCA_039029255.1. GTDB lineage: Bacteria > Pseudomonadota > Alphaproteobacteria > Rhizobiales > Rhizobiaceae > JAALLB01. Next base: position 30,902 of record JBCCGN010000005.1, on the reverse strand, counting down.
TATAAGCTTCGTACCGGGTTGAAGATCAAACGGACAACGAAACCATAGCTTCTTGAAAAGGATGGAAAAATGACCAAAGCAAATGAAAAGAAAATCGCCGACGCTGTTAAAGTCGAAGAAATCGTAAACAACACTTCAAAAATCGCTGACTCTGCACGTGAGTTTGTAAAGCGCTCAGCTGCTACTGCAAAAGAACGTTCTGACAACCTTTACGAAGGCAGCACACAACTGAATTCCGGCCTTGAAAAAGCCCTTAGCCGCGCTGTTACCGGCTATGTTGGTTTCCTTGGCAATGTCGCAGAAGCAACACATGCAAACGTCACACATGCACTGACAACTGCTGAAAAACTTGCTGCTGCCAAATCAATCTCTGAAGCTGCACAAATCCAGGCAGACTTTGTTCGCGAAAACGCAAGCGCAAACATCGAGCGGGTTCGCACAGCTGTAAACGCTACCCGCGAAACAGTCATGGAAGGCGCTGAATCAGTTCGCGAGAACGTTTCTAAAGTATGGCCTTACGGCAAGGCTGCGTAATAAACGCAACCGATCTAATTCAATAGACTGCTATTCCTCCTCCCTTGGCAGTTAATTGAGAAACCCGTCTCATCAGAGACGGGTTTTGTGTTTTTGCAGATGTCAAATGAAGTTGCTCGGAGCAAAGTCCGCCGATAGAATTGGTTAGGAAATTCGGTAACAGCGGATTTGATTCATGGCGAATTATGAACTGATCCTCAAGGGCGGACGTGTCATTGACCCCTCGCAGGGTGTCGATGCGGTTTTGGATATCGGGTTTAGCGGCGGTACTGTTGCTGAACTTTCAAAGGATATTCCGGTCACAGCTGGTGCAGATATACGCGATGTTTCCGGACTGACCGTCGTTCCCGGTCTGATTGATATGCATACACATGTATATTGGGGCGGCACATCACTGGGAATTGACGCAGAAGAATTCTGTCGCCGGAGTGCCGTCACAACCGCCATTGATACCGGTTCCGCCGGACCGGGAAATTTTGCAGGATTCCGAAAACACGTAATCGAAAAATCTGATGTCCGGATTTTGGCCTATCTGCATATCTCGCATGCAGGGATTTTCGGATTTTCAGATCGCATCATGGTGGGAGAGAGTGAGGACATGCGGATGATGGATCCGCTGACCTGCGTTGAAGTAGCAAATGAAAACCAGGACATGATTGTCGGCATCAAAGTCCGTCTCGGTCGATGGGCATCCGGAAATCAGGGTATGGCACCATTTGAATATGCTTTGCAGGTGGCTGAGGAATCTGAATTGCCGATGATGGTTCACATAGACGATCCGCCACCTTCTTACTCAGAAGTTGTTGAACGACTGCGAACGGGAGATGTTCTGACTCATTGTTTTCGACCGTTTCCCAACACACCGGTAACAAATGATGGTCGGGTAAGACCGGAAGTCCTAGCTGCCCGTCAACGTGGCGTAAGGTTTGATATTGGTCACGGTATGGGATCATTTTCCTTCAAGGTCGCAAGGGTTATGCTGGAGAAAGGATTTTATCCAGATACGATTTCTTCCGACATTCACCAATTGTGCATAAACGGCCCGGCTTTTGATCAGGTCACAACGCTTTCCAAATTCCTCAATTTGGGAATGCCTTTGAACGAGGTAATAAGGGCATCCACCGAAAACGCAGCATCAGTGCTCGGCAAGCAGGAACTTGGAAGCCTGAAGCCCGGTTCTGTTGGTGATGCATCTATCCTGAAAATCGAGGAGGGTGAATTTGAGTTTTTTGATGCGGTCGACGAGAAACTGACAGGAGACCGCAAATTAATCGCTGACAGCGTCGTATTGGGGGGCAAGTGGTGGCATCCCATTTAGAGCGCATTGTGTATGTGAACGGTGAATTTCTGCCGGGCAGTGAGGCAAGGATTTCGATTTTTGACAGGGGCTTCCTGTTTGCTGATGCCGTCTATGAGGGACTGGGAGTTCGCAACGGCAAGATCATTGATTTCAGCATGCATGTTGCTCGGCTAAAACGTTCTCTTGGTGAGTTGAACATTCCCGAGCCGTTTGATGATGTGGAACTCAAGACTGTTTTGGAGCATCTTGTCTCCGTCAACAGGATTACCGAAGGATTTGCCTATCTACACGTAACTCGCGGTGAGGGAGAACGTGATTATCTTTATGAACCCGGTTTGCGGCCAAGTGTAATCGCATTTGTCCAGTCTTCCGGAGAGAAACATGAGAATATTGAGGAGAATGGCATTTCGATGTCATCCCAAAGGGATCTCCGCTGGAAGCGTCGTGATATCAAGACATCCAACCTACTAGGACAGGTGATCGCGAAAAATGCGGCATCAAATGCCGGTACCTACGAGGCCTTGCTTGTAGACGATAATGGCAATATCACCGAGGGCGGCGCTACAAGTTTCTTCATCGTAAAGGATAGAGCAATTATTGCCCGACCGGTAACACATGAAATTCTTCACGGCATTACGCGCCAGACAATGCTGAAAGTAGCCGAACATCTTTCAATGGAAATTACGGAGCAGATATTCACGCTTCAGGAGGCCTACAGTGCTGATGAAGCCTTTATTACGGGTGCATCAAGCTACATCCAGCCGGTGGTACAAATCGACGGGATGAACATCGGTGACGGAAAACCCGGGCCGGTGACGCTGCAACTCAGAAAATCCTATCTGGAATTTTGCGACAGTTTCTGAAGCGTTTCTTGCCCCGTTTGGAACCGCTTGGAGTTTGGGCCAGTTAGTTCGATACCCATACATCGAGGACATAGCGATTTTCTGCAATCATCTGTTCCAGCCAAGCATTTGCCGCTTCCACACCAACATCGGTTTCTTCTGAATAGATTGTTGTGAGCGCTCGACGGACATCGGGCTCCATACGACTGCCGTCGCCACACACATAAATGTGTGCACCTTTTTCGATCATCTCCCAGATCTGATCCCTGTTCTCACGGATCAAGTCCTGCACATAGACCTTCTTCTTTTTCTCTCGGGAAAAAGCGACATGCAGATCTGCGACTTTGTCTTTTGCAAAACCCTCAAGTTCATCACGGTAGAGAAAATCCTGGTCAGGATGTCGACAACCAAAGTAGAGCGCTGCTGATCCCAATTGTTTGCCGGATTTCTTCAATATGGCCCGCTCCTGCAAAAAGCCGCGGAAGGGCGCTATCCCGGTACCGGGGCCGATCATGATAATCGGAGTTTCCGGACTTTCGGGCAACCGGAACCCTGCCTTGGTAGGACGCAGGCTCGCAAAAACGGAACCACCTTCATCCAGTCTGGCCAGGTGGTTGGAACATACGCCTTTGAACTGACCGTTGCCGGAAATTGCAGGCTCATCGACAACACCGACCGTGATGGTGCAATGTCCTTCCTTTCCCATGTGTGAGGAGGAAATGGAATAGTAGCGTTGCGCCATCATTGGCAGAAGTTCAATGAAAATACCAAACGGTACTTCACATGCCGGAAAACGCTCTAGCAGATCGAGGACCGTCACCCGCTTGAGAAACACTTTCTCCCTGTAGTCATCACCCGCCAATGCCTTGAGTGCGGGTTGCGAGTTCGGACATTCGGTATGGTGCATCAATGCTTCAACATCTTTTCGGCTCGCTGGAGCCTGAAGTTCCACAAGTTCGCTCAACAGGTAACGCACAGAAATTGGCGTATCCGTTGGCAACTGGATGCTTTCTGAAGACTTCGCAGAAATCTGGATTCTGGCCTTGCTGCTGAGACCAAATCGCCGTTCAACCCGTTTTACCAGTTCACGGTCATTTTTAGGAACGATGCACAGATGGTCGCCGGTCTGGTACGCCATGTCGGCTGTCAGCATGACCTCAATATGACGGGTTGACCGTCCCGAGTTTTTCGTCTGCTGCAGTTCCCGGTTCTCGACTATTTGGACATGTTGAGAGCCTGATTGCACAACAAGCGGGTTTTCTTCCTTGTCAGAAAGAAACTCAACATCAAACAGGGGCTCTGCAATTCCGGTGTCAGAAAGATCGATATCAAGATCCAGATGCTTTGCAACTTCGGGCCAAAGACTTTCTGACCACTGATGAAACTGGTCTTCTATGTCGTCGCGGGCATCACCTTCCGCGCGCTCCCGAATCTGGCTGGCGCCGAGACCGGTCATCAATTGGTCGATCAGTCTGGGTGTTGCCTGGAAGGTTGATGCCCAATCACTGTGTCCGCATCCATAAATTGCAAAATTTACACCTGCAAGACAGCCCGCTTCCGCTGTCTCAAGCCAGTTCACAAATTCGCCCGCATTATCCGGAGGTGCTCCATTGTAGGAGGCCGACGTTATGATCACCGCACCGTCGGTCGGCAGCTTGCCAACATATTCATCCAGTGTGGCGAGCTTGGTATCAAATCCGCTGTTTTCTGCATCCCGTGCCAGTTCGCGCGCAAAATCTTCCGTCGTGCCGAGGTTTGAACCGTAAAGAACAAGGGCTGGTGTACCATGACTTGGCCGCTTTGCCGCTTCAGCCAGACTGGTCTGCTTATCCTCCGTTACCGCGCCTCCGGCAACAAGCTTGCTGCGCTTGATCTCGGGACGCATTTTCACTTTCATCATGAATCCATCGGGTTTTATGGACATGGATTCCTTGATTTTGAGCTCGTAATTCGTATGGTCTACCAGTTGGAAACGCTGCAGGATCATGCCCATGACCAGAATGGCTTCCTGCATCGCAAACTGTCGTCCGATACATGCCCGCTGGCCATTGCCGAATGGCTTGTATGCGTTGATGGGACGAGAGGCGATCGCATCTCTTGAAAAATGTTCCGGGTCAAAATTTTCCGCATTGTCGCCCCAGACCTTTTTATCCCTGTGCAGCATAAGCGAGAGAATGGTCGTGAAGGTTTTTTCCTTCAGTTTGTATTTTCCGCCAATCACCTCGTCCTTGTAGGGATAAACGCTGAGAGCCGGAGCTGTCGGCCACAGTCGCAACGCTTCGCTGAGGATTTGTTGAATATAGGTTAACTGATTGACTTCCTTGATCGTAGGCTCGACCGAGATATCGCGGCCCAGTACACGATCAACCTCGTCATAAGCTTTCTCCAACACATCGGGGTGGTTCAGCAGGAAGTAAAGTGTGAAGGACATAAGACCGGAAGTTGTTTCATGTCCTGCAATGAGAAACGTGTTTATCTGATACCTGATATTCTCATCGGAAAGCGTCTCGCCTGTGGCTTTGTCGACGCCTGAAAGCATGTAGTTGAGAAGGTCATTCTGGGCAGCGTCCGCACCGCCCCTGCGGCGTTCGCGGATAATGTCATCCACAAGATTGTTCATGTAATCGACATCGGTTTTGAAGCGTTCAAGCCTGTTGTGCAGGAACTGCCTTTCGAAGGGTAACCCGCGCTGCATCATGCATGTTTCAAGCGTGTGCGTCAGCGCATCGATAAAGGGATGGTAATCTTGGCGGTAAAATGAGTTGAAGCGGTAGTTGAAACCGCAAATGCCGATTGTGTCGAGTGCAACCGCTGTCATGTCGTGCACAACATCGATTTCATCGTCATCGTTCATGCGCTCCCATTTAAGAACGAGCTGATTGGCCACGTCCAGCATCATTGGCATATAATTGTTCATTGCCTGACGACTGAATGTGGGCAGCAGTATGTTGTGTGCCTTGTGCCAGTTGGGCTCTTGCGTGTCTCCGGTGAATAGACCATCGCCTCCAATGGAGCGGACGCGCCGAAGAGCGCCTCTTACCGCTTTGTCGAACCTTGTTTCGTCGCAGAGCTCGTCTACCAGATCTGCCCCCGATACGATCACCATTGGCTTGCCCATCATGTCCATCCGGAATATTGGGCCAAGTTGGCGCGTAAGATCCATCAGGCTCTGTAGCGGACGATCCTTGTCAACCGAGAGCATGTTCCCCACGAACGGCTTTTTTTCGGGCATCGGGATACGTTCGAGATTTGCTTTCTGGTCCATTCTTCCTCCGGGGATACGCAATCGAAAGTCTTTTACAGTCCAACGGAAATTGACGTAAAAGTCAAATAATGTGCAAGCGGCTGGCGTTAATTATCGTCAATGCGCTGCATTTTCTTCTGCATCGCCTCTATTTGACGTTTCAGGTCCGAAAGTTCTTCTGCCATATTGTCAGTCGGATTTTGCTGATTCTGGTCTTCGGACCCGTCAGAGTCATTATCTTCGGGTTCTTTTTGCATCTTTTTGCTGTCCCCGGACAACCATGGGGATAATACCGCTCCGATCAATTCACTTTGAGCATTTCGCCAGACTTCAAAGCTGTTCATCGCCTTTTGTGGGTCAAGCGGATTGGCCATTTGTTCACGCAGGGATCCTGTAATCTCCTGACGATGGCGTTTCAGCATTTCAAAGGATTCTGAAAGAAATGCCGGCACGAGGTTCTTGCCTTCTCCGGTGTAGGAACGGACCACATCCATGAGCACGTTGACGGGCAGGGCGCTGCCTCCCTTTGCTTCCTGATCTGCAATGATCTGGATCAGAATCTGGCTTGTAATGTCTTCGCCGGATTTTTTGTCGGTTACTTTTACATTATATCCCTCGCGAACGAGGTCAGCGATATCGTCGACGGTCACATATTCACTGGTTTTGGTGTTGTAGAGCCGCCTGCTAGAATATCGGCTTATCTGTATAACATTGGCTTCGTCTGGATTGGCCATGAGATAGGTTACCCGCCTTTCAATTGCTGAAGCAGATAAACTTCACTATCAGGCTTTATTTCCGCCGTCAGATCGCGCGCCATTATTCTTCCGTCAATTGCAACCGAAACGCCGGCTTCAATAAAAGGTTCTAACTCGGGGTAATCCCTGACAAGATTGTCGAGGAGCTGTCCTATGTTTTTCCCCTCGATTTCAACCTTTTCTTCACCGCCAGTATGCTTTCGCAATCCGGCCCACAGATTAACTTCGACCATTTGCCTGATCATCCAGCGCTTCAAGAATACGCGGCGGAGACATCGGCAACTGCTTCAGTCTGACTCCGGCCGCATTCGACACTGCATTGGCAATAGCAGCCAGCGGAGGACAGATCGAAGTCTCCCCGACGCCTCGAACACCATACGGGTGTCCGGGATTTGGTACCTCTACTATGACGGTGTCAATCATCGGCAGGTCTGAGGCAACAGGGATGCGATAATCGAGAAATCCCGAATTCTGCAAACGACCATCCTCACCATAAATATATTCCTCGTTAAGCGCCCAGCCGATGCCCTGTGCCGCTCCACCCTGATATTGACCTTCTACATAGGAGGGATGAATCGCCTTGCCTGCATCCTGCACGACCGTATAGCGCGATACGCTCGTTTGACCGGTTTCCGGATCAACATTTGCATCAACGATGTGGGTTGCGAAACTTACACCTGCACCTTCAGGTGTGGCCTCATAATGGCCGACAATCGGACCACCGGTCATACCCATTTTGCTTGTAATTTTCTCAAGCGGTAGAGGTTCAAATTCCCCTGCATTGGATCCGGCAGGTTTTGCACATCCGTTTTCCCAATACACGGCGTCCCTGTCGATACCCCACTTGGCAGCGGCGCGATGGCAAAGTTTGTCCACGGCATCGCGTGAAGCCTTGATTGCCGCCAATCCGCTTGCATATGTAACGCGTGATCCGTGGCTGATTTCGTTGTAGCCGAGTGTTGCTGTATCAGCGATGGTCGTGCGAACTTTGTCATAAGGAATACCCAGTTCCTCGGCCACCATCTGACACATCGAAGCACGGCTGCCGCCAATATCCGGAGTGCCTACAGAAAGGGCAGCTGTGCCATCTTCGGACAATGCCAGTGAAACAGCCGTTTCCCCGCCATGGTTGAACCAGAAACCGCAGGAAATGCCGCGGCCTTCACCTTCTCCAATCGGTGCTGAGTAATGCGGATGTGCTTTTGCCTCTTCCAGGGTTTCCACAAGACCGATACGATCAAATTTCGGACCATACGAGGCCTTTGTGCCTTCCCGTGAAGCGTTTTTCAAACGGACGTCGATTGGATCCAGTCCGAGTTGATTGCAAAGCTCGTCAATCACAGACTCAACGGCAAATGCCGCCATTGGGGAACCAGGTGCGCGATAGGCGGCCTGTTTCGGCCTGTTGGCGATCACGTCATATCCAACCTGGTGAACGTTTTCGAGGTTGTACGGTGCAAAAGCACACATCGCGGTAAATTCCATGGGAGCTCCGGGAAATGCACCACCCTGAAGCCGGAAAACACCTTGACCTGCGGTGATCCGACCATCCTTTGTCATGCCGATCTTGATATCCATCGAAGTTGATGAAGTTGGCCCGGTGGCGCGGAAAACCTCAGACCGGGACATCACCAGCTTCACCGGTCTATTGGTTTTTTTCGAAAGCGCCAGAGCGACTGGCTCGATAAAGACTGCCGTCTTTCCTCCAAAACCACCACCGATCTCTGAAGCAGTCACACGAACCTGGCTCGACTCCGTTCCCAACAATGCGGCGCAGACTTTCTGCACGTTGAAGTGACCCTGTGTACAGCACCAGACTTCGCCTCTGCCATCGGAACCCAGTTGGGCCAGGCATGCATGCGGCTCAATATAACCCTGATGAGTTGCTTCGGTAACGAAACTGTCCTCTATTACAAGATCTGCTTCCGCAAACCCTTTTTCGACGTCACCGTGCCCGCTTTCGTGATAGCGAACCACGTTTGGGTGAAGACCTTCCGGCACGGAGCCATCTGCAGCGCCTTCGCGGATCGCGGGAGCATCGGGCGCCATTGCCTTGTCCACATCGGTGACGTGTGGCAGGATTTCATAGTCTACCTCGATCAGCTTTGCAGCATCGCGTGCAGCAAGCGCTGTTGTTGCGGCAACTGCAGCAACAGTATGCCCATCATAAAGGGCTTTCTCGCCCGCCATGACATTCTCGAGAATGTTCCAGTCCTCGCCTGTCAGGCCATCTGCAAAATCGGCTCTCGTCACCACTGCCTTCACTTCCGGCATGGCTTCGGCCTTTGAAGCATCGATCTTGCGTATTTTCGCATGGGCATGGGGCGAGCGAACACACACGGCATGCAGCATCCCAGGCGCATAGGCATCCGCTCCAAACCGTGCCCTGCCGGTTACTTTATCGATGCCGTCAGGACGATCGGGTCTTGTTCCGACAACCTGAAATTCCTGCTCAAAATCCTGTCCTTCAACACCCATTATGCGTCCTCTCTCATTTCAGCTGCCGTATCCATTACTGCGCGAATGATCTTGTCATATCCGGTGCAGCGGCACAGATTGCCTGCAAGCCAGTACCGGACTTCTGTTTCGGTAGGGTCCGGATTTTTCTCCAGCAAGGCTTTTGTTGCTACCAGAATACCCGGTGTACAGATGCCGCATTGCAGCGCCGCATATTCAATGAACTTGGCCTGCAGCGGATGCAGTTCTTCACCATCGGCCATGCCTTCGATCGTACTGATTTCCTTGCCGTCTGCTTCAGCACCAAGCATCAGGCATGAGCAAACAAGCCGGTCATCGACCGTTATTGAACAAGCTCCGCAGTCGCCTGTCCCACACCCTTCCTTTGCTCCTGTAAGGGCAAGACGGTCTCGTAAAACATCTAGCATTGTCTCACGGGGATCGCACAGAAACTCCTGGGGATCGCCGTTTACGGTGGTACGAACGTGTATCATGCTCATTTGTTTCCTTTCGCGCGATCATAGGCAATTTTCACGGCACGTTTTGCCAGCACGCCTGCAACATGGGTGCGGAATTTTATAGTCCCGCGCTTGTCATCGATTGGATTGCATGCATCAGATGCCGCAACTGCAAGCGCATTCATCGCCTCATCATCGAGCCTGGTTCCGATTATTGCATTGGCCGCATCCTCAACCAGGAGCGCTGTAGGCGCGACAGCGCCGAGCGAAACTCTTGCTTCCGAAACGGTATCACCATCGAGACGTAAATTGGCACCACAGCCCACAACTGCAATGTCCATTTCGGTTCGCGGAATGAACCGAAGATAGGCATCGCCCCCGCCTTCACCGCGGGAAGGTAGGTGAATTGAAGAAATCAGTTCTCCCTTGGCAAGATTGGTTTTTCCCGGACCGGCAGGAATGTCCTCCACGGCCAGAATTCTATCGCCGGCCTCACCGGCAACAGTTACCGTTGCGCCGGCCGCGATCATTGCCGGCACGCTATCAGCAGCCGGCGAGCCATTGCACAGGTTTCCCACCAATGTGGCACGACCCTGAATCTGGGTGGAGCCAATCAGGTCCATCGCTTCTACAACACCCGGCCATTCTCTTTTCAACTCAGGATGCTCTGACATCTCTGCACCGGAGACGGCAACACCGATGTGCCACCCGTCATCATCTCTTGCGATTATCTTTGTGTCATCAATCTTTTTCAGGTCAATCAGCACGTCAGGAACCACGATATCTGCACGCAACTGCACGAGTACATCCGTGCCACCTGCCAGAAATCGGGTGATACCATCGGCATTTTTGGCGATTGAAACCGCTTCGTCAAAACTTGCGGGACTGTGGTATTCCATCAAATTTCCTCCCGGAATTCCCCGAGCTTCACCTTGGAACACACACTAAATGGATTCCAGGATTTTTCGAGTCGTATAACAAGGTTACCCGGAGGCGAATTGTCACTCCGTAATCTGTTCGTAGGCCAGCGCTGCCACGATATGAACACGCCTTGTTTCCCCACCGTTAAGCGCGGTGTGATAACCACGGGTATCGGTGAAATACACCGATCCATCGGCTGGAAGGTGGGTTACGTGGTGATTAACGATAAACAAGGAGCCCGGGTTGGTCAGTACCGGAATATGCAGCCGTGGTTCCGGGTCCCTGTGCCATGAATTGCAGTTATAAAGGCCCTTTGAGAGAATTCTTGTGCGCCCTATGGGAAACCGTTTGCCCAGTTCCTCCATTACATGCTCAAAATAAGTGCCTTTGAACTTCGGATTGAATTCTGAAAATTCAACTTCCGGTACCAGATCCTCGCGTGGTTCTTCCACGTACCGGTCATCACTGCGTAACCAGTAGCGACCGGAAAGATCATTGGCTGTCCATTCGGTTTGTCCGGGCCTCTGGGTAAGGGGCAATGCAGAAAAACCCTCGTCCTGCATATCCCCCATAAATGCCTCTCGTTCCAGGCATTCATCCAGTGCTTCGCGCAGGGCTTCTATGTCAAATTTCAAATTAAGCCGGGCTATGCCTGGGCCGGGGACAAATCCGGCAACAGAGCTGGTTTCAGGCCGTACGGCGATACTGGCTTGAATGGTTTCAGTGTCCGCATCTTCAATTCGGGGAACGAAATTCATGGCGCCACCAATATGGTTGTCTATATGTATGAAACACGAGCCTACGCTTGATTTTCCAAATTACAAGTACGCTTTCAGAACAGGAAATTCGCAATATGGCTTTAAACTGGATGTTGCCCATGTAACATGAGGGAAGAAGCGCATCGGAGAAAGCAATGAATCACCTGTTTGACGGTTTGCTGGCTAATGTCGACGTAAACGCGAAATTTGCTTCCATTCCTTCCCCGACTGGTGACCGTTGGTACACTTATCAGGATGTCTTGGATGTCTCGGCGCGGTTCGCAAACTTACTTGTGAGCTATGGCGTGAAACCGGGTGAGCGGGTTGCCGTGCAGGTGCCCAAGTCAATCGAAGCTTTGATGCTTTATCTCGGTACAGTGCGTGCAGGCGCCGTGTTCCTTCCTCTCAATACAGCTTACACCGTTTCTGAAGTCCGGTATTTTCTGGAAGATGCGAGTCCTGTTCTGTTCGTTTGTGACCCGCAAAAAAGGGATGACTATTCCTCACTTGCTGAAGAACTTGAAATCACACTTGAAACCATGGGTGTGTGGGAATCTCCCGACAAAAGTGCGGGCTCACTGTTCGACTTGGTGTTGGGGATTTCGACAGAATTCAAGACTGTAGTGCGGTCGTCAGATGATCTTGCAGCCATTCTGTACACTTCGGGGACAACCGGACGGTCCAAAGGCGCTATGCTTACACACGACAATCTTCTGTCAAATGCGCTCGCACTGGTTGATTGCTGGCGATTTACCAAAGACGATGTTTTGCTCCATGCACTTCCGATTTTTCATACACACGGCCTCTTTGTAGCTACTAACGTGATTTTGGCATCCGGCGGATCAATTACGGTACTTCCCGGCTATGACACGGACGAGATCATCCGGCATCTTCCGGATGTGACCACCTTGATGGGCGTTCCGACCTTCTATACCCGTTTGTTGGCGGACGAACGGTTAAACAGAGATCTGGTGGAGCATATCAGGCTCTTTGTGTCCGGCAGTGCACCCCTTCTTTCGGAAACCCATAACCAGTTCGAAGCCAGGACCGGACACCGGATCCTCGAGCGATATGGAATGACCGAAACCAACATGAACACGTCAAACCCGTACGATGGTGATCGCAAGGCAGGCACAGTCGGGTTTCCGTTGCCAGGTATCGAGATGCGCATTGCCGACCAAGAAACCGGCGCTCTTCTTGCTGATAGCGAAGTTGGTGTGGTTGAAATGCGTGGGCCGAATGTGTTCTCGGGTTATTGGCAAATGCCGGAAAAGACGAAAGAGGAGTTTCGCGATGACGGGTTCTTTGTAACCGGAGACCTCGGTACCATAGACGAGGATGGTTATCTGCAGATTGTCGGGAGAGCAAAGGACCTGATTATTTCCGGAGGGTACAACATCTATCCAAAAGAGATTGAACAGATACTCGATGAGCAAAGCGGCGTACAGGAATCTGCCGTTATCGGCGTGCCGCACAAGGATTTTGGGGAAGCGGTGGTCGGCGTGTTGGTTGCAAATACCGGTGCCACGCTGGATGAGGATGAAATCCTCGCAGCCCTTGGAAAGGATGTGGCACGGTTCAAGTTACCAAAGCGCCTTGTGATTGTGGATCAATTGCCGCGAAACACTATGGGCAAGGTCCAAAAGAATGTTCTGCGTGACCAGTATGCGACTTTGCTAACTGATTGAGTTCAGACCGCTTTACGCGCTGATCGAGAATTTCTTCAAGGCAGTAAACGTACCTGTCAGATGCACCAGAAGGCTGAAAGCGAATCCGGCGCAAAATACCAGGGAGCCTGCCAGAGTCAGTACTCCTGAACCGGCATCTGATGACTGAACAATCGATTGAAGGTACGGCAGACCCAAAAATGTGATGGCTATAAGGACAATCGCATAAAACCCGGATGCACAACTTTCACCGAGCAGTTCAAGTTTTCCCGGAACCTTTTCTGAATGCGCTGGAATGATCGCGTAGGGAGCGGCAAAAAACAGGGCGCCACCACATAGCGCACTTGCCATTTCGAAACCCTGGCCGGTTCCATTTGTTGCGATCTCGTAGAGGGCGAATAAGCCTGCAACAACACACAATGAAATGGCGGTGATCAGGCCGGTTTTTCGTATCAAATCCATTTTCTGTACCTGTGGAGAGCGCCTTTATTTCGGGTCAATAGTGTCAAATTTGGACCGGTTCAGCAACCTTGGTGGCAGAGGACAAGCGTGGATGCCGTCAACCAGCCCAGGAAATCCGAAAACCGAGTGACAAACTTTACATGATCATACAGCGTCAAAGTCCAGAACGATCTTTTCTGTTGTCGGACGGGATTGGCAGGCAAGCACGAAACCCTGTTCCGTCTCCCATTCCTCCAGTGAGAAATTCTGCTCCATCTCAACTGACCCTTCAGCAAGCTTGCATCTGCAGGTTGCACACATACCATTCGCGCAGGAATACGGAATCTCGATACCGGAATAGGCAGCCGATTCGATGAGGCTGGTTTCGCCATCCATCCGAAAGGACCGGCGCGACCCGTCGATGACTACTTCAACCTGTGCGCCGGACATTTCTCTCGCGACTGCCGCTGAACCAGCGGTACGCAAAGGGGTCGAAGGAGTAAACAATTCGAACTTTATTCGGTCGGGATCAACTCCCAAAGCCTTGAGAGCCGATGAACTCGCCTCAATCATCGGTTGGGGGCCACAGATGAAAATCGCATCATAGCTTGTTGGCGTAATCAAACCACGCGTCGCCATTGTTTCCAGTTTTTCAGCATCAAGACGTCCGTTGAACAGCTCCACATCCTGAACTTCTTCGTCCATGACATGGGTCATGAGAAACCGCGTCATGTAGCGGTCTTTCAAATCGTCGAATCCAGTTCTGAACATCACGCTATCTGTATTGCGGTTCGCATAGCAAAGCGAGATCACGCTGTCAGGTTCATTTGCAAGCACAGAATGCGCTATGGAATGTATCGGCGTGACACCCGAACCTGCCGCTAGAAGCAGATAATTGTGTTTGCCACCAATCGGGGCCGCGAACCGCCCTTGTGGAGTCATTACGGAAAGGCTGTCGCCTGCCTCAAGTGTCTGGGCAAAGCCCGAAAAAACGCCATCCTCAATCCGCTTGATGCCAACGGAAAGCGTTTCCGAACCCAGGGGAGAACATATCGAATAGGATCGACGGACGTCTTCACCACCGATTACTGAACGCAGGGTGAGATACTGACCGGGAACAAAGCTGAAATCGCCTTTCAACTTGTCCGGGATTTCAAAACTGACGATTATCGCTTCCGCAGTATCACGCTGTACCTGGGAGACTTTCAGCGGATGAAAGCGTGGCTTTGAAAGGGTCTGATCGGTCATTTCGGCGTCTTCCTAGATGCACTTGAAATAGTCGAAGGGTTCTGCACACGACTTGCATTGGTATTGTGCCTTGCATGCCGTTGAACCGAATTCGGAAATTTTTTGTGTCTCCTCCGATCCACATTGCGGGCATGCCACTATTGTTTCTCCAAAAAGAGCCATTTTCGAGTTGGTTCCGTCAATCGGCGGAGCAATGCCGTAAGCCCGCAGCTTCTCGCGACCTTCTTCGGTGATCCAGTCTGTAGTCCAGGCGGGGGAAATCACGCGTTCGATTTTTGCTTCAAATCCGGCATCAAGAAGTGCAGCTTCGATTGCAAGTTCAATTGACAAAACCGCAGGGCAACCGGAGTAGGTCGGCGTAACTTTTGCGATCGCCTGACCTTTCTGGTCAATCTCAACTGAGCGCAAAATGCCCAGATCAGCAACCGTTACAGCTGGTACTTCCGGATCGAGAACGGAAGCAGCAGCGACCCAGGCCTTGTGCTGGGCTGCTTCATGCTGTGGGTTGATCGCTGAAGTTACCATGTCATTCCGGGATAAGCACGCTGCATATACTGAAGCTCTGCGAGCAGGTGTCCCATATCCTCCGTGTGCCGGCCTTGCCTGCCTCCGGATTGACCAGCATTGATATCCGGCAATTCAAGAAATGCCTCAATAAAGATTGGTCTTAGGGTGCCGAGAAAAGGATCCTTGAGACTTGCAGGGTTTGGCAAAATGTTGGACTCAGCATTGATCTTGGTGATCTCATCAGACTCAAACAATTCAGGCACATAAGGTGTGAGTTGTTCAAGTGCGGCCCCGATACGTTCCGCACTTTCCTGCGTGCCGTCTCCCAATCTGATCACCCATTCACCGGCATGGCGTATATGATAGCGTGTTTCCTTGACTGCCTTTCCGGCAATGCCAGCAATCATCTCATCATCAGACGAGGTTGCATTTTTCCAAAATGCTTCCATGAAAGCTGCGAAGAAAAGTTGCCGCAACATGGTATGAGCGAAGTCTCCATTCGGGCGTTCGCACATGAGCAGATTGCTGTAATCACGCTCGAGCCGCAGATAAGCAATCTGGTCTTCACAGCGCCCGTTTCCTTCGATTTCTCCGGCATAGGCATAAAGCGCTCGGGCCTGTCCGATCAGGTCCAGTGCAATGTTCGGCATGGCGAGGTCTTCTTCCAGCATTGGTGCATGGCCACACCATTCCGAGAGCCGATGCCCGAGAATCAGGTGGTCATCACCAAGTCGAACAAGGTTTTTGAAAAGAGCGCTTCCGGCTTCCATCACATGTGCCCCACTTCATCTGGAATTTCATAAAATGTGGGATGGCGGTAAACCTTGTCATCTGCCGGATCGAAGAGTTCGTCCTTGTCCTGCGGGTCAGAAGCAACGATCATGGCTGATGGGACAACCCAGACAGACTGGCCTTCACCGCGCCTTGTGTAGACATCCCTTGCTGCCTGAATGGCCATTTCCGCATCTGCAGCATGGAGCGAGCCGCAATGTCGGTGCGCAAGTCCATTGCGCGGCCGGATAAAAACTTCCCAAAGCGGAATTTCGCCAGACATCGTCTATCCCTTTCCTGTTTCGTCGCTCAATCCTGGCCCGGGTACTGGATCAAGCGCCTGTCCAAATGCGATCCGGTGACCGTCAGGATCAACTATGTCAAAGTCGATACAGCCATACTCTTCCGGATAGTGCATCTCACTTGGGCTTAAACCTTCAGCAGCATATTCGTCCCGCAATGCCCTTGCATCTTCGACGTAAATGTACGCAGCCCACCACTGGTTGACCGGCACGGAACCATCCTGCGTCCGATCAAGTGCAACCGTGACCTGACCCCGCTGAGTAATCGCAAAACTGGATGGTTCGCCCCAGGTGCCGTGGCTTTCAAAACCAAGTCGCGAATAAAACCGGATAGCGGCGTCGACATCACGCACCTGAATGACTGGCATTGAACGCAGTGTTTTCATTATTCTGCCGCCACTTTGGCTGCTGCCTGTCGGGCTTCGCGCTTTTTCGCTTGGGCAAGAGCCGCCTCGCGGACCCATTCGCCTTCTTCCCAGGCTTTTTTGCGCGCCGCGATCCGGTCCCGGTTCATCGGGCCATTACCCTTGACAACTTTCCAGAATTCGCCCCAGTCGATTTCGCCGAAATCGTAGCCACCCTTGCCATCGTTCTTTTCCGGGTTCCACTTGAGATCAGGGTCAGGCACTTTGAGGCCCAGCACATCGGCCTGCTTGATCGACGCATCGACGAACTTCTGCCGGAGCTCGTCATTCGTGAATCGTTTGATCTTCCATGCGGTTGACTGGTCACCGTGTTGACTTTCGCTGTCATGCGGGCCGAACATCATGAGACTTGGCCACCACCAGCGGTTAAGTGCATCCTGAGCCATATCCTTTTGCGCTTCTGTGCCGTTGCAGAGCGCCAGCATGATCTCATAGCCCTGGCGCTGGTGAAAGCTTTCTTCCTTGCAAACCCTGATCATGGCCCTCGCATAAGGTCCGTAAGAGCATCGACAAAGCGGGATCTGGTTCATGATCGCCGCACCATCAACCAACCAGCCGATTGTTCCGATATCCGCCCAGGTCAAGGTCGGGTAATTGAAAATAGAGGAATATTTGGCTTTTCCCGAAAGAAGTTCTTCTGTCATCTGTTTGCGTGAAACACCCAGTGTTTCAGCAGCTGAATACAGATAAAGCCCGTGTCCGCCTTCGTCTTGCACCTTGGCAAGAAGTGCTGCCTTGCGGCGTAATGTTGGAGCACGTGTGATCCAGTTCCCTTCGGGCAACATGCCAACAATCTCGGAGTGCGCATGTTGTCCTATCTGTCGGACAAGGGTCTTCCGATAAGCTTCCGGCATCGGATCATTGGGTTCGATCTTTTCGTCCCGGTCAATTCGCGCCTGGAACGCATCAAGGAACTCTTTGGTTTCTGTAGTGTCGGTCTTTGTTCCGATCAGTCCCTGGGAATACATGATTGCTCCACGGTGATGTTGAATTTGGAAATTATATTACAAAAAAGAAAAAGTCAATAAATTTATGTAACATATATGTTGCTTTTAATCCGGCTTTTCTCCTTTCAATTGTGAAAGCGTTCGTGGATGATCTTCAGGCCGGATTTCTGTGTAGGTTTTTCCCACCATGCTTCTGAAATATTTGCGATTTCAGGATAAAGGTCGCAAATTCGGGTATGGGATTTTATCCCCTCCCAGTCATCAGTCATCAGCCCTTTCGGCAGCAATGGGTGACGCAGGACAAGACGGCGCCAGAAATGGATCATTAGATACCGCAAAGTGATAGCCGACAGCGGTGAGAGTGCCGCAAGCGATCTACTGTTGCTCTCCAATTCGGTAAGCTTGTAAAGCAGATGTCTGTATTGGAGGGTGAGGTTGTGCGGGACTAGTTCACTGCGCACCCAGTCAGGAATTTCATTTGGGCTGGCGGAAAGAACAAACGCGCCATCTTTCTCAAGCAGCTGTTTGTCTTCGGTGCTGCATATCACCATCCGCTTGCCTATCATAAGGCTCCAGAAAGCTTCGGCATTTTGCTTCGATTTTTCTTCGGGGTACAGACCCACGATCCAATCTGAGCAATCCGAACTGAAATTTGGCTGATAGATGCGTTCGGAGGCTGCAAGGAAAGTAGCCTTGCCCGAATTGCTCAAACCATAGTGGCTGTTTCGACCATCCTTGAAGCGCTCGACCCATCCCTCCTTGGCTAACCGGGACATGGCAGTACGCAGTGCATTTCCCTCGATGCCGATTTTCTCGGTAAGAGTCAGCAGTTCCTGAAGCGAGATCCTGCCCCCACGAGGCTGAACAAGGTCGCCGAAAATCGTAATCACAATCGACCACACCCGAAGTCTGCCGGATTGATGCAGATCTTCGATGAAAGGTTTCAGAAGCGCATTTGAATCAACCATACATGGCTAACTAGCCGCATATTGGTTCATGGTCAAAAGCTCATATTCAGCAACCTGTTCCTCATTCTGATTGAACAGAGTAACGTTCCATCGCACTTCCCCGTAAGCATCCGTGCGCCGGGTTTTTCTTTTGACCGTCAAACGGACCATGATGCTGTCACCAGCCTGCACGGGTTTCTGAAAAGAAAGATTATTAAGACCGGTGTTCGCCAACACCGGTCCCGGATTGGGTTCAACGAACAAACCCGCCGCGAAACTCAAAAGCAGATAGCCATGGGCAACCCGTCCCGGAAAGAATGGATTGGCCTTTGCTGCCTCTTCATCCATGTGAGCGTAAAACGTGTCACCGGTAAAGTTAGCAAAATGCTCAATGTCTTCTGTTGTAATCATGCGCGAACCAGTGCGTATCGTTTCGCCGATCTTTAGATCATCAAAAGTCCGGGTGAACGGATGTGCGGCTTCTGCGACTTCAGCAGAACCTGAAACCCATTGACGGCCGATCGCGGTCAGGGTGTCGGGGCTGCCCTGGATTGCGGTTCTCTGCATGTAATGCATGACTCCGCGAACGCCGCCCATCTCCTCTCCACCGCCGGCCCGGCCGGGGCCTCCATGAACAAGATGCGGCAAGGGAGAGCCGTGGCCGGTTGCCTCGCCCATGGAGGTTCGATCGTTGAAGTATAGACGTCCGTGATAGGCGGCAGATCCCAGTACAATTTCGCGCGTGACTTCAGGATCATGAGTGATCACGGAGGCTACCAGCGAGCCTTCACCCCTGTTCAGCAGGTCCATCGCATGTTCGAGGTTGCGATAAGGCATAACAGTTGAGACTGGTCCAAATGCCTCGATCGAATGAACCTTTTCAGCGGCATCTGGGTCAGCACAGTGAAACAACATTGGTGGCACGAAGGCGCCTTTCTCGGCATCCGCTTCAATTACCGAAAAATTGTCCGGATCGCCGTAAACACGTTCGCATTCAATTGCCAGAGTATCGGCCTTGCCAAGCACATCCTGTCGTTGGCTTTCCGATGCCAGGGCCCCCATCTTTGTTTTCTTGTCTGATGGATTGCCGATCACGGTGCCGGCAAGGCTTTCGGACAGCGCATTGATGACAGCTTCGACCAGATTTTCAGGCGCCATTATACGACGGATTGCCGTGCATTTCTGACCGGCTTTGGTCGTTATTTCGTTGCTCGCCTCCTTGATGAAAAGATCAAATTCCGGCGTGCCTGGAACGGCATCAGGCCCCAATACGGAAGCATTCAGGCTGTCTTGTTCGGCAATAAACCGTGTGGAGTTTTCTAAAATGTTTGGATTGGAGCGGAGTTTCAGGGCCGTAGCGGCAGAGCCTGTGAAACTCAATACATCCTGACTGCCCAAACGATCCAGCAGATCTCCGGTTCCGCCGCACACAAGCTGGACAGAACCCGGCGGCAGAAGACCGCTTTCGATCATGATCCGAAAACAGAACTCTGTGAGATAGCTGGTCGCTGTTGCCGGTTTCACGATTGCAGGCATGCCTGCAAGCAGCGTTGGGGCCAGTTTTTCAAGCATGCCCCATACCGGGAAGTTGAACGCATTGATATGGACTGCAACACCCTGAAGCGAAGTGCAGACATGTTGACCGAGAAATGTCCCGTTCCGGCTCAGTAGTTCGACATCGCCATCGATGAAAATTCGCTCGTCCGGCATTTCCCGGCGCCCCTTAGAGGCGAAGACCATCACTGTCTGGATGCCGCCGTCAATGTCGACCTTGCTGTCCATCAACGTTGCGCCTGTATTGAAAGAAAGTTCGTACATTTCCTGACGATGTTCCTTGAGATGAAGCGCAAGTGCCTTGAGCATTTTTGCGCGATCATGGAATGTCATCGCTCTTAGCGCGGGTCCTCCGGTCTGTTTGGCATGATCGATCATGTCCTGGAAATCTACCTGCCCGGATCCCGCACGCGCTATTGCTTCTCCGGTAACGGCGGACCGGATTTCAACCGCATCCTTGTCCGGGCCTATCCATCCGCCAAATGCGAAACTGTTTAGTTCCATCAGACCCATTGGTTGCTCCTCACTCCATTGTTTGATTGAGAATCAGGACATTAGCCGTTTTGAGATGCGCCAGCTGTTTGGGCTTTGCTGCATCACCTCATCAAAGCTTCTTTTAATATTGTCCCAGCCGATCTCGGAAGCATAATGCATCGGACCACCACGCCATTTGGGAAATCCATAGCCATGGATCTTGACCATATCCACATCAAGGTCCCGTTCGGCAATTCCTTCATCCACAATCAGGGCGCCCTCATTAATCATTGCCGCGAGCAAACGCTCCCGAATTTCTGATGCTTCAAATGGGCGACGTTCTATGCCGCTTTCCCTTGATGCTTGCTCGATAATCGAGGCCACCTCCGGGTCAACGGATCCCTTACGGGAGCCGTCCTGATAAATGTACCAACCCTTTCCGCTACGTTGACCGAAGCGTTCCATTTCGCAAAGCGTATCACCAATGTTTACGTAACGCTCCTCGGGATCGCGGGTGGTAGCCTGCCGTTTGCGGTTTGCCCAAGAGATTTGTAATCCTGCCATATCCTGGACTTCGTATGGTCCCATCGGCATACCAAACTCCCGCATGGCCGCGTCAACCTCATGTGGAAGCGCGCCGTCAATCAGCATATAGTCGGCCTGACGGCGGTATGCGGCGAGCATCCTGTTGCCGATAAATCCGTCGCATATGCCTGACAGAACGCCGGTCTTTCTCAGGCGTTTGCCGAAGGCAAATGCGGTTGCAAGAACTTCAGGGCTTGTGTCCGGCAAGCGAACAATCTCAAGCAGCTTCATGATGTGGGCAGGCGAGAAAAAATGAAGACCAATCATTCGCCCCGGGTTTGGCAGTCCATCCATTATGGCTGCGGGATTCAGGTAGGACGTGTTGGTGGCAAGAATGGTTTCGGGCGAAACAACATCTGCCAGTTTTTTGAAAACTTCCTGTTTTACCGCGAGATCTTCAAAAACGGCTTCAATGGCAAGGTCAGTATTTGCAACTTCCGCAAACTCGATGGTTGCTGCAAGAGATTTGCGACATGTGTCGCCTTGCTCGGGCGTCAGTTTTCCCCGCTTTTCACCGCCATCGATGAGGCCATGAATCCGGTCCTGGCCCGCAGTTGCGGCTTCATCATCTCGTTCGACAAGACTGACCTGCATACCGGCCTGGAGGCAGGCGAATGCGACCCCCGCTCCCATAAGTCCGCCACCAACGATCGAAATGTGGTTGAGTTCCCGGGGTGAAACACCCTTTATTGCTTCGATCTTGGACACATTCCGGCTGGAAAAAAATACATGGCGCAGCGCCCGGGATTCCGGTGAATTCCGCAATTGCATATGAAGCGCACGTTCTCTGGCCATGCCTTCTTCGAACGGTAGCTTGCAGGCCCACTCCAGCGCGTCAATATTGTGAAGAGCAGCCATCTCTCCACGTGACTTCGCCTGAAGTCTCGCACGCTCATTGTCCAGATCACCGGAATCGTCGTCAGGGTTCGGTAATTTGCCGAGTGGAACCGGTCGCTCAGGCAGATCTTCTGCAAATCGGGTTGCGGCTTCCTTTGGATCGCCTGCGAAAGTCTGATGCAGACCCCCAAGGTCAAACAGCTTCTCGGCGCTGATTGTCTGTCCGCCACTGGATATCGAAATGCTCTCCTTGATCCCGATGAGGCGCGGTAAACGTTGGCTGCCACCGGAGCCGGGGACAAGGCCGATATTGACTTCCGGCAGTCCGAACACGGTCTTTTCGTTGGCAATTCTGTAGGCACAAGACAAGGCCAGTTCAAATCCGCCTCCCAGAACGCTGCCATGCATCGTAGCTATCCACGGAGTGGTGGACTGTTCAATGGCGTTGCAAACATCCGGCAGGTTAGGCGGAAGCGGCGGCTTGCCGAACTCCGAAATGTCACCACCCGCGACAAATGTTTTGCCAGTGCAATGCACAATGACAGCTCGGTAATCAGAATTTCCGAATTCCTTAGCGACTTCCAACAACCCTTCGCGGACACTGGTTGAAGTCGCGTTGACCGGCGGATTGTCAATGCAGACGAATACGAGATCGTTAATGACGGTTGCGGATACGGGAGAAGAGGACATGTGGCGTTCCGTGGAAAACTCAGTTTCATATAATTGACCAACCGGTCGGTTTATGCAATACCCGATCTGTAAAAATTGCGAGAATGTTATGACAGACAAAATTGTCACGAAAATTCACAAGGGCTGGATGGAAATTACACTAAACCGTCCCGATCGTCTGAATTCATTCGACGATGAAATGCACGCCCAATTGCGTGAAGCGCTAAGCCGGGCAGGCGATGCGGATATTCGGGCAGTATTACTGACGGGAGCGGGCAGGGGGTTTTGCGCTGGCCAGGACCTTGAAGGCAGAGACCCGCGCATGATGGACGGTCCGCCGGATCTGGGGCAAACAATCGAGACGCTCTACAATCCTTTGGTCAAGTCGCTTAAGGGCCTGCAGAAGCCTGTCATATGTGCGGTAAACGGAGTTGCAGCTGGGGCAGGTGCCAACATCGCCTTTGCATGTGATATATTGTTGGCATCTGACAGTGCGAAGTTCATCCAGTCATTCGCAAAGGTGGGTCTTGTTCCCGATGCGGGCGGAAGCTGGAGCATAACCAATCTGCTGGGACCATTGCGGGCTAAAGCCTGGGCGATGACCGCCGAGCCTATAACCGCAGAAACGGCAAAGGAGTGGGGCCTGGTATGGAAGGTTTTCCCGCAGGATGACTTGCTTGATGAGGCACGGAAGATGACTTCTGCTTTTGCGGAAGGAGCTACTTTCGGCTTGTCACAGACCAAGCAACTGATGAATGCGGCAGTTCAAAACACTTTCGAAGAGCAACTTGTATTGGAAGCGGAAGCGCAACGTGTATGTGGTCGCTCGGATGACTACCGGGAAGGTGTAACGGCATTCCTTGAAAAGCGGGCGCCGGAGTTCAACGGCAAATAATCATGTCCCTTTCACCTCAGGAAATAGCTGAAAAGTGCGCTGAAATCATGTGGGCAAACGATGAGGCCAGCAAATCCCTGGGGCTTGGGATAGTTTCGGTCGGGCCGGGTAAAGCCACCCTTTCAATGACAGTCGAAGAGAGGCATCTGAACGGTCATGCTATTTGCCACGGCGGGTACATATTCACGCTTGCAGACAGTGCATTTGCCTTTGCGTGCAACACCTATAATCAGAATACGGTGGCGCAGCATTGTTCGGTGACTTTTCTCGCCCAGGGAAAACTGGGTGACTTGCTGACTGCAGAAGCCAGAGAGATAAACCGAACCGGACGATCCGGAATTTATGACATTTGCGTAACCAATCAGGACAATGTTGAAATCGCTCACTTTCGCGGTAATTCGCGGACCATAAAGGGTGCGCATTTCGAGGAGAATTGAAACATGAAAGAGGCCTATCTTTGCGAAGGTTTACGGACACCGATCGGTCGATATGGTGGTTCACTGTCCACCGTTCGCCCCGATGACATGCTTGCCCACGTCATCCGTGAAGTTGTTGCCAGTGCTCCCGACCTTGACCCGGAAAGGATTGATGATGTCGTCATCGGTAACGCGAACCAGGCAGGCGAAGACAATCGTAATGTCGCTCGTATGGCCACCTTGCTTGCGGGGTTGCCGGAAACGATTGGCGGTGTAACAATCAACCGGCTGTGCGGCTCGGGTCTGGATGCAGTTTCCATGGCCGCGCGCGCAATCAAAGCCGGTGAAGCAGATGTCATGATCGCTGGTGGGACCGAAAGCATGAGCCGTGCCCCTTTCGTCATGCCCAAGCCCGATGCAGCATTTTCCCGGAAAGCTGAAATCTACGACACGACCATCGGCTGGCGGTTTGTGAACCGGAAGCTGAAGGCCGAATACGGCATCGACTCAATGCCGGAGACTGCGGAGAGTGTTGCGGAAGATTTTCAGATTTCCCGGCAGGATCAGGATGCTTTCGCCTTTCGGAGTCAGAGCAAAGCGGCTGCAGCCATTGCTTCCGGCCGATTGAGACAGGAGATTGCGCCAGTTCCGGTTCCTCAGAAAAAGGGGGAGCCAATTGTCTTTGACACGGATGAACATCCGCGTGAAACAAGCCTTGAGAAAATGGCAGTCCTTCCAACACCTTTTCGGGAAGGTGGGACCGTAACGGCGGGCAATGCCTCAGGCACCAATGATGGAGCCGCTGCGATTCTTGTTGCATCATCGGAAGCGGTCGCCAGGTTCGGACTCAAGCCAAAAGCGAAAATCGTCGCGACCAGTACCGTCGGAGTAGAGCCTAGGATTATGGGCATCGGTCCTGCACCCGCGACGGAAAAACTGCTGGAAAAAACAGGACACAGGATCAGTGACATTGACCTCATTGAACTTAATGAAGCTTTTGCAAGTCAGGGTATCGCGGTACTGCGGCAGCTCGGAATCGCCGACGATGCGGATTTTGTAAATCCAAATGGAGGAGCGATTGCCCTGGGTCATCCGCTCGGCATGTCCGGCGCACGGCTTGCGCTTACCGCTGCTGTCGAACTGCAAAACAAGGGTATGAAGCGTGCTGTTTGCACAATGTGCATTGGTGTTGGTCAAGGCATTGCGATGATGCTCGAAGCGGCCTGAACATCTGGAGGATAAAGATGGAAGACTTATCGCCGAAACCCGGTGACCTGGAGCCGATTGAAACAGCATCGCGGGACGAACTATCCAATTTGCAATTGGAAAGACTCAAGTGGTCACTTGCCCATGCCTATCGCAATGTTCCGCATTATACCAAGGCTTTTGATGATGCAGGTGTTCACCCAGATGAGCTTACTCATCTGGATGATCTGGCCAGGTTCCCGTTCACGGTGAAAAGCGATTTGCGTGACAATTACCCGTTTGGAATGTTCGCGGTCCCGCGGCAGGAAGTTGTGCGCATACATGCTTCGTCCGGCACGACCGGTCAGCCAACGGTCGTCGGTTACACGGCAAACGATATCGACATGTGGGCAGGCGTGATTGCCCGCAGTCTCAAGGCTGCAGGCCTCAGAAAGGGTGACCTTCTTCACAACGGTTACGGTTATGGCCTGTTTACGGGCGGGCTGGGCATACACGGCGGGGCGGAACAGATGGGCCTCACCGTTGTACCGATTTCGGGTGGAATGACAGAACGTCAGGTCCGCCTGATTGAAGATTTTCAGGCAGCGGGCATAACCGTGACACCTTCTTACATGCTGTCCATACTGGATGAGTATAACCGACAGGGCCTTGATCCCAGAAAGAGCCCGTTGAAGGTTGGTATTTTCGGTGCAGAACCCTGGACAAATGCCATGCGTGGCGAAGTGGAACAGGCATTCGACATGCACGCAGTGGATATCTACGGCCTGTCGGAAGTCATCGGTCCGGGTGTTGCCAGTGAGTGCGTCGAAACAAAAGATGGCCCGACTATCTGGGAAGATCATTTTTATCCCGAGATCATAGATCCGGAAACCGGTGAGGTTTTGCCCGATGGAGAGTTGGGCGAGCTTGTATTTACCTCGCTCTCGAAGGAAGCCTTTCCGATTG
Organism: Pseudomonadota bacterium; assembly: GCA_039029255.1. Taxonomy (GTDB): domain Bacteria; phylum Pseudomonadota; class Alphaproteobacteria; order Rhizobiales; family Rhizobiaceae; genus JAALLB01. The sequence continues at coordinate 4,797 of JBCCGN010000005.1, read as the reverse complement.
TTCGATATCGCACTCGAGACCTGACCCGGCTACTTCCGGGTACTGCCCGGACCATGCGGCGAATGGAGAAGGTAACCGGCCGCAGCGATGACATGATGATCCTGCGCGGCGTCAATGTGTTTCCGACCCAGATCGAAGAGCAACTGATGAAAGTCGAGGAACTTGCTGCCCACTTTCAGATTGAGCTTACCAAAAAGGGTCGCATGGATCATATGATCGTACATTGTGAAACGATCGGCCACACAGACGGCAGTGCTGCAGCCGACAAACTTGCAACGCTCATCAAGACAAACATCGGCGTGACCGCAGAGGTCAGGGCCGGTTCCGAGAATTCTGTTCCCCGCTCGCAGGGCAAGGCGGTACGCATTGTCGATAATCGTACTGAAGGAGAGTGATCTTTGGCGCGTACCATCGCAAAGGACCATGATGAAAAGCGCGGTGCCATTCTTGGCACAGCGACACGGTTTTTCGCGCAAGTCGGTTATGACCGCGCTTCAATGAGTCAGCTTGCTGTGGAGTGCGGAGTGTCCAAGGCGCTGATTTACCACTACTATGACAGCAAGGAAACGATCCTCTTCGATATTCTGAGCAGTCATCTCAATTCCCTGCTTGAAGTGGTTGAATCCGTGAATGCCGAAAAAAGCGATCCGGACAAACACCTCCATGCGCTCGTAATGGCGCTTCTTGAAAGCTATCGCGGAGCCGATTTTGAACACCGCCTCCAACTGGAATCGATGGGTGCCATGACTGCTCAGCAGCAGAAATATCTGTCGGACATACAAAAGCAGATCATTCGGATATTCTCCGATACAATTGCCGAAGTTAGACCCGCTTTCTTTGTGGAAAACCGTGACCAGCTCTTCCCTGCCACTATGTCCCTCTTTGCCATGTTAAACTGGTTTTACCAGTGGCATCGCCCGCATTCGGGAATTTCACGATCTGGCTATGCAAGCATGGCTACGCAGATCTTTCTGGGCGGTCTTGATAATCTCAAAGCCTGACTTTTCGTAAACTGTAATTCTTCTGACGTCAGCCGTTTGCCCAATACTGAATCAGCGCGGTTGATATCGCCTTGTTGGGCGGACAGATGAAACCTTCCGGGTGCTCTTCCCGTGTCATCTGTCGCACTTCTTCGCGGGTGAACCAGCGGCAGTCTTCCAGCTCGTTTGCATCGAAATCAATGGTGCTGCTGATTGCTTCGCAGTGTATGCCGATCATCAGTGAATGGGGAAACGGCCATGGCTGACTTGCGTGATACTGTACCTTGCCCACCTTGATTCCGGTCTCTTCGAAAGTTTCGCGGCGTACGGCGTCCTCAATGGTTTCACCAGGTTCGACAAAGCCGGCCAGAGTGGAAAACCAACCGGGAGGGAAATGCGGGGAACGACCCATGACGCAGCGATCTCCCTGTATCGGAAGCATGATTACTACGGGATCGGTACGTGGAAAAATTTTGGAACCGCAATTTGGGCAGTCACGCCGATAACCGCCTATTTTTATTTCAGATTTCGTTCCGCACTGTCCGCAAAAACGGTTCATGAAATGCCAATGCAGCATAGACCCTGCCTGGGCGATGGCGCCTGCATCTTCCTCGCCAATTGAACCGGAATAGAGGAGGCTTCTCAGATCATAGGTTATCCAGGGTTCTGCCAATGTCTCCGGATCGGCTTTTGCAGGAACAGCTACGCGAGGTCCTGTTTCCGAACCTCCCAGAAGTATTGCCCGGTCAAGAACCGGGTCGAACCGGTCAAGCATCTCCCGATCGAACAGAACTTCTGTATTGCCGCTTTCTTTGCGCAAAAGAACCCGGTTCCCGGCGAACATGAAAAACCGTGTATCAGCGTTTTTCAGAGCTGTTGGAAGGTCATCTTCAGTCCGGCTCTCGGCATCGCGAACAAGTGTGTTTCTTGCAAATCCGACCATCGAACTGGGTTCGGGCGAAGGCAGTGCCTCAAAATTGATTTTCATGAAGTCCCCAATTCCAGCATGTTTTGCATATTCTGGATGATTCCTGTTTCCAAGTCATTGGTGTAGGGAAGGCGTTCTTCAAAACCCCATACAGGTCCGGGCCAGTTCGGATCGCCGTCACTTCGGGCAACCACGTGGATGTGTAGTTGCCGGACTGCATTTCCGAGGCTGGCGATGTTGATTTTCTCGCATCCAGATACAGCCTTCAATGCCGCCGCCGAATTGGCGACATCGAAATCGATGTCCTGGCGCTGGTCGGTAAAGAGTTCATGCAACTCAACAGCGTTTTCAATTCGCGGAACCAGGATCAGCCAGGGCCATCGACTGTCATTCATCAAAAGCAGTTCACAGCTTGCAAGTTCCGCGATCGGCAATGTATCTGCCTTCAATTGTCTATCGAGTGAAAACGTCATCTGTATTTAGCTTGCCTTGGTTGATCTTTCCCGTATCAGGTTTACTCGGATTTTTCAGTGTACGTAAATAAATTTCACAGCTAGAAACTTCAAGTGAAGGTTGGAGGAATTCAAATGTCTGTTCGGTTCGAAAGCCCGAAGCATGATACCTATGATGTCATCATCGTTGGTGGCGCCATGTATGGTTCATCGGTTTCCTGGTGGCTGTCCCGGAATCCGGATTTTAACGGCAGGGTTTTGGTACTAGAACGTGATCCGAGTTACGAATTCACTTCCACATCACATACGAATTCCTGCATGCGCCAGCAATTCTCTGCCGAGATCAATGTCAGGATCTCGCAGTTTGCTGCTGAATTCGTCAAAAACTTCCAGGAATTCATGGATGGCGATGAACGGGTTCCTTCAATCATTCTGCAGAGTTATGGCTACATGTATCTGGCCGGAGATGATGCCTTTGCTTCAACTTTGAAGGAGGCGCAGGGAATACAGCAAAGCCTGGGTGCTGGCACACGACATATGAGTGCTTCCGAGATCAAAGCCGCTTATCCGTTCTACAACATGGACGACATTGTCGCTGGAAACCACAACCTGATTGATGAAGGTTATTTTGATGGCGCCACCATATTCGACTGGTGGAAGCGCAAGGCCCGGGAAAGCGGCGTCGAATATTGTACCAATGAGGCGGTGGACATGACTTTGAATGCTGCCGGTACGAAAGTCGAAAGTGTGACGCTTGCGACCGGAGAAACAATTTCATGCGGAACAGTCGCCAATTGTTCCGGTCCCAGAGCGGTGCTGACTTCCCGGATGGCCGGAATAGAGATCCCGGTGGAACCCCGCAAACGGTATACATTCATTTTTGATGCCGCAAATCCTCTTGATCAGGACTTGCCTTTGACGATTGATCCTTCCGGCGTTCACATGCGCACGGATGGTCAATACTATCTTGCCGGGTGTCCACCGGATGTTGATCCCGCCGTGGATTATGATGATTTTGCTGCTGATCATGCGATTTGGGAGGAGAAGGTGTGGCCGGTAATTGCGCATCGAATTCCGCAATTTGAAGCGATTAAATTGACCAATTCATGGGTTGGTCATTACGCATTCAACACGCTTGATCAAAACGCGATCATCGGGCCGCATACAAAGGTTGAGAATTTCATTTTTGTGAACGGCTTTTCCGGCCACGGTTTCCAGCAGTCACCGGCAATGGGCAGGGGCATAGCTGAATGGATTACGTATGGCGAATATCGCAGCCTCGACCTTTCACCCTTCGGATTTGAAAGGATTGAGAATAACGAACCCTTTGCAGAAAAGGCAGTAATCTGATGGGCGCAGCGGCAACCCGAAAACTCATAAAGTCCTACTATGAAGCGTTCAATCAGCAGGATACGGCTGGGATGCTCGATTGTTTGGCGTCTTCGTTTGTCCATGAGGTGAATCAGGGTGAACGACGTAGAGGCAAAAGAAAATTTGCCGAGTTTCTGCAACACATGAATTCCCGTTACGTAGAAAAGCTTGGCAACATCGTGATCATGTCGAGCCCGGACGGGACACGCGCGGCGGCAGAGTTTGACCTGAAAGGCAAATATGTGGCGACGGATGAGGGTTTGCCGCCGGCGGTGGGGCAAACCTATAAATTGCGGGTTGGTGCATTCTTTGAGATCAGGGAAGGCAAAATTTCCCGGGTATCTACCCATTATAATCTGGCCGAATGGACGCGTCAGGTTGTGGGTTGAAAATGCCGGTCGAAGTCAGACAACTTACCGGCGGCGAATTCCATGCGGCAATACCCGCATTGGCAGAACTGCGAATCCGCATCTTCAGGACCTGGCCTTATCTGTACGATGGTGACCGTGAATACGAAAATCGGTATCTGAAACGATTTGTTGGTGCGGATCGCGCTTTTCTGGCTGCTGCTTTTGATGGAAGTACGATTGTTGGAGCAGCGACTGCGGCTCCGCTTTTGGGAGAGGCGCATGAGTTTCGCGCACCCTTTGAAATCCGGGGTTTCGATGTTTCAAAGATTTTTTATTTTGCTGAAAGTCTGCTTTTGCCAGAATATCGTGGAAATGGCATCGGGCACAGTTTTTTTGATGTGCGGGAAAATCATGCCCGGTCATTCGGGTCGTATTCGCATGCTGTTTTCTGCGGTGTGGCCAGGGAACCGGATCATCCTTCCAGACCGGAAGGTTACCGTCCGCTTGATGCATTCTGGCAGAAGCGGGGTTACAACCGGCTGGATGGAGTGGTGACCGAATATTCCTGGAAAGATCTGGGCGATGTGGTTGAAACCCCGAAACTGATGCAGTTCTGGATGAGAGGCGATAAATATTTCCCCCTCAACCAAACACATAATTACAAGTCATGCCAATGTCGGTTATGGTGAAGCCCAGTTGTGGGATTCATACCTGTC
>JBCCGN010000004.1:0-100094 GCA_039029255.1 Pseudomonadota bacterium | reverse complement strand
GGCCCAAGGCTGATATTCCAATCGTTCAGCTTTCGGTTGATCCCGGGGAGGGACCAGAATATCACCTGAAACTTGGCAAGGCACTTTCCTCTTTGCCTGAACGCAATGTAGCCGTGGTTGGCACCGGAAATATCACCCACAATCTTCCCGCACTTTTTTCGAAGGGAAAAGATCCCGAACTTGATGCAAATATCAAAAACTGGGTTGTCGAATTTCTGCGATGGTTTGATTCAGAACTTGAATCCGGGAAGTCGGATAACCTTTTGAATTACAGGGAAAATGCGCCTTTCGCATCGGAGAACCATCCGACCGATGAGCACTTGTTGCCAATCTATGTGGCCATGGGTGCAGCCGGTGAGGGGTTCAAAGCCAACAAAATACACGAATCCTATACATTCGATTTTCTGGCGATGGATGCCTGGGAGTTTGCTGCTGCAGCTTAAGCTTCGGCTCTTCCGTGCTGCGGCACACCCTTTTCAGTCATCAGGGCCTGTAATTCAGTCGCCTGAAACATTTCACGGATTATGTCGCAGCCACCCACAAACTCCCCCTTGATGTACAATTGGGGAACAGTCGGCCAGTTGGTATAGTCCTTGATGCCCTGACGAAGATCATCGTCCGCAAGCACGTTCACGCCTTTATATTCAACACCAAGGTAGTTGAGGATTTGTACGACCTGACCGGAGAAGCCGCACTGGGGAAAGTCCGGCGTTCCCTTCATGAACAGGACCACATCGTTTCCTTTGACTTCGCCATCAATATATTCGTTTATTGCGGACATCGTGTTATCCTTGTTGTGTAACCATCATTGAGTACTGATATGATGTTTTGCACTTGCCTTTCAAGGAGAAATCTATGTCCTATGTTGAGTGTTATGTGGCAGCTGTGCCAAACGGAAATGAGGAAACATACAAAAATCATTGCCGCACAATGGCGACGGTGTTCCGTGAAAATGGCGCCATACGGGCAGTTGATTGCTGGGGCGCAGAGGTGCCGGACGGAGAAATGACTTCATTTGTCAAAGCAGTGCAGGCGCAAGAAGGCGAAACCGTGTGTATCGGCTGGGTCGAGTGGAATTCCAAGGCAGAGCGTGATGAAGGCATGGCCAAAGCCATGAAAGACGAACGCATTCGCATGGAACATATGCCGTTTGATGGCAAGCGACTGATCTTCGCGGGTTTTGACATATTCATGGATCAGTAGACCAACAGGTCAATTTCCGTTGTTGTAGTGTGCTGGGATTCATCCGGGCAACACAGTATCGGTAATTAATGAGCAGCCGCGATCCCGGCAGCTCCTACTCCCACAAGACTGAGTGCCCAGACAATATCCAGATTGAACCAGGATTTGGAAAGAAATTTCAGGCCGAGCCAGAAATAAGTAAATGCGGCAAGTATGCCGCCGGCAGCCATCATTGCTGCGGTATGTACCGCAGCCACAATGAATGCAGTTTCTATGTTTCCTGCCATCAGCTTGCCTGCCGCCATGTGCCCCGCGTCATGATCTCCAAAGGCACAAATTCCCAGATAAATTGGTACCAGCATCAACCCGGCGCCATGAGCCATTGCAGCCAGAAACGACCAAAGTGCCAGCTTTGAAGGTGAAACACGCGACAGAAACCTCGGGTGGCGGCGAACTACAAGCAGGTACAGTCCCAGCGCAATCACGATAAGGCCCGCACCAATCCGGATTTCCGCTTCCCAATAGACCAGAACATAAAGGAGTGAAAACGGAAGCAGAACCGCGGTCATTGCCAGAAAGTGCCCTGTAGCGAGCGCCAAAATTGCCTTCGGCAGCGCAGATTTGCGCTGTTCCATGAGCGCTGAAGAAACGGCAAGAGGCCAGCCCATGCCCGGATTGATACCATGGTAAAGTCCGGATGCGATAACAGCCCACCAGAGAGCTGTTACCGTTGTCAGGTCACTCAAGAGTCAGGCCTTGCGATCAGGCCGACGGATAGCAGAAACTATCGGTTGAGCAGTCGCCGCCTTCCAGTCGGATTTGGTGGCTTCGATAGCCTTCCGGGAACTCTACCCAGAAGTCCTTGTTGAGCGTCAAACCGCCATTGTCGCCTACCTCTGCCATCACCATGGCGGCACCGCGGTCACCTGGGTAGAACTGGTCATCCCAGGTTGAGTACAGGGAATTTGTCCAGTAGACACGCTTTCCGTCCCTGCTTATTTCCACCATCTGTGGGCCGTAGCCGAATTCATTGCCGTTTGGATGTTTGTGTTTTGCAACAATGCCGCCGATTTCAACTTTACCGGCAAGCGATGGATTCATCGGATCGGAAACATCATACTGATGCATTTCACCGATCCCCCAGCAGGCGACATAGAGATATTTGTCATCAAGACTAAGGTCGATGTCTGTGACCAGAGGCGGTACGGCGGAAAAGCCTTTCAACAGTTCCGGCAAATCATCCGGGTCGGCCGGGACCGGCGGGATCGTGATGACTTTCTTGGCTTCAAACTTTCCGTCATCGTTTCTCCACCATGTGAAGATCGAACCTTCCAGATTGGTTGTGTCCACAACAACACCGCAGAAACCATACTGTTTTGCTGGGTCATGAGCCGGTCGAATCTCCAGCGCCATCTGATGATTTTCACCCAAGTCGATGGTTTGGACATTCTTGCGTGCCCGCAAATCCCAGAAATGAATTGAATGACCGTATTTGTTGCTCAACAGATCTTCCGGCACAACGCCGTTTTCAAACTGCGGCGGCAGGCCCCATTCTGAACTTACCATGTAGTCCCGAGGCAGGTTCCACCAGAAATCGTAATGTTTGTCCTGTACCCCGCGATCCATCTCGTAACGCCCGAGAATGTCGAAGGTTTCACAATCCATTATGAAAATACCCGGAGGGCCATCTGTGCCATCCGCACCACCGCCTCCAAGGGTGGAAACATAAATCCCTTCCGGCCCGCAGTGAATGGTATGGGGTCTTGAATACCCGGTTTTCTCCATCAATTCTTCCGGCTCGATGGTCTTGTGAATTTTCATATTCATCGGGTCTTTGACATCAATCACGTAAATACGGGATGATCTGATGCCGGGAATGATGAGATAGCGGCGCTCAAGGAAAGCGTGTCCGGTCAGCGGCGATAACGCAGAAGAGCAGGCATTCCAACCAAAATGATGAAACTCGTCGCCCTTGTTGGGCATAAAGAGGCTGCTCACGATTTTCCCGAAAGATTTGGAATTTGGATCGCAGTCAACCACTGCCACACCATCAGGTTGTGAGCCATCTGGACTGAGCATCAGTGTGAATGCCAACGTTTCAACTGGTGCCGCCATGGCAAGCTTTGCAGTAGCGTGAAATGTGGGGTCTGGTCTCAAATTCATATGATCTTCCTCCATCAGTATTTAAATTGCCGAAGCCGGTAGGCTTCAGATCAGAAATATGCGTTCCGAGAATTTCTGCGCCCGCAACGTTGTTCAACAGCCATTTATTGTTGGCCTGAACTCTCCTCCATTTTCGAGGTTACTACTACTTTTGGATTGTTGCAATCGGCACAATATGTAGAAAAAAAGTTTTGGCAATTTGGATTGTCTGACTTTCAGTCGCTCAAAAATTTGATTTTGATAGCCAAATTCCGCTAATTATGATTTCTCAAATATATTGTTCGGAGGCGATCAGATGGCGAGCAAAGGCCGCGGAAAAATTTACAAGAATATTACTGAGACAGTCGGGGACACTCCGATTGTGCGGCTTGACAAACTTGCGAAGAAACACCGCGTGAAGGCTAACCTCCTGGCAAAGCTCGAATTTTTCAACCCGACTTCCAGTGTAAAAGATCGGATTGGGGTGGCTATGGTAGAGGCGATGGAAAGGGCGGGCAAGATCAAGCCGGGACGCACGACTTTGGTCGAGCCGACCTCTGGAAATACAGGAATCGGATTGGCTCTGGCGGCCGCAGCCAAGGGTTATCGGCTGATTTTAACGATGCCCGAAACCATGTCCGTCGAACGACGGAAAATGTTTGCAATTCTCGGTGCAGAGCTTGTTCTTACAGAAGGTCCGAAAGGAATGAAGGGTGCAATTGCACGAGCGGAAGAACTCGCTTCAGAAATAAAAGGTGCGGTAATTCCGCAGCAATTTGAAAATCCGGCTAACCCTGCCATACATCGACGAACGACAGGGCCGGAAATCTGGAATGATACCAAGGGGCGGGTCCATGTGTTCGTTTCCGGAATCGGTACCGGCGGGACCATTACGGGTGCCGGTAAATACCTGCGCAAGCAAAATCCCAAGTTGCACATCGTGGCAGTAGAGCCGGAAGATTCGCCGGTTCTTTCCGGTGGGGAGCCTGGTCCTCACAAAATTCAGGGAATTGGTGCAGGTTTTGCACCGTCAATCCTTGATGTGAAAATCTATGATGAAGTCATTACGGTTTCGAACGATGAAGCCTTTGCAATGGCGCGGGAAGTTGCAAAACTGGAAGGTGTACCGGTTGGTATATCTTCCGGTGCGGCGCTGGTCGCGGCGATCAAGGTTGGACGCAGAAAAGAATGGGCAAACAAGAATTTGGTGGTCATTTTGGCAAGTTTCGCGGAACGCTACCTGTCCACTGCGCTTTTCGACGATCTTGGCTAGCGCTCACTTAGCTGAAAAACAGCCACCAGAAAACGATTACCCAAAAAATTGCGGTCCCGATTGCGATCCAGAAGAACCGGTCTGTCCAGAACGGCTCCTTTAGAATTCTGGGCACTTTTTCTATTCCGGAAGTTTTTCGGGACACAGTGCTTAGCTTTCTGGTGGTGCGCTGGTCTGGAGAGCAAGCGCATGCAGTACACCGCCCATGTTGCCTTGAAGCGCCTCATACACCATCTGGTGCTGCTGAACGCGGGATTTTCCGCGAAAACTCTCTGACACTACTTCAGCGGCGTAGTGATCACCATCACCTGCAAGATCGCGAATGGTGACCTGCGCATCCGGGATTGCCTCCTTGATCATGCGCTCTATTTCGCCTGCGTCCATCGGCATTACAATACCCTCTTTCTACTCAGCCGCTTCGGCTAAAGTGTTCCCTTCCATATAAGACGGGAACCAGGCTTCATGCGCAGCGGTCATTTCATCCACCGATAGTGACACGGATTTTCCAATGGTCAACCGGTCGCCTGAAACTGTGCCCAACCGTGTGAAATACACGCCTGAATCTTCTGCATTGGCGGCGAACATGTTGGCGTAGGTTTCCGACATGGTGAGAATGTACCGGGACTGGTCTTCCCCGAAGAGACTGGCGTGCATGTGATTGCCTGAAACGTCCACGCTCATACCCCTGCCGCCTGCCATGCACATCTCGGCAAGCGCAATCGCAAGTCCGCCATCGGCAACATCATGGCATGCCGTGATCTCGCCGGATCGTATGGCTGCACGAACGAATTCGCCGCGCATTTTTTCGGTGAGTAAATCGACCGACGGAGCAGGGCCTTCCTCGGTTCCAAGGATTTCCCGCATGTACAATGACTGCCCAAGATGTTCAGCATCATTGCCGATTACAAAAACAGCATCGCCATCCTGCATTCCGCCGACACGGGTCATTGTTGAGGCATCTTCGATCAAACCGACCGCAGCAATTGTGGGTGTTGGCAAAATAGCCTGGCCGTTGGTTTCATTATAGAGAGATACGTTTCCGGACACGATAGGCATGCCGAGCACATCCACTGCTTCTCCAATGCCCTTGATGGCATATACAAATTGTCCCATGATTTCCGGGCGTTCTGGGTTCCCAAAATTGAGATTGTCTGTTGAGGCAAGGGGTTCGGCACCAACTGCACTAAGGTTCCGGTAGCATTCTGCAAGGGCCTGCTTACCACCTTCAAATGGATCAGCCTCGACATATCGAGGTGTGACATCGCTGGTAAACGCGAGTGCTCGCCCGGTTGGCTCACCCGTTTCATCGACAAGACGAATAACGCCCGCATCGCCACCTGGTAATTGCAAACTGTTTGATTGAATCAGTGTATCGTACTGCTCCCAAACCCATCGGCGGGAACAAATGTCCGGCGAACCCAGCAACTGAAGCAAGGCTTTGTTGTAATCACCCGCGTCCTCGACTTCGCTTGCGGCAAGGCCGGAATGCGTGCCGGGCTCTATATACGGGCGGTCATATTCTGGAGCTTCGTCTCCCAATTCCTTGATCGGCAGGTTTGCGACTTCTTCTCCCTGATGCAGAATTCGAAATCTAAGATCGTCTGTCGTTTTGCCGACAATGGCAAAATCCAGTCCCCACTTTTGGAAAACAGCTTTCGCTTCGTTTTCCTTTTCGGGCCGCAGCACCATGAGCATGCGTTCCTGGCTTTCGGAAAGCATCATTTCGTACGCAGTCATCTGTTCTTCGCGGACCGGAACAAGATCAAGATTGAGCTCAACACCAAGATCGCCCTTGGCACCCATTTCAACTGCGGAGCAGGTTAGGCCGGCGGCGCCCATGTCCTGTATTGATATAACTGCACCTGTCTGCATCAGTTCAAGGCAGGCCTCGAGCAGGCACTTTTCCGTAAAAGGATCCCCAACCTGCACGGTCGGGCGTTTTTCTTCGATGTCCTCACCGAATTCTGCAGACGCCATAGTTGCACCGCCTACGCCATCCCTGCCGGTTTTGGCGCCAAGATAGACGATTGGCAGGCCAATGCCTTCCGCTTTTGAGTAAAAGATAGCGTCGGTCTTCGCGATTCCGGCTGCAAAAGCGTTTACCAGGATGTTGCCGTTGTAACGGGCGTGGAAATTCACTTCCCCACCAACCGTAGGAACACCAAAAGAATTGCCGTAACCGCCAATTCCGGCAACCACACCGGCAACAAGATGGCGGGTCTTTGGATGGTCCGGCGAACCAAAACGAAGAGCGTTCATCGCCGCAACCGGACGCGCTCCCATTGTGAATACATCCCGCAATATGCCGCCGACGCCTGTAGCCGCTCCCTGATAAGGCTCAATGTAGGAGGGATGATTGTGGCTTTCCATTTTGAAGACGACGGCTTCACCATTGCCGATGTCGACAACCCCGGCATTTTCGCCCGGTCCCTGGATTACACGTGGTCCTTCGGTGGGAAGTGTTTTCAGCCATTTCTTGGAAGACTTGTACGAGCAATGCTCATTCCACATTGCAGACCAGATGCCGAGCTCGGTGTAGGTAGGTTCACGACCGGTCAGTTCGAGGACCCGTTCGTATTCTTCCCGGCTTATGCCGTGCTCTGCAACAAGTTCGGGTGTGATGGGATAATTGTTTTCGATCGTCATGATTTCTCGGTGATTCTTTTATCCAGGAACACGACAATGCTGCCGAAAACCAGAAACAGTATCGTAATCGCTATCAGGATTGGTGCGACGCCGCTCACGCCCTTTTCCGCCACATTGAGGAAACCGTAAGGATATTCGCCAATCAAAGCACCTCGCGAGAACACCCACACCAGATAGATAATGGGAATGATCATCATCGCGGGAACCATATTCCAGGTCATATCGCCCCTTCGGGATTCCAGATACCACCAGATCGGGAACACTACCGGAACGAGGTAATGCTGCAATATGTTTGTGAGTACAGAAATGCCAACAGGATTATGGGTCGCTGAAAGCAAAAGGTGATACACGATCATTACGATCAGGATGCCGGCCAGGGCAGTTCCAACGACTACGGGCCTCCTGAAGAATGATAATTTATCCGCAAGAGCTGAAACCCTAGCAAGCAGGCACAATGCTACCAGCGTGTTCATCACGATTGTGAAAAAGGAAAACAGGTGCCCCACAGAACCGAAAAATCCGCGACCATCGGACATCTGTTCATGGATATGCAGCGGGTACCTGATCGAAAGCGCAATGAGCCCCGAAGAAAGCGCCAGAAAAAAAAGAAATCTTCCAATTGTCATGCCAAGCACTCCTTGTTGCCCTTGCTCCAGCGTTTCACGTCATCGGTGATGCGTTTGCCGTGACCTGTTTGTAACAGTGGGCCAAAGGTCTGTATGTTGGTGAATTTGCCGCTGGCGGAATCGCCTCTTTGTTCAGCCTGAACCACGAGCTGTGGCAGTCCGGTGGGATCTATTCTGTTCACCAACAAAAATCGTGGCCTGCCGGATGGTGAGTTGACCTCATTTGCAAGTCTGAGATTTCTGAACGCAGGGTCTTTGGATTTGAACCAGCACTTCTGGGCGGCCTTTGCAATTGAAACCATCGCGCTGACCGGAACCTGTTTCGTATTTATCGAAATTGCATCTGATGGAGTGCCGACCTGACATGCTGCAAGGACAAGGAACACAAATCCTGCCAATGCCCAGCTTGCCTTGGTGAATTTCATCAGGCTGCCTCTTCAGACACGATGTTCAGCGCACTTTCAAAAAGTTTCCGGCCGGAATTGCCGCCATGATCGGGTTCGATCAGATTTTCAGGATGAGGCATCATTCCCAGAACATTGCCCTGTTCGTTGATTATTCCGGCAATGTCATTGATCGAGCCATTTGGATTTGTGTTTTCGGCGTACCGAAAGACAATCTGATTATTGTCCTCAAGCTGCTTCAAGACTTCTTTTTCAGCGAAATAGTTTCCGTCATGATGCGCGACCGGGCAGGGTATTACCTGTCCGGTTTCGTAATGCCCCGTGAAAGCGGTCTTTGCGTTGCTCACTTCAAGCTTTACTGTTTTGCAGACAAATCGCAGTCCTGCGTTTCGCATCAACGCACCGGGAAGAAGCTGCGCTTCAGTCAGAATTTGAAATCCGTTGCATACTCCCAGAATTCTAACGCCTTTTTCGGCTGCCTTGCGGATTTCCCGCATCACTGGCGAGCGGGCTGCAATTGCACCGGAGCGCAAATAATCACCGTAGGAAAATCCACCTGGCACCACGATCAAATCGCTTGGAGGAATTTCCGTGTCGGTATGCCAAACCAGAGAGGGTGCCTTGCCACCTATCTTCGTGAGGGCGGCAATCATGTCGCGGTCACGGTTTGAGCCCGGGAACAGAATGATTGAGGAACTCACCCCAATATCTCCACCGAATAATTTTCGATCACGGTGTTGGCCAGCAGCTTTTCACACATAGCTGTGAGTTCGCTTTCCGCATTGTCCGATGAACCATCCAGTTCCACATCAAAAACCTTGCCCTGGCGAACGCTTGTCACGCCCTCAAACCCCAACGAAGCAAGTCCGCCTTCTATGGCCTTTCCCTGTGGGTCCAGAACACCGTTTTTCAGGGTTACGGTAACACGAGCCCTTGTCAATTCTCTATCCTCTCGTCATTGCTGGACACCAGCACCGGTCCTTTGCCACGTTGCGGTTCATTCTTCTGTAAAATTCCCAGACGATCTGCAACTTCCTGATAGGCTTCCAAAAGACCGCCCATACCGCGGCGAAATCGATCCTTGTCCATTTTCTCGTTCGTGCCGATGTCCCACAAACGGCAGCTATCCGGAGAAATCTCATCGGCAACAATTATGCGCATGAGATCGTTCTCCCAAATCCGACCTACTTCCATCTTGAAATCAACGAGCTGAATGCCAATGCCTGCGAAAAGACCCGAAAGGAAATCATTGACGCGGATTGCCAGAGCCATGATGTCGTCGATTTCCTGCGGCGAGGCCCAACCGAATGCCGTAATGTGTTCTTCCGCGACCAGTGGATCGCCAAGTTCATCCTTTTTGTAGCAAAACTCTATAATCGAGCGGGGTAGTACCTCTCCTTCAGGTATTCCAAGCCGCTCACTTAGCGTCCCGGCGGCAATGTTGCGTACGACTATTTCGATCGGGATAATTTCCAATTCCTTGATCAGTTGTTCACGCATGTTGATGCGCTTGATGAAATGGTTCGGAATTCCGATCCGGGTCATGTGCTTGAATATATGCTCTGAAATTCGATTGTTCAGTACACCTTTGCCTTCAATAATATCGTGCTTTTTCTTGTTGAAGGCGGTTGCATCATCCTTGAAAAACTGGACAAGTGTACCCGGCTCAGGACCTTCATACAGGATTTTGGCCTTGCCCTCGTAGATGCGGCGGCGTCTACTCATTTTGATTTATCCCGAATTACAAATCACTTGCACAATCTCGCCAGCAAACCAGAATCGCAAGCGGCGTTCCTTACCGTTTTCATTTAGAGCAAGCGCGAGCCCGGTACAACAACACGGTTCCCAAAACCCACAATTTACGCGATTTTCGCGGCAGATTGTTTCAGGTCCTCCTTTATTTCCGCCAATGTCTTCAAATATCAGATATCGATGGCTATATGGAGAATGATTACACATTTTCCGGGAGACTTAGATGAGTGGAATTGAAGACCGCGGTGACGCTTTTGAAAAGAAGTATGCACATGATGCGGAATCACAGTTCAAGGCTGAGGCACGCCGCAACAAACTGTTGGGGCAATGGGCGGCTGAAAAACTTGGCAAATCCGGTGATGAGATCGAAGAGTATGCCAAAGAGGTTGTCCGTTCTGATTTTGAAGAACCGGGTGACGAGGATGTATTTCGCAAAATTCGCCAGGATTTTGACAATGCGGGTGTAGAGCAATCAGACCATCAGATCAGGCGCACGATGGAAGAATTGATGGATACAGCAATCGGGCAGATCCAGAACGAATCTTGATTACTCGGCTAAAAGACCAGCTTTCAGGTGATAAAACAGTAACAGTTGCGTGGTGCGGTATGCGCGATGCTCAGCTTGTTGGCCTGATTGCAAGGCAGCGGTTTTCGGCAGTCCTGCTGGATTCCCAGCATGGATTTCACACTGAATCCAGTTTCCTGGAATGCATTCCACAAATAGTGATGGCAGGCAAAACGCCGATGGCCCGAATTCCGGTAGGCCGATGGGACCTATGCGAGCGTTTGCTGGATTTTGGAGCGTTGGCAGTTGTGGCACCGATGATCAACTGTGCGGATGATGCACGGGCATTTGTTGCCGCAGCAAAGTATCCGCCAATCGGTAGTCGTTCTCATGGCCCGCGACATGCGGCGAGTTTATATGGCCTCACTCCGTCTGAATATCTGCAGATGGCAAATGAAAATACGCTGGCGATTGCACAGATTGAGACAGTTGAGGCGTACAACAATCTGGATGAAATTCTGGCAATTGACGGGATTGATGGCGTTCTGATGGGGCCATCAGATTTTTCGATTTCGGTCACAGGAAGAATTGTTCCCGACAATTATGGCCCCGATACAGTCGACATGGTCAGGCTCATTGCGGAAAAGACGAGGGCGGCTGGCAAGATTGCTGCTGCGTTCACGTCCTCTGCAGAGCATTCAAATCTGGTGCATTCCATGGGCTACCGGCTGATTTCAATCACAATGGATGGTTCAATGGTTTCTGCGGGCGCGGCCAAAGCATTTGAAAACATTGACTTTTAGCCGGTTTGAATTTCGCAAACTGATTTTTGACTGCAGATTTTGTTATATGGGTTGATAACGGCCAATTAATTTTTTTGGTATATTGGTTTTGCAGGTAAATATACTGCAAGCGAATACTTTTATGAAAAATCCGGACTCCAATCTCGCTTTTGCCGAACCCGCTGAATTGGAAAATTGGGAAACCATATCCAGCTTTGAAAGCAACGGGACTCTATTCTCCTTGCGATGTTACGACAGCGTTTCCGGATTGAGTTCGCTTGAAAACGACTGGCGCAAGTTGGAAGAAAAGTCCGTTGAAGGTTTTGATTATTTTCAGACCTTTGACTGGTGTTACAGGTGGTGCGAGATTTTTATCAAATCAGATGCACCCGAAAATGCAGACTTGCCTCAGGTGTTTGCGCTTTATGCCGATGATTGCATTGCCATGATCTGGCCGCTGATGAAAGTCCAATCGCGTTCTGGATTGGTGTTTCTTGAGAGCCTTAGTATTCCCCTCGGGCAATATTCCAACGTACTCCACGATGCTGATTTGGTGAATGTTGAAACCGGACGTCAAGTGTGGGCTGAAATCAAGCGTGCCTGCGGTGCCGATGCGGTTTCAATCTGCGATTATCCTGAATCCGGTTTTCTTGCAGAAATACTTGGTACGGATGGTATTGATGAAGCTGTGAAAAACGTCTCTTCGATTCTGGACTATTCGAAAATTGAAAATTGGGACGCCTACTTGTCCACTCTGAGCAAGAGTCAGCGTAAACAACGCAGACAAAAACTAAGCAAACTGGAAGCCCTGGGGAAAATCGAGCTGAGGATTTGTCATCATCATGACCCGGACTTCCATGATCTTGCGATGCTGGCTGTTGACATGAAACGGGAATGGCTGAGCCGGACAAGTCGACACTCGCAATCATTGTTTGAAGAAGACAGCGCAGTCTTTCTTTCAGGCCTGCGCCAAAAAAGCATATGCGATTTAGGGTTAGATGGCCCCGTATTGTTCATGCTTGAGCTAGAGAACAAGCCGATCGCCTTTGAACTCGGAATGTTGCGACAGAAACATTATTACAGTTATCTGGGCTCAATCGATCTTGATTATGCTTCCTATTCACCGGGAAAGGTTCAGATCGATATGGCGCAAAAATGGGCTTTTGAGAATGGTGTCGACAAATTCGATTTCTTGAGTGATCCATCAGAATACAAAAAATCCTGGTCCAACTTGTGGGTGCCAGTCATCGCCAGATATTTTCCCATTACCCAGCGCGGCTGGATTTATTGTGCTGTTTGGAAAGCACAGTTGAAGCCGTTTATTCGCTCCCTTTATCGGCGGGCCAATCCGAACATGCGCAAGTATGTCAATCGTTTACTCGGCGTCTCAAGGGAAGCGGGATAACAAATCATCCGTTTGGATGATTGCCGATTATACTGAAAACCGTTGTTGGTGGCCGCCTGAAATTGGAAAATTTCAGGTTTGTTAACTTTACGCGCTAACCAGATTTCAAATCATATCCGTTATCACGTTTTTGAGATTACGGAGTAAGATTATGCAGCAATCAATAATTTCTGACTGGCAGCCGGAATTTGCCGAAAATTTTGGCGAGGAAGCGCGCCTTCTTCATCACCGACTGTCCGATACTGGTCTTTTTACACATGAAGCACTGGCGGAACTGATCGACAAGTTTCCTCCGGAATCATACAACCTGAATACGATGGGTTATGACCCGGAAAATCCAGTCTGGCGCGAAGGTACAGTCAAGAACGCCAATGGCAAGGATGTGATTTCTGCAATCGAACAGGGTCGGATGTGGCTCAATCTTCGGGCGGTTGACCAGCACGACACCAGATATGCGGAGCTGCTAAACGATATTTTCGACGAGTTTGAAGGATATGTACCGCGCTTCGAAACATTTAAACGTAAATTCGGCATTCTGATTTCGTCTCCGAAAGTTCAAGTGTTTTATCATGCTGACATTCCGGGCCAGTCACTATGGCAGGTAGAGGGCAGGAAACGGGTCTATGTATATCCAAATCGGGCGCCGTATCTGGCACCGAAGCACCTGGAAGGGATAATGCTTGGAGAAACAGAAGAAGAAATCCCTTACGATCCCAAGTTTGATGAAGATGCACTTGTGTACGACCTCAAGCCGGGGGAAATGGTTCACTGGCCGCTCAATTGTCCGCACCGGGTTGTCAATGAGGATTGCCTGAACATTTCGGTAACCACAGAGCATTGGACGAGTGACATTCGCAAATCATTTGCTGTCAACTACGCAAATGGAGTTTTGCGCCGTCGTTTGGGCATGAAAGATCTATCACAATCGATTTCCGGTCCATCGGTTTACGCAAAAGCAGCACTTGCAGTTGCATGGCGTAACCTGAAACTGGATCGGTCCAAGAAATTTGTGAGAATGATCGATTTTGCAGTAGATCCGAACGCTGAGACAGGAATTGTTGATATACCGGCCTACGCAAAATAGATCTGGTCATTCCAAGATTAAGAAACCTGGCGGGTTCAGACCTTGATCTGTTTCAGAAACCGTGAAAACACCATCAATCCTTCCGGCCACGGTCCGTGTCCGGATTCATGATTTATGTGGCCGCTTTCTCCGGCGTCCATGAATAGAGAACCCCACGCGGCTGCCATGTCTTCCGCCTTTTCATAAGCGCAAAAGTGATCATTGCGGCTTGCAATTGTCACAGACGGAAAGGGTAGGGGATCGCGCGAGGCGGGCCCAAAAGTCATAAGATGTCGAGGGCGGATGTTTGGGTTTTCCACATCCGGTGGTGCTACCAGGATTGCTCCCTTTACTGGCTTTGCGAACTCATTTGCAGCCTGGACGATGACTTGACTGCCAATTGAATGGCCGATCAGGATAACCGGTTTGCTTGTTTCCGACACAGCGCTGAGCAGGTTACTCTTCCAGTCATCGAAGACCGGTTTATGCCAGTCACCCATCTGGACGCGCCGTGCTGAGGTAATGTTTCGTTCCCAGCGCGATTGCCAATGGTCTTCATTGGCTCCCTTGTAGCCGGGGACAATCAGGATTTCTGCTTCAGATGTTTTCATTTTGGCCAGATGGCATCTGCCATGAAACAATTCAAGATTGGTTGAGTGTGGAATTTCTATCCGAAAACCCGCTTGAAAATCGTATCAACGTGCTTTGTATGGTACGATAGATCGAATTTCTCACGGATTTGGTTTTCGGAAAGAACATCGGAGACTTCACTGTCACCAAGCAGTTCTTCCAGAAAATCCTTTCCTTCCTCCCATACCTTCATGGCGTTTCTTTGAACCAGACGGTAGGAATCCTCTCGGGACAGACCTGCTTGTGTCAGTGCAAGAAGAACCCGTTGGGAATGGATCAACCCCTTGAACTTATTGAGATTACCCAGCATGTTCTCGGGGTAAACCAGCAACTTCTCGATTACGCCCGTCAGTCTAACAAGCGCAAAATCCAGAGTAACGGTGGCGTCCGGACCGATCATCCGTTCAACGGAAGAGTGGGAAATATCACGTTCGTGCCACAGCGCGACGTTTTCCATTGCAGGGACAGTGGCACTGCGGACAATTCTTGCAAGCCCGGTCAGGTTTTCCGTCAACACCGGATTGCGTTTGTGAGGCATTGCCGAGGAACCCTTTTGGCCGGGCGAAAAATATTCTTCAGCTTCCAGCACTTCAGTACGCTGAAGATGTCTCACCTCTGTTGCGACACGCTCGATCGAAGAAGCGATGACACCCAGGGTCGCGAAATACATTGCGTGCCGATCCCGAGGAATTACCTGAGTGGAGATCGGTTCTGCCACCAGCCCCATCGCTTTCGCCACATGCGCTTCTACGCGTGGATCAATGTTGGCAAAAGTACCAACCGCACCGGAGATTGCGCAGGTAGCGATTTCCTCGCGTGCTGCCACAAGTCTGGTCTTACAGCGCTCAAACTCCGCGTAAGCCTGGGCAAGCTTTACACCGAATGTTGTCGGTTCGGCGTGGATGCCATGAGAGCGGCCGATTGTGACGGTGTCTTTGTGCTCATATGCTCGGGTTTTCAAGGCCGCGAGCAGTTGCTCCATGTCATCCAGAAGAAGATCAGTGGCTTTAACCAGCTGAACGTTGAAGCAGGTGTCCAGAACATCTGATGAGGTCATTCCCTGATGAACGAACCGTGCGTCCGGGCCAACGATTTCCGCCAGATGCGTCAGGAAGGCAATGACATCATGTTTGGTGACGGTTTCGATTTCATCTATTCGGGCAACGTCAAACTCTACATTTCCTGCCTTGTCCCAGATTGTTTGAGCTGCTTCTTTGGGAATAATGCCAAGATTTGCCATTGCGTCACAGGCGTGCGCCTCGATTTCAAACCAAATCCTGAATTTGGATTGCGGTGACCAGATTTCGGTCATTTCCTTGCGGGAATAGCGCGGGATCATTTCAAATTCCTCGTTGATCGGGTTTCGCTTACCACCGGAAACTTATGCACACAATCTCAAGGAGAATAAACACTGGATTCTCCAACAGAATTTCAATTGTAAGGTTGAAATTTTTTGTGATTCATCCTTTTATTCGCGGGATGAATCAATCTGGACACAAGGGATAGTAATGTTCAAACTCGTTCGTAACCTGATTATGCCAGCCATTCTTGTGTCTGGACTTGGACTCTCTACGGTGTCGCCGGTCGCCGCTGAAGAGGTTTACATGATCCGTGGTTTTCTCAATGTTTTTTCAGATGGCATGAACCAGATGACACGTCAGTTGAAAGCCAGAGGCATTAAAGCCAAGGCGATATCAAATGGAGACTGGCGCAATGTCGCAAGCGATATCATCAAGCGCTCCAAGCAGAAGAAGGTGTCCTATCCGATTGTTATTGCTGGGCATTCTTTGGGAGGTGTTGAAGCGCCAAGCTTTGCGAATGCTCTTGGCGCAGCAGGTGTTCCGGTTGCGCTCGTGATAGGGCTTGACCCGGGGTTCAGCAATCCTCCTGTGTTTCGCAAAGGTGCGAGGCAGGTAGTCAATTACAAGATACCTTCCGGAAAAAACTACCGCCGGGGGCCAGGGTTCAACGGGAAAATTACTACCATTGATGTTTCCAAATTTGGTACCGATCACGTGGGCATCGACAAGAACAAAAAAGTTCAACAACTTGTAGTTAACCGCATTCGTAAAACGGTCAAAAAGTAGTATCTTTTTACTCAATTCTGGTTGTGACTGCGAGGTACCTGCCGTCTGGTCCTTCAAAGCCGACTGTCTTCATCAGTATGAGGATTGCTGCTACCGGAGGTTTTCCATCCGGAAAGTATGTGATTATGTCTGCGAAGTCATAGTCTAGAGGACAATTGCGGCTAGGCGGGATCGATTTGTCGCTGTGAAGTATCCGGGTATTCTGTTCGGGATCGGTAGCTACCCGCACCAGTTCGAAGCCTACAGACGGGCCGAAAGCATCGCAGATTTCGGATGCCGGGAAGGAAAGAGTTCTTATCCGAAATTCAATGTCGTTATCGATTGGCGGAACCACAATTCGGGGGTTTGCTACCATCCGTTTCTTGTCGATCCCTAACTCTGTTGGTTGGTTGGTGGCTACAACATTGCCCCGATCTTCGAAGCTCTTCATGACCGGCCCTGCCAAAATTCTTGCTTCTTCACGGGCGTCAAAGACCGTTTTATATTCATCTTCCAATCGCGCCCTGAAAGGTGAGCCCGCAACCCATTTGTCCGTTTCGGTGTCAATTACGTAGATATTCGAATAGGGGAATCCCGAACCATCCTGTACACCGTACTCTTCAAAAGCGAACAGTCCGCCGTCAATGGAAAACCCATGTATATGTCGCTGTGCAAAATCGCCTGCAGTCGAATTTGATACCAGCGGCATTGTCATACAGGCAGTAAGCAACAGGAAACGAAAAAGCATGATTCTCTCCCTTAGGCTATTCTGATTTCTACAATAGTCCTTACTGAAAGCGTTGTGAATATACCGGAAACAGGTCAGCCTTTTCTGCCTCAGCTTCATAAACGCCCCGGGCTATGGCTCTGGCAGTCACGCTGGCGGCATGTGCGGAAAGATCAATCCAGTCGTTTGACTGGGGCTTGATATCGGAGCTACCGCTGGCAACCGTGAACACGAGATCTCCGTCAAGCGGGGTGTGCGCGGGCCAGATCGCTCGGGCTATGCCATCATGCGCCGCTATTGCAAGACGTTTTGCTTCTGCTTTGGTCAACACCGCATCCGTCGCGACGATCCCGATCGTGGTGTTGGCGATACTGCTGTCAATGTCCCGGAACTTGAGCATCACCCGGTCTGAATCCGGTTGCTGTACCGAAGGAATTCCATGCCCGCCGAACTCGGCTTCCTTTTCGAACAAAGCGGCATGAAAGTGCTTCGTGTCACCGATAGTGCACGAGCCCAGAGCATTGACAGCGAACAATGCGCCAATCGTGATGCCAATGTCCAATTTCAGGGATGCCGTTCCAAGCCCGCCTTTCAGTCCTGCTACCAAAGCCCCGGACCCGGCTCCATAGGAGCCCAGATCAAAGTTTACGGCACAATTGCTTGCAGCTTCCCAGCCCAGGTCACGATAGGGTGGGAATCTTCCCCAATTCTTGTCGCCGCCGTTAATCAGATCAAACAGTATGGCACCCGGTACGATCGGTACATTGACCGCACCAACGGGAAAGCCTCGACCAATTTCCCGTAGCCATGCCTGGACACCTGAAGCGGCGTCAAGGCCGAATGCTGAGCCGCCGGAGAGGACCAGCGCATCAACGCCTTCAACTGAGTTTTCCGGCGAAAGGAGTTCAGTATCCCGGGTTCCAGGTGCACCGCCATGTACAGCCACAGAAGCGACCATCTGCGACTCACAAAGCAGCACCGTTACACCACTCTTGAGATTGGCATCCTGTGCGTTTCCTACCGAAAGGCCAGCTATATCGGTGATCGAATTAGACGGTCCCGGTTTCATTGTGTTTCCGCAGCCTGCTCAAGCTGCCCCAGTTTTTCTCCATCCCATTCGTAAAGCCCGTAGGGATTATAAAGACTTGAACCGTCTTGGTTGAAACCAATGGGCCCAAGAACCGTGTCAAACAGCTTCGTTGAGAGGTTTTCAGTGGTTTCTTCAGGTGTAGTGCCAAGCGCTGTTGTGGCAATTTCTATTGCTGCATAACCATTGTAGATTTGTCGATCAGGAACAATATCGCGTTGCGCAAGCAATTCATTGAGTTCCGCATCCTCCGGTGGTGGAGCCATTACAATTTTGACGCCTGACGGAACCTTCATGGCATCTTCGAGAAAGGGCAGCACGCCAAGCGCTTCAGTTGCTATAAGATCCAGATCGATGTCGAATTCTTCCATATTTCGAGCGATGGTGAAGAGGTCTTCAACTGATGCGGATGCGATGAATACAGCGGTTATCCCAGACCGTTGCAGACGCCTCAGTAATCCGGCCTGAGTCGATTGCGCGGCTCTAAACGTATCGGAGAATTGGGGCTCAAGGCCTTTCTCTCCCATTTTAATCCGCAAGGTATCGGTAAATGACCGGCCGTAAATGGTTCCATCATCTACGATCGCATAGGGGGTCGTCTGCCACAGTTTTTCGATCGCATTGGCAGCGACCTCTACAGGATAGTCGTCTCCTGGAGAAATCCGCCACAGGTTCCAGCTTTCGCGAACGCGATCCTTTATCAGTCGAACAGACCGTGCGCCCGATATGAGAACCGGCACCTGTGACTCAACCATCTGTCCGGCAATTGATATTGCAGGCGCGTTGCACAACATTCCGATTACAATTGCCGGATTCTGTGAACTTAGATCACCTGCTGCCATATTTCCGAGGTCAGTGTCGCAACCGTCGTCTGCTATAAAAAGCTGATGGTCGAGGCCATATTGTTCCATCGCGAGTTTGGCGCCGGTCCTGAATTTTTGGCCGAACTCGGTAGCGTCTCCGCTCAGGGGCAGAGAGACACCTATGGTTTCTGCAGTTGCAGAAGAAGTTCCGATGCCGGACAACCCGATTATGCATCCGGTGACAAATGCCGATTTTCGGGCCAGACCTGTGAGTCGCTTAGCAATGCTCATATCCGAGAGGAATATCTTGTGCGTTGATAAATTGAAAGAATTATCCTGAAGTTTTTGAATGCGGCCGCAGCATGGCATTGCTTAAATCACAATAACCGTATTTGCGTCTTTTTTCGTTGCCGGGGTGTATAGACACCGGAAAAACGCTATTTATGTCGAAATGAAAAACGGAGCAACGAATGGCCAGCTTGCCGGAAAGCATCGATAAAACCGAATTCCTTTTGACAGAACAGGGTTATGTGGCCGACCGTTCTCTGGCAACTGTGCTTTACCTTAGCCTGAAACTTGGGCGTCCCTTGTTTCTTGAAGGCGAAGCAGGTGTTGGCAAAACTGAGATCGCGAAGGTCCTGAGCTCGGCTTTGGGGCGTCCGTTAATCCGGTTGCAATGCTACGAAGGGCTTGATGTATCGTCCGCCCTCTACGAGTGGAACTATGCCGCCCAGATGGTGGAAATCCGGATGCGCGAAGCATCGGGAGAGGCAGACATGGAAGCACTGGAAAGGGGTGTGTTCTCCGAAAAATTTCTCATAAAACGCCCGTTGCTACAGGCTTTGGAGGGTGAAACAGGCAAATGTCCAGTTCTTTTGATCGACGAGTTGGATCGCACCGACGAGGCCTTTGAAGCATTTTTGCTCGAAATACTTTCAGATTTTCAGGTTACGATACCGGAACTGGGAACCGTGAAAGCTTCTGAGCCGCCAATCGTGATCATAACGACTAACAGGACGCGGGAAATACACGATGCACTGAAACGTCGGTGCCTTTATCACTGGGTTGATTATCCGGATGCAGCGCGCGAACTGGCGATCGTCAATCGCAAAGTTCCCGATTGCGGAGAATTGCTCTCGAGAGAAGTGGTTGCTTACGTACAGAAATTGCGGAGACAGAACCTGTTCAAGAATCCCGGAGTTGCGGAAACACTGGATTGGGCCTCTGCTTTGATCGAGCTTGATAAAGTGGCAATTGATCCGCAATCTGTGTCCGATACCATTGGCGTGTTGCTCAAATACCAGGATGATATCGCCAAGATAGATTCAAGCGAAGGCCAACAACTTCTGAAAGAAGTTAAGCGTGAATTGGCAGAAGCATGAACGGCGTAATCGCTCAAGCAAAGCCAGAAGGACGCCTTGCAGAAAACATTCTCTATTTCGCCAGAACCCTGAGATTTGCAGGAATGAAACTGGGCCCAGCGAGCGTTGTAGAATGCGTCAGGGCAGTAGAGGCTGGCGGGATTTCCGATCGGGATGATTTTTACTGGACCTTGCATTGTGTGCTCGTCAACCGTCAGGAAGATCACGAAGTTTTTGACCAGGCTTTCCGGCTTTACTGGCGTTCGCGGGAACTGGTTGAAAAAATGTTGCAAATGTTCTCACCCCAAATGCGCAAGGATGAGGCGAAACAAAAACCGGAAGCTGCGCAATCGCGTGTTTCTGAGGCGCTTTTTTCAGGTCAGGACAACCGCCAGGAAGTTGAATGTCCGGAAATTGAAATAGATGCATCTCTAACCGCTTCTGAAAAAGAAGTGTTGCGGGAAAAGGATTTCGCGCAAATGAGCGTTGATGAGCTGGAAGCAGCGCGCGAAGCCATGAAAAAGATGACGTTGCCTGTAAACAAGGTGAGGACCCGGCGTTACAGGCCCATCAATCGCAATGCCAAGGCTGATCCAAGGCGCATGTTGTCCAAGTCCATGCGGACGGGGGGCGATCTGGTATTGCCGCAGTTCCGGGAACAAAAGATGATTGAACCGCCAGTGGTCATTCTTGCAGATATTTCCGGCTCCATGAGTCAGTACTCCCGAACTTTCCTGCATTTTTTCCATTCGTTGTGCGAAAACCGGCGGCACATTCATACTTTTCTATTCGGCACACGGCTTACGAATATTTCGCGCCAGTTGCGTAACAAGGATCCTGATCTTGCTTTGCAGGAGTGCGCCGATGCGGTTGAAGACTGGTCTGGGGGTACGCGGATCGGGGAAACTTTGCATGAGTTCAACCGCTTCTGGGCGCGGCGGGTATTGGGGCAGGGCGCTTTGGTTCTCCTGATAACAGATGGACTGGAGCGGGATGAGGATAGTCTTCTTGATCACGAGATGGATCGGTTGCACCGTTCTTGCCGCAGATTGATATGGCTAAATCCACTGCTTCGGTTCGATGGATTTGAAGCAGCAGCACGAGGGGTCCGTACCATGCTACCGCATGTGGACGAATTCCGGCCGGTACATTCACTCAACGCGCTGTCTGGATTGTGTGATAGTCTCGCCGGAGGATTTGAGAAAAAGCATGACCCTCGAAATTGGTTATCCAGTCCAATTGTTGTTTGAGGCTTTGGAGATTTGGAATGGATGAACTTGCAACGGCTGAAGCATGGATGAAGTCCGGCCGTGAAGTGGCAATAGCAACGGTTGTGTCAACCTGGGGTTCTGCTCCGCGACCAGCCGGATCTCACCTGGTGATAGATGGGGAGGGAAACTTCGAAGGATCGGTATCCGGTGGTTGTGTTGAAGGTGCGGTCATCTCCGAAGCGATGGATGTGATTTTGTCCGGGGAACCAAAGACGCTGGAATTCGGGGTGGCAGATGAAACCGCCTGGGAAGTCGGATTGTCGTGCGGCGGAAAAATTGAAGTTTATGTAGAGCGAATTGGCTGAATTGCATGGACCCGCAGGTTCTAAAAAAACTTAATCAGGCACGCGGCGAACGCAAAGCTGCAGTGGTCGTTACGGATTTCAGTGATGGCCGAAACCGGATTGTCTTGGAAGGGGAAGCTGTAGAGGGAGCATTGGGAGAAGCTATCGCAGCGGCTTTGCGAAGCGGAAAATCCGCGAAGATTGACTTAAACGGTCGTTCTGTTTTCTTGAATGCCTACGTTCCTTCTCCCAGAATGGTTGTGATTGGGGCGGTACATATTTCGCAGGCACTGGTCCCAATGGCGGATGTGTCGGGATATGAAACGATGGTGATTGATCCGCGAACAGCATTTGCAACCGAGGAAAGGTTCGGGAACATCAGGCTTTTTGCCGATTGGCCAGAGGATGTTTTAGCTGACAAACCGCTTGATGCTTACACAGCGCTGGTTGCCGTTACTCATGATCCGAAAATAGACGATACGCCATTGCTTGGAGCGCTTGAAGCGGGATGTTTTTATGTCGGGGCACTGGGTAGCCGCAAGACCCATGCAAAACGCGTTCAACGTCTGATTGGAGAAGGGGCAAGCGAGGAGCAACTTAGTCGTATCAAATCTCCGATTGGCCTCGATATAGGCGCCGCATCGCCGGAAGAAATTGCAGTTGCAATTATGGCCGAGGTAATCCGTTCATTTCGCGCCAGGGGAAATGAAGTCTCATGAAGTTCGGCCTTTTTCCTCTGGAAGATGCGGTTGGTGGCATCCTTGCACACAGTCAGCGCTTGCCTGATGATTCAGTCATTCGCAAAGGTACCGTCCTCTCAGAGGAACTGATCGATGTCATGCATGCGGCAAGCATGACAGAAGTTGTTGTGGCCATTCTGGAAGAAGATGATGTGGCAGAAGACGATGCTGCAGGAAGAATTGCTGCATTGTTCAATTCGGAGACAATTCGAACCGATGTAGCACGAACCGGCAGGGTGAACTTTTATGCCAATTGCAACGGTATTTTTCGAGTTTCTAGAGAAATAGTGGACCGAATAAACGCTGTTGATCCAGGAGTGACTTTTGCGAGCCTCAATGATTTTGAGGAGGTAAATGACGGAAGGATGGTCGCAACCATCAAGATCATTCCCTATGCAGTGTCTTCGCGCAGCCTGGGGATTATTGAATCGGTTGCTGCACCGGCTGCCATTTCCGTTTCGGCTTTTCGGCAAAAGCGGGTGGGGCTCATATTCACCCTGTTACCCGGCATCAAACAATCGGTTTTGACCAAAACCAAAAGAACACTGGAAAAAAGACTGGTGCGGTCGGGTTCTGTAATTGTTGCCGAAGAGCAGGTTTTCCATATCCAGGAAGACGTTACCAAAGTGATTTCAGCGATGTTGCCGGAATGTGACGTTTTGATTTTGTATGGCGCATCTGCAATCAGTGACATTAAGGACATCATACCATCAGCGATCGCCGACGCAGGCGGCAAGAATATCAGGTTCGGAATGCCGGTTGATCCGGGAAATCTGATGTTGCTTTCAGAAATTGAAAAAAAACCCGTAATTGGCGCACCGGGTTGTGCTCGCAGCCCTGCAGAAAACGGCTTTGACTGGATATTGCAGAGAATCCTAGCCGGTATTCCGGTTACGTCGAACGATATAGCGAGGCTGGGGGTAGGTGGCCTGCTGATGGAAACCGGGTCGAGGCCTCACCCTCGTGAAACAGCTCTTGGAAAAAGGAGTAAAACAGCGGCTGTCGTGCTTGCTGCAGGCCAATCACGGCGGATGGGCGTAATGAACAAAATGACCTCGAAATTGAACGACAAGCCCATGGTTCGTCATGTTGTAGAAGCTGCAGTCGCAAGCAAATGCGATGATGTCATTGTTGTCACGGGGTTTGAGCCAGAAGCAGTGCGGGAAGCGGTAGGGCACATCGATTGTCGATTTATTTACAATCCCGAGTTTCCCGACGGACTTTCAAGATCGTTAGCGGCTGGGATAAGTTCCGTTCAGTCAGAATATTCCAACGCTCTGGTTCTGTTGGGAGACATGCCTTTCGTAGATGCATCCGCGATAAACCGGATTTTGGATGCTGCAGAAGACAATCGTGGTCAGATCATCATGGCAACGGCGAACGGAAAACGCGGCAATCCGGTGTTGTGGCCCGCCAGTTTCTTTTCAGAACTCCAGCAGATTGAAGGCGATGTGGGTGCAAGACATATCATCGGTGCGAACTTAGCATCGGTATGCGAGGTTGAACTTGGTGATGTTGCAAGTATTGATATTGATACGCCCGCCGCACTGGACAGTTTCACGCAGTGATTGGAAGGCTTGTTTCAAGCCTGTGCGACGTGACTGGCGGCCTTGACTTTTTCATAGCTGCTTAGTGCTGCTGCTCTTGCCTGTTTGTGATCCACTATCGGATGAGGATATGTTTTTCCAAGCGTTATGTTTGCTTCGGAGAGTTCGATCGCGTTTGCCTCGAACGGTCGATGGATTAAGTCGTTCGGCAATTCCGACAATTCCGGGCACCATTTGCGTACATACTCTCCTTTTGGATCAAATTTAGATCCCTGACTGATCGGATTGAATATACGGAAATAGGGTGCCGCATCTGCACCGCTACCGGTCACCCATTGCCAGCTTACGGTATTATTGGCGAGATCCGCATCCAGCAGCGTGTCCCAAAACCATGCTTCTCCTTCGCGCCAGTGAATACGCAGGTGCTTTACGAGAAAACTGGCAACCAGCATGCGAACGCGATTGTGCATGTAGCCAGTATGCCACAATTCCCGCATGCCGGCATCAACCATCGGATAACCGGTCATCCCGCGTTGCCATCGGCTCAACAATCCTGGATTTTCCTGCCAGGGATAGGCATCGAAAGCCGGTTTCCAGTTCCTTTGCGGTATTTCGGGGAAGTGATACAAAAGATGACAGGCAAAGTCCCGCCACCCGATTTGCGACAGGAGCTTGTTGATATCTTTTGATAAATCCGGAAATTCCGCACCATGGAATCCGGCCTTGGCGCAAATCATTCTGGGTGAAATTTCACCAAAATGGATATGGGGCGACAGACGCGAAACGTTCGGCAGGTCGGGTCGATTACGCAATTCGCCGTATCCATCCAGCCCGTCGTTCAGGAATGATTCAAGTACATTTTGGGCGCCTTGTTCCCCTGGATTCCAGTTCGATTTCCACCCGGATGCCCAATCCGGTCTGACAGGTAGGAGTTGCCAGTCATCGAGTTTTTCGCCAAGGCCGTGAAGCTCAGCAAGGTTTACCGCAGGAGATGACAGAGGAGCAGGGAACCCTTTTGCCTGAATTGCCCTCCAGAAGGGGGAATACACTTTGTAAGGACCACCTGAACCGGTTTTGATCTCCCATGGCTCGTATATCACGCTGCCATTGAAACTGCGAACGGAGATGCCGTTCCCCCCTAGAGTAGCCTTTACCTTTGTATCTCGTGCTATGGCATGCGGTTCGTAACTCCGGTTCCATGTAATGCCGGAGGCTTTTGTTTCGGATAGTAGTTTCTTGAGCGCTTCCAAGGGGTTTCCGCGCAATAACACCAAGCCACCAAGAGAATTCGAAAGTGCGGCGAGGCTATGGTGCAACCACCATTTTGATGCTCCGCCAAGTGGGCGATCTTCTTCGTCCAGTATGAAAACCGGAATGACTTCACCGTCTTTTGCAGCCGCCACCAGCGCAGGGTTGTCGCCTAGTCGGAGATCCTGACGGAACCAGCAGATTGTTTTTGTTGCCATTTGTCTGTTCGTGTGGTTTTCCGTTGAAGCATATGGGGCATTTGAGAACAATGTCATCATACCGTCATTCATAAATGCCGTAAGGTTGGGACAAACAAAGAAGGAGAGCACTGCATGTCAATCAGTAGAATTGATACAGGAAATCGAATGAGTCAGGCTGTTGTTCACGGAAACACCGTTTACACAGCGGGACAGGTTGCAGAAGGAGCCACCGTGGCGGAGCAAACGGAAGCCATTCTCGGCCAAATTGACTCTCTTCTTGAAGAGGCTGGTACAGACAAATCAAAACTCCTGTCTGCGACCATCTGGATTACAGACATGGATAATTTTGCGGAAATGAACGCCGTATGGGATGCTTGGGTATCTCAGGGCAACACCCCAGCCCGTGCTTGTGTGGAGTCCAGGCTTGCGATGCCTAAATTTCTGGTCGAAATCGGTGTGATTGCAGCGATTGATTAATCAGTTTGGAACATCGTCATACAATATCGCCGCCCAGCGATTCCATGACCATCTTCTGAAAGTGGTGAACTGCATGCTCTGACAACTCGCTCAGTTCTGCATCCACCACGAACCTTCCCTGATTGTACCCTTTTGACTGCAATCCCTTCTGCACGCTTTCGCACAGGGAAATGTCCTCCGGCTGCAGCACATCTTTCTGGTAGTCCATTGCCTCCTTCAGTTGCGGGGATGGCGTTTCCGATTCAATGAACCAGTCCTGATATTCGATTGTATTTCCCAGACCATCGGGAATCATCTGGAGAACGGAAATGTTTGTTTCACCCGGATAGGCCCAAATTGTCAGGTTTGGCCAGAGAAACCATCCACAGTAACCGAAATCGATGTTTCCTTTTTCAAAGCTGAAAGCGGATGCATTGGTCGTTCGCACGTTTTCGGAAACATGGCTGGAATAAATCCCGTTGCAATGGCTGCGATAGGTATCCATGTCGACCAGGTCCACAAAATCCCGGTGTGCCGGATCACAATGATAGCACTCCAGGAAATTGTCGATCATGACCTTCCAGTTGCATTTTACGCTGTAGCTATCACGCTGGGCAAATACGAGATCGTCTATTTTGGGGCAATATTTCCGGATTTCTTCTTCAAGTTCAGGGGCTTGTTCCGATAGTGATTTTGCATCCTCATCCAGATTTATGAATACAAAACCGCAAAAGACTTCAACCTGAACCGGCTTGAGTGAAAATTCGCATTTGTCGAAATTGAGAATATTTTCAGAGTTCCGTGCTGCCTTCAAAGTGCCATCTAGATCAAAGCTCCAGGCGTGATAGGGACAAACAATCAGGTTTTTCTTGCCGCTGCCCTGAACAAGTTCATGGCCGCGATGTGCACATACATTGTAAAATGCCTGCAGGACTCCTTTTCGATCCCGGGTTACAAAAACCGATTGTTCGTGGATGTTTGCGGTTACGAACTGTCCGGTTTCCCGCAACTGGTTCTGGTGGCAGACATAATACCAGTTGCGATAGAAGATCGCTTCCTTTTCTGCTTCGTAGATCTTAGCTGAGTTGTAAAACCTCGCAGGCATGGTGAAAGATTCCGCCGGATTGGCGCAAAAAGGGCGATCACCAGGCTGAATTTTGATCGCTGGAACATTCATTCGTCTTTACCCCCAAATTCCGATTACATTATTGAATTCCTGAAGCAGCGGCAAGGACTGGCAAAACGCAAGCCAATGTGATTTGAAAAACCGGCAAAATTGTACAATTTAAAACTGAAATAGACAGTTACGGGAGGATCGAACCATGCGATTTACCTATTTGTTCGGCTTAATTTTGCTGATTGCATTGTCGCACAACTCTGTAGTCCAGGCCCAGCCTCTGGTTCAGGTACAGTGGCTGGAAAGCAGGCTCGAAAATGAAGAAATCGTAATTCTGGATATTCGCAGCCCCCGCAAGAGCCGGGATTTCTATGCTGAGGGCCATATCCAAGGGGCAGTTTCTGCTCCCTACAACTCTGGCTGGCGTAAAACAATAGACGGTGTCATAGGGATGTTGCCTCCGGTTGACGAGATATCTTCGCACATAGGTGGACTGGGAGTTGGCAATCAGTCTCACGTGGTGATCGTTCCGTTCGGAAATAGCTCGACCGATTTTGCGGCTGCGACACGTGTTTACTGGACATTCAAGGTCCTTGGACACACAAAGGTTTCAATTCTGGAGGGCGGATATGCGGCTTGGCTTGCCAGCGGACTTCGGTTGTCCAGAGAGCCGACTGTGCTGAGCAAACAGAATTTTGTTGCCGACTTTCAATCTCAATTGTTGGCTTCCGAGGAAGAAGTTCAGAAAAGCATTGGCGCGAACGTGTCTCTGATTGATGCAAGGCCTACTGCGCAATTTGAGGGCAAAGCAAAAAGTCCGGTGGTTGCCAGGGCAGGGACCCTTCCAAAGGCAATGAACCTTAGGCAATCCACCCTTTATAGTCCCAGGAAAGCAAGATTTCTTACCGAAGACGAGATTAATGCTTCAACAGCGAAGATCGGTATTTCGAGTGATGAGAAGTCGATTACGTTTTGCAATACCGGCCACTGGGCATCAATCGCATGGTTCGCCTTAAGCGAGATATCCGGGCAGGAAAATGTTTCTCTCTATGACGGTTCCATGGCCGAATGGACGATCACCGTAGACAACCCAATTCAGTGATAGCGGGACAGTTTTTTACAGGAGAGCAGGTTTATGCCGCCTGTACATCCGAATGATCCTCGTGTTTTTGTTGCTCCACTCTTCTGGTATGAAACGCATCCGTATATTCGCGAATGGCACTGGCAGGAAGCGCCTTGGAGAAGAAATAACCCTGAACGAAATCAATTTCGTAGTGTTGACTGAGCATTTCGAACTGAAGTTGATCTTCGATCCCTTCGACAACGACTTTGAGGTCGAGAGCCTTGCCCATGGCGGTTATCCCCTTGAGCAGTGTTTGACTTCTTTCGCTTTCGATCAGGTCGTCCACGAAGGATTTGTCGATCTTCAATTTGTCCAATGGCAGCTTGTGGAGATAACTCAGGCTTGAGTATCCTGTGCCGAAATCATCAAGGGAGATACGCACCCCGATGTCGCTCAGTTTTTCCAGAACGTGAATTGCATGCGCCATGTCATTGAGAACGGCAGTCTCGGTTATTTCGATCTCCAGTCGATCGGCATCAAGTCCGGTTTCCGCGAGCGCTTCCTCGACCGCATCGGTTATTGAACCGACCTGGAATTGGACGGCTGAAACGTTCACGGCAACGCTGGTATCAGGATGCCAAGATGCACATTGCCTGCATGCTTCCTTCAATGTCCATTCACCAATTTCCCGTATAAGGCCTAGATCCTCTGCAATCGGGATAAATTTTGCCGGGGAAACATTTTCGTTTCCATTGCGTGTCCATCGGGTCAGCGCTTCAAAAACGGCCGGTTTATGGGTTTTCATGCTCACGATTGGCTGGAAGTGCAGTTCCAGTTTTCTGTTTTTTACGGCTTTTGTAAGGTCTCGTTCCAACTCAAGTCGCTCGTTGAGCGTGTCCTCCATGTGTGAGGTGAAGAATGTACTGCAATTCTTGCCGAAGCTCTTGGACTCATAAAGCGCCAGATCTGCAAGTTTGATCAATCTTTCCGTGGATTTCGCATTTTCCGGATAGACCGCAACACCCAAACTTACACCAAAGCGCAGCTTTTGCTTATTAAATTCAAGCGGTTGCGTAAGATGAGAGATCAGGTCTTGAGTCAACTGATTGAAGCTGTCCGGATAGTGGCCGTCCGGTACGAATACAATAAATTCATCACCGCCATGACGGCCAATTACCGCTTCCTTGGGCAGCATTTCGCGCAAGCGTTCGGCGACGTTTGCCAAGATGAAATCACCGGCTTCGTGGCCGAGCATATCGTTGATGCGCTTGAAATCATCGAGATCAAAAAAGATCATCGCAGCGCTTTTACCGTCTTCCATTTCGGAAATGATGTTTTCGGATTGCTGGAAGAAAAAACTGCGGTTACACAAGCCGGTCAAGTCATCATATCTGGCCAGTTGATGAATCCGGTTCTGGTCGCTTATGCGCTGACTGACATCTTCAATTACCAAGACGCAACCCCCTGAGTTCCGTAGCTTGATTGACAGCTCTATGTGCTGTTTCTCCGACATCTGGAAGATTTTATTCTGTGTTTTTTGTTGCAACCGTTTGAACAGGGCGTCTTCCAGAATCCGGACGCGGTTTATGTACGGTTTCTGTAGGTCAATGGCGCGGGTAATATCACCGATACGTTTACCAAAGCAGTTTATTTCGTCATTAATAACAAGGATTTGACGAGCCGTATGGTTTATAACACGCAAGCGCATGTCTTCATCAAACATGATCAGTCCGTGAGACATGCTCTCAAGCGCTTCGTTCAGTTGCACACCGAAGGCTTCTTTTTCTTCCGATTGCTCTTCGACGTTCTTGAACAGGACTCTCAATCTTTGAGAGACGTCTCTTATGCTTGAAAAAAGCGGCATGAAAAATCCGCAAAGGATCATGCTGCGCAAGTCGCCGTAGTTAAGCACTCCAAGGATCAGCGGAAATCCTACAGCACAAAGCTGAAGCATCATTGTCCGCTCATCATAGAAATTTCTGCAAAGAAGGTTGAGAATGTTTCCCATGGTTGTTGCGACACACAATAGATGCAGGAACGTGTCATCTGATAAAATAAAGCAGAAGAAACACCATATTCCCATGGTCAGCATGAACGCGGTCGAAAGGAACCGATACTGATAGTTCCAGCTTTCCATGTCATCGCTGTTGTTTTCAAACAATGCGTAGTAACGGCGAGTATTTCCGACATCCGCCAACATAACCGCGAGCATTGCGATTGTGGTCGCAAGAAAGATAAAATCCGCAGTCATGAAATAGGTTACCAGAGAGGCAATTGCCGCGCTGATTTTGCCATGGAAAAATGCAACATGGTCCTCATTGTGAAAGAGGATGATCTTCTGTTTTTCGCTGATCGGAGCCTGATTGTTTGCCAACACTTTTATTACCCTGCAATTGATCCGTTTAAAATTACAGGAAATTAATTGCCAGATCGTTTATTTTCGAAGTCGCATTGAAATTTTATATATCTATTGTTGATACAAGTCCGCCGGGGTGCCTTTCCAGCTTTCCGGCAAGAGACAGCTCAAGCAATGTCAGATGGAGTTCTCCTGGAGTTGCGCCGGTAAATTCCAGGATATCATCGATCAGTACGGGTGATGGTCCGAGTGCGGATATAATTTTTTCCCGAATTTCCATCGGCAGGTCATCTTTTTTATATGAATCATGCTCGAAAATATCGTTTTCGCCCTCCGAAACCATATTTTCGCTGTCTTCCCCGGGGCCATCTAGGGGCGAAATTGCCTCGATTATATCCTCCATGGAAGTGACAAGCGTGGCGCCTTCACGGATCAAATTGTTTGTTCCATGGCTTCTCGGGTCAAGTGGGGAACCGGGAATGGCTAGGACCGTTCTTCCCATCTCATTTGCAATGCGGGCCGTGATAAGTGATCCGGACTTTCGGGCTGCTTCCACAACCAAGACTGCCTTTGCCAATCCTGTGATGATGCGGTTTCGGCGTGGGAAATCTTTTGCTCTGGGTTGCCAACCCATGGGCATCTCACTGACTAAAGCGCCTTCATTACCGAGGATCGCGGATGCAAGTTCCATGTTTTCTGGCGGAAACACGTGATCGACTCCTCCCGCGAATACAGCTACCGTTCCGGTTGAGAGTGCCGCTTTGTGGGCGGCAGTGTCTATGCCGCGGGCCAACCCGGACACAATTATATATCCTTCTCTTCCAATTTGGCCTGAAAGGCGTTCAGTAATTTTCATTCCTGCGATTGATGAATTGCGTGAACCGACGATGGCAAGGGATTGCTGCTTTAACGCGTTTTGAGAGCCGCGAAAACACAGGAGAGGGGGCGCACCTTCGGCATTTCTAAGGTTCACTGGATATTCGGGTTCTCCAATTCCAAGGAAATGTGCACCGTAATGCCTAGCCAACGCCATCTCGCGTTCCGCGTCATCGCGTGAGAAGACCTTGATCTTTGCCGCAGCTCCTCCGCGTTTTGCCAATTCCGGTATCGCCTCGAGTGCCAATTCAGCAGTGCCGTAGTGCGATATGAGATCACGGAAGGTTGCCGGCCCGACATTCTGGCTACGGATAAGCCTCAACCAGTTAAGACGCTGATCGTCATTAAGAGCGAAGTATTTTTTTCCGGATAAACTGTTATTGGTCATTAATAAGGAGAATATTTCGGCTTGATTTCTCCTTTTATATTAATTTTTACTTCTTGCCAATTTTGCTTTCCTGCCCTTTTATCAACCGGGTAATGTTTTCGCGGTGCCTGATCCAAAGAAGTATCGTCAGCAATGCGAACAGTTCAGCCCATTGTACGTGTCCCAAAACAAACAATACAATCGGCGTAGCCAGACTTGCGACGAGAGCCGCAAGTGATGAAAAACGGGTAACCGCGGCAACAAGCAACCAGGTGACCGCAAACACGAGCATCACCTTCCAGGTAAATCCGAGCAATATCCCGATGTAGGTTGCAACACCTTTCCCGCCTTTGAATCTCAGCCAAACCGGAAAACAGTGGCCGACAAAGGCACCCAATCCGGCAAGAACTGCCGGGTCGGGACCATATTGAGCAGCGGTAATTACCGCCACAGTGCCTTTCAACAGATCACCGAGGAGGGTGAGTGCAGCTATTTTTTTGTTTCCGGTTCGCAGCACATTGGTTGCGCCAATGTTTCCAGATCCGATTTCACGCACATCACCAATGCCCGCAAACCGGGTCAAAATCAGGCCGAAAGGAATTGAACCAAGCAAATATCCGAACAAAAGTGCTGCAAAATAGATTCCCAGTGTAATCCACAAGATGGGAGAATCCCACGGCATGTTTATCGGGTCAGGCATGTCAGCCCCTATTCGCTATCCTGATATACGGTTTTACCGCCCACCATTGTCCGGATAACCTTGCCACTAAATCGCTCGCCTTCAAAGGGCGTGTTTTTTGATTTCGACACGATTTCCTGTTCCTGAACAACCCACGGCATATCCAGGTCAGCCAGGAAAATGTCAGCGTTCGCCCCTGGCTTAAGTGTTCCGCCTTCCAGACCGAAGATTTTTGCAGGCCGCGTTGAAAGTGCATCAATCAGACGTGTCAGTGATGCTTCGCCATTGTGATAGAGGCGCATGGCTGCTGCAAAAAGGGTTTCCAGACCGATTGCTCCGTCTGCTGCCTCTGCGAACGGATGCCTTTTTTCGTCCACATCATGCGGATCGTGGCTGGAGACAATAATGTCGATCGTCCCGTCAGCAATAGCTGCTATCATTGCCTGCCGGTCATCTTCGTGCCGAAGCGGAGGTTGAAGGCGCAGATAGGTCCTGTATCGGCCAATGTCATTTTCGTTCAATGTGAGATGATTGACGGATATGCCGCAGGTTATCGAAAGCCCCTGTTTCTTGTAGTTCCGTATGACATCAGCAGAGTCCGACGTGGATATTTTTGCCGCATGGTAATTTCCACCGGTAAGTGCTGCCAGACGCAGGTCGCGTTCAAGAACAATGATTTCTGCTTCACGTGGTATCCCCGGCAGGCCCATGTGCGTGGCATTCAGGCCTTCGTTCATCACGCCGTTTGCAGAGAGGTCAGGGTCGATGGTCTCTTTTGAAATCACTAGGCCAAAGTCGCGGGCATAAGTAAATGCCCTTCTTAAAACCAGGTTGTTGGAGATTGAGTGCTTTCCTTCAGTCAGCATGACTGCGCCAGCTTCCTGAAGCAGCCCGAATTCTGTCAGTTCCGTACCTTCGAAACCTCTCGTCACGCTCGCCGCTGGATACACACGGACTGATGCGTCATCTCTGGCGGTGCGCCGAATGAACTCAACAAGGGCTACATCGTCGATCACCGGATCGGTTTCCGGCATCATTATGAAACCGGTTACTCCACCTCTGGCTGCTGCCTTGCTTGCTGATGCGATTGTTTCTCGGTGTTCTCCTCCTGGTTCACCAACAAAAACCCTGGCATCAATAAGTCCAGGAAATACATGCTTTCCGGTTGCATCAATTATGTTTTCGATATTTTTGCTATCGAGAGATCCGATTTCGCTAATCTTATCATCTGCAATCAGAATGTCGCATTTTGCGTCAAGACCCTGAGAAGGGTCGACAACATGTCCGCCCTTTATGAGGAGTGAGGTGTCAGCCATTTACACCTCCGTTTTCCATCAGTACTTCAATAACGGCCATTCGGATGGCGACCCCCATTTCAACCTGCGTTTCGATAACGCTTTGTGGTCCATCGGCCACATCGGACGAGATTTCGACACCGCGATTCATCGGGCCCGGATGCATCACGAGAGCGTCTGGCTTGGCGAGTGCAAGCTTTTCAGCATCAAGTCCATAATATCTGAAGTATTCGCGAACAGATGGGATTAACGCACCTGCCATGCGTTCACGCTGCAGGCGGAGCATCATGACGATGTCTGCGTCTTTCAACCCTTCTTTCATATTGTGAAAAACTTCCACCCCGAGCCGTTCAATTCCTGCAGGGAGAAGGGTTGACGGAGCGACCACCCGTACCCGTGCTCCCAGCGCATTCAGCAGAATGATGTTAGAGCGTGCTACCCGGCTGTGCAGGATGTCACCGCAGATTGCTACGACAAGTCTGGCAATACTCCCTTTGTTCCGCTGAATTGTAAGTGCATCCAGGAGGGCTTGTGTGGGATGTTCGTGTGTCCCGTCACCAGCATTGATCACGGAGCAGCCAACTTTGTTAGCCAGCAGTTCGACTGCGCCCGCCGACTGATGGCGTACAACCAGGAGGTCAGGCTGCATCGCGTTCAACGTCATTGCGGTATCAATCAGGGTTTCGCCCTTCTTAACCGAGGATGAGCCGACAGACATGTTCATGACGTCTGCGCCCAATCGCTTGCCGGCAAGTTCAAAAGAGGATTGAGTTCTGGTCGATGCTTCAAAAAACAGGTTTATCTGGGTGCGGCCACGAAGAACGTTCTTCTTCTTTTCAAGTTGTCTTGAAACGGAAACGGCATCATTCGCGCGATCCAGCAGGTACTGGATTTCTTGCGGCTGAAGATCGGCTATGCCCAGCAGGTGACGCTGATTGAAGATTTTTGAGGGAGAGGAAATATCATTTGCCATCAAAGCCATTGCTATAGGGGGCTGTGATTGAAAGCGCAAGCTGTGACTTTTCAATTCCCCGTCTATCAACCCATATTTTTGAAACTTTTCGATGAACAGTACGTTCTTCCTGACGTGTGTGAAGACAAATAATTAAAAACAGGAACTTTAATCATGAGAAAATTTGCAATAGCCGGAATGCTTGCACTCGCAATGGCAGCGCCAGCAGGAGCCGCCAATATTGTTGAGACAGCTGCTTCGACCGGAAAATTCAATACTTTGCTGGCGGCTGCGAAAGCTGCCGGGCTTGTTGGGACACTGGGTCATACTCATGGAATCACTGTGTTTGCTCCCACGGATGCAGCATTTGCGAAGCTTCCGGCTGGAACTGTTGAAAACCTCTTGAAACCTCAGAACCGGCATCAGCTGATTGCAGTGCTCAAGTATCATGTTGTACCCGCAGAGATCCCTTCATCGGCTGCAAAGATACGGTCAGTTAACATCGGAACACTGAAGAAAAGCGGTGATACCACAATCAGGGTGAGAAAACGGTTTGGTTCCGTGCGAGTGGACAATGCCCGGGTCATCAAGGCGGACATAAAAGCCGATAACGGCATAATCCACGTAATCGACAAGGTTCTTCTTCCTTCAAGCTGAGCCTTTTTCAGAGTGATGTCGAAATGAAGTTTCGGGATTGCATACATGATTTGTGATCCCGAAAACGTGCATTTGGTTTAGACGTTCGGCCAGATTGAAATGTGAGCGCGGGCAGTTCATAAAGCGCTCATGTGCAACACGTTGTTGATAAACGAACTTAAAGCGGCGATCGGTGCTGGAAACGTGCTGACCAGCGCGAAACAGACGGAACGGTTTCGTCGCGGTTTTAGGTCCGGGTCCGGCGAGGCATTGGCGGTGCTAACCCCGAAATCCCTTGTTGATTATTGGAAAGCTCTAAAGCTTTGCGTTGAATCCGACAAGATCGTCATCATGCAGGCGGCAAATACGGGACTGACCGAAGGTTCCACTCCCAACGGAGAGTATGATCGGGATTGCGTGATCATAAGTACCCTCGCGATTGATGCCATACATCCCATAAACGATGCCAGTCAGATTGTTGCGTGCGCAGGAGCGACCCTCTTTTCTCTGGAAAAAATGTTGAAGCCCCTGAAACGCCAGCCGCATTCTGTGATTGGGTCATCCTGTATCGGCGCATCCATCGTGGGAGGGGTCTGCAACAATTCAGGCGGCGCACTGGTCGAACGTGGGCCTTCCTACACAGAGCTGGCGCTTTATGCTCAAGTGAACGACCAGGGAAAGCTGGAGCTCGTTAATCACCTGGGAATTGATCTGGGAACAACGCCTGAGGAAATTCTCACACGGGTGGAAGAAGGGGCTTTCACTGAGAATGAACTTGAAGCCACAAACAGGAAAGCATCGGATACCGAATATGTTTCGCAGGTTCGAGAGATTAATGCGGAAACGCCCTCGCGTTTCAATGCGGACAAGCGTCGATTGTTCGAAGCGAGCGGTTGTGCCGGTAAGCTGGCAGTTTTCGCAGTCAGGCTCGACACTTACCCCGTAAATGACAGAGAGCAGGTTTTCTATATCGGAACGAAAAGCACTCAGGAACTGACCGATCTACGCAGACATATCCTGTCGAATTTCGAAAATCTGCCTGTATCTGCCGAATACATGCATCGCGATATTTTCAACATCGCCCTTGATTATGGCAAGGACACTTTGATTGCGATCAACTATCTAGGCACAGAATTCCTGCCCCGCCTGTTTGCCTGGAAGGGAGCATTTGACGTCCGGGTTCGCAAAATCAGTTTTCTGCCTGATAATCTGAGCGACCGACTGATGCAGTTCGGTGCCAAGATTTGGCCCAACATCCTGCCAAATCGCATGCTGCAATTCCGGGACAAGTATGAACATCACCTGATCCTAAAAATGGCAAATGGCGGGATTGATGAAGCGGAACAGTATCTCAAAACCTTTTTCTCGGAGAGTGAAGGGAACTACTTCGCCTGTGACGAAAAGGAAGCCGGGTTGGCGATGCTTCACCGGTTTGCTGCAGCCGGTGCAGCGGTTCGATATCAGGCAATCCATTCGGGTGAAGTGGAAGACATTCTGGCACTTGATATTGCACTGAGGCGGAACGACCGCGACTGGCTTGAAAAACTGCCTCCGGGGCTGGAAAAGCAGATCCTTCACAAACTCTATTATGGACATTTTATGTGCCATGTAATGCATCAGGATTACATCGTGAAAAAAGGAGTTGATGTAAAATCCCTCAAGGCTGCCATGCTGGAAATACTCGACAGGCGTGGTGCGGAATATCCGGCTGAGCACAATGTCGGGCATTTGTATTGCGCAAAGGAAGACCTTGCAAATTTCTACAAAAAGCTCGACCCTACAAATTCCATGAATCCAGGGGTCGGCAAAATGTCGAAGCTGAAAAACTATGCATGATCTTAATCAATCTCCCGGTTATGAAGGCTTCAATGCCTATAAGGATGATCCCATGCTGGGTCTTTTGACCCTTTCGCTGAAAGAAACGGTGAAAGACGGCCTGGCGAGGATGGGGGCCTGGGCAGGCAATGCAGAGACAATCAATCTCGGTGTTCTGGCCAACGAGAATGAACCCCAATTGCATACACACGATGCAAAGGGGAACAGACTTGACCGGGTCGACTTTCATCCTGCGTGGCATGCACTGATGCGTCGCGGAGTGGACGCAGGTCTGCATAATTCTATTTGGCAGGAAAACAGTGAAGAGGTCGGGGGACGAAACCTTGCACGTGCAGCGAGGGTATACATGACATCCGGCGTGGAAATGGGCCACCTATGCCCATTGATCATGACCAACGCGAGTGTTGCGACCCTGAACGCCAATCAGGGTGTTTTAAACGAATGGCTGCCGAAAATTCTCTCCAACAAATATGATCCGTCCCACAAACCTGCCGACATGAAGGCCGGAGTGACAATCGGTATGGGAATGACCGAGCGTCAGGGTGGATCTGATGTAAGGGCAAATACCACCAGTGCTGAAGAACTTGGTAACGGTGTCTGGAAAGTCACCGGCGAAAAGTGGTTCATGTCAGCACCGATGTGCGATGCATTTCTGGTTCTTGCCCAGATGAAAGAAGGTCTCGGCTGTTTCCTGTTGCCACGCATCCTCGAGGGCGGAAAATCCAACGGGCTTGAATTCCGGCGCCTGAAGAAAAAACTCGGCAACCGATCGAACGCTTCAAGCGAGGTCGAGTTTCGCGACAGTCTCGGGATATTGGTTGGTGAGCCGGGGCAGGGGATCCGTACCATCATGGATATGGTCGGATTTACGCGTCTGGACTGCGCAGTTGCA
The DNA here is from genome assembly GCA_039029255.1 of Pseudomonadota bacterium. GTDB lineage: Bacteria > Pseudomonadota > Alphaproteobacteria > Rhizobiales > Rhizobiaceae > JAALLB01. Next base: position 61,825 of record JBCCGN010000004.1, on the reverse strand, counting down.
TCAGCAGGTTTGATGCGAACATCACTTGCAGAAGCGGTGCATCATTGTCGGCATCGTTCCGCATTTGGGAAAAAGCTGATTGACCAGCCACTGATGGAACGTGTCTTAGCTGATCTGGTCCTTGATGTTTCTGCTGCTACTGCGCTGACTTTCAGGTTGGCATCGTCATTCGATCGGGCGCCTGCAAATCCTGAGGAAGCGGCATATGCAAGGCTTATGACACCGGTCATCAAATATTGGGTATGCAAGAGTGCCCCATCCCTGATCTACGAAGCAATGGAATGCCTTGGAGGCAACGGATACATCGAGACCAGTAACCTTCCCCGACATTTCCGCGAGGCACCTTTGAATGCCATCTGGGAAGGGGCGGGCAATATCATGTGCCTGGATTTGCTACGCGTAATCTCAAAGAGTGGCGAAGTTCTGGATACGGTTCTTGAAGGAATTCAAAGGGATTTGGGCGGCGATGAATATGGCAAGGTAATTGACGTTTTGAAGTCAGCAAGCCGGATGGCAAAGGAAGACCAGGGCGGGGCACGTATTCTGATCGAACAACTGGCATACACGGCGGCTGCGGCAGAATTGAAACGCATTGGGGCAGGTGAAACGGCTGATGCTTTCATTGAGACGCGTTTGGGGGGTCTTTGGCGGAGCACCTATGGCATGCTGGACAACCGTTATAATGCACGAGCCATCATCGAAAAGGACTATCCCGCTTTTGGGGCTGCCAGTTAAACATAATTGTTAACCTTAACAATTGGTTTACGTTGTTGGTGCGGTTTTAATGATGCAATATGAAGCTTCGAAACGAGGCAAAATATGCGCATCATACTCATTTTATGGGCAATACCCCTTATCCTCTTCTGGGGATGGTATGGTCTGAGCGCCTATGACATGAATTTTGGCCTCTTTTTCCTGGAACGTGAATTTCATGATTTGATTTTCGGGATTTACAGCAGGATATTGGGAATTCCCGCTGAAGAAATTCCGGCATGGTTAGCCTGGATATTCTTTGTCGATACCCTGATTATTTTGGCTGTTTCAGCTCTTCGCTGGTACAAGCACTGGCTCCCGCAGACAGTAGGGTGGATCAAGAAAAGAACAGGGCTGGCTGAGGAGCAGCGGGAATATGTGCAAAGAATTTACGAACCCCTTTCTCTGAACCAGTCGGAAGAGATCATTCCTGCCGGATCCGGTCCAACGCCCCCTGCAAAATAATTGCCGCTGCGACTGCATCAATCTTCTTGCTGCGCTTTTTTCGGGAAATATCCGCTTCAAGCATCGCCTGCTCAGCAGCATAAGTCGAAAGGCGCTCGTCCTGAAAGCAGATTGGCAGATCGATCAGTTTTGAAAGATTGGCTGCAAAAGCTCTTGTCGACTGAGCCCGTGGGCCCTCGCTGCCGTCCATGTTCAACGGCAGTCCAAGCACGATCGCGAACACCTTTTCATTTTTGATCTGTTCGATAAGCCGGTTCGCATCGTCTGTGAATTTTTTACGGATCAGTGTTTCGCGAGCTGTGGCAATTGACAAACGTATATCGGAGAACGCAATGCCGATGGTTTTAGTTCCAAGGTCCAGCCCCATTAGCTTTTGTCCGGGCTTGTGCAATGATGCAATTTCGGTAATTTCGGTTGTTTGCTGTTTCACGCTTTGATTTAATCGGCTGGGACTTTTGAAACTGATTACTGTTTGAGGGAGTGAAATGCAATGAAGATCACATGGTACGGCCATTCTGCGTTCGGTGTTGAGTTGGGAGATAACCGAATCCTTATTGATCCGTTTCTGGAAGGAAATCCATCGTGGAACGGAGGTTGGCAAGAACCTGCGGAAGGATGCACACATGTGCTGCTAACCCATGGTCATGATGATCATATCGGCAATGCGCTGGATATCTGCATCGCAAGCGGCGCGATGCTCGTCGCAAATTTCGAAATCTGCATGTATCTTGTTGGTAAAGGGCTTCCTGACAATCGCATCAATCCGGGCAATCATGGCGGAACAGTTGATTGCGGAGGATTTACAACAACTTTCGTAAATGCGGTTCATTCCTCATCGATACAGTCGGGGGAGGGATTGAACGTTTATCTGGGAAATCCTGCCGGACTGATCATCAAGTCGGCAAATGAGAAAACGCTCTACCACATGGGCGACACTGACATATTTGGTGACATGGCCCTGATAAATGAACTGCACGACCCTGCTATCGGTATCGTACCGATTGGTGACAGATTTACCATGGGGGCGAGCGAAGCAGCGCTAGCATGTAACCGTTTCTTCGATTTCGAAACGGTCATACCATGCCATTTCGGAACCTTCCCGATCATTGACCAGTCCGCAGATGCATTCACTATTGCAATGGGGGACAAGTCTGGCAGTGTGAGTGTAATGCAGGTCGGTGGCTCAATTGAGCGCTAAGAAGCTGCTTTCCGGTTGAATCCTGCGATGGTGAAGTTTATAGGCTATTCCAATAATTTTCTCCTGAACTGGATTTGTCCGAATGTCTGTTGATCTGGATACCGTCAAGCGTGTCGCCAAACTTGCCCGTATTGCCGTGGATGATGCCAAGGCTGAAAAAATGCAGGGCGAATTGAACGTAATTCTTGGATTTGTGGAACAGCTGAATGAGGTCGACATCGACGGCGTCGAACCCATGACTTCAGTCGTTGAAATGGAAATGAAGAAGCGTGAAGACATCATCAACGATGGTGACAAACCCGATGACGTCACAATCAATGCCCCGGCAAGCGAAGATCATTTCTTCATGGTTCCGAAGGTAATTGAGTGATCAGTATTTCACCCTCCTAAACTCGTGAAAAAGAAAAGAAATGTCTGAACTGATTAAACTAACAATCGCGGAAGCACGTGAAAAACTGGATGCAAAAGAGTTCACCTCAGCAGAACTTACCGATGCCTACCTTGAAGCAATCAACAATTCCAACGACACGTTCAATGCCTATGTCACGGTCACCGCTGACAAGGCGCGGGATATGGCGAAAGCCTCCGATCAGCGCAGGGCGGCTGGTAAGGTAGGCGCGCTTGACGGAATTCCGCTGGGCATCAAGGATCTATTTGGAACAAAAGGTGTGCATACCCAGGCCTGTTCGCACATTTTGAACAGCTTTCAACCGGCTTATGAATCTACCGTCAGCCAAAATCTTTGGGACGATGGAGCAGTGATGCTCGGCAAACTCAACATGGACGAGTTTGCGATGGGTTCCTCAAATGAGACTTCTTATTATGGTCCAGTCAAAAACCCCTGGCGGGAGGCTGGCTCAAATACAGCACTCGTTCCCGGTGGCTCTTCCGGCGGTTCTGCATCTGCGGTTGCAGCCATGCTTTGCGCGGGTGCTACGGCCACCGATACCGGCGGTTCAATCCGGCAACCTGCAGCATTCACCGGAACCGTTGGCATAAAACCAACATACGGAAGGTGTTCGCGCTGGGGAATTGTGGCTTTTGCATCGTCGCTTGATCAGGCAGGCCCGATTGCGAGAGATGTGCGGGATGCGGCGATCATGCTCAAGTCCATGGCAAGCGTTGACAACAAGGATACCACGTCCGTGGATATCGCAATTCCTGATTACGAGAGCGCGATCGGGAAGTCTGTTTCAGGCATGAAGATCGGGATACCGAAAGAGTATCGTGTTGATGGCATGCCGGACGAAATCGAGGCACTTTGGCAAAAGGGTATCGAATGGTACAGGGATGCGGGTGCGGAAATCGTCGACATTTCCCTTCCTCACACCAAATATGCCTTGCCAGCCTATTATATTGTTGCTCCTGCGGAGGCATCCTCGAACCTTGCCCGTTATGATGGTGTCCGTTATGGCCTTCGCGAGACGGGCGATGATATCACAGACATGTATGAGAAAACCCGTTCGGCCGGATTTGGCGATGAGGTTCAGCGCCGTATTCTGATTGGCACATACGTGCTTTCCTCCGGGTATTATGATGCCTATTACCTTCGGGCGCAGAAAATCCGGACGCTGATCAAACAGGATTTTGAGGATGTGTTCGCGCAAGGGATCGATGCGATTCTGACACCTGCGACGCCATCTTCAGCATTTGCAATCGGTGACGAGGAAATGGCAGCGGATCCGGTAAAGATGTACCTCAACGATATCTTCACGGTCACGGTCAACATGGCCGGTCTCCCGGGGATTGCTGTTCCGGCGGGGCTCGACAACAAAGGCTTGCCGCTTGGCTTGCAGTTGATCGGAAAACCGTTTGAAGAGGAGACGCTCTTTCAGGCTTCCCACGTGATCGAACAGGCTGCCGGAAGGTTTACACCAGAGAAGTGGTGGTAGGCCATAAAGCTTATGGCTCTTGATTTCATTTGCCGGTAAGTTAGTGTCTCTCGACTTCGCTGACTGGCGTTTTGGAGAGACTACATGCGCATATTAAAAGGTATCGGTGTCCTGCTTTTGGCACTTATTGTGGGTGCGGGCATTCTTGCATACTTGAACTGGGACAAACTGGTTCGGCTCAATGCTGTAAACACGCTTTTCTCGGAAGAGAAGATTGTCGTCAATTTCTCCAACATGCGCGATCTGTTTTTCCATACCGAGATTCCATCATCAGGAGAGGTGATAGCGTGGGAGGAAGCGCCGGAACCATTACCCGAAGCATTTACTGCTGCTGGCAGTGAACGCAACCTTTCTGAATGGCTGGAAGAATCTGCAACCACATCTTTGCTGGTTATCCAGGATGGAAAAATTGCGCACGAGTCTTATTATCTCGGAACTGAAAAGGATGATCTGCGAGTATCCTGGTCTGTTGCGAAGTCTTTTCTTTCTGCAGCCTTCGGCATTGCCGTAGGCGAAGGCAAGATAGACCTCGACAAACCGGTCGAAGATTATGTGTCGGAATTTGCCAACTCAAACTATGCCGGAGTGACCGTACGCAATGTGCTGAACATGGCAAGCGGCGTGAAATTCAACGAGGACTATCTCGATTTCTGGTCCGACATCAACAAGATGGGACGCGTGCTGGCGCTTGGTGGTTCGATGGATGACTTCGCGCTCGGTTTAGAAGGCCGCGAGCGTGATCAGGGAGTCGCCCGACAGTATGTTTCAATCGATACGCATGTGCTGGCAATGGTGTTGCGTGCCGCAACCGGAGAAAAACTTCCCGCCTATCTCGCAGCGAAAATCATTACGCCGCTCGGTTTCAGTCGTCAGCCCTATTATCTGACTGACAGTGAGGGTAATGCTTTCGCGCTTGGCGGGCTTAATGTGACGACCAGGGACTATGCGCGATTCGGCCAGATGTTCCTTGATAACGGAAAATGGCAGGGCAAGCAGGTGATACCTGCCGGATGGGTTGTGGCGAGCACGATCACATCTGCACCGCCAGCAGCAGTAGATGATCGTTTCAACTACGGATATCAGTGGTGGATCCCGTCAAAGTCGGTTGAAAATGGGGGCGATTTCATGGCGCGGGGCATCTATGGCCAGTTCATTTACATCAACCCGAGAACCCGCACGGTAATCGTGCGCAATGCCGCAAACCGCAACTTCCGAGCACCGGTCACGGGCGATCTTATTCCGGTAGACATTCACACCGAAATGTTCCGGGCAATCGCCCAGCATGTCTCTGAATGAGGCCGGCATTCCGTGATTGCATCAAGTGGCGATAACTGGGTGATCAAAATCATGCCTCAGAATTGTTCAGGGAATGGTGGTGAAGATGCGGATTGAAGAGATAGTTGCAGCGGCGCATCCGCTGAATGACAGGGATTACGTTGCCCAGTGCAAAGACACGCTGGATCGAGACGGCGCGCTCGTGCTGTCGGGTTTCATAACCGAAGGTGCAATCGAGCAAATGAAGAAAGAGGGATTGGAAGGCATGGGTGATGCCTACTTTTGTGCTTCCAACCATAATGTGTATCTGACGCCGCCAGACAGCGCTTTTTCAATGGAGCATCCCCGCAACCGCGAAGTGGTGTCCTCCAAGGGTCTGATCGGCGATGATCAGGTGCCGGATAACTCACCTTTAAAGACCCTCTACCGGGACGAAGGTTTCCAGTCATTTGTCGCAGAGATCGTCGGAGAGCAGGCGCTTTTCCCTTATGCAGATCCGCTTTCTGCCGTGAACATTCACTACGCGAAGGAAGGCCAGGAACTTGGCTGGCATTTTGATAATTCATCCTTCGCCATCACACTCTTGATCGACAAGCCGGAGGGCGGCGGTGATTTCGAATATCTGAAGGATGTCAGAGATGCGGACGCCGGGGAGTTTAATTTCGAAACTGTTGGGAAATTGCTGGACGGTAGCATAGAGCCATCGATTCTCAGCATGGAACCGGGTACACTTGTTCTCTTTCGTGGTCGTAATTCAATTCACAGGGTGACGCCGACAATAGGCAGCAAGACGCGAATGCTCGCAGTTCTCGCCTATAATTCAGAGCCCGGGATCGCTCTTTCCGAAAGTGCCCGCATGACATTTTACGGGCGGTTGGCCTGAATGCCCAGGAATGGCGATTTTCCATCAAACGAAAGCTGATTTAGGTTCATAATCATTGCAGTCACCGTCAATTCGTATATTGGTTTGAAAATTGTAAATGATGGATGTGTCATAACATGACCGAACTCGTAGATACCCGAACACCTGATCCCAAACGCTTTATTCCCGGCACAACTGACGACTGGGAGGTTATTATTGGCATGGAAGTGCATGCACAGGTAACCTCGAAGTCGAAACTGTTCTCCGGTGCATCAACCGAGTTTGGTTCGGAGCCGAACTCGAATGTATCGCTTGTGGACGCGGCGATGCCCGGCATGCTGCCTGTGATCAACGAAGAATGTGTGGCTCAGGCGATCCGTACCGGTCTTGGTCTTAATGCACAGATCAATCTGCGGTCGGTGTTTGATCGGAAGAATTATTTTTATCCTGACCTGCCGCAGGGTTACCAGATTTCCCAGTTCAAGGATCCGATCGTTGGAGAGGGGACTGTCATCGTTTCTGTTGGACCGGACAAGAAGGGTAATTTCGAGGACATCGAAATCGGCATTGAACGGCTTCACCTTGAGCAGGATGCCGGAAAGTCGATGCATGACCAACATCCGACAATGAGCTTCGTTGATCTCAACCGGACTGGTGTGGCTCTTATGGAAATCGTTTCGAAACCGGATATCCGCTCATCTGAAGAAGCCAAAGCCTATGTGACCAAGTTGCGGTCGATCCTGCGTTATCTGGGAACCTGCGACGGGAATATGGCCCATGGTTCGATGCGGGCGGATGTCAACGTCTCTGTGCGCCGCCCTGGTGGACCGTTTGGTACACGCTGTGAGATCAAGAACATGAACTCCATACGCTTTATCGGTCAGGCAATCGAATATGAAGCGCGCCGCCAGATTGCCATTTTGGAAGAGGGCGGAGAAATCGATCAGGAAACCAGGCTGTTTGATCCGGCAAAGGGGGAAACCCGGTCTATGCGTTCGAAAGAGGATGCGCATGACTATCGCTACTTCCCCGATCCTGATCTGCTACCGCTTGAATTCAGTCAGGCTTATGTGGACAGTCTTAAATCTGATCTCCCCGAGCTTCCGGATGCCAAGAAGGCAAGGCTGATGAGTGATATCGGGCTTTCTGCCTATGATGCCTCAATACTCGTGGCGGACAAACCGGTATCCGACTACTTTGAGAAAGTTGCAGAGGGACGTGACGGCAAGATAGCCGCGAACTGGGTCATCAATAACCTGCTCGGCAAGCTCAACGAACAAGATAGAGAAATTGAAGAAAGCCCAGTGTCACCCGAACAGGTGGGGAGTATTATCGATCTCATCAAAGAGGGCACGATTTCCGGCCAGATTGCGAAGGATGTCTTTGAAATTATCTGGGAAGAAGGTGGCGAACCGGCGCAGATCGTCGAGAGCCGCGGAATGAAACAGGTAACAGACACAAGTGCGATTGAAACGGCTGTTGATGAAGTGATTGCCGCCAATCCGGATCAGGTTCAAAAAGCCAGGGAAAAGCCGAAACTCGCCGGCTGGTTTGTTGGCCAGGTGATGAAGGCGACTGGTGGCAAGGCGAGCCCCCAAATGGTTCAGCAACTGGTCAAGGACAAGTTGGGAATTGGGGAGTAACGCATGATTCAAATCCGGGAAATGCAGGCTGAAGATGCGCTCGCTGTGAGTAATTTGTACGCTGATTCCTGGAAACGTACGTATGGCGGCTCCTTTGAACCCCCTGATTTGAAAACGGAAATTGCGAAACGCTTCTCGGTTGAAAAGCAGATGCGCGAAGCCTTGGACCCTCACATCATCACTCTGGTGGCGGTTGAAAATGAGAAGATTGTTGGCGCATCCTTATCTGAAATGGATACCCGAAATCAGGCGTGGATTGATCGTATGCATCTTCTGCCTGAATATCATGGAACCGGTTTGGCTGATGATTTGATGCGGGCGACGCTTGTCAAGCATAGCGGTTTGCAATCGATTGCACTGAAGGTAATCAAGGGGAATGACCGTGCTATCGCATTTTACGAGAAACATGGGTTTGCAATTACTGATGAGATCGCATCAGACGAACAGGTTGGTGGCGCGGCATCGGTTGTAATGAGTCGCACTATACCGAGAGGCTGATGTTTTTTGTTCGCACCGCAATGGAAAAGGATTTGCCGCGCGTGCGGGAAATTCTGATCGATACATACTATCAAACCTATTCTCCATTGATCGGAGAAAAGAAGGTGGCTGAAATTTGTTCGGAATTTCACACCATTGAGGCTTTGACGGAAAAACTTGACCGACCCAACTCCGAGTTTCTCGTGGCTGATAACGGCGATGTTGTGGGTGGAATGGCCTTTGCCACTCAATCCGACAAGGAAATTTTCATGCACCAACTATATGTGCACCCAGATTTCCATGGCGGCAAAACCGGCCTGCATCTGCTGATTGAAATCGAAAACGCGTTTATGGACGCCGAAACCCTGGCGCTCGAGGTTCTGCCCAGTAACATCCGTGCAATCGGCTTTTATGAGAAATATGGGTTCAAAAGGACCGGCGAGGAGCGTTCCGATTGTGGAGGGATGGCCGGTGTTCCATCCATTGTGATGGAAAAACCAGTGTTTTATGCAGAAGACTGATGCAAAAAGGGACGCTGCAGCGCCCCTTTCAAAATTCTGTATTCAAAGCTGAATGCTATTTGAAAACGCCGCTTTTCTTGAAATGTTTTGTAAGCAGGTAGTACAGGACAGCGCGATATTTGTTACGATTGGATCTGCCATACGTCTCGATGCACGCCGCGATGCCTTCATCCACTTTCGGCGTATCTTTTACGCCAAGTTTTTTGAGCACCCAATTCTTGCGAACCCTTGCCATTTCTTCTTTGTCACCTGCAGAAACTTTTTCCGCATCAGCTTTATAGATAGCCGGGCCACAAGCTATCACGACTGCAGTAAGCAATTTCATGTCCGGCTTCACGCCACACTTGTCCTGGATGTCTGATGCATATTTAGCGATCAGATCGTCTCTTTTCCCCATTATATTCCTCCTTCGGAAGCCTTGTGCTGTATATGGTCCGCGCATACAGCAAAACGCGGTGGCTTCCGTTACGTGATTCTGCCCCTCTTTGTCGAATCGGCGCGACAAGTTGTCAAATATCGCCGCATATTCTGATGTCTGTCTAAGGATTGTGATCTGATCAGTATCCAGAAGGCTTGATCGGGATTTGAACTGCGTAGGTCAGAATTGATTTAAATTGGCAAATTTTATGGTTGTTTTTAATCGATTCTGGGTTGAAACTGTCTGTATTGTGCAAAAATCTTGGGAGTGATCATGTCTTCAGAAAATGTAGCAGAGCCGAGTTTCAGGGAAAGTGTTGATATACTTTTCGAGCGGGCAGTTGCCCATATGGATCTCTCCAAAGGCATGATCGAGAAAATTCGTGTCGCCAATTCAACGTATACGGTTCGTTTTGGTGTAAAGTTGCGAGGGGATATCCACACATTTACCGGATATCGGTCGGTGCATTCCGAGCATGCTGAACCAGTGAAAGGTGGTATTCGATATGCCGATAATGTTCACCAGGATGAGGTTGAGGCACTTGCAGCACTGATGACCTACAAATGTGCGCTGGTGGAAGTTCCGTTCGGCGGATCAAAAGGCGGATTGCGGATTAATCCGAGGGAATGGGAGCCGGAAGAACTCGAACGGATCACAAGACGGTTTGCTTTCGAGCTGATAAAGCGGGATCTCATTCATCCATCACAAAATGTTCCTGCACCGGATATGGGAACCGGTGAAAGGGAGATGGCGTGGATCGCCGACCAGTATCACAGAATGAACACGACAGATATCGATGCCAGGGCGTGTGTCACTGGTAAGCCGCTCAACGCCGGCGGTATAAGAGGGCGAGTGGAAGCCACGGGGCGGGGCGTGCAATACGCGATCCAGGACTTTTTCCGATACCCGGAAGACTTGAAAATGGCTGGCCTTTCGGAAGGGCTTGCAGGCAAACGGGTTGTCATCCAGGGCCTCGGTAATGTGGGATATCATGCAGGCAAGTTTCTTCAGGAGGAAGATGACTGCAAGATCACCGGAATAATTGAATATAACGGTTCGCTTTCGAATGAGAACGGCATTGATGTGGAGGCCGCCAAACAACACATGATTGACAATGGCTCGTTTGAAGGATTCTCGGGTGGCACCTTTATAAAGGACGGAAATTCACTTCTTGAGTCAGATTGTGACATTCTAATTCCAGCCGCTCTGGAAGCCGTAATCAACCTCGAAAATGCTGAAAGGATAAAGGCACCTTTCATAGTTGAGGCTGCGAATGGGCCGGTTACTGCCGGAGCAGATGCAATTCTCCGCAAAAAAGGTACCGTGATAATTCCTGACATGTTTGCAAATGCGGGCGGGGTCACGGTTTCCTATTTCGAGTGGGTGAAAAACCTGTCGCACATTCGTTTCGGCAGAATGCAGAGACGCGAGGAAGAAGCGCGCCATCGCATGCTGATCGACGAGATTGAAACGGCTACAGGCAAGGAACTCTCCAAGGCATTCAAGGATCGATATATAAAGGGTGCTGACGAACTATCTTTGGTGCGTTCGGGCCTTGATGACACGATGCGTGGAGCCTACGGTGACATGCGGGAATTATGGCATGAAAAGCGCGTCAAGGATGAACAGTTCGATCTACGCACAGCGGCCTACATGATTTCAATAGGGCGTGTTGCTGACAGTTACAAATCACTTGGGTTGTAACGTATAAGTGGGGTCTTGCTAGTTTTGCAGGCCAATCTGTGAACCTTCAGGGTCCCACAATTGAACCATAGCGCATTCGATCAGCCATTCTTTCTGGCTTCCGTTGCATGTCAGTTCGACTGCCGCCTCAATGTCTTCGCGTGAAGACCAGCCGCAGAGGTATTGATGCCAGTGAATGCCTTCCTTGTGCTGAAGAAAGATGTCGGCACTCCAACTCGCTGGATAACACCATTTCACCCGCAGGCAGTCTGAAGCGGATGTTCCGTTTTCTGTGCATTTCTGTTTTGCACAGGCAAATCCCCTGTCGGCGTTATCTGAAAAACAAACTCCTGAGGATTGCTCCGGCGCCTCGACGAATGCAATGCCCTGGGGGCTTTGAGCTGCAGCGCATGAAGCATATGCGACGATTGCCATTGTTGTGAGTGTTTTCTTCATTGGTACTGCCTTTGCGCTTGCACCGTTTACTGGACATTTTGAATGCACAAGTTCATAAGAACAAGATAATCAGAGGTGTTCAAGGCATTCGTGATGAAAACAATCAAACAGTTTTTCACGTGGTGGAATGGTTCCACATGGAATACGCGTTTTCACATCTGGCGTACTTCCACGCGGGTGGGAGAAGACGAGTTTGGTAACGTTTACTATGTGAGCAACAAGGGCAAACGCTACGTCCAGTATGCTGATCTCGCTGAAGCCAGTGCCATTCCGCCAGGTTGGCACGGCTGGATGCATTACAGGGTGGATACGCCGCCCTCTGAGCAGGATTATACCCCCAGGGAATGGCAGAAGACGCATCAGGCCAATCAGACCGGTGGACCGAATGCCTACTACCCGAAAGGGTCTCTAAATAATCCGGAAGAACGACCTCGTGTCACCGGTGATTATGATGCCTGGACACCATAAATTTTAAGCAGGTCAAACATGATACTTGATGAAGCGCGGATCGATCCCGGTTTGCGGGTATACGCTATAGGTGATGTGCATGGATGTGTAGATCAGCTGCGGCAGCTAATCGGGCAAATTGATGATGACCTCAGCCTGTACCCGGCAAATCAATACAAACTTGTTTTTCTTGGTGATTATGTGGACCGGGGTCCCGACAATCGTGCGGTCATTGATTACCTGATAGAGCTTGAAAAGTCCGAGAGAGATTGTGTCTTTCTGCTTGGCAACCATGATGAGCGCATTTCGGTCTTTCTGGAAAACCCTGATCTGGTCTGGGATGATGTCTTGCGATGGGGCGGGGCGCAAACACTGGCGGATTATGGTATCGTGATACGCCCGGGCGAACTGCACCGTGAGCTTTCTGAAAGATTTGCCCACAGCATGCCTGCTTCGCACAAACGTTTCCTTGGAGGTCTGAAAAGGTTCCACATTGAGGGGGATTATTTCTTTTGTCACGCCGGTGTTCGTCCAGGCGTCCGATTGAGTGATCAGTCGGCGCATGATTTAATCTGGATTCGTAGCGATTTCCTGCTGCATGAACACCCGTTTGAAAAGGTGATTATCCACGGCCACACACCGATGGAAGCACCGGAAATTCGAGCCAACAGGATCAACGTGGATACAAGGTGCTACGATACGGGAACGCTTACAGCCGTCGTACTTGAAGCTGGGTCACAACGCTTTATTCAGACAAATGTTACCGGATGAGCCAGTCGGCTTCTTCGTTTTTCTGCCATCCCGTTTGTTGCAACTCTGGCTCATCGCTCGCTTCCTTCGGATAACCAATGCAAAGATAAGCCGTGAATATCCAGTCTGGGTTTACCGAAAGAGTTTGGTTTATATCAGTTTTATCGAGTATGGAGACCCAACCCACGCCTATGTTCATTGTCCTTGCAACAAGCCAGAGCTGATGAATTGCAGATACCGTTGAGTACAAAAGCGTTTCCGGCATGGTTTTTCGACCCAATCCATGGCCCTGTTCCGGGTCCGGGTCGGTAAATATTGCAAGTTGAAGTGGGGCTTCACGCAATCCCGCAAGTTTCAATTTCAGATATTGATCCTGCCGGTCGCCGGAATAATCCTTTGCAGCCTCTTCGTTTGCCTGGCTGTGACTGGCAATGATTTTCTTTCTTAATGCCGGTGTGTCTACACGTACAACGCGCCAGGGCCTGCTATTGCCGACAGAGGGCGCAAGGTGCATTGCATGCCGCATCTTGGCAAATGCAGTGTCCGGGACAGGTACCGATTTGAAATGCCTTACATCGCGTCTCCAGCGAAGCAGTTCAAACAATTGTTCGGTATCGGATTCGGAAAATTCCATAATTTTTTCTGTCACGGTTCAAACAGGTGGACGCACGTAATAACGACACATCTTTTCTATGCCCGAATCACGTGCTATCGAAAATACCATTAATGCACTTAAATTCAGGCGCGGCGGCCTAATGAAATTAGATACAATCAAGTTGTCCGGTTCAACATTGGCAATGGCTTTGATGCTGTTGAGTGGAACGGGTCACGCCCAGGAGATTACTGGCACTCCTTTGGAGACACGCATCGAGAACCGCGTCGCTGAATTTTCCGGTATCGACAAGATTACAGGCCGGATCATTACGTTTGATGTTTACATTGATGAAACGGTGCAATTTGGCGCTCTTCAGGTAACGCCGCGGATTTGTTATTCGCGTCCGGTTACGGAAACCCCCAAAACAACCAGTTTTTTGGAAGTTGATGAAATTACGCTCGATCGCAAGATTCGCAGGATTTTCACCGGATGGATGTTTGCAGACAGTCCGGGGCTAAATGCGATTGAGCATCCGGTTTATGATATCTGGCTGAAAAACTGCAAAATGGACTCTGATGTGGCTCCGCCAACCTGAGGCGAAAAATACGCTTCATCCTGCAGGGCATCTTCCAGCATTTCCTGATATTCGTCCCTGTGAATTTCGACGACCCCAAACCTTTCCAGATGATCTGTTGTAAACTGGGTATCCAGCAAGGCAAATCCTGATTTCCGCATTTCATAGACGAGATGCACGAGTGCAACCTTGGATGCATCCGTCATGCGTGAAAACATGCTCTCACCAAAGAAGGCGCGCCCTAGACGAACGCCGTAAAGGCCTCCGACCAGCTTTCCTCCCGACCAAGCTTCGAAGCTATGTGCATGGCCCATTTTATGCAACTCGCCATACAGTTCCTTGATGCGCTGGTTTATCCAGGTCTGTTTTCTGGTTTCATCGTATTGCGCGCATGCCCCCACGACTGCATCAAATGCTGAATCGAACCGTATTTCGAACGGATTTTTCCTAAGTGTTTTCTTCAGACTTCTGGGTATATGGAAGCTTTCAAGCGGAAGAATTCCGCGCATCTCGGGCTCAACCCAGAACATGCCTGGATCTTCTTCCGATTCTGCCATCGGGAAAATTCCGCATGCGTATGCTTTCAGGAGAACCTGTGGTGTGATCTCGAGTACGACGTCTTCCACGCCTGACATCATTTCCCCCAGGGAAAACTAGGCGGCATTGGATTCCAGATATTTCTCAAGCCAGTGAATGTCATAATTTCCTGTCTGCATGTCGGGATCAACGACAAGGTCCCGGAACAGTGGAATGGTCGTTTCTATTCCGTCCACCACAAACTCGTCGAGAGTACGGCGCAACCGCATCAGACACTCTTCGCGTGTGCGCGCATGCACGATCAGTTTACCGATCAGACTGTCGTAGTGGGGAGGAATTCTGTACCCCTGATACACACCAGAATCCACACGGACGCCCAGGCCGCCGGGCGGGTGGTAATACTGGATGGTTCCAGGTGAGGGGGCAAAGGTCTTGGGATGCTCTGCATTGATCCGGCACTCAATAGCATGACCGGTGAGTATGACGTCTTCCTGCTTCACAGACATTCCATTGCCGGCGGCAATTCGCAACTGCTCGTTCACGAGGTCAATCCGTGTGATCATTTCCGTTACCGGATGTTCTACCTGCAGGCGTGTGTTCATTTCTATGAAATAAAACTCTCCATCCTCGTAAAGAAACTCGATCGTACCGGCACCTGAATAGCCCAGGCCTTGAATCGCCTTGGCGCAAATGTCGCCAATTGCTTTTCTCTGGTTTTGGTCAAGGGCGGGTGACACGGCCTCTTCCCAGACCTTTTGATGTCGACGCTGCAGGGAGCAGTCGCGTTCCCAAAGGTGTATTCCATCTCCCTTGCCGTCACCAAGAACCTGAATTTCGATATGGCGGGGTTTACCGAGGTATTTCTCAATATACACAGCATCATCGCCGAATGCGGCGCCTGCCTCGCTGCGCGCTGTTAGAAGTGCTTCTTCGACATCCTTCTCATTGTTGGCAACTTTCATGCCGCGGCCGCCGCCGCCGGATGCTGCCTTGATGATGACTGGATATCCGATGTCAGCGGCAATTCGCTTGGCTTCAGCAGGGTCTTTGACTTCGCCATCCGAGCCGGGAACCACCGGAATCCCTAACTTCTTTGCCGTGTTCTTTGCCTCGATCTTGTCTCCCATTACCCTGATATGTTCCGCAGACGGTCCAATAAAGGTAATGTTGTGGGCTTCGAGGATTTCCGCAAATTTTGCATTCTCTGACAAAAAACCGTAGCCGGGATGGATTGCGTCGGCGCCGGTGATTTCGCAGGCAGCCATAATCTCATGGATGTTCAGGTAGCTGTCTCTGGATGGAGGCGGGCCGATACAGACGCTTTCATCGGCAAGGCGGACATGCATCGCATCAGCATCGGCTGTAGAATGGACAGCAACCGTCTGGATGCCAAGTTCCTTGCAAGCACGAAGTATGCGAAGGGCTATTTCACCGCGATTCGCGATCAAAACCTTGTTGAACATGGGATTTGCTTTCCTATTCGATCAGCAAGAGTTGCTCGCCAAATTCTACAGGCTGACCATCTTCTACCAGGATAGACTTGATTGTGCCGGATTTTGGAGCTGGAATCTGGTTCATTGTTTTCATGGCTTCGATAATCATGATCGTTTCGCCTTCTTTCACCTGATCTCCAACCTTCACAAACGGATCGGCGCCAGGAGCCGGTGAGTGGTAGGCTGTCCCGACCATGGGT
This sequence comes from Pseudomonadota bacterium, assembly GCA_039029255.1. Classification (GTDB taxonomy): domain Bacteria; phylum Pseudomonadota; class Alphaproteobacteria; order Rhizobiales; family Rhizobiaceae; genus JAALLB01. Next base: position 45,586 of record JBCCGN010000004.1, on the reverse strand, counting down.
GAGGGCACATTACCGGCAGGCTTCGAACCGCTGTCTGCAGGCGATTCTGTCGCCTGTATAACGGGTGTGGCAGCAGCGGGCGGAGCAACAGCACTGACCGGGGATTGCACTTGGACAGGCTGTACCGAGGACACCCGCGAAATACGAATTCTGAGATCATCCTGTTCAACTTCAATCTCGGAAAGGTCTGTCTCCGTCAGAAGTTCTGCCAGATCACGGATCAGGCCTTGGTCAATGGAAGATTTGTTTGATGCCATTTTCTTGTTCAATCCTTAGCAAATGCAATTGCCGGGTCATGATTGCGCTCAGCATTGCTTTTCAAGAGTCAACAGAAGCACAAAATGTCCCGCAATGAAAACTTTACCTGCGGTGGTGCCTGAATTCAGCAGCGCTTATACACATAGAAAATGACCCTGCAAAGAGCAGTTTTGGTGTAAATATGCAGATAATATTGATCTAGTTCGTCTGGTTATCAATTGCCTGTTTCAATTGCGCATAACCTACCGCGCCAAATACAACTTCGCTGCCGGCAATGTAGGACGGAGTTCCGGTAATTCCGAGGCCGTTCGCGATGCCGTAAACTTCCTGAATGGCTTCAAAAATATCCGGGTTTTCCATTTCGGCGACAATTGCTTCACGGTCAGCGCCCATACTTTGAGCCAAATCAAGGGCGCGTTCTCTATCTTTGAGACCATCCATTCCAAGAAGCTCAACATGAAATTCCGGATATTTTTCCGGCATCACCTTTGAAAACGCCATGCTGACGCGGCTTGCGTCCAGTGATGCTTCACCCAGAACCGGGAATTCCTTCAGGACAAATCGCAGATCATTATCTGTATCCAGAAGCTGGTGCATATCGCTGAGGGCGCGTTGGCAAAAGCCGCAATTGTAATCAAAGAACTCGACCACCGTCTTTGAGGCATTCGGATCGCCAAACACTATCTGATAAGGAGAGTCATAAATTACTTCATGATTTTCAGAAATTATTCTTTGTTGTGTAATGGCAAGCTCAGCTTGTTGTTTTCGTTCAAGCGCCTCTTGGACTTCAATCAGGATTTCCGGATTTTCAAGCAGGTATTCCCGCATTATCTGTCCGAATTCCTCCTTTGTCACAACATCCTGTCCATGTACCTGTGTTGCAGGAACAAAAACGCAAAATGCCAACGACACTGAGGCAATACATGTCTTTAGTGATATGTCTGAAAAATACCTGCGCATAACAATCCCTGTCTTCAGCGCCTAGATGGCGGTTGGTAAGTCAAAATATCCTGCAACCGGACCCATTGTGGGGAGCCCTTACTGAGTTTGGGTTGTGCACGGGCAGCAAACTGCTTTGCATCCTTCAAATTACCCTGCAAAAACTTTTCTTCAGCTGTTGCTGCGATGGCCATCACCTGATTTCCCTTGGCAGCATAAGCGCGCGCCATATAGGAATATCCGCGGGTCGAAAACTTGTCGCGGGCAATGCCTTCCTTCAAGGTTTTAATTGCTGAATCAAGGTTACGCTTGTCGTTGGTTTCGATCAGCGCGTGGCCCAGTTGTATGCGCAGCAATCCGTCCTGTTTTCGATCCAGTGAAATCGCTCTCGAAAATGCCTTTGCAGCCTGTGACGCTTTTCCTGAGCGCAAATACATTTCTCCGACCATCTCGTGGAAATAGGGATTGTTCGGGTATTTGCTAACCAACCGGTCCATGAGCTTTAACCCGCTGTTCGGACTTCCTTGAAGAAAATGCGCGATGGCGATTCCGTAGGTGCCTGCCGGTCCGTTCAGCTTTTTCTTGAAAATGTTTCGAACAAGGCTTGCTCCGCCGGCATAGGCTGCGATTTTTGCGCGGGCGAAGTCGTGGCGCTGTTGTAATTCGGCAGGGTCCTTTTTGTTAAAGTGGGGACTTGCCTCTGCAATAGTTTTCAAAAGGCCAACCCGTTCCCTTGGTAGGGGATGGCTTAGGGCATAAGGATCAAGGCGCCCGCTGCTGAAAAGCGGATTTTGCCCCAATCGCTGAAAGGTCTTGATCATTCCCCTGCCGGACTGGCCAGTTTTGTTGAGAAGTGTGATGCCGGTCCGGTCTGCAGCCATTTCCTCTTCGCGCTGATATGAGAGTATGTTTCGCTGGATCGCGCTTCCGCTTCCCAATGCGATTGCGGCACCTGCTTCCGGACTGCCACCCGCAACAGCACCTGCACCTGCCAGCAGGCCGAGCACAGACAGTATTTGCGCTTTTTCCAGCCGGTCACGCAATCGAACCAGGTGCCCACCAACAATATGTCCTGTTTCGTGCGCAAACACACCGATTACCTCGTTTGGCGTTTCCGCCTGCATTATGGCACCGGTATTGATGAACATTCGTGTTCCGGTAACAAATGCATTAAACTCGTTACGGTTCAGCAGAAATACATCAACTGAATTCTTCCCGAATCCCGCAGCCTTGAAAATCGGGGTGGTGTAATCCTTTATCAGGCCTTCGATTTCCGCGTCGCGAACCAGGGGGAGCCTGCCGCGGTTCTGCGCGTTTGCCTCAATGCTGAAAGGCAAAAGCACCAGAACAGCGATCGCCAAAATCAGCCTTGCTGCCGCTATTTTGCGATCAAACATTTGGTTTATTTTTTCCAAGAATAATCCCTCTGCCTATCATGTTTGGAACTTCAAGTCGTATCAACTCAAACAATGTTCTTTTTGAGACTTTTCAAACGTGTTCCAAATCACAAACTAATGATATGTGTCTCTTAAGCAATAGCCATCTCTCGCGAGCTGAATCAATTTTATGACAGGCTTGGCTCGACGCCTTGTGATCAACAGTGCGGTTCACCGTCAACTGTCCTTGAACAATTTGTGAGAACTTACGGCACACTTTCTTTGCTATTGATAATTCAATGCTTTATGAGGAGCCGGACAACTTGAGGGTATACTGAATGAGCCGCATAGGATTCGGTCTGGAACGGATTGGCATTGTCGCTCTTGCGCGCCCTGTACTGTCCTCTATTCTACTGCTTCTCGTCACGGTTTTGAGTGCCGTGTTCATTCCCGGCGTGACGTTCAATGGAAATGTAACCGCTGTCATACCAAGGACGTCCGAAAACTTTCTGAATTTCGAGCGACAGAAATCAGATTTCCGCAACTTCTCCCGGGATGTGGCTGTAATCGTTCGCTCACCGAGGCTTTCAAGCGCTTCGGGCCTCGAAGATCTCAGAAACATGCAGATCGAGATGTCTATCGCCGAAGGTGTTGCAACAGCGCTATCCGTCTTCTCCATGCCTGACGTAGATGCGCAAACCGGCCAGTTGAAACAGTTCTTTCCGAGCGTAATCGAAAACGATGCTGAGGCGTCGAAACTTCTCGATCGACTGGTGACGGAGTACCCGCAGGCAAGAAACCTATTTTCCGAGGAAGAAGAGGTTGCGCTTTTGCTGATTGCCCTTGATTTGGGCGCTGAAGACGGTGGTAACGATGCGCATGCAGTCAATGCTTTCACAACAATGGTTGAAGAACTGGAGGCGATAACGCCTCAGGATTTCGAACTTCTTTACGCAGGCCTCACTCCCATCGGCATTACCATTCTTGATACGTTGATAAAGGATCAGGTCAAGCTGACGTTACTCGGATTGTTATTTGGTGCGGTTGTTGCTGTAGTGTTCTTCCGCTGTTTGGCGTCTGCAATTCTTTGTGCAATTCCTCCGATACTTACAGCAGTCTGGTCGATTGGCTTGTTCGGCGTTGCAGGTGTTCCGATTACCTATCTTACAACCATTCTGCCAACTTTAGCGCTCATACTTGCTTATGCGGATGGTATTGTACTGCATCACCGTTGGCAGCATCTTAACCGATCAAATGATTTGCCGGCCGAAGTCAATTTGAAGGAAGCAGTGTTGAGAGTCGGACCCGCATCTGCCCTGACTTCGATCACGACCGCGGTGGCCATTTCCTCTTTTGCTTTGTCTTCCAGTGAAGCGCTGACCGAGTTCGCATGGCTCGGGGTAATCCTTGTCATGTTCGCTTTTCTGACAGTAATTATCGCACTTCCGGTTGTGGGTGTATGGCTGGCAAAATTCAGCTTGTTGCGCACGAATGTGGACGTTGGAGGCAAGGTTTCGTTCGGTCGGCTTGCCGCAAGTCTTTTTGCTTCAAAGCCGTATCTGATCACAGGCCTGTCGCTTGTCGCAATTATACCGTTGTTCTACACTCATTTTCAGCTGCAACCTGATTACCGGATTACAGACTACCTTCCCAGGAATTCTGGAACACTGGAGGCGGAAAGAATTGCTAACCAGGTTTTTGGCGGGCGTTCTCTGGTGTTTTTATCAGTTCCGGTTGCAGAAGAGGGTGGGCTGGATTCCAAACGAAACAGGGACCGCCTGGGAGATGTGACCGAATTGCTGACATCTGAGTTTGATCGAAGCCGGGTCTTTTCCTTGCATTCCATGTGGCGCCAGTTTGATGAGAGCACCAAACAGAGAATTGCACTCAGGCTGAAAGATGCGACGCCGGAAATGCAAAGAGGATACATATCCCGTGATGGTAGCCGAATGCTCATTTCAATAAGGGTCGCGTCCAGCCAGTCCATCGCGGAGGGCTCCATATTTTTGGAAGAGCTTGAAAACCTGATTTCACCTCTGGAATATTCGGACGAAATAATTATCACCGGATTTCCAGTGCTTCTGGCGACTGAATTCACCTCCATGATCAATGAATTGAGAACCAGCCTTTTGATCGCAGTATTTGTGGGCATCTGCCTGATAGGAATTGCTACAAGATCCGTTTTCTATGCGCTTGCTGCCGCTATTCCGAACATGTTTCCGATTTTGCTCATGGAAGCTGTCATTTACTTCAATGGCGGGAGTATTAATGTCACCGAAGTGGTTGCCCTCACCCTGGCATTCGGCATCGCAATTGATAATGCTGTGCATATTATCAATGTATTCGAAGCTGAACGCGGAAATGGCAGAGGCTTTTCCACTTCCCTGCAGACAGCGGTAACAGAAGTTGCACCTGCGCTTGCCGGAAGTACGATCATCATTTGTACAGCCACGCTTGCAATTCTGACCAGTATTTTGCCAATTCTGCCAATTGTAGGTGAGCTGATAATCGCCATTCTTATTGTTGCGCTTGCAACCAACCTTGTTATTCTTCCGGCAAATATCTTGACCCTTGGGCGTATCTTCAGAAAACACGCCTGACCGGCAACCTTTTTACAAAATGGAAGGAACTCCAGATGGCAAACCATGTGAACCCGGAGCGCGACCGGTTCGGACAGTTCCATCAGCTCACACGTCAGGGACCGATCCATATGTTGAATCTCATTCGTCTGAAAGAGACGGCGGTCTACCCCGATGGAACAATGGTGACGGGAAAAGAGGCCTATTCTGCCTATGGTCGCGAAAGTGCGCCAATTTTCAAACGGGTAGGGGGGAAGATTGTATGGTCAGGTAACTTCGAGCTGAATTTGATTGGGCCGGAGGAAGAGGAGTGGCAGATCGCATTTATCGCGGAATACCCTTCAGCAGAAGCATTTGTTGAAATGGTGAAGGATGCTGATTATCAAGCGGCCGTAGTGCATCGGACTGCGGCTGTACTCGATTCAAGGCTGGTTCGCATGGAGCCCAAAAGCAGCTCAGCGACCTTTGGTTGAAGGCGCTATAGCCATGGAGTGATTTCCACGTCACTAACCCGTACCGGAGAAAAACCCAGCCGCTGGTAAAGAGGTAACGCTGCCGGGTGATCCAGCGTGTTGGTCTCGACGATGACCTTGTTGGGTTTATGACCCCACGCCGCGGCAATCGCGGCAGATAAAAACCATTTTCCAACGCCCATACCCTGGAATTCCAATCCTAGTCCGAAATATAGAATTTCAACCGCTTCAGGCGCCTGTGTGGTATCCAGTTCAAAAAAACCTGCCGGACAGCCCTCGGCATACAAGACATGAATTTCACAATTGTCCTCGTTTACAATTGCAAACAAATCGGCGGCTGACAATTCGCGCCTATCCTGCCAATGGTAAGCTTTTCCCACCATTTCGTACATGAACCGATAAAACTCTGCGGACACGTTTCTGGCGCGCATAAGAGCTATTGTCGGTCGTGTGGGTACCGGCAAACTCCGCAACGGCGGGTGTGTCATTTCAAGGTGGGTGACATGTGCAAGAAGTTTTTTCGGACCTTTTGGCTTCTTGCCGTTCTTGGTGGTCTTGCTATTTTTCATCGATTTCTATTTCGGGTCCGTCCGGCATTCCCCATTCGGACCAGGAACCATCATATAGGCGGTTATTATCTCGACCGGATTCCCGAAGTGCGAGGATAAGCACCGCGGCAGTCACGCCTGAACCACAGGTCGTTACGACTGGCGTATCCTGTCCGACCCCAAGCGACGTGAATATCTCATCCAGGGAGTGAGCTGATTTCAAGCGATTGTTTTCAATTATTTCGTTGAGTGGGAGGCTTTTAGAACCCGGAATATGTCCGCCCCGTAGTCCTTCCCTGGGTTCTGGGGCTTCCGCGATAAATCTGGCATGCGGACGAGCATCGAGAACAACTGTTTCCGTATCATTCAACACAGCTTGTACGTTATCGAGTGAAGCAATTTGGTTCTTGTCAAAATTTGTTTCGAAACGGCGAGCCAGGGGCGGATTGGGGTTCCCTGTTTCCAACGGCAGATTTTTGGTTTTCCAATCATCGATCCCACCTGTCAAAATGCGAACATCGGGAGCTCCCATCACTTTGAACGTCCACCAAACGCGTGGCGCAGAAAACAAGCCGGGTCCGTCATAAACGATAATCAGATCGTCATTGCTTATTCCCAATACGCTGGCATCATGGGAAAATTGTTGGGGTGCCGGCAACATATGGGGAAGCTGGGAACTCTGATCGGCAATTTTATCGATATCAAAGTAAACGGCGCCCGGAATCCGCATCTTCAAATACTCAGCTTGAGCATCGCGACGCTGGGCGGCTAGGTACCATGATCCGTCCACGAAAGACACGTCGTTGCGCCCGATCAACTCCAGCGCGTCTTCCTGGGATATGAAATTTGCTTCTGTCATCTCGCTTTCAGCCAGCGTGTGCTGCGTGATTCGCTTTCCCTATTTTGCAATTAAAGTACGCAGCTTGTGAATATCTGAACCGAAATGTGATCGCGGGCTTGTAAAGAGTGCATAGTTCGCAATTCAAGTAGCGGGCATCAGGCCAAAGCGAATGCGAAACCTGCGATTCTCTCTTCCCTTCTTTTCAATCTTGCCGATGTGAATTTCGCCGATTTCACCGGTTTCAGTTACATGCGTTCCGCCGCAGGGCTGACTGTCTACGGATGCGTTCTCTCCAATGCAGACCAGACGAATGTCTCCCAAACCCTTGGGAGGGCGCACATTCTTTGACCGAATGATTGAAGCGTCTGCATCAAGTTCTTTCTCCGTGATCCACCGAGTATAGACCGGATGATTTGCATCGACCAGTTGCATCAGGCTTTCACTTACTTCTTCTTTTGATATTCCCGCCTCCGGAATTTCGAAGTCGACGCGACTGTCATTCACATTCACACCGGCGCCGGTAATCGGATAAGGACATACGACGCTCAGCAAATGACAGGCAGTGTGCATCTGCATAAGCTTGTATCTTCTGGACCAGTCAACATGTCCGACCAAAGTTTCCCCGGGCGAAGGCAACATTTCACCTTCTTCTGGAACAAGAATGATGTCCTGTTTTGTTTCACCATTCACCGTCGTTGTGATTTTTATTTCGGAGCCGTCCTCCCGCTCAAGTTTTCCGCTGTCGCCGGGCTGCCCGCCGCTTGTTGCATAAAAATTTGTCTGATCCAGAATTATGCCGCCGCGCTCACTGATTCCAGTCACCCGGCACTCGCAGGTGCTCAGATACGCGTCGTCAATGAACAACGGAGTGGTTTTGGGCGTCATGTCTGCATTCTACTCGAATGGGATATCAAGTGATGCATTATCCTCCAACCAAGCGGGGACCGGCAGATCTTTGCTTCGCAGGAAGTCCGGATTGAACATTTTTGACTGGTAACGGTTGCCGAAGTCACAAAGAATGGTGACAATTGTGTGCCCGGGTCCCAGTTCCCTGGCGAGCCGCATTGCCCCAGCCACATTGATCCCGGTTGAACCACCCATGCACAATCCTTCATGCTCCAACAGGTCAAAAGCGATTGGTATTGCTTCGCTGTCCGGCACTTGAAATGCGAAATCCGGAGTGAATCCCTCCAGGTTGGCTGTAATCCTGCCCTGACCAATACCCTCGGTGATAGAACCTCCTTCAGATTTCAGTTCGCCATTAGCGTAATACTCGTAAAGCGCCGCACCCATCGGATCCGATATGGCAACCTTGATATCGCTGTTGTGTTCCTTGAGACCAGCGCTAACACCGGCGAGCGTACCACCTGTTCCAACTGCACTTACAAATCCGTCAATTTTTCCTTCGGTCTGTTCCCAGATTTCCTGGGCAGTTGTCCGTATATGTCCGTCACGGTTTGCAACGTTATCAAACTGATTTGCCCAAACTGCTCCATGCTCACTTTCTTTGGCAATTTTGTCGGCCAATCTTCCAGAAAGTTTTACATAGTTATTGGGGTTTTTGTATGCGACAGCGGGCACTTCAACCAGTTTTGCGCCAAGCAGTCTGAGCGTGTCTTTTTTCTCCTGGGCCTGAGTTTCAGGAATCACAATGACGGTCTTGTAACCCAATGCATTTGCAACAACCGTGAGGCCGATGCCGGTGTTACCGGCTGTGCCTTCCACAATTGTGCCTCCCGGTTCCAGCTGACCCCGGGCAATCGCATCCTTGATGATGAACATGCCTGCACGGTCTTTGACCGATTGTCCGGGATTCATGAATTCCGCTTTTCCGAGAATTTCGCACCCGGTCGCTTCGGAAGCTTGCTTTAACCGGATCAATGGCGTGTTGCCGATTGCGTCAATCGTGTCTTTTCTGATGCTCATGTGACAGATTCCATTAGTGATTTCCGAAGCAACCTAGTAAATGCCGTGAATTGCTGCAAGGGAACCAAGCCTGCCTGCAAAGATATATTGTGTAGACAATTTCCCTGAATGGTGGATCGTTGGAAAAATTTTTGTTCAAACTGCAAAATGCCAACCAATTGGACAGATTCGGAGAGTGCAAATGAAGGCGCCGACAATCGAAGACGTGAAATCCGCTGCTCGTGTCTTGCAGGGCAAGGCATTCAGAACACCCTTGATACAAAGCGAGGCATTAGACCAAGCCACCGGAGCTAAAATATACATCAAGCCGGAGAACCTGCAGAGAACCGGATCTTTCAAGTTCCGTGGTGCATTCAATGCCATAAGCCGTCTCAGTGAGGAAATGCGCTCCAGGGGCATTGCTGCGAGCTCTTCGGGTAACCATGCCCAGGGAGTGGCTGCAGCCGCCGCTATGTTCGGCTCGAAAGCAACCATCGTGATGCCTGATGATGCGCCGGCTCTCAAGATCACCCGAACCAGAAATCATGGTGCCGAAGTTGTTTTTTATGATCGTGCTACGGAAGATCGCGAAGCAGTTGTTGAGAGTGTGGTTGAAGCGAGTGGTGCGGTGTTCATCCACCCATTCAACAATACGGATGTTATAGCGGGGCAGGGCACGGTCGGGCTCGAAATAGCTGAAGACCTTGTGGATGCCGATGTGACCCCGGACCGTGTGTTGGTATGCACCGGCGGAGGCGGACTGACAGCGGGCGTTGCGCTTGCGGTAAACAGCCAATTTCTGGATGCTAAAATTCATTCCGTAGAACCCGAAGGGTTTGATGATTACAAGAGGTCGCTGGAAACAGGGCAAATTCAAGCCAACTCACGTCAGGCGGGGTCGATCTGTGATGCAATTCTGACGCCCAGTCCGGGTTCAATCGGATTTGAAATCAACCGAGAAATTTTATCTGATGGTCTGGTGATAACCGATGAGCAGGCTCGGGCAGCAGTGCGTTTTGCTTACCATGATTTGAAATTGGTTACTGAGCCAGGTGGGGCGGCCGCGCTTGCGGGCCTTCTTTCAAATGCTGAAAGGTGGACGGGCGAAACAATTGTCGTGGTGATTTCCGGCGGCAATATTGATCCGCCGGTATTTTCCGAAATTCTGGAATCGCAAAGCTGAACTCCAGCCAGACATGTCTGAAAATCAGATGTTGCTGAAACGCCCTGCTGCATGGGCAAGCATCGTATAAACTTTCCCGGTATCCGAAGTCAGATAACTCTGTGCCATGGTACCGCTCTGGTCATTTTTGGAGACGTCACCGAGCAAGCGCTCAAAATCATCAATGTATCTGTCAACGGCGCCACGGAATTCCCGGTCGCGCGAATATTTGTTGCTGATTTCATCAAATGTCTGCTGACCCTGAATGGTATAAAGCCTGCGTGTGAACACGTTTGTTTCACCACGCTGATAGCGTTCCCAAAGATCGATGGATGCCTCGTGATCAATGGCATTTGCGATGTCCATGGAAAGTGAGTTCAGCGATTCAACAAATTGATCTGGGGACCGTGGATCCGGTTGAGGGACAGGCGCGGGCCGCTGTCTCGGCTCCTCATCCGATGCCCGGCGAAGCAGGTCACTCACCCAGCCTCCGTCCTGGCGGCTAGCTTGCTGCCTTTGAGGAGCGGGACGCGACGGTGCCTTTACTTGCTGCTGGTTTCCGCTCGGAAATGCTGGAGCAGGGCTCGGGTTTGTATCGGGAGGGAAATTCACAACCGAACTTTGCTGTCTCTGACCCGCAGGTATGCGTTGTGTCCTGGCAGGCGCAGGGGCTGGCTGCTGGATCCTTGCGGTTCCAGAAGCTGCTTGCAGCCGACCGGTATCCTGATCCGAGCGCAGGGCAGTAGCATGCTGCGTGTCAAAGATTTTCCCGGAACGTTCAACAATGCTGGACAGGTCCTTGAGTGCGGCAATCTGGTCTGTCACGACACGGCGCATAGCTGCCGCGTTTTGAGCTGTCTCATCAGGAAGCTCGAGCACACCGCGACGCATTTGCTCGCGTGTTTGTTCGAGTTCAGTTCGCATCGTGGCCGCTGCAGCTCTCATCGCTTCAACCGAGTCGCCGAAGCGGGCTGTTGCCTGGTTGATTGCATCTGAGACTTCAGCAGCTATTTCTCCACCTACTCCCTTTGATCGCACGTGGACATCTTCCATCATGGAGGCAACCATTTCAGCAAAAGATGAAACGGAATTGTTGATCTCGTCGCTGCGCAACACTAGGCCGGAGGAAAGTTCCTGGAGGGTAACCTGTTTGCTTTCCAGCGTGTCGGTCAAGCCGGTATGAGCGGCATCGATAAGACGGGTTGCATCCTGAAGAACGGAACCCTGTGCCTCGAGGCGGTTTGCAATGCTCGACATATTCTGTAGCAGGTTTGTCGATGTCGACTGCAATTTCTCTTCAATGTCCTTCGCGATACTGTTGGATTCTTCCAAATCGGTTTGTGAGGATTTCACGGAGTCAGCAAATCTGCTGCTTTGCTCGTCAAGGGAAGTCTGAAGGAGGGACAGGTTGCTTGTTGCAGAGTTAATCAGGCCCTCAAGCTTCTCGTTCGAACCTGTGAGATTCTCAAACAGTATCGTTGCCTCATCTGCAACCTGTTTACTCATTGATACGAGGCGGTTGTTGATTGCCTCGCCGGTTGCTTCGATGGAAGCCACTATCGGTTTTGCATCGCGTTCGATGATCTCGGACAACTCGCTGGTTCTGGAAGCAAGAATGGAGTTCATTTCTTCCGTTTTGGTTTCAAGCTTGCGTTGAGTATCCACCAAAGACTTGCCGAGAGAGTTGTGGATCATATCCGCACGTTCAGTCAGCAATTCGGAGAGTTTTTCAGCCTTGCCATCAATAGCGGTGCCTGCATCCTCGACTGATTTGGACAACGTCTCAACCAGGTTGTCGCGGCCTTGATCTAAGTGTTGCTGAAGGACGTAGCTGCCAGCCGCGAACTGTTTCTCAATGCTCTTGGAGTTTTCGCTGAGGCGCTCTTCGAGCGTGGTCACATGCTTCTCAAGGTCTTCCGCTGCCTCGTTGCCAGTAACCGAGATCGCGTTTGTGAGACGGTGAATACCCTGATTCAATCTTGACGAAAGGCTGTTTGCCCTTTCGCTGAGGGCTTCCTGCATCTTCGAAGTGTGCTCGTCCAGGGAAGTTGTGATGTTCTTGTCTGCATCCTGAAGAGTAGCGGTTATGGTATTTGCACTGTCGCCCAATACGCTGGAGAGCTTGTCCGCAGTGATTTCAAGCGCTTGATTGAGCTCAGCCGATTTCTCGGCAGTGTTTTTGATGTTCTCTTTAAGTCCCTCGGCAAACTGGATTGTGCTTGACCGGATCGTATCCTCGACGCTTTGAGTTCGCTTGACGATAATGGTTTCGGCCGTTTTCGTGTTTTCCTGCAACGCGTCCGACTGTTCCTTGAGTCGGTTAATTGCAGTATCAACCTGCCCGGTAAGATTCTGGCCAAATCCTGTGAGACGTGCCGAAATTGTTTCTCCGACTTCACTGGTGCGTTCCTGAAGCAGTTTGCCAAGCGCTTCCGTTTGCATTCCAAGTGCGCTTACAAGGTTGCTGCCACTCGTAGACAGGGTAGAATCGACCCTGTTGAGGTTTTCTTTCAGCGTATTCTCGAGCACCTCGGCACTCTCGTTGATCCTGCTGTCGAAATCCGATACCCGGATTGACAGGTTATCTGCAAGCTGTTGGGCAACCCTGACAGCGTTTTCTTCAAACTGAGTGCTACCGGTCTCGATAGCTGCCGAGAAATTGTCCGTTGCAAGATTTGAAAGCTGGCCAAACTGTTGGGCCTGATAGTCAAGTGTCGATTCAAGTTGCTTGCGTTTGTCTTCCAGATCGCTGAGCATGTTGTTGTTCTGCTCAGTCAACTCTTCAGAACTTGAGCGCAAAAGCGTTGTTACAGATTGGCCCGTTGTTGAAATAATGTTCCGCAAGTCGTCAGAACGTTCTCCGAATGCGATTTCAAAGGCTTTTCTGCCGGTTTCCAGTTTCTGACTAACATCGCTGGTGATTTGATCAAAGCTCGCGGTTCTACTGTCAATCAGGGTAGCAACAGCCTGTCCGGAGGTAGCAATTGTTTCCGACATCTCTCGAATGCGGTCGGTCACACTGGCGTTGAGTTGTTCAGTGCCAGTCGAAAGGTTGGTCGAGATTCGGTCATTGGTTTGGGACAGTACTTCGATAAGTTCGTCGCTGGTTCCCTTAAGGCGGGAGGTTATTGTTATTCCCTGACCGTCCAGTGTTTCGGAAAGTTGGTTGGCCGCTGCCTTGAAGGTGTCATCAATACGCGTGCTTGCGATTTCAATTTCGTTTGTCAGGCCGGTTTGGCTTTCAGCAATCGAATTACGCAGTCTCTCGGCGTGTGTTACCACTTCTTCCCGTTCCACGCCGATGTCGTCGAGCAATCGACGCAGCCGAATTTCCGAATCCCCATAAGATCGTTCAAGGCTCATCACTTCCTTTTGAACCATGAATTCCAGTTCACCGGCACGTGCTATAGCGCGTTCCACTCCATCGCCAATTGCCGTCATCTCGCGCCTGATTGCAGTTCCGACTGTCGCAACCGAATCTTTCGCAATGTTTTCGGGCTGCAGTAGCTGAAGTGAAACCTGGATCATGCTTCCCGCTGCATGTCGCATTTCGTGAGCTCTTTTCAGCATGATTGCAAAGCCCCACAACGGGAGCAAAAGCGCAATCAGGACCACAGCGAGTGTGATGACTTCTGTGCTGCCCGTAATGGTAGCTATGGTGACAGGCTTGGGCAGGTCTGGAAGAATATTGACATATCCATAGTAGCCGCAAAGGCCTATCCAAAGGAGGGAGGCAAGTGAAGTCCATGTGAAAATGCTGCTTCGCGGTTTTTGCTGCAGCGCATAGAGCAGGTTGTTCAGTTCACGGGAGTGTTCGTCATTTGCCGGAGCGGGCGGTTGATCGGGAAGATCGCCGAAGTCATCAATTTGCTCTGAAGATTCCTGTCCGGGAGTGTCGATGTCAGACGCTTCGGTTGAATCAGCATCAGAAGATCCATCTTTGGTTTCTTCCGACAGACTGTTTTCCAGTGTCTCCATATCCTCATCGGTCAATCCGTCGACCTGATCTTCACTGAAGTCGATGGAAAGTGCTTTTTCAACCGCATCCAATGCAGATTCATCAGCAGATTTTTTGGCTTCATTAGCCATACGCAATACCTCGTTGACACTCTGAGTTGGTTAAATCGTTCCGCCTACGCCTTAAAACACGGCACTTTATAATAATCCCGCACGAAATTCACGCCCTCAAGCTCAAAAAGTTAAAATAAGGTTAACGCGTCGCGCTGTTGCCTCGATATCTGCAAGTCTGAAATTCTCCGCAGTTAACCATTTGTTTTGCTTCAAAATTTATCCTGAAATTGGAATCAAGGAGTTGAAAATGAGCATGGCATTGAAAAAGGACGTAATGGCGACATGTCGATCAGAAGGCACTGAAAAACCCGTTGATCTTGTTCATTTGTCCTCAATTACAATGGGTGACGAAGCGCTTGAAAAAGAACTTCTGGCTCTATTTGGGGCGCAAATCCCCAAATATCTTCAACTGGCAAGAGAATGTGACGGTCCGGACGAGGTCAAGCGCATTTCCCATACGATAAAGGGTTCCGCCCGCAATATTGGAGCTTTCAGATTGGCTGAACTTGTAAAGGGATTCGAGGAAGCTGGAGCTTTCGACATGGATACGCTCGAAAGGGAGCTCACGGTCGTCGCAAAATATGCGGCTGGCCTTCGATAATCGACAACAGGCATCTGGCATATCCAGTCAGTATTTCATTCAGAATTGCGGGCATTTCTTGACTTGTGCATAGCAAGTGATAAATGGCGCAGAGGAAATCTGTTATTGCCTTGGAGAAGGTCTCGAGATGGCGAAAATTACTTATGTTACCCATGACGAACAGAGGTTCGAAGTCGAAGCTGCAAGCGGTTCCACTGTTATGGAGAATGCCATCAAGAACTCTATTCCCGGTATAGAGGCCGAGTGTGGTGGAGCTTGTGCCTGTGCGACGTGTCACATTTATATTGATGACGCGTGGGCTGAGACTGTCGGCGGGCCAGAAATGATGGAAGAAGACATGCTCGACTTCGCCTGGGAGCAAAAGCCGAACTCACGCTTGTCCTGTCAGGTAAAGGTGACCGACGCCATGGACGGCCTGATTGTCCTTGTTCCGGAAAAGCAGGCCTGATCGCCCTATTGTTACTCAGCGTTGATCAGATTTGGTGGTAATTTCCCGATGAACTGTTTCCGGGAATGTGCCATGCCAAGATTGATATCCATTGCTGCTGTTTTTCTGGTCTTTCTATGCACCCAAACGCTGGCCGAGACTGTTCGGTTCAATGCTGGTGATGGCGTTGAAATCACAGCGGAATTTCTGAAACCTGAAGGCGAATTTTCCAATATATTGGTGTTGTATCACATGGCAGGTGCCAGCCGTGGTGAATACAGGGATATCGCCCCGGTTTTCAATGAACTCGGGTATGCCACTCTGGCGGTTGATCAACGTTCAGGTGGCGGGTTCAATGGAGTAACGAATGAGACTGCCTCGAAAGCGGGAGGAGCCGTAAGCTATACAAAGGCGATACCAGACATGCTGGCAGCCGCGGAATGGGCAAGGCAGAATTCCGGTGCCCGGCAGGTTGGTGTATTAGGCTCGTCATATTCTGCCGGGCTGGTGCTGGTATTGGCGGCGCAGAGCAGGGATTTTGCTGATGTGGTGATTTCGTTTTCGCCCGGCGAGTATTTTGGATCGGCAAATTTCGTGTCTGGTAAACTGAAGGAGATGAAAGTGCCGGTTTTTCTCACGTCAGCCCGCAACGAAACCAGGCAATGGAAAGCATTTGAAGCGAAAATCAGTGCGCCGGTTACCGGGTTTGTCCCCCAAGGGGTCGGAAGACATGGAGCGACAACGCTGGTAAGCGCTGATGGCATAGAATATTGGGATGCATTGAAGAAGTTCCTCTCAGAGCATTTTCCTGCCCGATAATGCCGATTGGGCGGTTCTTAATTCCCCAAGGATAACAAGGTTCGCGCTGCGAGTGTTTTGATACAAATTGGGCTTGCATTGTGCAGACCTGCCTCTACACAGGTTGGATGACTTATCCCAGATTCATTAGGGAAAATGCCCGGTGGCTGGCCGGCGGATTCTTGTTGACCTTTTTTTCCTCTTTCGGGCAGACTTTTTTCATTTCTCTTTCTGGCGGCGCAATTCGTGACGAATTTGGCCTCTCCAATGGTGACTGGGGTGCACTTTACATGTTCGCAACACTCGGCAGTGCGCTGACACTTCCGTTTCTCGGTCGGATTGTGGACTACATGTCGGTTGCGTTAACGGTGCTGTTCATCGTGCCTGCGTTGGCATTGGCTGCACTGGCCATGGGATTGTCAAAGTCCGTTATCTTGCTCGTGGTTATTTTGTATGTTTTGAGGCTGTTCGGCCAGGGCATGATGACACATACTTCGATGACAGCAATGGGGAGATGGTATTCTGCTCAACGGGGACGGGCAGTCTCCGTTGCTGTTGTTGGTCATCAGGCCGGCGAAGCGCTTTTGCCGGTTGTATTCGTTTATGCATTATTGGTCACGGGTTGGCGCGGTACATGGATCATGTCTGCTGCTTTCCTGGCATTTGTAGCGCTGCCGGTGATTTTCCTGTTAATGCGTGTTGAACGTGTGCCGGGAAAGCTGGAAAGTGAAGAAGCTGCCAGAACCGAAATACGAAGTTGGACCAGAAGTGAGGTTTTGCGGGACCCGCTCTTTTATGGAATGCTTGTCGCAGTTCTGGCTCCGTCATTCATAGGTACCACGTTGTTTTTTCATCAGGATTACCTGATAGAGCTGCGCGGTTGGGACAAGTTGCAATTCTCCCTTTCCTTTACCGTGATGGCTGTCATGACCTTTGTTTTTGCGCTGATTGCAGGACAGTTGGTTGACCGGTATTCAGCTGTTGCCATGCTACCATATTTTATTCTGCCAATTGCTGCTGCCTGTCTGACAATGTGGGCTATCGAGGCCGTTTGGGGGAGCTTCCTGTTTATGGGGCTGTTGGGCGTTTCCTATGGATTTTCGTCTACGCTGTTCGGTGCCCTGTGGCCTGAAGTTTATGGTACCAAAAACCTGGGTGGCATACGTGCCATAACAATTGCATTTATGGTGTTTGGAACAGCACTTGGTCCTGGATTGACCGGCTACCTCATAGATTTAGGAGTCCCTTATGGTCTCCAAATTCTGGTAATGGGAATTTACTGCCTTGCGGCGAGTGCAATTATGCTGTTTGTATCGCGGCAAATCACGGCCAGACAGCTGGCAGAAATCACAGCATCCAGTAACCGGAAATTTTCATGACTGTACGTGTTCGTTTTGCACCGTCCCCGACGGGTAACATTCATATTGGGAACGCGCGGCCGGCGCTCATCAACTGGCTGTTTGCCATGCAGACCCAGGGTGAGTTCGTTCTGCGTTTTGATGATACCGACAAGGAACGTTCCACACAGGAATTTGCTGACGGCATTCTGAGGGATCTTCAATGGCTGGGAATTGATCCGCATATTATGGAAAGGCAGTCTGACAGGGCAGTGAGCCATGAGGCTGCGACCAAAAAGTTGAAAGAAGCAGGGTTGTTGTACCCTTGCTATGAAACTCCGGATCAACTGGACCGCCAGCGCAAGCGGCTTGCAGCCCGCGGGCTGCCACCGATTTATGACCGTTCTGCGCTTCGTCTGGATGATGAGCAGTGCAAGGAACTGGAGGCTGATGGCCTGAAGCCCCATTGGCGCTTTCTGTTGCCGAATTACAGCGATAATCCGTTCGAAACCAGACGAACGGAAGAAACATGGGATGACATAATCCGGGGGAAACAAGTCGTGGATCTGGCTTCAATGTCTGATCCAGTGCTTATACGCGCGGACGGTACCTGGCTATATACTCTTCCAAGCGTTGTAGATGACATCGAACTGGGAATTACACATGTCTTGCGGGGCGATGATCACGTCACAAATACAGGTGCCCAGATCGCAATTTTCAAAGCTCTGGGAGGCGAATCCCCAAAGTTCGGACACCATAACCTGCTGACAACTGAAAGCGGTGAGGGCCTTTCAAAGCGTCTTGGCTCTCTCTCGATTCACACGCTGGCGGAAGAGGGCTACGAGGCTATGTCGGTCGCTTGTCTCGCTGTATTGACCGGGACTTCCGGACCTGTAGAGGCACTGGCCAGCATGAACGAACTTGCAGAGCGGTTTGATCCGACGTCTGTCACCAAGTCATCCGCCAAGTTTGACCCGTCAGAGCTATCCAGCCTTAACCGGCGGATTGTTCACCAGTTGTCTTTTGACGAAGTAGAGCCAAGGCTGTTGGAAATGGATGTATCGGGCGGTGAAGCTTTCTGGAATGCGGTACGTGATAACCTCGAAAGGGTCACTGATGCCAAAGCCTTATGGGAGATTGTGGGAGACGCAAATCCCGTGATAGCCGATGAGGATCGCGAATTTATCGATATTGCCAGATCAAATGTTCCCGATGGTGAGTTTACCGCTGAGACCTGGGATAAATGGATCGCCGAAATTAAGCGAAACTCAGACCGGAAAGGCAAAGGTCTGTTCATGCCTCTACGCAAGGCTTTGACCGGCATGGAACATGGGCCGGAGCTCGACAAACTGCTTCCGCTTATTGGACGGGAAAAAACGCTGGCCCGACTATCCTGATTTTCTTGCCGCCAGTGAATTCACTGTCCGCGAAAATGGTATTTCTGCGACTTGATTCGTAGAGATAGTTTTTGGCCTCTTTGAATGTAAGTCTTGCAACCTGATTGTCATAGTCATCAGGATTATCGGCCGGATCCTTGCGGAAGTTGGGAATGCGAACAGGGTCCGTATTGATTATCGGTTCATCGACAATTCCTGTTGGCGCAACTTCAATGCCCTGGTTAATCCCTGCAACCGAAAAACGGCACTTGTTTTCCGGGTTGTGTGTTTTGCGGTAAGCAAAAGCGAAGGGTTCATCAACGTAAGCAGTAGATGTGCGGTAGCTGATCATGTCTTCGCTGTCCTGGCTAGGCATGCGATGTACATAAAGGCCGACATCTGAGCTGGGACACATGCTTTTGCAAATCTCCTCGTCATAGTCGAACCGTTCAGGAACGGTCGAAAAGCTCATTGGAAAGTAGTATCCGTCCGTTTTGCGAACACAAAGTGTTCTATAAGTACCATACTTGGAATCGAATTTTTCGTCAGCCTCAACATCTTCACCGTAACGACCTGTACCGCGATCGTTATATGTTTTCACACCGAACACCTGCTCGAGCAAAGTTCTGCGACGCGATTTTCTTTCAGGCTGCGCAGCGGCCAATCTGGTGTTATCCGACCGGTTGCATCCATGCTGTTCAATTCTGTTGAGTATTTGGCGGCGTGTGCGGCTGTTGTTCTGGCCCGATGAAAGACGTGCGCGTGTGTTTCTGAGGGTGGTCAAATTGTTGTGCATTCGGACAATTGCATTGTTGATCTGACGGCATTGGTTGCTGTTTTTGTTGGAGGAGGTGTGGCAGGCGTTTCTGCGGGCGGCCCTGCGCGCTTTGTTGATTTGAAGTTCCTGTTTGCGAATTGCACTTGTGTACTGACGGTATTTTTTGGATTCGCCACTTCCGGTTGAGTGTCCCAGTGAAGCAAGTTGCGAATTGAGGCTCCGGCACAGGTTAGAATTGCTCTGAGCATGCGATTCAGAGGTCTGGACTGACAAAAAACCTGCGGCCACCAGCAGACATGGCAAGCTTAAAGCTGCACTCGTTGCCAATGATTGTTTTGCTCCCAAAAGCCTATTCACATTTTTACCCGTTACTCTAAGCTCGACCGAACACACCCCTACATCAATGATGTTAAAACATGGTTGATGTGAATGTAACGTGAATGCTCCAACACAATCGTTGATCTGTCCTCCTTAACATGAATCAATATCGAGTTGAATAGCCTGTACCGCCGCAATTGCAGTCATGTTTAACACACCTCGCGACGTGACAGCCGGGGCAAGTATATGGGCGGGTCGTTTGGCACCAAGAATGATCGGTCCGACATGCAGGCCGTCGGTGGTCGCCTTGACAGCGTTCATTGTGATGTTTGCCGCATCAAGGTTCGGAAAGACGAGGAGGTTCGCTTTTCCCTTCAATCTACTGTGCGGAAAGACTTTTTCCCGTACCGTTTCGTCAAGGGCGGTATCACTGTGCATTTCGCCATCTACTTCAAGTTCCGGATTGGTTTCAAACAGTATTTCTGCTGCCCGGCGCATGATTTTCGAAGTCGGCATTGGACGTGAGCCAAAATCTGATGCTGAAAGCAATGCCGCTTTTGGCTTGAGGCCGAAACGTTCGATTTCCTTCGCCGCCAGACGGGTCATTTCGGCTATTTGTTCAGGTTCAGGGTCCTCGGAAATGTATGTGTCCGTCATGAAAAGTGCACGTCGCTGATCAATCAGCAGGCTCATTGCATGAAGCGACTTGGCTTCGGGAATTCGCCCGATAATTTGATCAATGTTCTGCATGTGGCGGAAAAACCGACCTTCCAGACCACAAATCAAGGCGTCTGCATCGTTTCTGACAACTGCCAGGGCTGCAATCGCGGTTGTGCTTGATCGCACGATGTTTCGCGCCGCATCCGGGGTTATGCCGTTGCGTCCTGCAACCTGAAGCAGTGTGTCAACGTAGTCACGGTAGCGGTCATCATGCTGCGGGTTTATGACTTCAAGATCTTCTCCCGGCTTGATGCTGAGGCCGTATCTTTTCAGCCGTTTCTCGATTACTTCGGGCCGCCCGATAAGAATTGGCTGGCACAGTTTGTCTTCAAGGGCTATTTCGGCTGCGCGCAGGACCCTTTCATCTTCTCCATCGGAAAAGATCACTCGTTTTGTAACGCTTCTGGCTGCTTCAATAATCGGCTTCATGATGAGGCCGGATCTGAACACAAACCGGTTCAATTGATCATGATAAGCTTCGAGGTCCTTTATCGGGCGCGTTGCAATACCTGAATCCATAGCGGCCTTTGCAACCGCCGGAGCGATGCGGAGTATAAGCCTCTGGTCAAATGGGGACGGGATAAGGTAATCCGGTCCGAAAGTAGGCGTGTTGCCGCTATATGCGCCCGCCGCTGCTTCTGATGGTTCCTCGCGGGTAAGTTCTGCGATCGCTTCGACAGCGGCGATTTTCATTTCCTCGTTGATTGTTGTGGCGCCAACATCCAGGGCTCCGCGGAAGATGAATGGGAAACACAGGACATTGTTGACCTGATTGGGATAGTCGGATCGGCCGGTACATATCATTGCGTCCGGTCGTGCTTCACGTGCCAGTTCGGGCATGATTTCAGGTGTCGGATTGGCAAGTGCCATGATAATCGGGCTATCAGCCATGCCTTTCAGCATTTCGGGTTTAAGAACACCCGCCGCAGAAAGGCCAATAAAGACATCTGCATCCGGCATTACGTCTTCCAGATTTCGCAGGTCCGTCTTTTGTGCATAAGCCTGTTTGTACCGGTCCATACTTTGGTTCCGTCCGTCCCAAACCACTCCTTTCGAATCCGATACCCAAATATTCTCCCGCTTTGCTCCCATCGAAACAAGCAAATTCAGACATGCGATTGATGCTGCGCCCGCTCCTGAAGCAACAATTTTGACGTCCGAGAGTTTCTTGCCTGCGTGTTCCAGGCCATTTCTCACACCGGCGGCAACGATAATTGCCGTTCCGTGCTGGTCATCGTGAAAAACCGGGATTTTCATTCTTTCCCGCAATTGCTCTTCGATAAGGAAGCATTCCGGGGCGCTGATATCCTCCAGATTTATGCCTCCAAATGTGGGTTCAAGTGCCGCCACAACATCGCAGAAACGGTCAACTTCGGTTTCATTCACTTCGATATCGAATACGTTTACATCGGCGAACTTTTTGAAGAGGACAGCCTTACCCTCCATCACGGGTTTGGAGGCAAGGGGGCCGATGTTTCCAAGTCCCAATACTGCAGTACCATTTGAAATCACCGCGACCAGATTGGCGCGGCCTGTGTAATCAGCTGCGGTTTCCGGTTCGGATTCAATATGCAGACAAGGTGCTGCAACACCGGGGGAGTAGGCAAGCGCAAGGTCTCTTTGGTTGCCAAGCGGCTTTGTTGCATTTATTTCCAGTTTGCCCGGTTTTGGGTTGAGGTGGTAAAAAAGTGCACCCTCCTCAAGTTCGTTTGCAGGTTTGTAGGGTTTTTTCTCTTTTGACATTTTACTTTGATTTCTCTCTGCAAGGTATTGTTATAATGTTTTAAAGTCAGAAAGCGTTTTGATTCAATCCGCCATCAACCAGGATGTTTCTGCCGGTAATGTAGCCGGCATGTGCAGAGCATAGGAACGCACACAGGGCACCAAATTCATCCGCGGTACCAAATCGCCGGGCCGGAATTGCCTGCATTTCTGCCGATGCAGCTTCTTCGTATGACACGCCCCGCTTCTCCGCCCCCATTCTTATTCCGCCTGCCAGGCGCTCAGTATCCATTTTACCGGGAAGGATCTGGTTTATTGTAACGTTCCTGTCAGCAACTGAACGGCAAACCCCTGCCAGAAATGAAGAGAGACCGGCTCTGGCTCCAGAAGACAGATCCAATCCCTCGATTGCTGTATAAACCGAGAGCGAAGTGATATTGACCACACGTCCAAATCCACGTTCAGTCATACCGTCAATTGACTTTTGAATCAGTTCGATCGGTGTGATCATGTTTTGGGTAACACCTTCAAGCATTGCTTTGCGGTCAAGTTCGCGAAAATCTTTGCGTGGCGGTCCGCCATTGTTGTTCACCAGTATATCGGGTTCGGGGCATGCTTCCAGAATTGCAGCCTGACCATCAGGTGTTGAAACATCTGCCAATACCACAATAGCTTCATGCTTGGCGTTTCTTGAAATTTCTTCAGCCGTTTGCCTTGTTACATCAGGATTGCGCCCGTTTACGACCACTCGACATCCTGCTTCTGCAAGATGCAATGCGCACCCTTTACCAAGGCCTCTGCTGGATGCACAAACAATCGCATTTTTATCCGATATTCCAAGATCCATCGCTTGCCTCACGTGTTATCTGCAATAAGTGGTGAGAATGGTTTATCGTGCACAGGAACAGATTTCTACCGTAAAACTGGAAATAGTGTTTTGCGTAAATGGTTCCGATTTAAAGGGAAATGGATATTCATGACATTTACTGCAACACCAGATGATGGCGGAGTCTGGATCACAGGTGCAAGCGAAGGCATCGGTAAGGCAGTTGCCGAACAATTGGCAGCAGAAGGATTTACTGTCTATGCATCTGCAAGATCAGCGGACAAGCTTGCGCAGATGACGGAGGCATTTGACGGGGCTGGCAAGATCTTTCCCATGCCCCTGGATGTTACAGACCGTCAGGCTTGTGAGAATTGTGTCAAAAAGATAGTGGCAGAAACCGGTCGATTGGCGGTCGTGCTTTTGAACGCAGGGACCTTTGTTCCGATAAAAGGAAAATCGCTCAATTTCGAAGCGTTCGACTTTACCATAGATGTGAATGTGAATGGGGTGCTGAACGGCCTTGTTCCATCGATAGAAGTCATGAAGGAAGCAGGCGGAGGTCAAGTCGGTATTGTTTCATCCGTTGCAGGTTATGGCGGGTTACCTAAGAACGCAGGCTATGGACTGACCAAGGCGGGGCTTATCAACATGGCGGAAAGCCTGAAGTTTGATTTTGACAAGCTCAACATCAAGATTCAGATCATCAATCCCGGATTTATCGACACACCACTAACCGAGAAAAACGAATTCCCAATGCCGTTTTTGATGGGCGTTGACGATGCCGCAAAACGGATCGTCCAGGGATTGAAATCCAGCAAGTTCGAGCTAACATTTCCGCGGCGCTTCACATTCATTTTGAAGTTCCTAAACCTTTGGATTTACCCGGTTTATTTCTGGCTTGTCAGGAAGATGACGGGTGCCTAGCACAATTAGAGCGTGTCTCAGACTGGTGTTCAGTCAAAGACGGTGGTGAGCGGTGGCTTGTGTCTATGAGCGTCGATAGAACATCTGCCTGACATCGATGCCTTCGCTTTTGAAACCGGCTTCGCAATAATACAGGTAAAATTCCCACATTCTCTTGAACCGCTCGTCAAAACCAAGCTTTTTGATATCATCCCATCTGGCTAGAAACCTTACCCGCCACTCGCTCAGGGTCTTGGCATAATCCTGCGGAAATATGCGTTCTTCCGAAAGGCTCAAACCCTTTTCTGAAGTCACCTGTTCAAGCGCAGTGGGCGATGGAAGCATGCCACCGGGAAAGATATAGCGTTGGATAAAATCAGTTCTTCTCCGATAGGTCTCGAAGCTTTCATCATCAATCGTGATAATCTGCAAACCTGCTGTTCCATCCGGCTTCAGGCAATCATGAACCTTTTCAAAATAGACCGGCCAGTATTCTTCACCAACGGCTTCAAACATTTCTATTGATGCAATCTGATCATATTTCCCGGTTTCATCGCGGTAATCCTGAAAGCGGAAATCAACCTTATCCTGGAGGCCCGCTTTTTGAATGCGTTTGCGGGCATAATCCAACTGTTCACCGGATATGGTGAGGCCTGTCACCCTGGCGCCGATGGCCTTCCCCACGTATTCGGCAAAGCCGCCCCATCCGCTTCCTATCTCAAGCACGTGGCTATCGGGAGTGATGCCCATTCTTGTGGCTAGAGAGCGATACTTGTCTTCCTGGGCGCGTTCGAGTGAATTTGCGCCATCCTCGTAGATCGCGGAAGAGTAAGTCATACTCGGATCAAGCCACAGGCTGTAAAAGTCATTACCCAGATCGTAGTGAGCAGCGATGTTGCGTTTTGATCCGCTTTTGTTGTTTCGGTTTAGCCAGTGCCTGACGTTTTCAACTACGCCCATGAATATGTTCTGTTTGGCGACGCCATCATATGCAGATTTGTTGACTAGGAAAAATTCCATCAGTTGTGTCACATCCGGGCTGTCCCAGTCGTGCTCCATATAACTCTCAGCCACGCCAATCGTGCCGCCCATAACCATGCGTCTGGGTAGTCGCCAGTTATTGAGAACCAGACTTGCATCCGGGCCGGGATTGCCGGCATCAAATTTGAACTTCCTCCCG
The DNA here is from genome assembly GCA_039029255.1 of Pseudomonadota bacterium. Taxonomy (GTDB): domain Bacteria; phylum Pseudomonadota; class Alphaproteobacteria; order Rhizobiales; family Rhizobiaceae; genus JAALLB01. The sequence continues at coordinate 20,448 of JBCCGN010000004.1, read as the reverse complement.
GTGGGTAACTGGAAAAGCAGTTTTCCGTATTCCAGCCGCAGCAAAAGATCGAATGCTTTTCGGGCAATAAACGGAACTGCTTTACGTGCTTCCGAAAAATTGTCTCTGTCTATGTGAATTACATCACTGAATTCAGTTGATACGGACATGCCTAAAACCCCGGTTTACTCGCCCGGAATCATTTTCTCCGCATCTGAGAAATATGTGGCTTCTGCCGGTGGAGCAGGCCGTGGACGTAATTTTATGCCTTTCAGCCATAGAAAAAGCGCCTCAAAATGAATTCCAGCAATAATTTTTAATGATAAACCAAGCGTTTGCGAAATGCCAAGTAAAAGCTTGGAAGTTTTTAGTGGTTGTTTATTACCTGAAAAAGTTGCCGATAACATCGGGCCCTCCGCATCATGTTCAAGAATTCTGATGCGCAGATTTTCATCAGGCGGGTTAATTCGAAAGTCATAGCGCAAGTCCATGTCCAGAAAGGGCGAGACATAGAACCGCTTGTTTACCGAGTGTCTGCATGACGCAGCCTCATTCGCGTCCAGTGATACTTTTGCAACGTAAGAGTGAGATTGACCAAACGTGTTATGCACCTGATAAACGAGTGCAAACGTTTCACCTGCGGAGTTGTAGCAGTAATACACAGAAATCGGATTGAATGTGTAACCCAACACTCGCGGATTACACCACAGCAGAACTTTGGCAGGCTTTTCAATGCCACCCTTTGCCAACAACTCATCAATGTAAGTACGCAGCGAATTGCCATCGCGCATGCCATGATCTTGTTCGTTGAAGGATGTAAGATTGGGCTTGTTCACTGAAAAAAATGGTGAAGAAACAGAGGCTTCTTCCAATCTGTCCAGATCGATCAGAAGTGAGAATATCCGGTAACTGAACCGGTGAGGTTTTGGTTTCAACCGGGCATGCATCACTTTTCCAAAGTAAAGGCATGCGGCATCATGTGTCTTGTGTTTATTAATCCTGTTCATGGCGTTGCCGAATTCATTCTGCTGCATCCATGATGAACTCAGGGGAATGATCTGTTCTGTCCGGACCGGAGGAAATTTGTGCAAAATCCGTTTCCCAGGGAATTGCACCACCCAACTGTCTTGCAACATCCAGCCCCGATTTCAATCCATCTTCATGAAACCCATATCCGCACCATGCACCGCAAAACCAGATGCCATTTTTGCCCTGAATCTCGTGCAGCCTCGCCTGTGCGTTAATTGCTGACGCATCAAAAAGCGGATGGGAATATTGAAAACGGTCCAATGTAAGTTCGGTTTTAGGCTCGCGAATCGGGTTCAACGTGACAAACAGCGGACAATCATGTCTGATATTCTGCAACTGGTTCATCCAATAGGTTACCGAAACATCGCGTTCATCATTGACACTTTCGGTTCCCATATAATTCCAGGACGCCCAGGCATTTCTGCGTTTCGGCATGAGTGCAACGTCCTGATGGAGCCATACATCGTTGGAAGTGTATTTTATGCCGCCCAGTATTTCTTGCTCAAGCGGGTTGGCATCCGCCAACATGGTCAGGGTCTGATCCGAGTGGGTTGCCATCACCACCTGGTCAAATCTCTCAACGACATCATTTTCGTCGCATATCATGATGCCGTTGGCTGTTCGTACAGCAGATTTAACACCGGTTCCGGTTTTGAAATTTGCGAAAGTATCTTTAGAAAGCGCGCTCACATAGTTCCTGCTGCCACCGCTGACTGTTCGCCAAACCGGGCGATTTTTTTGAATCAGGGAGTGGTTTTTCATGAATCGTATCAGGCTTTCGGCCGGAAACTCCATCATCTTCGTCGTTGGAGTCGACCAGATTGCTGAAGTCATTGGTACGAGATAATCGTTTTTCAGGCGTTGTGAAAAACCCGCCTTGTGCAGGTAGTCGCTGATAGTCAGACCGCACAATGCTCCGCTTTGGAGATCTTTTCTCGCACGTTTGTTGAAGCGGAATATGTCGCGCAACATTTGCAGGAAGCCCGGAGACAGGAGGTTACTCGGTTGAGCAAATACGCCTTTCAACTTTGAACCGCACCATTCCAGTTTACCGTCTTCAAGTGATACGGAAAATGTCATTTTGGAGGCTTCGGTATCAACATCCAGATATTCGAATAAACGGGTGAGTAGGGGATAATTCAACTCGTTGTAGACAATGAAGCCGGTATCGACAGGAATGGTTTCTCCCTTATGTTCGACATCAACCGTTGCGGAATGGCCTCCAAGCCTTTGTTCTTTTTCAAAAACGGTCACATCGTGAGTATTACTCAAAGCCCATGCTGCGGAACTGCCAGCAATGCCCGATCCGATAACTGCAATTTTCATTTTTCAGAGAGGTCCCGTCATTGATTTTTTCGGTAAGTAGCGCGAATTGCGCTCCCTGCAAGTGAGGTAACTCCGTAATTATCCGGTTCAATGACAAAGAAACGGTCGGATCTGAAAATTTGTTTCGTTTGTTTTGTCAGAAAATTCCGACAGTCTATTTCAAAACGATGTTGTCGCCTTCTCGTGCCACGCCACTTTCAGGCATACTTTCCTGGATAATCGTTTCGATTTTGGCCAGGTCAGCGTCGGTGCGGAACGGCATGTGGTGAAATGCCCGGAAAGCTCCAGCCTTTGCGCTTTCACACAACCGCATTCCTTCTTCAAACGAGGAATGTCCGAAGCCTTCAAACTCCGGCAGTTCTTGATCAGTGAGGCTGCAGTCATAAACAAACAAGTCCACCCCCTCAATCAACTCCAAAATGGCCTGATCAGGTTTTTCAGGGACATGCTCGGTATCGGTTATGCAAGCAAAGGACTTGCCCTGGAAATCAATCCGATAGCCGGTAGCACCACCGGGATGATTCAACCCCACAGTTTGCACCAAAATTTCGTCCGATAGATTGAACTTGTCACCTGAGCGAATGTCGTTGTAGCTCACCTCAGCGGTGAATACGTCAGGACCAACGGGAAAATAAGGCCTGCGCATCAGGTTAAGTACCGTTTCTTTAGTGCTGCTGCTGCCATCGAGTTCACCGCAGTACACATCAAGTTTCCTGTTCTCTTCGTAAAACGGCGCAAAAAATGGAATTCCTTCCACATGATCGTAGTGAGCGTGCGTCAAGAGCATGTGCAGTTTCTGGGAGGCCTGCTTTGATACAAGGCTACTGCCAAGTGGTCGCAATCCGGTTCCACCATCAATGATGATCGTATGGCTTCCGCAAGTCACCTCAATGCAATTGGTGTTGCCACCGAATGCCTGAAACTGTGGACCGGGAGCGGGCAGGGTTCCCCGAGTTCCCCAAAAAGTGACTTCAATGCCATTCATGCCAGTATTCATCCGTATTAATTCCGGGCTCCTTGGGCAAAACCTATACCAAATATGTTTGAATCATTTCTTGACGTCGCTGAGTTCCCGTCGTGCTTCTCCGAGTTCGGCTGTCGTCTTGCTGAGACGAGATGCCAGTTCACGCATGACTTCGATACCGAGATCAGGAACTTGTGTAACCAGACCAAGAAAATGTTCCTTTTTGATTTTCAGTGTCTGTAGTTCTTCCCTGGCGCGAATTGTTGCGGTTCTGGGGACATCACACAGAATGGATATTTCTCCGATAAATTCGTTTTCTCCCAAACTTGCGACTACAAGTTCATCTGCATCGTTTTCCACGACCACATCTGCAACACCAGATACGATCACATAAGCCGAATCGCCAGTTTCTCCCTGCTTGAAAAGATCCTGGCCAGCTTTGTAAACTTTGCGATCAGAGGCGAAAGCAAGCAGTTTCAGTTTGCCGGGGTCAATGGATGCAAACAGCGGAATTTTCCGCAACATTTCTACTTCTTCGGTTAGTGTAGCCATGGCTGTTCAGTCTCCTATACGACCAGCTCTTTGTATCGTTCACTGTTTGAAACAATTTGCTCTGACGGATTGTCTTCGACCAGCTCACCGTCTTCAAAAATAAGTATCCGGTCAAACATGTTAGCAAAACCAGCCTGCATCGGCGCCCAGATAACGCCCATCCTGTTATCTTCATCTCTGCGGTCGGCGTACCGGAACACAGTCTCCATCATTTCACGCTGTTCTCGGGCGCTCAGGCTATTAAGCGCCTGGTTTGCGATCAGAATGTCGGGATTTTTGAGAAGCGCTCTCGCCAGATGCAGTTTTTGCCGCTGGGTTTCAGAAAGTTGTTTACCGCCAGAGCCGATGTTGAATGTAAGCCCCATACGGAACACATCATCTGTGAGTTCAAGTTCATCCAGCAAATTCTGAATTGCGCCGGATACACGTTCATAGCCTTCAGCAGTGGTGCTTGATACGCGGCCAAGCAGCACATTTTCCAGTATGGAGGCTGCGCTGTTGTAGGTTTCGGGTTCATAGAATGCCACCGGCATGACAGGCAGAGACTCGAGTTTTTCGTGCAATGCCTTTCGAGCTGTGAGAATTTTTGACTGCATCTCCTCAGTCAGCAATCCGAGGCGGTTCTGTTCTTCGATATAGGAAAGCGATAACCGCATGATCAGGACACGGTTTCGCTCCGGTACGCTTTCGAGCGGGCTGTCACCTATGTTTGACAGAACTTCTCGGTAAAGCGGCAAATCTTCTGGATTCATGTAATTCAACTGATCAAAGAACGGGTTCCCCGGATCAAGGTCGCCGAATAGCTCAATTGTTGTCGAAGCGACTTCCTTACCCATATCAAACAGAGGGTTGTGAAGCTCGTTGTCGTCAAGAATTTTTCTGATTATTGCATTGGCGGGGAGTGCTGAATCTTCAAAACCCTTCGTGATGGCCGTTCCAAACAGTAAGTTTTCTCCCACCGAAGACTGTGTGTTGTACTTTTGGGGGTCAAACGGTTCAACGAATTCATCAAAACCGAGTTCCACAAGTCTGCCTCTGAAAATCTCACGTGCTTCCAGCAAAGCCGATGCAAGTTCCGGGAACTCTTCCGGATCCAGAGAACCGCGCAATCCCAGCGCTCGAATGTCAGCTTCTAGGTTCACATCCGTCAGTATTTCGCGGAATTTTTCAGCAAGCTCATCCTGATTGGAAACACCGGCTTTCTCATAATTGATCCAGTCGGTTTCAAATTCGAGATGGAAGTTGGCAGAGCGTTTACGTTCCATCTTTTTGAGGCTGTCTGTATTGCTTTCAGCTGCTTCCGGATCATTGGGTTGGTTCTTCAAAACATAACTCAGAGTGTCCGAAACACTTCCTTGAGGAAAATATGTGCCGCCGTCCAGGAATGCGATCCGGCGCCCCATAATATATTCCGGCTGATCTTCCAGCGAAACCTTGTCGAGCGTGACCTTGCCGCTTGTTGCTGGCGTAATCCTTGCAAGAACCTCCGTGAAGGTTGATGATCCACTTCCAAATTTCCCGATGACAGCAACACGTTCTGACTTGCCAATGTTCAGAGTGGCGGACTCTATCAGCTTGGAACCTGTTTCATCTTCAACGCCCAGACGGTTTATCTCATACCCTTCCTTGATATTCGGGACTTCACTTTCCGGAATCTGATGCAATTCCTTTGGCTGCAATTCATCACCGGTGAATTGCTCAATGATCTGCATGTACCTGACTTCGACCGTCAGCCGTTTCTGATCATGGTCAATCAGGCCTCGGACAGGCGCTGGCAAATCCTTGTAGGCAACGATAACGCCAAGCAACTGACCGATGTCGAGGGTTCCGCGTATGGCAAGGTAGCCACCGACTGCATAAAAGAAGAAAGACAGGAACTGTATGAGCAGGTTATTTATGAATTTGACGCTGAATTTGCGCTGGAACAATTCGAACCGAATGAAAAACAGTCGGCCCAGAATGCTGGTCATTTCAGCCCGCTCGAGGTTTGTCGTATCGTTGGTGTGAGCTTCCTGGATACCTTCAACAACTTCACCCAGACGACCTGCAAATTGGCGTGCTGCTATCTGTCTCTGCTTTCCCAGTTCGATCAATCGCCGGCGCAGGATGGGGATCAACCAGGCCTGAAACGCAATCACGATCATCGTTGCAAAGCCAAGATACAGGTTTTGGAGGAAAATGAAGAGTAACGCGACCAACGCCTGTCCACCAAGGAACAACGGTTGCGTGAAAGCATCACCGATGAATTCACCCATCGGTTCCACTTCATCCTTGATCATGCTTGCGATCTCAGAAGCCCGGGTCCTGCGGAAACGTGAAAGTGGGTATCGCAAAACCCTGTCGAAGAGCTCATAACGCAACCTTCGCAGGATGCGCTCACCCATGCGGCCCTTGTATGTGTTAATGTAAAGTTTGAACAGGCCGTTTGCTACTACCAGTGCCAGGAAAGATATCGACAAAGCCCAGAGAAAGCCGATCCGTTCAAATTCAAACCCTTCGAACAACATAATGGGTCGACCAAACAGTGTCTCGCCAAACGGAAGATGCATTTGAAGGAAAAAACCGGTATCGCCCGGATTCTCAAATCCTACGCCCTGGATAGGTTCATTGACCAGCCGTTTTGGCAGCTCCAGGCTCAGAAAATATGTTGGCATGGACGCAAGGATTATAACCAACATCCATAGCTGGTCACTCCGCGAGTGCTGCCAGATATACCGTAAGAGATTTCTCTCCATCCACTGCTTCTTAATATCAGTTCAGCAGATCAGAAAAATCTGCTTATTGTTCCCCTTGCGGTCAAGATAGCAATTAATTCATCGGAAGAAAGCAATTTTTCTTCTAAATTTTGTGATCCGACTGTGAAACTTGAATTCCGGGGCAATCAGTTCCATGTGTTTGAGTGGCTGATTTAACGCGAAAAGTGATTTCTAATGTCAAGAGAAGCCCTAATTTCACCGATCCGGGAATGGTTGGTGGATGAATCTTTGGGAAACAGCGACGTTGTCGAGTTGTTTGAATCCATGTGCCTGCAAATGGTCGGGGTGGGAATACCGATTGCCAGGGCGCGGTTGATTTGGCCGACACTGCACCCGTTGTTTCAGGCAGAGACAGTGTGGTGGGATTACGGAAAGAGTGCTGCACTTGATCAGTTTGAACACCAGGATCAGGCGTCTGATCAATGGAACCGTAGTCCACTGAAGTTTGTCATTGATCATGACCTTGGAATACTGAGAAGGGAGTTGGAGGGGCCGAACCAGCTTCTCGACTTTGAGCTGACCCAAGATCTCCATGAAGAAGGATTTACCGATTTTCTAGTCATGGCAACGAAACTTGAGGGAACCTCTTTCAGGGTCAGGGAAGGGGAGAAAAACCGGGGAATTCTGGTAACCTGGGCAACCAAGAAGAAAGGCGGGTTTACCGCGGATGACATCTGGTCTCTTCAGAAAATTCAGCGACGGTTTGCGGTTGCCTGCAAGACGGTAATTCAGTCGCGGATCGCCTCCAACGTGGCAACGACCTATTTGGGAAACAGGGCTGGTAACAATGTCCTGAATGGCCAGATCAGGAGGGGGGATGGGGAACGCACCAAAGCTGTTGTGTGGTATTCCGATCTACGGAATTCCACGAGCCTTGCCGAGACCATGGAACCTGCTGATTACTTTTCTTTATTGAATTCGTTCTTTATGGCGACTGCAGAACCGGTCGTCCAGCATGGTGGAGAAATTCTGGATTTCATTGGTGATGCAGTGCTCGGAATTTTTCCATTTTCTCATGAAGATTATCTGGAAAAAGCCGCTAAAGCAGCAAATCTTGCACTTGATGAAGCTGTAGAACGAGCCCGTACAACAAATGCTGAGCGACTGAAGAGCGGTCAGGAGCAGTTCAAGTACGGCATTGGTATGAATTCCGGAGAAGTGATGTTCGGAAACATCGGGATACCATCCCGTTTGACGTTTTCGGTCATAGGTCCTACTGTCAATCAGGTAGCGCGCATCGAAGGAATGACAAAGCTTATTCAGCAGACGGTACTGGCTGATGCCACAATTGCGTCCTTTGATCAGAAGCGGTGGAAATCCACTGGCATGCACAAACTTGAGGGCATGCTGGACCCCGTTGAGCTCTTTGCCTTCCAATGCTCCCAAACACTTGCTGCAGCGGAGTGAATTGCCGCATTAAAGAGTTTTCCTCACTGAACCGGGAAATAGTCTTCCAAATCTCCCTCCCGATATACATCGGTTGTTGCACAGTGAAGCGCTCCTCCGAATGCATAGGCATCGCGGAATGGGATCGGCAAAACCTCCAGCCCTAGTTTGTCAAATTGTTCCATTTGGTTGATTTCAGAAGCTTCGACGCAAACAGTCTTTTCATCAACCATGAGGACATTCATGGAGAGCCAGACCGATGAGTAACAGAGCGGTGGCGGCGAATTGTGTGCAGGACGTGCCGCATCAATTATTTCCCAGTCATTTTTGTGAAAATATTCACGCTGATCATCCGGCAGGCGTCGCTCCGGATTGTTGATGATAAGCCCCGGGCGTATCGGGGTGAAGGTTGCATCTATGTGGATCGGGTAGGGGTCCCCCGGGAAATTGACGGCGCGCACCCGGTGATCGGGATAATGCCGACGCAGCCATTCGATGCCTTTGAGGTTGGTTGTGAATCCATGCTGAACAATCAGGTCCTTGCCGAAGCGCAGAACATCTGCAGCATCAAACAGTGGTTCTTCTTCTGTCGTCACAAAGAATTTTTCAGCAGTCCACTCGAGCCGCTTTTCAACGCCTATGGTGTCAGCAAGGTAATCCTTGCGGTATGATGCATCTGTCATGCGGGGCTTTGGTGCACTGGTGTGACGGAACCCCGGGTCTTCATCGAAATATTTCTGCATGAGCGGTCGGTAGCAAAGATACTCGAAAAAGCGGCAGCGATAGGACATTGTTGCTTCCAGCATTTCCTTGCCAACCGTAAGGATGACATCTCGCGGGGGCATGCAGCCGAAGGAGGCCGGATTGTCCCAATCCGGTGTTGACACAGGCTGGGAAAAGTCAAACGGTGTGGGTCGGTCCACACGAACGCCCCGGCTTTCGAGTGTCTTGGCGAAATTGTCCAGTTGTTCGTTGGCTTTGTCGACGGTTTCCTGAGTGCGCGGACCCCATTGTCCTTTCATGTCGCTGTCTTCCGGCACCTTAGCGTCCAGAGCAGGCTCTGAGGGCGGGATCATGCATCCGTCTGCGACGCCCACAATTACATGTTTGAGTGGTGACCACTCATTCCATGATTTCACAACCGTGTTTGTTGTTTCGCTATCCATGCTATCCCCCATGTGAACTTCGAAGTCCAATTATGGGATACAGCGCAAAGTCGCAAGGCCGATAAGCGTCAAAACAATGACGCAGTCGGCAGATTAAAACCCAATGGGAAAAATGTCTGTCGTGTCAGCTGTTTTTGCTGCGAGCCTGAGCTGTCAATTTTCTGATACGAACCTTCTCATCAGCGTCAAATTGGAGCTGTTCGGCATGATGTTGCTCAAAGAGCTTTGAAAACGCAGCCTGTACATCCTCCCGCATGCTTGAACAATTCTCTCTTGGCCTTAGCGCAGTTATGGCTTCTTCCATAATCAGCGCATAACGATCGGCAATTGCCAAATGTACCGCTTCGTGGACGCGCGCGTACTCCTCAAGATTGTTCCAAGCTTGTGCCAAATCCGCTTTCAGCTTGCTCTCGTTGGAGTGGCGGGGCAGGGTTACCCGAGCTTTCACATTGATACGGGCTTTCGTTACCTCGCATTTTCCAGCGCTGGTAGCGTATCGGATGTCAGGAAGCATGCGCAAATCTGTTGAGGCAAGCGCTTTGCCGACACCTGTCACGTTTGGACCGTGCAGTTTGATATCCTTGTCCAGTTCATGGAATGTTGCACCTGACACGGTATAGTAGCCAACCGAAACGACAGTTCTTTCGCCAACTGCTGTGCATGCCGCGAGAAATGCTGTCGCCAAAAGGGCAATGGTACCGGTTTTGTTTAACTTCACGAGACCTCTCAGCAGCTCACAGATTAACCTTAGTATAGCTGTTCATTATTTCAATCAGATCAAGTACCGATTTTGTGGATACTCCATACAAATTCGTTACCCTGATCGGGATTGAGGGGGACGAGGCGGGCCAGGATCAGTGATATGGAAGCCATTCCTGCACCAGCTAGGAACACCGCCGCGGGGCTCCACAACCAGATCAGCCCAAACAGTACCGGTATGAATACGGCAGCAATGTGGTTAATTGTGAATGCAACGCCTGCAGTGGGTGCAATATCTGCCGGATCGGCGATTTTTTGAAAGTAGGTTTTCATGGAAATCGCCATTGCGAACAGGGCATGGTCTATCAGATAAAGTGCGACAGCAATTTCCCAGCTTGGCACGAATGCATAGGCAACAAACACAAGAATCAGTCCGATATACTCCACTGTTAAAATGTTCCGCTCACCGAAACGGACAATCCATTTGCCGATCAGCGGCGCAAAGAACATCGTCACCAACTGGTTCGCAATCAACAGGCCCATCACCTCGTGTATTGCAAAACCGAACCGTTCGACCATCATGAAACCGGCGAAAACCATGAATATCTGCCTGCGGGCGCCACCCATGAAGGTCAGGGCATAATACAGCCAGTACCTTTGCCTAAGGATGAGTTTTTTATGCTGCGTAACCCCATCCTTGAAGGTCGGAAAAGCAAGCCACAGGATTATCGTTGCAAAACATGTGATCAAACCCGTGATCAGGTAGATACTGTTGAAGCTAAGGGCAAGCCATGCTCCTGCAACAAAAATGAAAATGAAAACCGCCAGCTGCGCAAACGATCCCACGGCCAGTATTTTTCCCATGGTTGCGGGAGCCGATTTCTTGGGTAGCCATTGCAATGACAGAGACTGGTGCATCGTCTCGTAGTAGTGAAACCCGACTGAAGAGATGAAGGTCGTTATCAGGAAGCCTGTGAAAGATGGAAACATGCCGGTTACCGCAGCTGCACCCCCCAGCAGAAGCAGCGAAACATATGCCCAGGTCTGTTCGCGCCCAAAAAGGAGAAGAAATACTGCGGCAAAAGACAGGAAACCCGGAATTTCGCGAATGGATTGCTGTATTCCTATCTCACGACCTGTGAAGGACAACACCTCAACTGCAAAATTGTTTGTCATGGCCATCCAGGCTGCAAATGCAATTTGCATCACGCCAGCCATAGCCATCAGCAAAATCTCTGGCTTCTGCCAAAATTTATTTGATGTGGTAGGGACGGGGGGCGCGCCAATGGTCATAAAGGTTGCCTAACAGCGTATAGGGATGGCGGCAAATGAATTCTTATGTACCGGCGATCCTGGATTCTTTGGTCCTGAAACTTTTGATAATTCCCTTGAACATTTTTCGAATCTGAGGCCTAATCACAGTGGGCAAACAGGAGGACTTTTCTCATGACAAGATTGTTTGGTGCTTTGGCGCTCGCCGCAGCCGTCACCTTTTCCGCTTCATCTGTCTCAGGTGCTGCGCCTTTTTTGAAATCCACTAAAAAGGTAGAATCCCGCAGTGATGTGATTCAGGTTGGAAAGCTTAGGCATAGACACCGCCACTGTCATATTACAGTGACACTTGGTCATGCCAAGAAGCGCTGTCACACACACCGCCACAACAAGGTTGCGCATCACGGTCCAAGATACCACTGATCGACCGGACTGATTGAATATACTTGTTAGACGGATGGAAATTGTTCCGCGGGTCGGGTAATCCGCGGATATGAACAGCTGGTTTAATCAAAAGATATGGAAGCTTGCCCACGGGCAGAAGCTTGAACTCGGACCAAAATCCCTGATCATGGGGATTTTGAACGTGACGCCGGATTCTTTTTCTGACGGTGGTGAGTTCATCGACTTGAATGCAGCGGTCGAGCAAGCCGGCAAAATGCTATCTGATGGAGCTGCGATAATCGATGTTGGTGGAGAATCCACACGCCCCGGTGCGGAACCTGTAAGTGCACACGAAGAACAGGATCGTGTACTGCCGATCATTGAGGCTCTGGCAGGTGATGGCCGTTTCATTATTTCCATCGATACTTATCGGGCCGAGACTGCCGATCTTGCAATCAGATCCGGGGCACACATCATCAACGATGTTTGGGGTTTCCAGAAAGATCCTGAAATTGCAGGCGTTGCTGCAAGTCATGATGCCGGAATTTGTTCAATGCACACCGGACGTGACCGTCAGAAGGATCCGGACGTAATAAAGGATCAGTTGTATTTCCTTGGAAATTCGATTGATGCGATAAAAAGGTCAGGGAATTCAGAAAATGCAATTGTTGTGGATCCCGGTTTTGGGTTCGCGAAAGATCCACCTGAGAACGCACAATTGCTTGCCAGGTTTGAAGAACTGCATGCACTTGGATATCCGCTCCTCGTAGGGACTTCCCGGAAACGGTTTATCGGCCACTATACTGGGCAACATGCCGGTAATCGTGATATTGGCACAGCGGCGACAAGCGTGGTCGCTCGCATGAAAGGAGGCGCCGTGTTCCGCGTACATGATGTGGCAGTTAATGCGAATGCGCTTTCCATTGCGGATGCAATAATTTCAAACAGACTGGTAGATTGATGTCCACCTACAAAATTACATTGAAGAATTGTGCTTTTTTTGCGCGTCACGGAGTTTACAACGAAGAGGAAACCCTTGGTCAGCGATTTTTTGTTGATGCTGTGCTGGATGTCGATGCGGGCGAAGCATTAGAGCAAGACGAGATTGAAGGGACAGTCGACTACGGAACTGCGTTCAAGGTTATTGAGAACATAATTACAGGCAAGCGCAGGTTTCTGATTGAGGCGCTTGCGCTGGAAGTGGCAAGGGCGATCTGCAAAGAATTTCCCATGGTTACAGAAGCGGCAGTGACAATCCGGAAACCCAACGCGCCGGTCCAGGGCGTTCTGGATCATGTCGAAGTGACAGTTACCCATAATCCCAGGGCTTGAATGTTGGCGAAGGCTTACATTGGCCTTGGCGGCAATATCGGTGATGTGGTCGCCAACATGGCAGGCGCACTTCGCATGCTCGATCAATCTGCAGATATAGAAGTTTTGTCTGTGTCAAAAGTGTACCGGACACCCCCTTGGGGAATTGAAGACCAGGATTGGTTTCACAATGCTTGCGCGGGTCTTCTTACATCCCTGCAACCTTTTGAATTATTGGCGAAGTGTCAGGAGATTGAGCGCGTTTTCAAACGCGACAGGCAGATGCGCTGGGGGCCCAGGACTCTCGATCTGGACATCCTGGCTTTTGATGGGGTTTCAATTCACGAAGAGGAACTGACAATCCCGCATCCAAGAATGCACGAACGTTCCTTTGTAATGTTACCCCTGAATGATGTTGCCCAGGGCATCGAAATTCTCGGAAAAACGCCAGTTCAATGGCTTGACCGTTTGGATACGGAAGAAATTGAAACGGTGGAGGTTTCAGAAAATTGGTGGGTGTAACTCGGACCCGTTTATTTTACGGATCCGGTGAGGATGGGATCGGATTTTCTGGAAAGGTTCATGCCGATAACGGGGATCAGCCTGTTATTGTGTTTTACTGAAATGGTGACGTTAAGCCGGTTCGGGTCACTCAGGTTCGCGATGAGAACGCTGTTGAGATTTTCCCGTCTGATGTCTACGACCAGACGGTCCCGTGTGTAACGGGCTCCCTTTACATCCATTCCATCGCCTTTTTCCCCATCCAGAAAGGCACCTGAATATTTCTTTCCGACTTTCAGAATTTTGGCATTCATGGGTTGCGAAAAGACACCTACTCGACAGGAACCGTCGATACTCATGCCTGTTTTGCTTTTTGGGTTTGATCCGTCAAAGGTGCAGACGAACTTTGTGCCTTTGTATTTGCCTGCAACGATTTCACCAGGTCCCGACCACTTCCCGTTGATTTTATTGTAGAAATCCTTTTCTGATGCCAAGCTGGCGCCAGCAATTAAAGAGATGGAAAATGCGGTGAGAATGAACAGGATAATACGCATGACAAATACCTTGTTAGTATTCCGGATAATTATCCAAAATGGTTAATCAAGCGTTATCCGACAGCAGAGAATTTGAGCGATTCCGAGTGGCTCACTTTCTAAGAAGTGATGGAAACAGACAGCTAGTGAGATTTCCCTTGCCTTTTTCGATCTCAGACCAGTTTTCCAGGTCGAAATCCAGTACAGCGACTGTTGCTGTCGGATACTTGTAGGCAATCTGCTCCATTGCTCGGATATCGCCGGCGCCAGCCAACGCCGATGCAAGTGAACCGCTCATCGGGTTATGTCCGATTGTCATTATTGACTTGCAATCGTTCCTTGATCTGATCGCAGCCAGATAATCCTCCATCCCGCCGGAATAAAGGGATTCCAGAAACTCGACTTCCGGTTCCGGTTTCAATGCATCGGAAATGCAGTCCAAAGTCTGACGCGTACGTACCGAAGAAGAACACAAAACCAATTCGGGAATCAGGTTTTCCTTGGCAATTTCCCTGGAAATCAACAGCAGGTCCGATTTCCCCCGATCATTTAATTCCCGGTCAAAATCACGCGCGCCAGGTACCGCCCACGAAGATTTGGCGTGCCGCATTACATACAGTCGAAGCATGTGTTCTGCCCGTTTAACATTTTTCCACCTTGATCATGCCGCGGCTGCTTTTGCAAGAGCCCATTGGATTTGAAGAAGGTCATACTGAGAGAAATTGTCTCAATTTTCTCCAATATCATTTTCGCAATGTGTTGCAGTGGATAAACTTTTTGAAGGTAATCAATTTTCATCTTGTTCGCGAACCGAGTGCGGTTTATATACCGCCCACAAGGGAGCATAGCATGGGAATCGTTGAACTCGATATTGATTATCGGCCTGGTGAAAACGAGCCGTTCATGAACGAAAAACAGCAAGCTTACTTCAGAAGCAAGCTGGAAGGCTGGAAGACAGATATCCTTAGGGAATCCAAATCCACGATTGCGATTTTGCAGGATGAAAGCGACAAGCTACCTGATCAGGCGGACCGCGCATCTTCAGAAACCGACCGCTCGATTGAGTTGCGGGCACGCGATCGTCAGCGGAAGCTGATAACGAAAATAGATGCGGCTCTCAAACGGATTGAAGACGGAACTTACGGATATTGCGAAGAAACAGGCGAACCAATCGGGCTGAAAAGGCTTGATGCGCGACCTATTGCAACACTTTCCATTGAAGCTCAGGAACGTCATGAGAGACGTGAGAAAGTCTTTCGTGACGACTGACATATGAAAAAACTCCTGTTCATTGCCCCTTTTTTACTCTTACCAGTTATTCAGCCATTTGCCGGCGAGGCGGATGTTGTTGATGTTTCCGTAAGCGGTTCAGGTACGGAGTTCCGATTTTCGGTTACGGTCAGGCATGCGGATACCGGATGGGATCACTACGCAGATGGCTGGGAGGTGGTCGGTGAAGACGGCACAGTATACGGCAAGAGGATTCTGCATCACCCGCATGTCGAGGAACAGCCGTTCACCCGCAGTGGTTCCGCATCAGTTCCACTCGGAATTAAACAGGTCATCGTTCGTGCACATGACAGTGTTGACGGTTATGGCGGCAAAGAAATGTTGGTAGATTTGCCTGGTCGATGATCAGGCAAGCAGCGCTTTCAGACCGTCCACGACAAACTGTACGGAGAGCGCTGCGAGTAGCACACCCAACAATCTGGTGAGAATCATTCTGCCGGTATGACCGAGATAACGGTCAATTGCTTCAGCGGCGATAAATGATATCAAGGTCAGAGTGACGATTGCGAAGATGATCGCCGCCAACATGCCCCTCCATTCCAGTGATCCTCCTGCCTGACCTGAAAGAAGGATTGCAGCGGATATGGCGCCGGGACCTGCGATCAGGGGCAATGCAAGCGGGAACACAGCCAGATTGGCAATGTGGTCTTTCGTAATTGCCTCCCTTGAGCTCTTTTCTTTGCGATCCTGTCTCGATCCAAATACCATTTCAAAAGCAATGTAGAAGAGCAGAAGTCCACCAGCGACACGAAATGCATGGATCGTGATCCCCATTTTGTCGAGAATTGCATTCCCGGCAAAGAGAAACACGATCAGCAGGCAGAACGCGATCGTACATGCACGCAGCCCGACCGAATAACGCTGCTTGCGCGTCATTCCTTCAGTAAGGCCGAGGAAAAGGGGAGCTAGCCCGATCGGATCGATTGTCACGAAAAGCGTGATGAATGCATTTAGAAGTAGATCAAAGTCTGTCATGCTTCCATGCTTAATATGCCTGCGGTCGAAGAAAAACCCCGCTCGGGATTAATTTCCAACTGAAGACAGATTTCTGTAGAAAAGAGGTGTCAGGCCATTCGAGCTTCTGGCTCTGTCGTTAAATGGGGCTTTCAGGCTACCGCGAAAGTGTTTCTGAACCAGTTGTTTGAAGGTATTTGCAGGATCAAGGCCATTCCTGTTGCATAAAAACCGAAACCATTTTGCCCCAACCGCCACATGACCTTTTTCATCTTCATAAATGATACTGAAAATATCGGCGGTCTTGTTGTCACCGATCGCCCGGAGTTTCGAAACCAATGGTGGTGTGACATCAAGGCCGCGGGCTTCGAGCACCAGAGGAACTATTGCCAGACGCGCGATCAAATCGTGCCCGGTTTCACCTGCCGCTTCCCACAGTCCGTCATGGGCCGGAAGATCGCCGTACTCCATATCAAAATCTGCAAGCCTTTGACGTAGCAGCGTAAAATGTTTCGCTTCTTCTTCTGCAACCATAAGCCAGCCGTCGAAAAACGATCTCGGGATTCTTTGCCATGCTGAACGAACGATCACATCCAGAGCCAGATCAATTGCATTGAGTTCAATATGGGCAATGGCATGAACCAGTGCTTTTCGGCCGCGCGCAGAGTTTAGTGGACGCTTGGGTACTTCGGCGGGTTGAAGCAGGATTGGTTTCGCCGGTCTTCCCGGGCGTTTCGGTGGAGGTATTCGCCTCGCACCAGTCAGAGAAATCCGGCGCGACTTCCACAGAACCGCGGTTTCATTGGTTATGCGAACCTTTTCATCGAGATCGTCAGACAACAATGCCATACAGGCACCTTCTGCAAGGCTTGCCGGCGGACGTGTGTCTTCAGTCATGGACGGAATTTATCCTGCGATTGATCTGGCTGATTCGAGCACGTCCTCAACGTGACCTTGCACCTTGACCTTGCGCCAGATTTTCGCAATTTTTCCTTCGCTGTCGATTAGTACTGTGGTTCGTTCGACACCCATGTATTTCTTGCCGTACATGCTCTTTTCAACCCATACGCCATAGGCTTCCAGAGCTTCCTTTTCCTCATCTGAGATCAAGGTGACCCCCAAGCCGTGTTTTTCGCGAAATTTATCGTGTTTCTTGACCGGATCAGGGGACATCCCAAACACCTTGAAACCTATTTTCTCAAACTCCGGCAGGGCTTCGGTGAATCCGATTGCCTCTTTTGTGCAACCCGAAGTGTCATCCTTGGGATAAAAGAACAAAACCAGCGGAGTGCCATTTAATGCTGAAAGCGAAAACGTGCCATCTGAGTCTGTCGGTAGGGTAAAGTCCGGCGCCTTTTCACCTTGAGTAATTCTGGTCATTTTGCCTTCCTTTCGACATTAACCCAGGGCATGAATCATGTTAGGAGATATAGATTGAAAATTCGGGCCTGCAACTCTTTGAGACGATTTATTGATCGCTGATTTTGCAAGCCATTCAAGGGGCGCAAAAACTGAGTAACGAGATCCTGGAAAACCGATCGCCAAATGCGCGCGCGCCAGCAGAAAATGTGAACCCGTCACGTGACAGGGGTAACGAAAGATTTGCGCTCCGTTTGCTGCGTGTTGCTGCCGCAGTTATTGTCTGTTTGGGTCTTTTAACAATCGGACTGTTTGGTCTTGCCTATTATCTGTTACAAGGAAAAGTAGGTGAATCTTCATCCATCATCACACGTGTAGAGCGATCGCTGGAGGTTCTGGTCGGCGAAGACTTCGATGTTCGCCTTGGGGAAACGGACCTCGACTTTTCCAATTTTGGGCGCGTAACGCTGAAGAGCGAGAACATCAGCATTGTCCGTCGGTCAGACAAGGGTATTCTCGCTGAAGTTGGCAAGATCGAGGTCAGTACAGAGCTTTGGGACGTGCTGTCCGGGAACGAGAATTTTGATTTCGCACGAATTGATGAAGCCTTGATTGATGCCGGCCTGCTGGGTTCCGGCCAGGCTGTCTTTCTACCGGCTCACCTGAACAAACCATTGGACGTTACCGGTAAAACGCTTGCCAGGTTGAACGAGAGTTTCACCGCCGATGGATTTGAGAGCTTCGAGATTTACAATTCCACGATTATCGGTCCCGTGTTCGGGCGTAAACAGACAGATCCGATCACTATAGACAGGCTTAATATTTTTCCGAAGACGGATGAGAGCTTTGAAGTGTCCGGCGTGCTAAGGACAGAGTTGTCTGAAATTGAATATCAGTCAGTCTATTCAACCGGACAATCCGGCAAACCGGCGCAGTATGAATTCGAGGCGACCGGTCTCAACATGCGCGAATGGCTGGATGATCCTGGTTCTGATCAAGGCTTGTTTGCATCAGACAGTGTTGTGAGTGTCCTGGGAACCCTGCCGTTTGACAGCAAAAATGATGCCCTTGACCCAGGCCTGCACCTCAGATTTTCAAAGAGTATGCTGCGAATTGGGCTGTTATCGTCAACTGATATCAAGGCGGCCACGTTGAATTTCCGTTTGCTGCTTGACAAAAACCAGATTGAGATGGACCCATCGGAAGTTGAGATTGGCCGCCTGAAGGCTTCGGTGTTTGGCGGTATCAAACCCTTTGATGAAGTCGCCGGATACTTTGGACCGCTTCGCTATGATATCATCATGCGACGCGGCTCATTCGAACCTACGATTCAAGGTGAGAAATCCGAGACGGCGGCTTTCAAGCTGGCAGGAATTTACCACCGTACGGAAAAACGACTCGACATTCGACGCGTGGTGCTGACTACAAAAAATGGCTCAATTACAGGCTCCGGGGCTCTTGGGTTTGATGGAGAAACGCCCTCAATAAAAGCACGCGCAACGACTGAAGGAATTTCAGTAGCAGCACTGAAACAGTTTTGGCCATTTTTTGTTGCCCAAGGTGCGCGCAAGTGGATACACGATCATATCATTGATGGTTGGGTATCATCAGGAAGTGTTGTGGTTGATGTGCCTCCCGGCATTGTATTCAAGCTGCGACAAGGTGCAAAGCTCAAGCCGGAGCATTTCAAAACCGTGTTGAACCTGGAAAAGCTGAAATTCCGTCCCTTCGGAGAGTTACCTCCCATAAGTGAAGCGGAAGGTCTGGTTACCTTGGAAGGGATGAAAATCTCTGCGGATATGACACGGGGTGAAGTGACCAACGCCGTTGCCGAACCTGTAACGATACAATCAGGCAGTTTTGAACTGGAAGATTTTGCAGCAAAGGAACGATGGGCTGAAGTGAATATGGAAATAGACGGTGGCGTTAGGGACATTGCTGTGATTTCCGATAAAAAACCATTGCGTGCTATGGAGCGCCTGAAAGTCAAACCTGCCGAACTTCAGGGAAAGGGGCACGCGAATATAGCGGCAAGGTTTCCCGTGGGTCGCAAGGCCAAGTACGAAGAGGTTGAATGGAACGTTCTGGTTGACCTTGTGAATGGTTCAAGCAGCAAAAAACTTTCTGGCCGGAAAATTGCCGATGCAAATGTTCTAATTGATGCAAATCCCTTCGGTGCGAAGGTGACCGGCTCAATGAAAATTGATGGTGTAGCGTCACGGATCAATTTTGTTGAGCCAATCGGGAAATCCGGGAAAGTCAAGAAAAGGCGTGAGATAAGAACCACGCTGAACGAGAAAGACAGACTGGCGCTCGGTATCGATCTTAAGCCTGTAATTGAGGGGCCGGTTAAAATTAAAGTTGTGGAAAGTGAACGTTTTGAGAAATATGAGCTTAATTTTAAAGATGCGATTGTTTCTCTGCCATGGGTTGGCTGGAGCAAAGGTGCGGATATTCCGGCGACGGGTGAATTCGTTCTGAAACGCCTGAAAAAGGGTGTTCGTTTGGAAGATTTCAGTATTGTTGGGCCTGGTTTCAACAGCTCGGGAAAGTTGCAGATCGATAAGCGCGGGCTGGTTTCTGCAAACCTGGATTCCTTGACCCTCAACGATAGAGACAGCTGAGAATTCCAGGGGGTCAAAATTTGTTAAATTTGTGTACGACCAGGAGGTGAAGCGTTTCGTAAAGTACGGGCGGTTACACCCGTGCTTTTGGAAAGCCTCACCTCCTAATCGTACACTAATTTTACAAATTTTTAAGATTTAAAAACCTCATGGAACTCTGATAACCTCAACGTGGGGTCTGCAGATTTTCTCAGGAAAAGTCCAATCCTCTATTGGGCTTTTCCAGTAAAAATCTGTATACTCCATTTCGAGGATATGAGAATTCCAGGGGGTCAAAATTTGTCAAATTTGTGTACGACCAGAAGGTGAAACATTTCCTAAAGCATGGGTGTTTACACCCGTGCTTTTGGAAAGCCTCACCTC
>JBCCGN010000003.1:0-104413 GCA_039029255.1 Pseudomonadota bacterium | reverse complement strand
TCCTGTTCGACGAGCCTTTGACCGTGATTGATCCGCACCTGAAATTTCAATTGCGTTCGAAGCTCAAGGAACTCCATTCGCGCGTCAATCGCACCATGATATATGTGACGCACGATCAGACGGAAGCACTGACATTTGCTGACAAGGTGGTCGTGATGAATGTCGGTGAAGTCGTACAGATCGGAACCCCGCGCGATCTGTTTGAGCGACCGGAACATGTCTTTGTGGGCCATTTTATAGGCTCGCCGGGCATGAACATTCTGCCATGTGAAATCAACAATGGTTCTGCTTTTCTTGGCGGTAGCAGGATTGAAACCGAGAACCGGGCAGGGGATACGGTTGGTGATACGGTGATTGGCGTCAGGCCGGAGTTCGTGCGATTTTCCGAAAAGGGCCTTGAGGCCCGTGTCTTGAGGGTTTCGGACGTGGGGCGATCGCGAATTGTCGATGTCGAATGTTTGGGTGCCGGATTGAAAATGCTGGTTGGCGAGGACGAGGAAATCCCGTCAGAAAGGACCGAAATCTCATTTGATCCTGCCGCAACGAGGATTTACTCCGATGGCCGCCTTTGCGGGTTGGAGGCGGCATGAACAAGACTGTCAATCAGAAAGCGTGGCTCTTTGTTCTTCCGGTTCTGATACTCGTGGCGTTCAACGCGATCGTACCGCTGATGACCGTGGTGAACTACTCGGTCCAGGAAACATTCGGCAATAATGTGTTCTTCTGGTCCGGCTTGATCTGGTTTGAGGATGTGCTGACGTCCGAGCGCTTTCATGCGTCACTTGGAAGGCAATTGTTCTTTACCTTTTCCATATTGGCCATTGAGATTCCGCTCGGGATTGTCATCGCGCTTGCCATGCCCAGAAAGGGCATCTGGGTTTCTGTCTGCCTGGTGCTGATGGCCATGCCACTCCTGATCCCCTGGAATGTGGTAGGTTCCATGTGGAACATTTTTGCGCTGCCGGACATTGGCCTTCTCGGCAAAACATTGAACACACTCGGATTTGACTACAACTATACGCGTCAACCCTCAGATGCCTGGTTCACGCTCATCTTGATGGATGTCTGGCACTGGACTTCGCTCGTCGTGCTGCTCGCATATGCCGGTCTTGTTTCAATCCCGGACGCTTACTATCAGGCCGCAAAAATTGATGGCGCAAGCTCCTGGGCGGTATTCCGCTACATACAGTTGCCAAAGATGAAACGTGTCCTGACCATTGCGATATTGCTTCGGTTTATGGATTCTTTCAACATTTACACCGAACCATCCGTGCTGACGGGAGGTGGTCCGGGAAACTCGACCACACTGCTTTCAATTGATCTTGTTAAAATCGCACTAGGCCAGTTTGACCTTGGCCCGGCGGCAGCAATGTCACTGGTCTATTTCCTGATTATCCTGCTTGCGAGCTGGGTGTTCTACACATTGATGACGCGGGATGAGGAGAACTAGGCGATGAGACGTTATACCTGGCTCATACCTGCAATTTACATTGTCTTCCTGATGCTGCCGATCTACTGGCTCGTATCCATGTCGTTCAAGACGACCAATGAAATTCTTGGATCGTTCACGCTGTGGCCGCGCGAATTCACACTTGAAAATTATGTCACGATCTTCACGGACCCGACCTGGTATAATGGGTATATAAACTCGATCATTTACGTGTCGATTAATACCGTATTATCCGTGGCAGTGGCGCTTCCTGCCGCTTATGCGTTTTCCCGCTACAGGTTCATAGGTGACAAACACTTGTTTTTCTGGTTGTTGACCAACCGCATGGCGCCGGCGGCCGTTTTCGCTTTGCCGTTTTTCCAGCTTTATTCAGCGATCGGGATCTTTGATACACATCTTGCCGTGGCACTTGCGCATACTTTGTTCAATATTCCACTGGCCGTCTGGATTCTGGAAGGCTTCATGTCCGGAGTTCCGAAACAGTTGGACGAAACCGCCTATATTGACGGCTATTCGTTTCCGAAATTTTTCGTGAAGATTTTTATCCCGACCATTTCTTCAGGCATTGGTGTTGCGGCATTCTTCTGCTTCATGTTTTCCTGGGTGGAACTGTTGCTTGCAAAGACACTGACCGCAGTAGCTGCAAAGCCGATTGCCGCAACCATGACCAAAACAGCGTCTTCATCGGGCTATGAACTGGGGCTGCTGGCGGCAGCAGGGACCCTCACCATCATCCCCGGCGCAATCGTTATCTATTTTGTCCGCAATTACATTGCCAAGGGCTTTGCCCTGGGGAGGGTGTAATCATGACCGGACTGATATTCAGTCAGGCAGCTCTGTTCAGTTTTGACTGGTGGACAGAGCCTCTTGGAAGCTGGATGGCCTGGACACGAGCCACAGTTGCATTCTTTCTGTTTATCGCAGCCTGCATCGCCGGCATGTCTGTATGGGAATATTACAGCCCCGGAGGAAACCCGCGGCGGGGAGTTTTTGCAATCGACACGACCCGCGGTGACCGCCTGTTCATTTCATTGCTCGGCAGTGCGTTCATATTCATAACCTGGATTTTTTTCGTCAGCACTTGGCTCTGGTGGCCGCTGGGGATTTGCCTGATCTGGGCGGTATTCGTATTCAGGAAGGTCTGAGTTCCCGAACGCTCTCACCGCTCATTGCGGAAAGTCAAAACTCAGACGTAACTTTCACCCCAGTCCCGAAGCGCTATTAATATTGGCTTGAGAGTCCGGCCTTTCTCAGTCAGGCTATACTCGACATGCGGGGGTACAACCGGAAAGATTTTGCGATCCACAAGACCATCAGACTCCAGTTCCCGGAGCTGTTTTGTAAGCATCCGCTGTGTAACGCCACCCACCTGACGCTTCAATTCGTTATAGCGTTTTGGACCCTCAAGCAGGTGATAAAGGGCAATGCCCTTCCACTTGCCGCCAATCCTCTCCAGTGTCGCTTCGACCGGACAACCGCGGGAACAGTCATAATTTTCAAATCGCATGAACGCCTCACAGTATATTATTTGTACCTATAGCACATAAATATGCGTACTTGTAATTTTGTCTGCTCATAAATATCCCACATTTAAAACCGGGACAAGGAGTACATCGATGAAAGCCGTGGGCTATACGAAAAGCAGACCAATCGACGAGATTAATGCACTTGAGGATATTGAGATCGAAAAACCGGAAGCGGAAGGTCGCGATCTTCTTGTTGAGGTGAAAGCAATATCCGTGAACCCTGTTGATACAAAAGTCCGCATGCGGGTTGAACCGGAAAGCGGATACAAGGTTTTGGGATACGATGCCGCCGGTGTTGTGACGGCTGTCGGTCTCGACGTAACCGGGTACAAACCCGGTGATGAGGTATTTTACGCAGGTGACATTACCCGACCCGGCACCAACTCGGAATTCCATGCGGTTGATGAGCGGATCGTGGGGCGTAAGCCGGCAAGCCTTTCCATGGCGGAATCGGCTGCAATGCCGCTAACATCGATCACAGCATGGGAACTGTTGTTTGACAGTTTCAAGATCCCCGAAGGTGGCGGATCGGGCGAGTCCCTCCTTGTCATCGGAGGCGCAGGTGGCGTCGGTTCGGTGTTGATTCAATTGGCGAAAGCTCTGACTGGGTTGACAGTGATCGCAACCGCTTCGAGGGATGAAACCCGCGAATGGGTTACGAAGATGGGCGCGGACCACATAATCGATCATCGTCAGCCGATTGATGAACAGGTAGAGGAACTCGGTTTACAACCCCGATACGTGGCTGCTCTTACAGCCACCGATCGCCATTTCGAAGCCATCGTGAATTTGATCAAGCCTCGCGGCGAGATTTGCATGATCGATGACCCTGAAAATCTTGACATCATGAAGATCAAGCAAAAAGCGCTGTCATTGCACATCGAGTTCATGTTCACACGATCCATGTTTCAGACCGAAGATATCGATGCGCAACAAATTCTGCTCAACAGGGTTGCGGCATTGCTTGATGACGGAGCGGTTGTCACGACTGCCACGTCCAACCTTGGCCCCGTGAACGCAACAAACCTGATTGAGGCACATCGCGTGCAGGAGAGCGGCAGGGCGGTGGGTAAAACCGTTCTTGAAGGATTTGAATAGTATTTGATCCGATCTGCAAGTTAGGATCGTCTGCAGAATTCACTTTAACGTCTGACATTTATGAGAGCAGGTATCCACACGTTGACGTATTGAATGCTGTGCCTGTAGTATTAGTCATGGGTAGACGATGCTTTGCCCATCCCGTACGCTTTGGGCTGTTACGGGTGACGGCCGTGGAGGACACATGGCACAACGTGATTTCCCGCCAGCGGTTGATGATTTGCTGGCCAAAGTACTGCATGACAGGATCGTGCCGGGTTTGCTTGATTTGAATGCAGCCCCCAGTGTTGGTTTGCAGGAAGGGACATCGCGGAAGATCGAATTTCCTGATTCCCTGGTTGTGAAGTTCTCGGATTTGTTGCTGGAGCAGCGCATCAATGAGGCCAATTTAATCATCGATAAGCAATTCAATGATGGCTTTTTACCCTCACATCTCGTTCTGGGGCTACTGACCGACAGTGCAAGGCATCTTGGAGAAAAATGGTGTGCGGACGCTTGTTCCTTTGGTGACGTGACGCTCGGGCTTTCGGCATTGCATCAGGTTTTGCGCAGCCTCGACAATGATCTTTTTGCCGAACTTTTGCCCGGTGGATTGGGACGCTCGATTCTTCTGGCGCCAATGCCCAAAGATACCCACGTGTTTGGTGTTTCGGTTCTGGAAGCATTCTTCAGGGGGGCCGGGTGGAATGCCGTTGCAGAATTTGATCCGGACCCGGAATTTCTGCAACGTGCAGTTGCCGAACGTCACTTTGACATTGTTGGTCTCTCGGTTTCGCAAAGTGAGGACGTGTATAAAGCCCGGTCTCTGATCACTGCCTTACGCGACCATTCTTGCAACCCGGACTTGAAAGTCATGATCGGCGGATTGCCGTTTTTGGCGGATCCGGAATTGTATCGGGTCACCGGGGCGGATGCATCAGCAATCGATGCAAAAGAGGCGCTTGAAACTGCAAATGCGATTTGTCCGGGTAGCCATGTTGATATTGGAGCGCTACATCATGCTTTGGACAAGCACTTTTAACAACATCAGGCACGCTTGAAATCCATATGAACGGGAATAATCGGGTTGGATGATCGTATAGGGAATCTGTCGGAGGTCGGGCTTGAAAATGCCGAATCCCTGTTTCCCGGACCGGGCGGAAAAATGCTTGGCCGACTATTGGCAGCTTCAGCAGATGTGGTCCTGATTGTCGACAAAACAGGCACTATCAAGGATGTTTCTTTCAAGCTCGAAGGGTTGTTTGCCGGAGGCGCGCGTGCCTGGAAAGGACGAAGGGTTCAGGAGACTGTAACCCCCGAATCTGAAGAAAAGATCACACAACTCATCGCAGAAGCGACCCCGGACGGTTCCACCATGCCGCGGCAGGTCAATCATCCCATGGTGGATACCGATGACATTCCGGTAAGCTACAGATCAGTCAGGATTGATGAGCAGGGGGATGTGGTGTTGTTTGGCAACAGCGTTGCCGAAATTGCATCCATGCAGCGCCGTGTTATCAGCGCCCAGCTTGCCATGGAAAGGGAAGCTGCAAAGTTAAAGGCAGGCGAAAGCCGGTATCGGGCCGCGTTCCGGCTTTCCGAAAACGCACAAATCCTGGTGGATGCCGCCAGTCTGCGTGTCATTGATGTAAATCCTGCAGCGGCGACACTGACAGGTACAGCGCTTGCAAAGCTGGAAAGCAGGAAGCTGCAGGCACTGTTTGAGGATAAGGATGGCACAGTTCTGCATAAAATGCTCATGGCGGCGATCAAAGAAGACAAGGTTGAGGCAGCTCACGTGTCGCTCTCCAATGGCAGAAATGTAAGGTTGCGCTTGTCTCATTTTCCCCAGGGCGGCCAAAGCCTTCTGTTGCTGCATATGTTCCCGGCTGGGAGAGAGGTTTCAGAACCGGTCGATTCAATTCAGTTCAATATTCTGGACCTGACCGATGGAATGCCGGATGCGTTTATCGTGACGGATTCTGACCACAGCATTATCAATGCCAACAAGTCGTTTTTCGAACTGTTCAATCTGTCCGGCATGAAAGAATTGGAAGGCCTGGAATTCGACAGTTTTTTCGAGCGTCCGGGTGTGGATTGCAACGTGCTGGTGTCGAACGTCAAAGAGCATGGGCATGTTCGCCGGTTTGCCTCTTCCATGAAGACCCGGTTTGGCCAGCACATGAATGTTGAAATTGCCGCCTGTCAGCATGTAACGGCAAGCGGCGAGTTGCTTGGCTTCTGGATACGTCCGGCAAACAATGTTGTTATGGATGCCGAAGCGGAGCATGAGAAAGTAACGCCATCAAACGAGCAAATTGCCGATCTGGTCGGTCATATGTCGCTGAAGGAAATCGTCCGTGAGACCGCCCGAATGATTGAAGTTCTTTGCATCGAAACCGCGCTTGAACTCACCAAAAACAATCGTGCGTCAGCTGCGCAGATGCTTGGAATAAGCCGGCAGAGCCTCTATTCAAAATTGGATTCTAACAAAGACAAAATTTAGCACTTCCTGTTCAGGAAGCAGTCTTCAGAGAGCCGGCTGGAAGCGGTGAAGTATCCAGAGCAGCCAGTATCGAACAGTCAATTCCTGTCTTTTTCTTTGCCATGTACCAGAGCGCAACGGAAGCGATGAGATTGGCACCAGTATAACCAATTGCTACGGCCAGAATACCGAGATTTCCATATGTCAAAAGTACAAAAACGACTGCAAGAAGGGTTGTAAACAGACTGACCGCCAATGTCACCAAATGGTGATTGTGAATTGCCAACAACAATGGTGCCGGTCCAAAAATTGAGCGGACCAGCATTGTCGCTGAAACGATGAGAAGAATCGGCAGACCGGAAACTGCTTCGGCAGAGAAAAGGCCGAGCAGTTGTTGGCCGATAGCTGCAAATCCCAAGAGAACGAGAGAAGAATAAATCAGCGAGGCCAGATTTACCTGACTGATTTTGCGTCTGGTCGCCAGTTGATCACCTGAAACCGCGTGCCCGGTAATATCAGGCATCAACAAGGTATGGATCGTGCGCATTCCAAAACCGGCAAGGACGCGGTATCTGAAGCAAATGTGCAGAATTGCGATTTCGACGGATCCGGCCAGCAAACTTGCCAGTAACAACATCAGGTCAATCATGAAATCCCACAAAAGGGAAATTCCGGTCCAAGGTAATGCAGCTCGCCGCCATCGCTTTGTGTCACTGGTTTCTTCAATTGCCGAGAAACTGCCTCGAATTTTTCTGTCTCGCAAAAGGACAAGACCAAATACAAGCCAGACGGATAACGCATAAAGCCACATGATCGTACTGGCTTGGGTTATATGGCCGGTAAACAGAAGGAGGCCTGTGAAAACAGTAAACAAGACCGGTCGCGCAAAGGTTTCGGGAACGGTACCGGAAACCTGCTTCTTCATGCCGACAAGAACGGCACCGTTGAAGCCCAGAACGGCACTAGCCCCGGCGGCAATCAATACCGCCACTCCCATTTCCATATTGCCGACAATCGGTATTTTGATGTCCGACAGATAGAGGCCTGCGATCAGCGCGAAGATCGCTGCAAAACACATGCTTCCGTGTTTAACAGCCAAATTCACAAAGCCCTTAACAAGTTCTGGCTGTTTCTTTTCTGAGTATTCAGCAACCAGTATGGGGGCAATCGCGGTAAATCCGCTCGAGATTATGATCGCGGTTATGCTGACCAGGGAAACAAATACCGCATAAGATGCAAGCGCTTCCAGACCCAGATATCGAACAATCAGCAGATTGACGACAAAGAGCGATGCTGCTCCCGCGATGCGGGCGCTGAAAAGAAACAGAAAGCGGTATATCTTTTGCGGTACCATCTAGATGGCCGTTCTATCGTTTGTTTTTGATTGAATGAAGTTTGCGGCTCGCCGATGCGATCAGGTCGCGGACACGGAACGCCATAAAGCCTGCCAATTTCGCGGAGATCGATTGCGCGAAGTGGTAGCGATGCGGTGAGTTAAGGATATGACCTGACTTTCCGACAAATCCCTTCTTGAACTGGTGAAGTCCACCGTCCAGGTCGTTTCCACCGAGATCATACCAGTCTATGCCCTGTTGTTCGCAAAGGTATTCAGCGACCCACCAGTGAAGTGCATAACCTGCTTTCAGCTTGAGCGCTCGAGTATCAGTCGCACCAAACATGTAGGTGGCCATGTTGCCAGCCACATGAAACACGCCACCGGCAGTTACCCTGGAGTCGTGAGATACAAGCACAATTATTGGTCTGGTTTCTTCAGGGCTTTCCTTCACGATTTTTTCCAGCGCGTTTATTGCAGAAGAATCATGAAACTGCTTTCGGTCGATCATCTGCGAGTAGAGATCCAGAAACTCATCAAGCCCTTTCAGTGGGTCCACAACCCTGATCGAGAAGTCATTCTTTAGTGCCTTGCGCAGGTTGTAGCGCCATTTTTGGTCAAGGCTTGTCATTAGTG
The DNA here is from genome assembly GCA_039029255.1 of Pseudomonadota bacterium. Classification (GTDB taxonomy): domain Bacteria; phylum Pseudomonadota; class Alphaproteobacteria; order Rhizobiales; family Rhizobiaceae; genus JAALLB01. The sequence continues at coordinate 95,906 of JBCCGN010000003.1, read as the reverse complement.
CTTCTGAAGAATCCTGTACGTTGACGATATAGCGTTCCGGAGCCGGAAAGCCGTCGCCCTTTTCGAAATCCATCTCCGGGAGAAGCTTTGTGCAATGCTCAGACGTTTCCGGCTTTGCGACGGGAACGACCGTCAGATGCAGTTTGCGTTTTTTGCAATATTCCGCCTTGAGGCAGGAAATCGTTGCGCGGTACATGACTGCGTCAAAGCTGGTTCCGGGTTTCTGAAAAATGGGGCCCCATTTCAGCATGGCCACACCTGTCCCGCTAAATGGAATTTTTCGGACAATAAGGACTGCTCCGCCGACAAGCTCCGCATTTTTCCGGAATGTTACAAACTCAACATTGTCTTCACCCCAATGCCCGGAGTTGAAACTACCCATTTGCTCGGGAATCAGGTCGGCAAATTCTGCCGCAACTTCATCCCATTGCCTGGCCGAAACATATTCAAGTTTCAGGTCGAGCGACAAGTTGTCCGACGGTACGGCGACCAATTTTGCGGGCATTTCATCGGTAGCAAAGAAGTTCGGTGCTGCTGCTGTGAAGTTGGAAGTTATCATGTCGGCCTCCTGAGGTTATTCGAATAATCTGTATTGTTGTCGGTTTGCGTCAGCGGTTTGCGCCATCTTGCGATGCGTGGAACAGCCTTCCACAGCCCCTGTATCGCGGGATTTGGGTCCTTCCGGTCAAAAACCATATGGACGTCGCTGCGTACCGCCGTAACTGCTGCTTTGATCAGCCAGCCGATCAGGGTTACCAGGCCGATCTCCTTACGAAGGTAAGCGACCTTTGCCCCCATCAGATCGCCAGTTGTCCAGCAATAACGTTGTCCACCAGTTGCGATGACTTCTTTGGCGTCAACGCGCTCATTAAAAACCCTCTCGAAATTGAACCATCCCAGATCGAGGCCTTTGTACTCAGGCAGCGCATGGTTGCCGGCGATGCGTGGATTGATTTCCAGGAATGAGCTCTCGCCGGTTTCTTGATTCACCAGAAACTGTGCGCAGCCGATGCCATTGTAATCAAGTGCTTCAAGCAGTGTTTTTGTCTGCTCAACGACCGCATGGTGTGCATTGAGGGTTCTTCCTTCAACAGCCAGACCGGTTCCATCAATCTTGTCGGTCCGGTCGATCACTGCGTGGAGCAGCTTGGTCGCGTGACCAGATGTTGCGGCAAAGTATACGTTGTGACGTTTTCCTTCAAACTTCTGCTGAATGAGAAGGGGCTGATTGTGCAAGCCATGACGGTCAAAGCATGCGGAAAGTTCGTCTTCGTTCTCAACGTAAACGGCCTTGTTTCCGTCGATGCGCTGGGTGGAATCCCTGGGGCGTAGCACTTTGGGATATCCGCCAGTCCCTCCACACGCCTGAAGCGCATCGGAAAGACCGTTTGTATTTGCGAAAGGAGCTGTTGGCACATCAAGTGACCGTGCCAGGTTGAGCATTGTCTCCTTGTCCAGACACTTTTGTATCAGGGCTTTGTCCATGCTCACAATTTTTGGCAAACCTTCAAATAAGGGTTCGTTTTCTGCGATGAGGCGGACATATTCTTCTGAAACCGGATAGATGGCGGTCAGTTCCGGGTTCAGCTTGGCAAACGATCTGAGTTCAGAAGCCAGCCGAGCCGGGCCGAGTTTCAGGGGTGAATGGTCCCACATCGATGAAACAGCCGCACTGTATTGGCACAACCTCTCGCAACCATGAGTGCTGACGACGACGTCAAATCCGCGAGCCTTGAAGGTCCGTGCCAGGGTCAGTGAAGGACGATAGTTTCCCAGTAACAGGACTAAAGGTTTGTTGTTCCGGTCAGTCATTTCAGTTTCTGCCTGTCGGTTGCAGTGATGCTTTTAGAAGCTTTGCGAATGTAGTTACGTGGAAGGATGTCCAGCAGAAAATTCCAAAGAACTTTGCACTGTCTTCCAACAGGACCAGATAAGGATTGAGGCTGTGAAAGACCGTATCAACTATGATGCTCAGCGCGAGTGCGGATGCACCCATGGCTAGCAGCCAGAAATCATGTTGCAGGATGATTCTCCAGTTGGCGATGAAATACAGAGAGCCGAGCAATACATATGATGCAATCACAATGTTCTGCGGGATTCCGAATGCTGGAAGTACTGTTTCATGCAGTAGATATGCGTCATCCAGTCCTATCCATCCTGTGAGCATCCCAGCCAGCAACGGGAAGGAAACAGCGACTAACGGTTTGCCGGCCATATACAGCAATGATGCGGTAAAAAGACATATGGCTGCTGTGGCTGCCCAGAGAATGATACCGGCGGTTGAAACAAAGCCATAGTGAGAGTGGCAGCAGTCGCCGGACAGTTCTGCTGCTGTCAGCGGATCAAGAAACATCCATTTGGCCTCGACCCAGGGCTGAAACACAACAGCAGCCAGAAAGAGGGTCGGCAGGGCGAAAGTGATCAATCGAATGAGTTGATCAATGCTCGCATGTTTTCGTGCCAGGGCTGCAAATATAACATCCACAAATTCCGGATTACGTGTGGAACTGCGGAGCTGCGATCTTACTGTATGAACTGCACTATTCATTTTAGGCTCCCTGACTTGAAGTTGCCCGATCGGACAATGGCGGCGAAAAGGCTTGCCGGCCGACTGGGAGTTGGTGATGGTTGATACTGGTAGCCTTGATCATTTGCCGGAGAACCTTGTTTGTAAAATTCGAGTCCATGATCTGCTTTTTGATTGTAAGAGCAGATTTGATGCCTAATCCGTAAATGCTGCCCTTCACTGTAAGAGGGATAAGGTAGTTTTTGAGTGGTACATGGGTGTCGCACCAATCGAACTTGTACGCCTCATCACCCAGCAGGAAGTCATACTCTTGCAGTCCCGCCCGGGAAGCTAATTCCAGGGTTTTGACCAGCAAATGTGTTCCCACGGAATATTGCGAGGGAAAGGCCGGTGCGTATGCAGAAACCAGGTAGTAGAATTTTCCGTCTGCAATGAATGCAAGCATTCCTGCTACGAGTTGGTTGTCCAGGTAGATACCGAATACCTTCACGGATTTTTTGCAATTGTCATCAACGGATGCGTTGATTGTCATTCGGGTTCTGCTGGGAAGCACTTCGCTTCCGAATGGATTTCGTGAACCGCGGTTTTTTAGCTGCGAGGATTTCCATTCAAGAATCTGATTTGTGGCCTCTGCCTTTTCTTCAGGGTTCCTGACCTGCCGGAAAGTTACTTCATATTTGTTTTGCAAGGCCCGGAATTTACTGCGCAGACGTTGTCTGGATTTCTTTGAGCGGATGTTCGCATATAGCGACTTCCAGTCGTGTGACAGGCCCAGTGTGTGTGAACTGTGCTCACCGTCCCAGCTTTGCCCGCGAGGAAAGATATCACTTTTAAGAGAATTCTTGATTTCAGGATTTCTGGTAAGGAAAATTGCATCGAGGTCCGGTACGATCTCGGCAACCTGGGCCATTAGCTTGTCAAAAAAGCCTCTTGGTATTTCTGCGATGATATTCTCATCAACAATCATGCCGTTGTAATCAGAGATATCCGATCCAATCCACTTGAGGCATTTGCCAAGAATGCTGGCCTCGATCACCATAGGCAGCACGATCACCATTTGATTGTTGAGATGCCCGGTAATCAGAAAGGGCTCTTCCTTTATCAAGCCACCGGATGAAACTTCCGGGTGTATGTTCTGGTAAAGTGGCTTGACCCATGAAAGTCGCTGAAATGGCGAACATTTTGCCCGGCTCTCAAGCTCTTTCCAGTCTGTTTCCAGCGGTGATATTGAATCATGACAGGACCATTCGATCCGGTTGAATAGCAGGTTGCTAACCAGTGGAACCGTTTCGGAGCGATCTCTGGTTTCTGCCTCTGTGCGTTTATAGATGGGTGGGGTTGCTGTGCCTGTCAAAACGCTTCTCCTTATTTTTCTTCAAGGCCGAAATTGTGCCGATTTGGTAATTTGGCCTTGATTGCGATTATTGCTGCAAGGACTGTGCCAGTTTTACCCTGGGTCACTTGATTACGATTTTGACTGGCCATCTTTGCAATGTTTCAGGCAATGCAGGATTCCACGGTTTGACTCATCAGCCCGCAATGCGTTAAAAAGAACAAAAAGAGAACAAAATACTGTTTTGATGTCCCAACAAACAAACATAGTTGCGGCCTTGCGCCGATCTGTTGCCATGATAGATGGCACGCGGGAGCGGCTTACCACTGAAAACGGCCAGACGCGTCTGGGTTTCGGTATTGATGACATTGATGCAACGTTGGGCGGTGGGCTTGCTACCAGCGACATGCACGAAATACGGTGTTCCCTGTCACGGGATTCCGGGTGTTCAATCGGTTTTCTGTTCGGACTGTTGTCAAACCTTTCCTGCAACCGTCCAGTTGCCTGGATCGAAGGGCCGGCGACCGCGTTTGAAATGGGTAAACTCTTCCCTGACGGGCTTATGTTTTTCGGGTTTGATGCATCACGGTTGATTCATATTCGTCCAATGCACTTTAACGACTGCCTGTGGGCTGCCGGAGAGGCTGCCCGGACTGGCGGGCTGGCGGCAGTAGTTCTGCATGTCAAAGGCAATCCGAATATGTTTGACCTGTCTGTAAGTCGAAAGCTGATGCTGCGTGCACAGACCAGTGGAACGCCACTGTTTATACTGAGGCAGGCGGGTGAGGAAGAAGCTTCAAGTGCAGCAACCCGCTGGCATATCAGGCCTGCACCATCATTGCCGGATGAAAATTATCAAAAGGGTTTGGGTCATATGCGGCTGATCCTCACCCTTGAAAAGAACCGCAACGGCCAGACGGGACAATGGCCGATTGCATGGAACATAAAGACAAGGTCCTTTGAACATGCCGCAACATACAAATCATCAGCGAATACTCTGTTGCCACTTCACCCATCTGCCGACCGACAGGATAGCCCGTCAGAGATGGGGCAAGTCGTGGCGCTTGAAAGGGCGTCCTGATACGGCACCAATTGTTGTTGTCGATACTGTCAAAAATGCCATGCGCATTGTGGCGCTTGAGGATGATAAACGGCTTACAGGTATCAGGCTTGAGCAGAATCTGAGCGATGCCCGCGCCATCATCCCGGACCTTGATTGTGTGTGGCATGATAGGCATGCGGATGCGCAGCTTCTCAAGCAGATTGCCCACTGGAGTGAGCGGTATACGCCACTTGTCTCGCTTAGTGGCAATGATGGTTTGTTTCTCAACATCACGGGGTGTTCACACCTTTTTGGAGGCGAGCAGGCAATGCTTGAAGACATGGCAGCACGGTTTTCTGCCCAGGGATTTTCAGTCAGGATCGCAATTGCAGATCACGCAGGCGCGGCATGGGCATTGGCGCGTTACTGCAATCAAGCCATTGCACTGCCAAAATCCCATCAGGCTCTGCTGGAAACAATGCCGCTATTCGCACTGCGTCTTTCAAGTAGCAAGGTCAATGAACTAAACAGGGTTGGCTTCAAAACAATTGGCTGTCTGATTGATTTGCCGCGTGCCCCCATTGCGACCCGGTTTGGTTCGGAAGTGTTGGAACGCCTTGATCAGGCATTGGGCAGAGAAGACGAAGTCCTCTCGCCATTGCAACCGGTCGCTGAACTCGTTTACGAAAGGCGGTTTCCGGATCCAATCGTCTATGAAGATGATATCAAGGCTACTATCAGGTTACTGACACAGAAGGCAAAAGCCAGCCTTGAGCAACGCGGTCTCGGTATGCGAATGGCAAGAATTCAACTGTTTCGAACCGATGGGGAAGTGACGCAACTGCAGGTGGAGGCCTCCAGTTCCCTGCGTGATGACGGCAAGATCGCAACCCTCTTTGATGAACGACTGGCAAGTTTGAGTGATGAATGGGATGCAGGATTCGGATTTGATATTATCCAGCTCTCTTTTCTGCGTTGCGATCGTTTGGATGAAAAACAGGAAGATCTTGTTGCGCAGGACCAGTCGCGGCAGGCATGCACACATCTTGTCGACCGTCTGTCTGCAAGGCTGGGTGCATACCGTGTGCAGGTCTATCAGACGGCGGATACCCATATTCCTGAACGCAGGTTTAATCTGGCACCTGCCATTCACTACGAAGCGCAAACCGTAACAGCAAAGACGACAGAGATCACAACGCGTCCAATCCTGCTGTTTGATCAACCCGAACGTGCAGATGTTATGGCCGAAGTGCCGGAAGGTCCGCCGCTCAGGTTTCGCTGGCGCAAAGCACAGTATGAGGTAAGCCGCTCGGAAGGTCCGGAGCGCATCGCCTGTGAATGGTGGAAAGATGGGCGTGCTGCCCGCACCCGGGATTACTTTCGCATCGAAACCAGCAGTGGATATCGTCTGTGGTTGTTTCGTCATGGCTTGTATGAACGGGAAACCGACAAGCCCGAATGGTATGTGCATGGAATGTTCGCATGACCAGCAAACTTCTGAAAAGAATGGCGGAACAACAGGGCGGGTATGCGGAACTTGCCGTTACAAGCAATTTCTCGTTTCTGCGTGGTGCCTCCCATCCTGAAGAGCTGGTTGTACGAGCCAAGCGGCTTGGCCTGGCAGGCCTTTCCATCACCGACCATAATTCTGTTGCGGGACTGGTCCGCGGGCATATGTCAGCCAAGGAAGCACAGCTTTCCTTTGCGCCTGGTTGCAGACTGGTATTTATGGATCGCACACCGGACATCTTTGCCTGGCCACAAGACAGGCAGGCATGGGGCAATTTGTGTGAACTCCTGAGCCTCGGCAAGCGCCGTGCACCCAAAGGTGAATGTCACATCGGTTTTGAAGACCTGCTGAAGCACGGGCAGGGACTTTTGATGGCAGTTCAACCTGGAAAGCAGAAGGTTTCGTTTCTCAAGTCAGTTATTGGTAAGCTTGCAACTGCATTCGATGACCATGTGTATCTGGGTCTGGCGCGTTCTTATGGTGTCATGGATGAGCGCGACATGTCAGCTATGAATATGCTGGCGAAGCAAACAGGCGTTCCATTGGTGGCATTGGGCGATGTCCTTTATCACAAGCCAGAACGCCGTCCGTTGCAGGATGTCATTACCTGTATTCGTGAAGGTGAAACACTCGCGACAATCGGCACAATGCTTGAAGCAAATGCGGAACGGCATCTTCGTTCTCCCGAAGGGATGTTGCAGGTTTTCAAAGGCTATGAAGAGGCGGTCAGTCGAACTATCGAACTCTATAGCCGGCTTGATTTCTCGCTGGATGAGCTTCGTTATCAGTATCCGGATGATCCGGTATTTGATGCGCTGGACAACAAGCCGGTCGCTTCGCAGGAAGCACTTGAACGTCTGACAGAAATTGGTCTCAAACGCCGTTATCCGAACGGAGCGCCCGAGAAGGTTCTGAACGCCATTGCCCATGAAACCGCACTTATCAAAAAGCTCGATTATGCTTCCTATTTTCTCACGGTTTACGACATGGTCCGCTTTGCCCGCAGCCAGGGAATCTTGTGCCAGGGGAGGGGATCTGCTGCCAATTCTGCCGTCTGCTACTGTCTTGGAATTACAGAAGTTGATCCCGATATGGTTGATCTTCTGTTCGAGCGTTTCATCTCTGAGGAACGCAACGAACCACCCGATATTGATGTGGACTTTGAACATGAGCGCCGGGAGGAGGTTATCCAGTACATCTATGAGAAATACGGACGGGAAAAAGCCGGGATAGCTGCAACCGTTGTAACTTATCGCGCCCGCTCGGCCATTCGCGAAGTGGGAAAGGTGTTTGGACTTTCTGACGATGCCATTACCGCAATCTCCGGTACAAGGTGGGGTAGCTGGTCACGGGAGATAAACAAGGAAGATGCCAGACGCGCCGGACTGGATCCGGGGGACAAACACCTGGGTCAGATGCTTGATCTTGCGCAGGAGATTGTCGGCTTCCCGCGCCATCTCTCTCAGCATGTGGGTGGTTTTGTGATTACCCGTGACCGGCTTTCCTCGCTTATCCCGATTGAAAATGCCGCCATGGAAGATCGCACCATTGTTGAATGGGACAAGGATGACCTTGAAAGCTTGGGCATGCTCAAGATCGATGTGCTTGCACTTGGCATGTTGACCTGCATTCGAAAAGCCTTTGATCTTTTGCAAATTCACTACAAACGCAAGGAAACACTCTCATCCTTGAAGGATGGTGATATCCCTACCTATGACATGATCTGTCGGGCCGATACGATTGGTGTGTTTCAGATCGAAAGCCGGGCGCAGATGTCCATGCTCCCGCGACTGCGTCCACGCAAATATTATGACCTTGTGATTGAAGTGGCAATTGTCCGGCCTGGTCCCATTCAGGGCAATATGGTCCATCCCTATCTTAAACGCCGACAGGGCAAGGAAGATGTTAAATACCCCAGCAAGGAGTTGGAAGGCGTCTTGAGCAAGACGTTGGGCGTGCCGCTGTTTCAGGAGCAAGCCATGAACATTGCGATCGTTGCGGCAAAATTCCCGCCTGGCGAAGCAGACAAGCTCAGACGCGCAATGGCGACTTTCAGGCGCGTAGGGACAATTGGCTCATTTCACAAAAAGATGGTCGAAGGCATGGTTGCCAACGGTTATGAACGTGAGTTTGCCGATCATTGCTTCAAGCAGATAGAGGGGTTTGGAGAATACGGGTTTCCTGAAAGCCATGCGGCGAGTTTCGCATTGCTGGTTTATGTCTCTTGCTGGCTCAAGTGTCATTATCCGGATGTCTTCTGTGCCGCCATTCTGAATTCCCAGCCGATGGGCTTTTATGCACCCGCTCAATTGATAAGGGATGCAAGGGAGCACGGTGTGGATATCAGGCCCGTTGATATCAACCATTCAGACTGGAACAGCATTCTCGAGTCGGATGCGGATGCCTGTCCGGTCAACCCACAGCATCATGAAATGTCGACTGTCATGAAGAACACCCATGCGGTCCGGTTGGGTCTTCAGCAGGTCAAGGGCTTTGGAGAACAGGATGCGGAACTGCTGACTGCCAGCAGAAACAGGGGTTATGACAGTGTTCGCGATCTCTGGATGCGGTCAGGATTGTCACGTCGGGCTATCGAGAAACTGGCAGAGGCGGACTGTTTCCGCTCAATCGGTCTCGACAGGCGGGAAGCTCTATGGGCTGTAAAGGCTCTTGATCCATTGTCCAGTGCTGAGCGGCTTCCCTTGTTTGCAATCGCAGATCACGCCGACCTTCAGCATGAGCCGGAAGTTCAGTTGCCCGCCATGCCATTGGGTGAGCATGTTATGATCGATTATCAGTCTTTGACATTTTCCCTGAAAGCACATCCGATAAGTTTTCTGCGTGAAGAATTACTTCACCGCAGGTTTGTGCGGAATGTTGATTTGCGTGAACTGCCCAGTGGTAGAACGGTTACGGTTGCAGGCCTGGTGCTTGTACGTCAGCGACCCGGTTCAGCCAAAGGTGTGATTTTCGAAACCATTGAAGATGAAACAGGTGTCGCCAACATCATTGTCTGGCCTAAAACCTTTGAAAAATACCGCAATCTTGTTCTGGGCAGCCGGTGTGTTGGAATAAGAGGCAAACTCCAGAGCGTTGACAGTGTTATTCACGTAGTTGCGAATCATGTCGAAGACCTAACCCCAATGCTTTCGGTTCTGCATGATTCGGATGTTGCAATCGAAAGCCTCGCCAATGCGGATGAAGTCAGGAGGCCCGTTAAAGACATCAGAAACAAGATCAAACCTGCATCGCGCCTGAAGCGCCTATTGAACGATGCACCTGAACTGAAAACGGATTATGTCAAACTTGCCGCCCAGAAGCAGGCACGGAAAGTTTTGCCAAAGGGCCGGAATTTTCACTAGTTCGGACAGTTTATCATCATGATCTTTTTGAATTGACTGTTTAGGGGCTAGATTGTTGAGACCAAAATCTTGTAGAATTAAGTCAACTTCTAACAGACAGGCAGAGAAATGCGTCTCACCAAGCAAACCAATTATGCCATCCGTATCATGATGTATTGCGCAGCCAATCACGGGAACCTGAGCCAGATACCTGAAATCGCCAAGGCCTACGGGCTTTCGGATCTTTTTCTGTTCAAAATTCTCAGACCGCTGACCAAGAACGGTCTGGTTGAATCCGTTCGCGGGCGCAACGGTGGGATCCGGCTGGCACGGGAGCCGGGTAACATCCGCCTGTCAGAAGTCGTCCGGGTTACCGAAGACAATTTCAACATGGCCGAATGCTTCAGTGAAGAGGGAGCCGATTGTCCGCTGGTGGATTCGTGCGAACTGAACTCCGCCCTCAGGGAGGCCCTTGGCGCGTTCTTTACCGTACTGGACCGGTACACGATCGAGGACCTGGCGATCAACAGACACCGGATCGACAAGCTGCTGGGAATTGATGAGCTTGGGAAAGCGGCCGTAAGCCACTAGAGCTCTTTGAACTCAAGCGAAGCCTTGCCATGAAACTAAAGCCGGTTTCATGATGAGAAATTGCGGCAGGCAAACAGGCAGAGCCCTTTCCATGAAATTGAAGTCAATATCATGACAAGAAAGTGCGGCAGGCAAACAGATAGGGCTCTGGATTTTCAACTTAATCCGGCCCTTTGCCCGCCGGACCCAAATCAGGCCGTATCAATCAGACCACGTTGATCAGGCCGCATTTGCCGGTTCAGCGTTAAGCTGACCGTATTTCTCCTCACCGATTGTGCCAAGCAGTTCAAGCTGGGTTTCAAGGAAATCAATGTGGCCCTCTTCATCCGTCAGCAGGTCTTCAAAGATGCGCATCGAAACATAATCACCGCACTCGCTGCATACCTCACGGGATTTGGCATAGGATTTCTTTGCCGTAAGCTCGCCTTCCAGATCAGCCTGAAGCACTTCCTTGACGTTCTGGCCTATTTTCAGCGGTGCGACCGTCTGAAGGTTCGGATGACCTTCAAGGAAAATTATACGCTCAATGATTTTGTCCGCATGGACCATCTCCTCAAGCGATTCTTCGCGCTCCTTCTTTGCAAGCAGCCCGTAACCCCAGTCTTCCAGCAAACGGTAATGAAGCCAGTACTGGTTGACCGCACCCAGTTCCAGAAACAGCGCCTCATTCAGTCGCTCAATAACCTTGGCATCGCCCTTCATGACGGTATCTCCAAATAGATTAGAATAATTCTAAACTGGATATGTAAACAAACCGATCCCCATGTCAAGAGCCGAAGGGTGCGTTCTTGAAAATTGTTGTCGATTATACTGAAGCGATGGTCGGGATCACGCGGCCCGGGTTTTGGCCATCCGATGACGGGCAAGCATGCGCGCTGTTTCGCACTGATGATGCTTTTCCTTCAGTTTGCTGATGAACTGAATCACTTTTTGTTCGTCCGTCTGCATGTCGAGGTGGAACTTTTGCGTGGTTTCAACAATCACATCAACGAGCCTGGGGAAGCAGCCGCAGCATTTGCCGCGTTTTCCCATTTCGTGATAAACCTGAACGGGAACAATCAGTTGCCACGGATCGGCTTTCAGAAGGCTTCGTATAGCCTCCCTAATTTCCTCTTCCATAAGAATGTTGCAACTGCAGATGATCATCGTTCAAAACCGTCCGAAACCGTGAAACAGACTTAAATTCCACAAAAAACAAGAGTCAACAAATATCTTTTAGAACAATTAAAAACTAGCCAAATGATTGTCTCGCAGCAGGTGAGTAAGCTATTGTAATCAATAAGAAATTTTCTTCCCTCACACAGCAGCACATTGCCGTGTTTTTATATGGATTGGTAAATGAAAATTTGGAAGTGCGCACTCCTGAAGATTTAGCTGAGAAAATCAGCAACTTCGTTGGTTTCGGACCTGCAAACATTGTTCAATGCGTTGTTGTTCGGTTATTGCTTTTTTCAATTGCATTGCGAAATTACTGAATCGCGGTTCAGTGAGCCTTTGTGAGGGATTTGAAATCAGGGAGAATATCGTGAGGCTGAAGGAAAAAACCGTACTTTTGTCAGCTGCGGGTCAGGGGATAGGAAGGGCATCTGCCCTTGCGATGGCGGCTGAAGGGGCAAATGTATTTGCAACAGATATCAATGCAGAAACACTTGCCAGTCTCGAAGAAGAAGCCGGTGGTAATCTGGAAACGTTTGTTCTTGACGTTCTTGATGATTCCGCAGTGAGTGACGCCGCTGCCAGAACCAGTCCGGATATCCTGTTCAACTGTGCCGGATTTGTTCATCACGGGACCCTTCTGGAATGCACCGATGAAGAGTGGGAATTAGCCTTTAACCTGAATGTGCGCTCAATGTGGAAGATGATGAAGGCAAACATTCCCGGAATGCTCGAGCGCGGTGGCGGATCCATCATAAATATGGCATCCGCGGTTTCATCTGTAATCGGTGCGCCCAACCGGTTCGCATATGGCGCGTCGAAAGCAGCTGTGATCGGAATGACCAAATCAGTTGCGATAGAATATGTTACCAAAGGAATCCGCTGCAACTGCATTTGCCCGGGCACTGTGGAAAGTCCATCCCTGCATGAGAGGCTTAAGGCCACCGGAGATTACGAAGCAGCGATGAAGGCCTTTGTCGCCCGCCAACCTATGGGCCGCATTGCCACTGCTGAAGAGATTGCAGCGCTGGTTGTATATCTCGCCTCCGATGAGAGCGCGTTTACAACCGGACAACCGCATATAATAGACGGCGGTTGGAGCGGTTAGTTTTCAGGATTTTCTTTGTGAAGTTGTGTTTTTGCGGACCAGCATCAAAGGTTGAGCTGACTTAATGGGGGTAGTGTGTGAAATATATTAATCCAATACACTACCAGTTTACCATCAACCCACACACTGCAATGAAGCGCTCTTAATTCAACTAAGATACCAAACCGGATCAGGCGGTATTCTTTTGCTTGTTGAGCACTGAGTCGAGAACTTCCGCAAGCTCGGCAATCGCATCTGCGATCTGGGTGTGTCCTGCAATCCGGAAATCATGCTCCAGGTCTTCAAACACGGTTTCCTTCGGACTTTTCTTCAAGGCGCCCAGCATTGAACTTGCTGCGATCCTGACGATCGGACTGGGCGCTCTGCTCATCTGCGAAAGATGTCCTACACGGCGGAAATGCAACCTGGCTGCCGCGAGTGAGGATTGTATCAGTTCATGAACTTTCACTTTGGTTCTCCAATCAAGGCTTTACTGCATCGCTGCAGCAATTCGCTCCGCTTCTTCAACTGTTAGTCTCGGTGGCGTCCATCCGCGACCCGGCGCAGCATCCAGAAGCATTTTGGTGTAATCATGCTTGGGCCGATTGAAGACATCATCTGCTGTTCCCAGCTCAACCATGATGCCTTTCTCCATCACTGTGATGTAATCGGAAATCTGTGCTGCGACCCGCAGATCGTGAGTGATGAATATGATCGCCACCTGCAGTCTTTTTTGAAGGTCATTCATAAGACGCAAGACCTGTTTCTGAACAGACAAATCCAGTGCCGACACCGATTCATCGGCGATTACAACTTCCGGTTCCATTGCCAGTGCCCGGGCGATCCCGATGCGCTGACGCTGACCACCGGAGAAGTTTCGCGGACTGCGATAGAATGCGTCTGGTTTCAACCCGACGAGTTTCAGCAATTCAAAAGCCTTGGCTTTTGCTTCAGGTCCAGTATAGCCAGCCAATTCTCCTGCCCTCGAAATTATTGAGCCGACAGTGTGGCTTGGATTCAGAGATCCATACGGATCCTGGAAAATCATTTGTATGTGCTTTCGAGCCTGATCAAGGGATTTTCCCTGCAGCGCCAGAAAATCCTGATCCTTAACGAAAATCGCACCTGACGTAGGTTCAACAAGGCGTATCAGGGCTTTGGCGAGGGTGGATTTCCCCGATCCACTTTCTCCAACCACACCGAGTGTTTCACCTGAACGCAAGACAAAATTTGCGTCGTTCAAAGCGTGGACCTGATTGTCGCCGCTGCCATAAATCTTGTGCACTGATTCAGCCCGCACCAGCGGCTCGTCTTTCCGCTTTTTGTCCGGTAAACGCGTGGTTTCCAAAAGTGGCATCGCATCCACCAAAAGCTTGGTATAATCCTTTTTCGGCTTCAGCAGGATTTGCTTGGTTGTGCCCTGCTCAACGATTTTGCCCTTGTGCATGACTGCAACGCGATCCGCCACCTCTGCAACCACACCAAAGTCGTGTGTGATAAAGATAGTTGCGTTGTCATACACTTCCTTGAGTTCATTTATCAGCAACAGAATTTCTTTTTGGGTGGTCACATCCAGCGCTGTTGTCGGCTCGTCCGCGATCAGAATGTCCGGCTTGCAGGCAAGTGCCATGGCAATAACAACGCGTTGACTCTGTCCTCCTGAAACCTGATGGGGATAGCTTCCGTAAATGCGCTCCGGTGTCGGAAGTTTCATCTGTTCAAACAGTTTGAGAGTTTCCTGCTTCCTGTCCTCACTGCTGATTTCCGGGCGATGCAGCTTGAAAACTTCATCTACCTGTGTGCCAATTTTGATCGACGGATTGAGAGCTGCCATCGGCTCCTGATAGATCATGGAAATCCGCGCACCCCGCATGTCGTTGAGTTGTTCGTTTGAGAACTTTAAAACGTCTTCGCCATCAAACAGGACTTCGCCGGAAGATATGTTCAACCGCGGTGGCACATCGTTCATGATTGCGCTGGTCATTACCGACTTGCCGGATCCACTCTCACCAACCACACAGAACACCTCACCCTTGTTCAGGGTAAGATCAATGCCTTCCACGGCGTACTGCCGATCTCCACGTTTTGGAAGCTCAATGGAAAGGTTTTTGATTTCCAGAATGGTTTTTTTTGTCGATTTCGCTCGTGGCATGTCAGTACCTTCCCCCTGTTGGATTTACTAGTTTCAGTTACTTGCTGGATAAATTCGCCGCGTTGGACTTTGCGGAAATTCGCCTGGCTGAATGTCCTTTTGAAACAAGTCTGATAAAAATACCTGCTCGCTGGAACACTTGAATTTAGCTGTTGAGCAGTCCCTCTTCGTCCACAGTTGCCCAGATTTCTTTCCAGATTTTCCTCGCACGGCCTTTATGCTTGACTGCTTTTGCAGCCTCCACATTGTCGGTCATTCCCTCTCCCTTGACGATGAACAATCCGACCATGCCCAAAGTCGCGTGCGGTTGGCAGAGGTATCCGTAGACGCCGGGTTTTTCAAAAATCAGCTCAATCTCTTCGTTTATTTTACCCTTCCACGGAGTGGCACCATCTGGGATCATTCCCTTAATGGAAACCGAATTGTGACCCTTTGCCGAAGCCAGGAACTTCACAGTATCGCCAACTTCAACGACCTGAATCATTGGATGAAAAACCATCCGCTTCTTTTTGTCTTCCGGATGAACATTGAGCATTTCTACATTGTAGTTCGTTTGCGCATAAACAATGTTGTTAGATGCTGCGAGTGCGGCCATGCCCACAATCACGGTTCGCCTGTCCATTTTCATTTAAACTCTCCTTGCCTTGGCCAGAGTTGGCTAAAAATCATCTGCACCCAAAAGATTTCTTGACAAAATTTATCATGTTTAATTACATAACATGACAAAACTAGTCAATAAATAGAATTCTCAAATCTGTGATTTTTGAAAGTCCTGCAATGACCCTCAGAATCATGTTTCTTTTGACAGCGTTTGCTATCCTTCCGACGGAAAGTTGGGCAATTACCTCACCGGAAGGACCGGACCGCGCAGATCGATTCACCTGCACAGGGAATTCTGTAGGTGCAACTTCCGGTGTTACTAATCATGATGATCCGGAATCGCTTTACAATCTTGCCTACAATTTCCTGCATGGCATCTGCAGGGAGCAGAATGTTCCATTGGGAATTAGCATGATGAAATCTGCGGCTGACCGCAGGCACGTTGAAGCCGCTTTCGAGCTGGCCGAGATTTTTTATCTCGATGACTTCGAGACGGTTAACGTATTGCAGGCCGAAAAATACTTTCTAATTGCTGCGGAAGGCGGGCACCTCGTTGCGCAACACAGGCTTGGGATGATGCGTTTGCGGTCGGCAACCACGAGTGAAGATCGGTGGATAGCGCTTTTCTGGCTTGGTATGGCGGCAAATCAGGGCGATGGCTTCTCCGCATTCTCAATCGGGATGCTGCATCAAAATGGAATGCATGGTCTGCCCGAGGACAAATGTCTGGCACTCGACTGGTATGAAAGCGCCAAGCTTCTGGGTTTTGAAGACACCACCGGTATATCCGATGCACTTAACAAGCAGATCGGAAAGGAATGTCATTGATATGGCTCAAATGTTGGGAAACTCTGGATTTTTTGAACTTGACTCTTTTGCGCAACTATCATTTATCCAGAGCTAATTTTCATGACGAAAATGATCATGTTTGGAGAGAGGAATCGACATGCTTAAATCTACCCTAAAAACAACACTTCTTTTGATGGCGACGACGTCACTCATAAGCATCGCACATGCCGGTGACACCTATGGGCCATTTCCGGTTACACTGAAAGGTTACAGCGGAGATAAAACGAACACGGTTTCTTATTCAGGTCAAATTGCGCGTCATGTGCTTGAAAACAGCCTCAAGAAGCTTGCCGGAAAAGGCAATGGCGGCGGCAATGCAGCTGAACTGGAAGCGCAGATGCTTTCCTACTTCAACGGATCAGATGAAGATCTTCCAATCATCGCCCCTGTCAGCAAGGACGGGTTCAAAATCAAGCAAACCTCGCTGCATCAAATTTCGAAAGGCAAGAACATTTCCGGCAAATTCTACGATGGCCCAATGCCAGCTTGGCCGGGTAACATGACAGGCAAGGCGGTCGCACTTGACATGATCAAGCGTGCTTCCAAAGCGAACAAGGGATTTGATGCAGAAAACGGTTTGGATTACGCACAGCTGATTTCCAAATACACAATGGGAGCGATGGCGTTTAACCAGGCAGTTGATAACTATCTGGACGAAAAGCTTGAGGCTGATAACAAGCCAAACAATAAGGCCTACAAGGACGGTGCACAGTACACCGGAAAAGAACATTCATGGGATGAGGCTTTCGGATATTGGGGTGCTGCTGCACACAGCCTCGGTCTTTCCGCCGATGACAACTACAACATCAGCAAACAGAAAGACTTTGGGATCGCCGATGCCAACAATGACGGTGTCATCGATCTGAAATCCGAAATGGTTTTTGGACCTGCTTATTATGCAGCCGCATTTGACCGCTCCGGAACCAAGTCAACAAACTACATGCAGACAATCATGAAGGCTTTTCTTGATGGCCGGAAATTGATTACGGCTGCTGATGGCGCTGCCCTTACCGATGCACAGCGCTCAGAGCTCAAAGGCCTTGCAGATAAAATTGAATCCAATTGGGAAAAGGTGCTTGCTGAAGCTGTCTTCAAATATGCTGGCTCTGTCTACAAGGACATCAAGAAAATGGGTGCTGCCGGCAGTGACGAAGACAAAGCGAAAGCCTATCGCGCATATGTCAAGCATTGGGGCGAGTTGAAAGGTTTCGCAATGGCGCTGCAAAGCGGTAAAAACAACCTCGGAGCAACCGCTTCCGACATGAACAAGCTGATCGGCTTCGGCCCGGTTACTCAGGATTTCTCCTATATTACCGGCGTTGATGCAGATGGAAACTTTGTCCGGGATCGCCGCCTTAACTGGAGCGATTACCAGCTGCAAATGCTTCAGGTCCAGAAGTTAATGTCAGACAAGTTCAGCGTAGCTGCGCGTGACAACGACGCCACAGGTGATCTGGCAGCTCTCGCAGACAAAATCGATTCAGACGCAAACGCTGAAACAGACTAAACCTGATAGGGTGGCGCTTCGGCGTCACCCGTCCACATCAGGGCAGGCACTGTCATGAGTTATCTGGATCAAGCATTCTCAATATTTTCAGATTTTGCCGATCCCAAGAAGCGGGTATTTTTTGGCTACCTTCTTTTATCTCTTGTGATAGCCTTCGGCTGGCTGGTTTTCATAAAACGAATGAACATCAAGAACGCCGGATACCGGATATTCGACCGGACTGTCTTCTTTTCAAATTCAGCGGTAGCCGATTACAAGATTTTCGTCATCAACCGGCTGTTTTCTTTTCTGATTTCACCCTTGCTGGTTACGCAGTTGGCAATCGCGACCGCGATATACTTTGCCCTCCATGGTCAGAGCTTGATCCCGCAGGGATATTTAGGTGATGTTAACAAGGGCGTTGTTGTTGCCTTGTTCTCCATCACCATGTTCATGATTGATGACTTCACCAAATATCTGGTGCACCGCTGGATGCACAGGTTCCCAATCCTTTGGGCCATTCACAAGGTTCATCATTCGGCCAAAACGCTTACACCAGTCACTGTATACCGTGTCCATCCACTCGAGGGTGTTTTGTATGCCTCAAGAAGTGCCGTCGCTCAGGGATTGGCGCTTTCCAGTTTCTTTTTCCTGTTTGGCAATTCGGTGGATCTTTACACTGTCGTCGGCGTAAACATTCTGGTTTTTATATTCCATGTTACCGGCTCAAACCTGCGCCATTCTCACATCAACATCAGTTATTGGCCGTGGCTTGAGTATATTTTCATTTCACCGGCACAACATCAACTGCACCACTCAATTGCTGAAGAGCACTTTGACAAGAATTTCGGCGCGGCGTTAGCCGTCTGGGATTGGCTCTTTGGTTCCCTGCACCTTTCCGATTCCAATCAGAAACTGGAATTTGGACTGGATCAGTCAGAAGGTTCATCAGAAGCAAAACTGCAAGTCCTGTATCTGCAACCAGTCCTTGAGGTCATTGCAATAAGTACCGATCGTTTGAGAAGGCTGTGTCAACTTCCCTGGCTCATCTGGAAAAAATTGATGAACCGGCAAACTGGCGGTCTCTTTCGAAGGTGAGAAAGCAGTCATTTGCGGCAGCGCCGGCCAACGCAGATTGGTTCAGCGATATTCCGTTCAACAAACTTAGCCTTGTTTGACCATCGAGGTATTCTTGCTGAGCAGGATCACCGGTAGTATCCCTGCACAAATGATCAACAGACAACCGAGCGCACCGTCCTCGACACGCCCCTGCGAGGCAAAATCGTAAACATGGGTGGCAAGGGTGTTCATCCCGAAGGGACGGAGCAGAATTGTGGCGGACAGTTCCTTCACAACATCAACAAACACCAGAAGTGCTGCAGCTGCTATTGCCGGTCTCATGATAGGGAGCAACACTTCTCTTAAAACTTTCCAACGGCCCCGCCCAAGACTTCGGGCAGCCATGTCCAGGTTGGGAGACAGTTTAGTGAAGCCGCTCTCCAGGTTGCCTTCAGCCATTGCCATGAAACGCACAACATAGGCAAACACGAGCGCTGCGCCTGATCCTGTCAAAAGCAACCCACTCGATATACCCACATACTGGCGCAAAATCCCGTCCAGCGTGTTGTCAAACCACGCAAAGGGGATAAACACGCCGATGGCAATTAGTGTTCCGGGAACCGCGTATCCCAAAGTTGCCAACCTCACCGCCAGTACAGTGCTTTTTCCGGAATTTACCCGAATTGCAAAACTGAGGAGCAAACCGCCGACAACAGCTAGCAGCGCAGCAAGGGCTCCCAATGTTATCGTGGTTGAAAAAGCTTCAACCAGTGTCGGTGAAAAGAGCTCATCCAGATCTTTTACTGCAAATTCTGAAAGAACATACACCGGAATACCAAACCCAAAAGCAACCGGGAGAGCAACCAGAAGCATGGCGCCAACGCCCCGAAGTCCGTTCAAAGCCTTCGGAATTTGTATGCGACCAGTGCTTGTTCGCAATTCGTGATATTGCCGTGAACCTCGGGAAGCATATTCCAGAAAAATAAGCAGGAAAACAATCACAAGCAGAAAAATCGCAATTTGTGAGGCTCCTGCGAGATCGTTCTGATTGAGCCATACGGAAAAAACGGAAAATGTCAGCGTCCGTGTCCCCAGAAATTCAACGGCTCCGATATCGTTGATTGTTTCCATCAAAGCCAGGGTTACACCGAGAATAATCGCCGGGCGAGCCATCGGAATTGTAATGCGCAGCAACATTCTCAATCTGCCTGCACCAAGCATTCTGGCACTGTCGTAGATACTGTTGCCCTGCAAGAGAAAAAGAGTTCTCACAGACAGATAAACATATGGATAAAGAACAATGCCGAGCACGAACACCGTACCCCAGAGGGATCGAATTTCCGGGAACCAGTATTCCCTGGTTGATTGATAACCACCAATCGAACGAATTAACTCCTGAAGCGGGCCGGTGAAAGAAAAAAACTCAACGAACGAATAGGCTGAAATGTAGGTTGGCACCGCCAAAGGCAGCATAAGCGCCCATTGCAAAACCCGTCTGAACGGAAATTCAAAATAGGTCACCAGCCAAGCACAAAAAGTTCCGACAATGGCGGTAAACAAGCTCACTCCCAGCATCACAACCAGAGTGGTAAAGCCTGCAGTTGGCATCACCGTGGTAGCAATGTGAAGGAAACTTTCGAGATCGCCCGAGAATGCCAGGGCCACCAACGTAAAAATCGGAAGGCACAAAAACAGCGCAAACAAAATTACGCCAGGCTTGAGAAGCCCGGCGCTATGGATTGAATACCCGGTCGTAGCGACCGGTTCAGGGTTTGCCATCAACTGGAAGGGCCATCATCATAGCCAACTTTATCCACCAGCTTTGATGCTGTTTCGCGCAACTTTGCAATTTCATCCAGGGACAAAGTGTCGGGTTTGATTTTGCCAAAGCCGGCAACAGTAGCTGAAGGTTTGGCACCCGGTTTGATCGGATACTCATAAACTTTTTCAGCATAAAGCTCCTGCGCAACACCACTGGACAGGAACTCCATCAACTGAATTGCTACATCCCTGTTGGGTGAGTGCTTGGCAAGCGCCATTCCCGACAGGTTTACGTGGGTTCCGCGATCTTCTGAATTCGGGAACAGAACCTTCATGGATTGAGCCCAGATTTTCTGTTCAGGGTCCTTCTCATTGTTTTGCATCAGACCAACGTAGTATGTGTTCCCGATACCAAGCTGACATTCGCCGGAAAAAATTCCCTTGGCCTGCGCCCTGTCATTTCCATTCGGTTTACGAGCAAGGTTGTTTTTCACGCCGGTTAGCCAGGTTTCAGTAAATTCCTCACCGTGGTGAGCAATCATGGAGGCAATCAGCGCAATGTTATAGGCATGCTGACCCGAACGCGTACAGATTTTGCCCTTCCACTTAGGATCGGCCAACTCTTCGTAAGTGATGGTGTCCTGTTTCACCTTGGCTTTGTCCGCATAGACCACCCGACCACGGGTGGTGAGGCCAAACCATCCGCCAGCCGGATCGCGATAATTCGCAGGAATGTTACCGTTAATCGTTTCATTGTTTACCGGTTGCGTTACGCCGGCATTGGTAATGGCGGAAAGACGCCCGATATCAACCGTCATGATGATATCGGCCGGAGAGTTGACGCCCTCTGCCTTGAGCTTTTCAACCATTCCCTTTTTAAGAAACTGGACCCGAGTCTTGATCCCGGTCTGCTTTGTGAATTCTTCTAACAAGGGCGCAATCAGATCAGGTTGTCGATACGAATAAATGTTCACGGTATCAGCAGCGAGTGTTGTCGTAGCAGTTGAAGCTGCAGCAGAAAGCAGGAGAGCTCCAAGAAGTTTTTGGGTGAAGGCCATTAGATGTCTCCGGATAAGTTGGGTAGTTGCAAACTAACTTGCAGACACCTCAACATGAGTCAAGGATAACCGGATAAAACTAGTATAGTCTAGAACGGTTCTAAAACATACGGTTTGACTCCGATTTAAAGTAGACTATTTATGTCAAGTAAAAATTCCGATCTGAGGGCTGGGACATCCGCTCATCAATGACCGGTCGGAACATTAGCGCATTTGCGATTCCAACGAGTTCGAATGGACTGGTATGTGAATCTGAAAGGATACGAGGACTGCTGGAAATGAGCCATACTGCAAGGCACTATTTGGGACGTCCGTCCGAGCATCTTGTGTTGGAAGGCTACCGTCTATGGAGCAGCGGGATCATCAACGGTGATTACTCTAAATGGGAAAATGCGTGGAACTTGTTCGCGAACAAGCTTGGAATAAATGAAGGCAGGTTGGCGCTGGATGCTCTGACCAATTTCACCAAAACACTTGGTCTGTGTGCCGCATGTCCACTGAAGACCAGTCCCGTGGGGTGTGTCTCCTTGTGTCGTGATGAAGTTCTTATTCTTGGGCTGTTATCTGGCATTCAGCATGATGATCAAACTGCAATAATGCTTTGCCTTGATGCGCTCACATGTCCGTCCAGGTGTGAAGAAGTGCTTCATGCAGCTGAAATATTGGCAACAACACTACGCACGGTAGAAAAGTCACTGCTTCCGGTTCCGGCAAACACAATCAAGTTTATTCTGACTCAAAACGTTTCAACCAACACGCTACAGTAGTGGAGAAACTTGGCTCGAGGTGGCCTTGACGGTTATGACGCTTGGAGTAGGAATTTACGTAATTACGCTCGGTGTCTGGCTGGTATCGCGCCGCTGAAAAGCTCCGTTTGGAGTGGCGAGATACCTGACGTTGAATTGTAAAGCTACCATGTCTTGCAAATACAGGATTGTGTATAGAAAATGGCTTTTTGAAGAGAAGTTTTGCCGAAGGAAATGGTGAATTGGTCAGCCCCGAAAGTAAACCAGAAGAACACGGTACGGTAACTCCATATTTCACCGTCGAAAATGCTGATGATCTGATCCGGTTCCTGAAAACCGTGTTCGATGCATTTGTAATCAAGGAAAGCAGATATCCTGATAACCGCGTACAACATGTTCGCATGCGTTTGGGCAATTCGGTCATAATGATGAATGAAGCAACGGAAGATTATCCGGTGAATGTTTCTCAAATGCATCTGATGGTTGAGGATTGCGAAACAGTCTACGAGCTGGCATTGCGATCCGGCGCCATGTCGGTCATGAAACCCAATGACCGACCGCACGGCGAAAGAATGGCTGGCATAAAAGACCCCTGCGGGAACATCTGGTGGCTGGCGACCCGACACCAATAAGGCTGGATGGTGTCTGCCAAGACTGGCGAATGGGCTGCCGCTTGTTTCAGTCAGGGTTTCTTCGTATCATCAGCCATGGCCCAGGCACCTGTCTTTGACATTGACCCCGCGGAGTTTCACGCTGATCCATATCCTACGTTGGCTGCCATGCAGGCTAAAGCACCGATTGCATATGTTCCGCAATTAGGGGCCACTCTCTTTACACGGCGAAATGATATTTTTGAGCAGGAAAAGAGGATTGATACGTTCTCTTCCGATCAGCCGGGCGGCTTGATGACGCTTCTGATGGGTGAGAACATGATGCGTAAAGATGGCGCAGCACATATGGCCGAGCGCAAGGCAACCTTTGCAGCCTTCTCGCCAAAAACAGTGTTACGAGATTGGCTGCCACGATTTCAGGAAGCGGCGGACGCAATTCTCGACCATCTCGCGCCAAGGGGCGGTTGCGATCTGGTAAGCGACTACGCGATGCCAATTTCGGGTGAAGCTTTGCGTGTTATCACCGGGCTGGAAACTCTGACTGCTGCAGAGATCGATCAAGCAAGCCAGGCCATGATCGATGGAATTTCAAACTATGCCGGTGATGAAGTGATTGAATCCCGGTGCAAGGCCGCGACTGCGAAACTCGATGCGGCTGTTGATGCTGTCTCCGCACCCGGAGAAATGTCGTTGATAGCGGTGCAGAGGGCAGCGGGAATATCCGATTACTCTACCAAGGCGAATGTAAAACTGGCGATATCGGGCGGACAGAATGAGCCGCGCGATGCGATCGCCGGAGCTGCTTGGGCACTTCTGACATATCCTGAACAGTTGGCGTTGGTGCACGAGAACAAAGCAACCTGGCGAAATGTGTTCGAAGAATATGCACGCTGGATAAGCCCGATAGGAATGTCTCCGAGGCGCGTCGCCCGTGTTGATCGGGTAAATGATTTGGATTTTGAACCTGAGTCCAGGGTCTTTTTTATGTTTGGTGCAGGTAATCGCGATCCGGAGGTGTTTGATAATCCGGACCGGTTCGATGTCTTGCGTGACACATCAAAGAGCATCGCTTTTGGTGCCGGACCACACTTTTGCGCAGGTGCAGCAGCAAGCCGCGCGCTCATCGCCGAAGTTGCCCTGCCCAAATTGTTTGAGAGGTTTCCCGACATTCGACTGTCGGGCGATGTACCTTTTGCAGGCTGGGCATTCCGAGGGCCACTCAAAATGCCCGTAGTCTGGTAACGCGAAGACCGGTGAGTTCGTGACTCGGAGGCACAATGTCCAAGAGCATCGGGCTTAGCTACTTCAAATGGAATTTGAATCAGATGCAGCGGCCGCCATCCACTTCCATGGCAACACCAGTAACCATGCTTGCTTCATCAGAGCACAGATAGCACGTCGCGTTTGCCACATCTGCTGGCGTGGAGAACCGCCCGATTGGAATAGTCGATATGAATTTCGCTCTCATTTCAGGGGTATCCTCACCCATGAAACTTGCGAGTAACGGAGTCTCTCCGGCTACAGGATTAACGGCATTTACCCTGATTCCGTTTGGCGCTAGTTCCACGGCCATAGCTTTGGTTGCTGTAATCATCCAACCCTTTGAGGCGTTGTACCAGCTTAGATGCGCCCGTGGGCTGATACCTGCGGTGGACGCAATATTGCAAATTACCCCCGAACCGCGCTCTTTCATGGCTGGCACCAACGACTGCGCAGTCAGATAAACCGATTTCATATTGACGGCCGTTACGCGGTCAAATTCATCCTCTGACACATCTTCAAGCGTTCCCTTCTTGTGCGTAATTCCGGCATTGTTGACCAGAATGTCCGGAGTGCCCCAAGTGTCGGTGACCATTTGCACCATGTCATCTACGGATGAGCGACTGGAAACATCTGCTGTGCAAGCCAGGGCCATGTCGCCGATCCGGTTCGTCATTTTCGTTGCAGCTTCACCATTTATGTCTGCAATGACGACACGTGCACCTTCAGCCACGAATTTCTCCACAATCCCGGCACCAAATCCGGATGAGCCGCCCGTCACAATCGCTGTTTTTCCTTCAAGCCTCATGAGTTCTACTCACCTTTCTTGTTATAAAAATCTTATTGTCAATCATGCTTTACGGCGACCGTCTTGAGCGTCGACATGCCATAGAGCGCCTCGAACCCTTTTTCTCGTCCGTGGCCTGATTTGCCCATACCACCAAATGGGAGCTCGACACCGCCCCCTGCTCCGTAGTTGTTCACAAAGACCTGCCCACTTCGCAGTTTTCTGGCCAGACGCATCTGTCGAGCACCATTCTCGGTCCAGATGCTAGAGACCAGTCCGAACTGTGTTCCATTGGCGATTGCGATCGCTTCTTCTTCATCTTCAAAGGGAATGAGACATTGAACCGGCCCGAAAATCTCGTTCT
The DNA here is from genome assembly GCA_039029255.1 of Pseudomonadota bacterium. GTDB lineage: Bacteria > Pseudomonadota > Alphaproteobacteria > Rhizobiales > Rhizobiaceae > JAALLB01. The sequence goes on along the minus strand of JBCCGN010000003.1, from coordinate 70,587 downwards.
GGCTGAGGAGATGATCTGGCGGCATATCTGCAAAGAGTTTGGGGCTCACATAATGTCCGGAAGAGGGCGCGGATTCGACGATATTGCCTTCAGCAATGGGTGCATGAGGGGCCTGGTTCATCATGCCGTCAACAATGCGCTTTTGCTTGGCTGATATGAGCGGCCCCACATCATGATCTTCTATGGCGGGGCCGACTTTCAAATTTGAGTAACGCTCAGCCATTGCTTCGCAAACGGTCCCATAGACACCCTTTTGGATAAGAATACGGGATGCGGCTGAACAAGTCTGGCCAGCATTCTGAATGCCCGGACCGACCAGAAACGGCAATGCCTTATCAAGGTCAACATCATCAAAAACCAATTGCGGAGACTTTCCGCCCAGTTCCAGAACAACCGGCACAACATTTTTGGACGCGGCTGCCTGCACCATTTCGCCGGTTGGAACAGACCCTGTGAAGGAAATGTGATTGATGTCCGGATGCGAAGTGAGCGCCGCGCCTGCCTCATTGCCAAGTCCGGGCACTACGTTGATAACACCGGAGGGAACATCGACTTCCTTTGCAATTTCTGCAATCGCAAGCGCTGTCAGAGACGCATCTTCCGCCGGTTTCAGAACGCAGGCATTTCCCATTGCAAGAGCGGCGCCGATATTTCGCCCGAGGATTTGCATCGGATAGTTCCAGGGCACGATATGACCGGTGACGCCATGTGGTTCACGCAGCGTATATACGGTGTAGCCATCCATGAATGGAATGGTTTCACCGTGCATTTTGTCCGCTGCTCCGGCGTAAAATTCCATATACCGCGCAAGGGCTTTGACGTCCGCTCTGGCCTGCGAAAGTGGCTTGCCGACATCGCATGCTTCCAGAAACGCGAGATCGTCTGCGTGTTCCAGAACCATGTTTCCAATTGCTGTCAGGAGTCGCCCCCGCTCTACAGCGCTTGTGTGGCCCCATTCACCCTCGTAAGCACCTCGTGCTGCCAAGACTGCTTGGTGAATGTCTTCTTCGCTGCCACGGGCAATGGAACCGATTGTTTCCCCGGTGGATGGGTTTTCAATTGGCAATGTTGCGGCATTTGCCGGATCAACCCAGTCACCGTTGATGAAACATTTGTCCGTAGGATACCATGTGCGCTCGATGGTCATTGTCAGTTCCTTCTCAATTCACTGTGCTGCCGACGTTCAACTGCCAAATTGAGGTCTGGTGCTGCGCTTATCAATTGACGTGTGTAGGGATGCTCCGGGGCACTGAACAACTCCTCTGTGTTTCCCTGTTCAACGATCACGCCCTGTTGCATGACTAATACCCGATCAGTAACGGCACGAACGACGGAAAGGTCATGCGAAATAAACAGATATGACAGGGTCAACCGGTCCGAGAGATCGGCCAGAAGATCCAGAATTTGGGCTCTTATCGATACATCAAGCGCCGAGACTGCCTCATCCAGAATGATCAGGCTGGGTCGAATGATCAGTGCACGCGCTATTGCAATACGCTGCCTTTGACCTCCTGAAAATTCATGAATGTATTTTTCAGTGTCTTCTGCCCGAAGTCCGACCTCTTCAAGTGTATCTGCCACAAGTCGCTCACGCTCTTTGCCAATTGGTGCATCTGGCAGGACATGAAGCGGTTCGGCGACCAGCCGGCTTACCCGGTGCCTTGGGTTGAAAGAGCCGTATGGATCCTGAAAGACAACCTGCATGGCCCGCCTTTGTGAGTGGCCTATTTTCTTCTCTGCAGATATTTCAGCGTCTTTTAGTCTGATAGTGCCACCCTGAACACGGTCGAGACCGAGGATTGCTCGCGCCAGCGTGGATTTACCACATCCGCTTTCGCCAACGAGGCCCACGTTCTCACCCTGATGAATTTCAAAACTTACACCATTTACTGCGCGAAACACCTCCCGTTTGGAAAAGAGCGAAGTTCGTGCTTTTGGATAAGCGCGAACCAGGCCTGCGACTTCCAGAAGGCGCCCATCCTCGCTCGGTTTCACTGACTTTCGGGTTGGCACATGGGTGGAGGCGGAAAACAACTGCTTTGTATAGGCATGCTGCATGTTTGTGAAAAGGGGCAGAGCATCCCCACTTTCAACCACCTCCCCATGGCGCATGATCGAGACTTCGTCAGCCAGATCGGCAACCACGGCCAGATCATGCGTGATCAGGAGAAGCGCCATACCTTCTTCTTCTACCAGTTGCTTCAGCAGATCGAGGATTTGTGCCTGTGTTGCCACATCAAGAGCAGTGGTTGGTTCATCTGCAATCAGGATACGGGGGCGAAGGGCAACTGCCATTGCGATGCCGACACGCTGTCGCTGACCCCCGGACAATTCATGGGGAAAACGGGACATCGGAAACTTGTCTTGAGGCAGACCGACGCGCGCCAGAACCTTGGCTGCTTTCGCCTGTGCCTCGGCGGGCGACATGGGCGTATGAATACGGATAGTCTCTGCTACCTGATCTCCAATGGACATGAGAGGATTCAGCGCAGTCATCGGCTCCTGAAAAATCATGCCGATTTCATTCCCCCGCAGATCGCACATTTCGCTCTCGCCGAGTGCGGTGATTTCCCGGCCATCGAACCGGATTGAACCGGAAGTCTCCGATCCACTCGGCAGGAGCTGCATTACTGACAAAGAGGTGAGGCTCTTTCCGGAACCTGACTCACCGATGAGGCCATGTAGCTGACCTTCCCGCAGCTTCAGGTTCACCCCATTCAGGATTGTGGTGTTGCCTATTTCAAGCGAGAAATCCTTTATTTCCAGAAGGTTCACTGGCGAGCCCTCCGGATTCTCGGGTCAAAGAAATCCCGGAGACCATCACCCAGAAGGTTGAGACCCAGTACGGTAAGGATGATTGCCAGGCCGGGAAAAAGGGCGAGATGGGGTGCGAATGAGAACATCGTCTGACTTTCCGCCAGCATTCTGCCCCAACTGGGGGTCGGTGGCTGAGCACCAAGGCCCACGTAGGAAAGTCCGGCTTCAGCCAAAATTCCAAGGGAGAACTGTATGGTTCCCTGAACAATCAGGAGATTCGTCATGTTCGGCAGTATGTGTTCGATCGAATTGCGTACAGGACCCTTCCCGGCAACTCGGGCAGCGAGCAGGAATTCGCGAGAAGAAAGAGACAATGCAGCGCCACGGGAAAGTCGGGCGAACACCGGGATATTGAATATGCCGATGGCAATGATCGCATTCGTTGCTGTTGGTGAAAACACTGCCGTGATCAGTATCGCGATCACCAATGATGGAAATGCGAATATGAGATCGTTGCCGCGCATAATGATTTCGTCGAGGAGGCTGCCTCTGTTTGCTGCCGCTGCCAGACCAAGAGGTACACCAATCACCATACCGACCCCGACCGCAATCAAGGCCACCGCGATCGAAATGCGGGCACCAACAAGTATCATTGAAAAGATATCACGCCCGAAGTGGTCAGTGCCAAACCAATGCTCTGCATCCGGTTGCCTCAGCTTGTTGGCAATGTCCACATCTTCAACACTGAAAGGGGTCCAGATGAATGAGATCACGGCGCCTACAATGAACAGAGATGAGAGGACAAAGCCGATCACCAGACTTGGGTTGCGGCGCATTTCAGCGAGGAAAGATCGATCAGCCATGATCCGCTAGGCCTTTTGTCTCAGTCTTGGATCGACCCACGCATAAGCAATATCGACCAGAAAAGTGACAATGATCACCGCGAAAACGAGCAGCATCACAACGCTTTCGACAACAATCAGGTCGCGTTGGGTAATGCCCTGGAACACCAGTCGACCAAGTCCGGGTAGAAAAAACACGTTTTCGATGATGATCGCTCCGGCAAGCAGGAAAGAAAACTGCAGGCCAAGAATTGTCAGAACCGGGATGAGTGCGTTTCGCAACGCGTGACGCCACAGGGTTTGGCGGCGTGTCAGTCCCTTGGCTCGCGCTGTGCGCACATAGTCCTCTGTCAAAGTGTCCAACAAGGCGGTACGCATGACCCGCGTCAGGATTGATGCCTGTGGTAGCGCGAGCGCAATTGCAGGAAGGAGAAGCGCTTTCATTGCCTCGAAAAATCCTGCATCCCAGCCTGGAAAACCTCCCGCGGAAAACCAGCGCAGGGTAATCGCAAAGATCAGAACTAGGATCATCGCAAACCAGAAATTCGGAATGGCGATTCCAAGCTGGGTCATGCCTATGACGGAATAGTCACCTGCCTGACCGCGTTTCGATGCAGCAAACACGCCAGCCGGTAGGGCTATCAGTGTTGACAGAAACAAAGCGAAGAGCGCAAGCGGCAGGGAGACCACAATCCGTTCCGCGACCAGTTCAGAAACCGGAACACGGTAAGTGTAACTAGTTCCGAAATCACCTTGCAGAAGCCCGGTAACCCACGAGAGATAACGTTGGACCTTTCCATCATTGAGTCCCATCTTTTCGCGGAGCGCTTCAACAGCATCCGGCTCAGCATTTATACCCAGCATGAATGCCGCGGGGTCCCCGGGAATGATCTCAATGACGGTGAATACTACGACACTCGCGACAAACAGGCTTAACGCCAGTGAAACGAGGCGTTTGAGCGCGAACCGTAACATCAGCAAGCCCTACACTGAACATGTAGCCAGAGCGAACATCCGTTTTTTCCTGCACCCGAACAGGTGAAAGAAAATCTGCAACATACCGAAGCCGCTTTATTGAGCGGGGCAGAGAACAAGTGAACGTTCTCAAATTTCGGCAGACTAAGTTTGCAGCTCAACTGTTTATTCCCCGTAGTCCAGGAAAATTCCTATTCCCAGAAAACGCCGGTCAAATCATTTGCCTGAGTGGGTGCGTTCTTCCAAAGACCTTTCAGTCCCTTTGCCGATACTCCGGTTCGAGCCAGTTGGAAAAGATACCCGTTAACATAATCATCGGCGATTTTCCGCTGTGCCTTCTGCATCAACTCGGTTCGAAGCTCCGGATCCGTGGCGTTGTTGAGATCGGTCATGATTGCCTTGAAATCCGGATCCGCATACTGAAAATAATAATCGTCCCGGCCGTATATGCCGATGTCCATTGGTTCCGTATGGGATACGATGGTCAGGTCAAAATCTTTCCCTCTGAAGGGGCCTTCAAGCCACTGGGCCCATTCCATGTTGATGATTTCAAGTTCGATACCCACCTTGCGAAGCTGTGCGGCAATTATTTCACCACCGCGGCGAGCATAAGCTGGTGGGGGTAGCTTCAGGGTTGCCTTGAAACCATCTGCGAATCCGGCTTCCACCAGAAGCGCTTTCGCTCGCTCAGGGTCATAGTTCGACTGCTCGGTCAGATCGACATATGCTGGGTTATGTGGAGCAAAGTGGGTTCCGATGGGGGTGCCATAACCAAACATTGCACCATCAATGATGGCTTTCCTGTCAATTGCATGGGCGATGGCCTTGCGCACCTTCATGTTATCAAAAGGAGCACGTTTGTTGTTTGTGGAAAGAATTGTCTCCCCCTCTGTCGATCCGACAACAACCTCAAATCGCGGGTCGGCATCAAATTGCGGGAGATTTTCGGTTGCCGGGAAGTTTGGGAATGCGTCGACATCGCCAGCCATTACGGCAGCAAATGCAGCGGTCGGATCGGCGATGAATTTGAATGTCGCTTTATCAAGCGCAATTTCATTCCCCCAGTAAGTTTCGTTTTTCTCCAGCACCACGCTGTCACCCTTGATCCACTTCGAAAACCTGAATGGACCGGTTCCAACAGGTTCGCTGGCCGCATTGTCGATGCTTTCCGGGGCAACAATGACCGCATCACCCCAAGCCATGTTGAACAGGAACGAGCCGTTCGGTTTGGAAAGGGTGACTTTCACGGTTGCGGGATTAACAACTTCAACCGAGGCGATGTCAGCAAACAGCGCTTTTTGTGCGTTGGTACTGTCATCAGCGCGCGCGCGATCGAGTGAGAATTTTACATCCTCAGCATCAAATGCGGTCCCGTCATGAAATGAGACACCGCTGTTGAGGTTGAAAGTATATGTCATACCATCAGCAGTGATCGACCAGTCTTTTGCCAGCGCTGGCAATATAGCTCCATCGGAGCCAAAACGTGTCAACCCCTCATAAACGTTGGCGTAAACAACTTCATCAATCGCGGCAGCTGCGCCACCGGTTGGATCAAGGTTCGGTGGCTCCAGAACCATGCCGATTGTCACATCGGTCTTTGCATAAGCCGACAAAGTCATAAGAGTCAGTGCCGTTGCTGCCAACAACGGCATTTTCATTGAATATGTCATCTTCTTCCTTTCCTCCCGGTTTGGTTTGTCGATCCGGACTTCCAGTCCTGGATAACCATCAATCTCCCGCGTCAAAGCCTGTGCCGACCAGCAAATTCATCAAAGCCAGCGCCATGACCTTTGCGGCATCCATCATGTCTTCTACCTCAATATATTCGTCCGGCTGATGTGCCAAATCCAGAATGCCTGGGCCGTAAGCTATACAGTTTTTCAATTTGCCAATTCGGTCAATATGTTTTTGATCATATGTTCCAGGCGAAATCACATAGTCCGGTGGTTTATCAAGAAGCTGCTCAATGGACTGATGTACTGCTTCCACGACAGGCGCGGTTTTGTCAGTCAGTGTGGATTCAACACGCCACAATTCACGCAACTCGTACTCAAAATTTTCCCGTTTCGACTTCACGCGCTCCAGCAGTTCAATGATTTCATCACGTACCGCATCAGCATTTTTCTCCTGCATGTACCGACGGTCGATCACCATCCGAGCACCATCTGGAACACACGCGGAAGGGAAACCGGTAAAATCTGCTTCCGGCTTATCCATGCCACCGTGGAATGAATTTATGTTCATGGTAGACTGGCGCGCTTGGGGTGGCACAACAGGTAAGTCTGTAATCCGTTCAGTAAGCGCGGGAAAGAGGGTCTCCTCCATCTCCTGGAGAACTGCGCCCATGCCGCGGACAGCGCAATTGCCGAGAAATGGCATTGATCCGTGAGCAATGCGTCCTCTGGTCTCGATTTCTCCCCACCAGACGCCGCGATGGCCAAGACAGATGCGATCTTTGTTAAGGGGCTCGGGAATGATGACATGTTGAACGCGTTCCGGCGTGAAATATCCCTTTTCCGCCAGATAAGCGACCCCGCCAAAGCCGCCGGTTTCCTCGTCTGCAGTTCCAGATATTTCGATTGCACCGTCAAAATCTGGGAATGTTTCGAGAAAAGCAAATGCAGCCACGATCGAAGTTGAAAGGCCGCCTTTCATGTCACAGGCGCCGCGCCCATAAATCTTTCCATCGTACAGTTCTGCCCCGAAGGGCTCTTTCGTCCATCCTTCGCCAACCTCGACCACATCCGTATGTGAATTGAAGTGGACGGTCTGACCGGCCTTGCGACCTTCACGGCGGGCGACAATATTCCACCTTGGAAATCGTTCGCTGTCCCCGGGCGTGTCAACAGCCCGGATGAGTTCAGTCTCGAAACCTCCGCGCTCCAGACAGGATTTGAGATACTCGCAAATGTCACGGTAGTTTTCACCGGGAGGATTGAGTGTGGGGATGCGGATGAGATCCTGGGTGAGGGAAACCAGTTCATCGCGGTGAGCCTCAACCGCTTGGCATAGTCTCTCTGATCGACCGGACGTTACGTTCATTTGCCTGTCACACTTCTTGTCCAGAATTCTTTCAGGTTGGCTCATATCAACTACGGGTGCAATACCGTAGGAATACTGCATCCGGTCTGATATTATCACTTGATGGATGTGGATTTCGAGATACTGGCCTTTGAACATGCTCCGGTCGGGATTGTTCTAACCGAAAAGCGGGTGATCCGTGCTTGCAACGAAACTTTTGCGTCCATGCTCGGTTATGAAAAGCAGGAACTTATCAACCAGTCCTTTCGCATGCTTTACCAATCCCGCGAGGAATTTGACCGGATGAGGGACATAGGGATCGAACCTTTGAAGTCAGAGGGTATCTATCTCGATGAACGCATCATGACACGTCGCGACGGTGAGGCAATCTGGTGTCGTTTCAGGGCGCAGACCCTGACGCCTGATTCACCATTGGAGCGATCAATCCTGAGCTTTGCACTGATCACTGACCGAGCGCCAACAACCGGCCTCTCATTTCGCGAGAGACAAGTGGCGACACATCTGAGTCAGGGGAGGACAAGCAAAGAAATTGGTAAGTTTCTTCAAATCTCGCCGAGAACAGTTGAGGATGTACGCAGCCGATTGCTGAAGAAATTCAAGTCAAAAAACACGGCAGAACTCCTTGCCAATCTGATCGTCTTCAATAGGTAAACCTTTGGTTTCCACCGGTGCGAATGTTTTCTGCCAGGTTTGATGTCACAATCAGCTTCAACATGTTCAGCACACCTGATGATCCGGTCAATATACGCATGAAGATGAAGATTCCGCTCTATTGAGACGACGGGAACTTGCAATTGCATTCAGACCAATTTTGCTCGAGATATTCAGCGAGCATGGTTTGCCGTGTAAGATCGATTTCTTCGACCACCGGGTGAGAAGACCATTTCGACTGGTGAGTGATGGCTCGATGTTACTTGTTTTGCCCCTGTCATTACCATCCAGACATCATGAATGCAGGATTCCGAACAATCGTCGCCGCGATGTTTGAGCGTTCTAGTCTTCCTTCGATCAGGCGCTTCAATGAGTTACACAAATCTTGACATGATCGACGCATTCGGCCGATCTGCCAGTCTGAAGGTCCAGCTGAACTGACCATGTCGATGGTAGAAAATACCTCTTATGCAGCTTTTTTCAGTACTTCTCCCACAGTCGAGCCGATTTCAGAAGGCGTAGGGGCAATTGCTGCGCCAACATCTCGCAACAGCTCAACCTTTTCAGGCGCACTTTCTCCAAATGCTGAAATAATTGCTCCGGCATGCCCCATCCGCTTGCCTTTTGGTGCAGTCAGTCCCGCAACATAGGCCACTACGGGTTTACTCATGTGATCCCTGATAAACTCTGCAGCTTCGGCTTCCTGTGGGCCGCCTATTTCACCGATCATGACCACAGCAGAAGTATCATCATCCTGCTCAAATAATTGCAAAATATCCTTGAATGAACTGCCGTTGACTGGATCACCTCCGATGCCAACGCTGGTCGAAACACCGATACCAAGTTCCTTCATCTGGGATGCAGCTTCATACCCAAGCGTTCCAGATCGTCCCACTATCCCCACATCACCAGGCAAATATATATGACCGGGCATGATGCCAGCGAAGGCTTCTCCCGGTGTAATAATTCCCGCGCAATTGGGCCCAAGCAACCGCATACGCTTGTCTTCTCTATATCGGCGCATAAACCGCTTGACCCGCATCATGTCCTGGGCGGGAATGCCATCCGTGATGGAAACCGCCAGTTCGATACCAGCATCTGCCGCCTCCATTATCGAATCCGCAGCAAAAGGCGGGGGAACAATTACCAGCGTGGCCTTGGCACCTGTTTCTTCCACGGCTTCCTTCATGGTGTTAAAAACCGGTACGCCCAGCGTTGTTTCACCGCCGCGACCGGGAACCACGCCTCCGACCACGTTTGTTCCGTACTCGATCATTTCCTGTGCATGGAAGGTCCCAATTCGTCCGGTTATTCCCTGAACCAGAACGGGAGTGTTCTTGTTTATTAGTATACTCATGATGCTTCTGCCATTTGCGAAAATTCTTTAGATTTAATCGGACAACAACCCACTGCTTTTTTTGCTGCCTCAGCAAGGGTCGTTGCCATGATTACCGGGACACCGCTTTCGACCAAAATCTGCCTGCCCTTCTCGACATTGGTTCCGGCAAGGCGAACAACGACTGGAATGTCTATTGGGTTGGCTTCCAGCGCCTGTACGACGCCTTCAGCGACCCAGTCGCAGCGGTTGATGCCGGCGAAAATATTTACAAGAATTGCACCAACATTCTCATCCGAACGTACAAGCCTGAATGCCTTTGCGACCCGCTCGGGTGAAGCGCCGCCACCGATATCCAGAAAGTTAGCCGGATCACCACCTGCAAGCTTGATCATGTCCATCGTTGCCATGGCGAGACCGGCGCCATTTACGATACAACCGATGTTTCCGCTTAGACCCACATAGCTCAAACCGCGATCTGCTGCTTTTGTTTCGCGGGCATCTTCCTGACTTTTGTCGCGCAGTTCAGAGATTTCTGGCCTGCGAAACATGGCATTATCATCAAACCCCATTTTTGCATCAAGCGCCATGATTGAGCCATCACCAGTTACAACCAGCGGATTGATTTCGACCATTGTCGCATCAAGGTCACGGAATGCCCGATAACATCCTTTGATTGTGGCGGTTGCCTGCTGGATTTGTGAAGGCTCAATATTGAGCTTGAATGCAATTTCCCGCGCCTGAAATTCTGTAAGACCTACCGCCGGATCAATGACACTTCGTACAATGCTTTCCGGTTTTTCTTCAGCGATCTCTTCGATTTCCATTCCGCCTGATGCAGAAGCAACTACCATGATACGCTCACAGGAACGATCGAGAACAAAGCCGAGATAAAGTTCCCGCTCGATTTCCACTCCGCCTTCAACATAAACGCGATAGACGATTTTCCCGGCCGGACCGGATTGCGGCGTGACCAGCCTTTTTCCGAACATGCCATTTGCTGCATCAAAGACTTCGTGCTCATTGGCACAGACTTTTACTCCGCCTGCTTTTCCACGTCCGCCTGTATGGACTTGCGCCTTTACAACCCATTTATCGCCACCGATTTCATGCGCACGATAAGCTGCCTGTTCCGGGATGTAAGCAAGTCCGCCAAGGGGAATTTTGATGCCAAATCCTTGTAGGATTTCCTTTGCCTGGTATTCATGAATATCCATATCAATTTTCTCCAGATAAAATCAAAATCGCCTGGGCCTCATCGAGGGTTCAGGTTGCTATGATAGGAGGTTGCCCAGTCAACAGTGCCGTAACCAGGAACAAATGAACCTGTTTCGCTGTCTGTGTTTTTGGACATCTTGGCTGTCACTCCTAGCCTCCAGAATTGACCGATTGGAAAACCATTTTGGATTGGAGTGCAGCAAAGATTTGGTAAATATGTTCATTTTGTAATTAACATGATTTACTTTTGTAATGTTTGTAAATATCTGAAATTAAAGGGAAATTAGCTAATTATTTTTCTTGACAAAGTTCTGTTCCGTTCGCCTTAGTGCCTCGCAAACAATACCATGTGGAGCACAAATCATGAGCTTTCAAACCATTACACAAGCCCCTGCAAGGCTTAATCGCAGCGAATTGGCCGTACCGGGAAGTCAGCCGCAAATGTTTGAAAAAGCGGCAAAATCAGATGCGGATGTTGTATTCCTTGATCTGGAAGACGCCGTCGCACCGGATGAAAAGGAAGCTGCCCGGAGAAACATTATCGAGGGATTGAATGAGATCGACTGGAATTCGAAAACCATGTCGGTGCGCATAAACGGACTTGATACACACTATATGTATCGCGATGTTGTGGATATCATTGAGCAGGCAGGAAGCCGGCTTGATTTGATCATGATACCGAAAGTCGGGACCGCTTCTGACATCTATGCCGTTGATATGCTTGTGACCCAAATAGAAGATGCCATGGGTTTGAAAAAGCGAATTGGTTTCGAACTGATCATCGAAACCGCGCTTGGAATGCAGAATGTGAATGAAATTGCATCCGCAAGCTCACGCAATGAATCCCTGCATTTTGGGGTGGCAGACTATGCCGCTTCTGTCAGGGCGAGAACAACAATAATCGGTGGGGTGAACCAGAATTATTCAGTGCTGACCGATCCGTTGGACGAATCCAATACACGGCAAAAGCACTGGGGTGATATGTGGCATCATGCGCTGTCAAAAATGGTAATCGCAGCACGCGCAAACGGCTTGCGACCCGTTGATGGTCCGTTCGGGGACTTTTCCGATCCAGATGGTTACAATGCTGCTGCTGGCAGGGCCGCAGCACTCGGGTATGAGGGAAAATGGGCGATCCATCCATCGCAGATTGAGCTTGCAAATGCTGCCATGAGCCCTGATGCGGCAGAGGTTAACAGGGCAGAACGCATTCTGCTTGCGATGGAAGAGGCTGCCAAACAGGGAAAGGGCGCTGTGTCCCTTGATGGACGCCTGATTGACTACGCATCCATCAGACAAGCTGAAGTTTTGGTGGAAAAAGCAAAACAAATTGAAGCCCAATAGTTAGGGAAGGGTGTGGGGTAGAAAGATTGATGGAGGACTTCGAAGACATCACTGGCTGGCAACAAGAATTGCATGAATTCAAAGGCACTGAAGAAGGCTGGCAATATTTTGATACGTCTATATCCATCGCTGGGACAACTCGCCGAGGCTTCAGAAGACCACAAATGCTAAAGTTCCACCAAGTAATCCAGGTGTCAGAACTCTTGTTGAAACATTCTGAGCTTAGGTCTGCTTTGCAGGATTACATTGATTGGGTCAAATTCTCGGATGCAATTCCTGAAATGTCCGAAAATCATCCGAAGTTTGCCCAATCGTCCTCAAGCGTCTCTGATCACACTTGGTGAAATAGGTGAATGGTATTCCATGAAGAGCAAGACTGAACACAACGAACCAGCACTTACCGCTTCAACATCAATTGCCTCTTACGTGCTGACAGGAAAGTTTTCTGATTTACAATCCGACGACGTTCGCGATTGGGTAATCAATAATTATAGCTACGCTATTGAATTTTGACAAAAGTGAACCATGACTGAAAGTGTTATTCTGATTGACACTTTAAGAATAAGTCAAATTTTGAAATCTGCAGAGCTGGAAGGTCTGCATCATCAGGGCGAGTGGACGTGTAACGCACACTCGGACGATCAATCTTGAGTATATCGCACGCCCTTCGCTGGCTAACACCGTGCTTCTCACAGGTATGAGCCACAGCTTTACGCTTAGCGTCAGGCCTCACACTTTTTTGAGTTAATGCCCTTCAGAGCAGCGTTATCCAGCATCTGTTCCGCGAGCAGCTTCTTCAGCTTCGCATTCTTATCTTCAAGAGCCTTCAAATTGCGGGCGTCGGATACATCCAACCTGCCAAACTTGGCTTTGCATTTGTCAAAACGACGCACCGTTGATCCCATTCTAGCGGCAAACTTCCGCCCTGGAGTTGCCGGCCTTCTGTTCCTTGATCATGCCAATAATTTGTTCGTCCGTAATACGTAACTTCTTCTTGTTCTGTCTCCAAATCGTTGGGGCAGACTCTATCAAAAACTGGAGGAGATTGCGGGTCTAAGGTCAGCTGAAATGCAGCAACACTACAAAAGGTATAAAAAAATGTTGCATTATCTGAAAAATTCATGCATTATTGAAATTTATGTTGCGTAAGTGTTTTGTTTGGATTTTAATCTGAGGCGAGGAAATGAGCGGTCAAAACATGTTAGGAAGAATTATAGCGTCTTCTCTGCTGCTTCTTATTGGCTCGTTTACGATGCCTGGACTGGCGGATTGCTTGGATGAAGATAATCCGCATTGCTACGGTCAGTTTACATCACGTATCAGTCAGCATTCTCAGTCTGGGCACGACAAACAGAGCGACAGGTATCTCTCGGGATCGGTATTTGGGTTTTATGGTTATCCTGCTGGTGAAATCGCATGTAGGGTTGAGGAATGCAAATCACTTTCGAAGATGGTTGCGGCGGCCATCAGACAAGGTCGTCCAATTGAACTCCAGGTTCAGGTAGATCAATTTCCTGGCGATAGAGCACTCGTTGCACCAAGAACAGCGACTATCGCAATTGTTTCAGTGCTGAGGGAGTTAATGGATAGTAACCACATCGTCCTTCAGAACTTCGAAACAAATTCCTTGCGCGGAAACAAGCAGACAGCCTTGTTGAGGCTCGCTGAGTTTCTTAGCGTAGGCGGCATTTCAATAGTGGGGATCTTTAATGCACTCGAGAGTAACCGGATACGGTTCCGATTGATTTATGGACAATCAAACTTCAATTCCGGAAAGGGGCATCGTGGGATCCGGGTAGAATTTGAAAGAATTAGTTATGACTGAACAAGAAGCAGGCGATGCGCACAACGGTAGTGGTGGGGTACAGGAGACTGACAAGGCCAATGAATTGAATAATGGCGGCCCACCAGAAAAGAATAGGCTATCTCGTTTCTATTCATTTGTTCCTAGATGGTGGCCTATAATTATCGCTCATCTCCTAACAATAGTTATCGGTCTTATGGTCGTGTTCGTTCCACCCAGTTTTCAGGAAAGCGCAATCCTTCTTGATCACAAGATCAGTCGCTATCGGGAAAGCCGCACTGAGATAGCAGCAATCATGATGGAATATGATTTGGCGCGACCATGTCTGGAACGGTTTCATTTTCAAAAGCGAGCACCTTCCGGTTGTGGAACAAAAGTTGATACAGTTGTGGAGCTTCGTACTTTAATAGCGCGTACTAACACTATAAGAGTTCTGCACGAGGTGGATCCAAACATAGAGCATTTGCTTACCGAAATTGGAGTATTGAAACATAGGCGGGTGGAAGACAGCATTCAGGCGCATTTGAAGTCATTTGAACGTGATCTTGCAAATATGGTGCGCTGCCTCACATCAAATGATGGCAAGGATAGGCCACTTTGTGTTGTGAAAATTAGCAATGATACGCTAAAGTTGGCGCTTAAGGCTGCTGGTGAGGGAAATGCATTTGATCTTAGAAATCAGTTTTTCATCTGGTTCAGTAGTTAGCAAGATTGTGGCTTGATTAGAATTAGCTCAAGATCTTCGACTATGCAGTCTAATGACCGTGGGCTGTTCTACTCGCTCATCTTGGTAATGATGTGTTTTGAGGGCGGATACAATGGCAGCGGTCGCATTAAGTACGGCCGGAATTGTGTCTGCAGGGGTGTCCTGATTTAAGTTGCGTGTCATTTGCGTCAATACTCGAGTGGCATCTTGAGAATTGCCTTGTTTGCATAAGAACTGTGTTATTTCTCTAATTGTACTTTCTGACATGCAATTTGGACGTTCAACCAGATATTTTAGCAGGCCATCAAACGATGCACTGCAGGCACTATCATAGCTGTGCGCATTGGAAGGTAGCCATCCATCTGGGTAAAAAGCGCCACAGGTCCACTGAACATCGGGTGCTTCCGGGCCAATAACTTGGATTAATAGGTTAAGGCTCCTTTGCACTAAATAATGAATTTCATGAGAATCTGCCTCCAGGGCTTCAGAAATTGCCAGCCTGGATGCATCATTGTGGACAAGATGCTGGATCTGCTTGGCATTCAGACAAACAAATTGACTTAACCACTCCAGAAATAGCGAATTCCATTCGCTACTTGTTTCGTGTTGTGGCCAATTGGCCGAACTGAACGATGTATCAGGAAAATCATGAATTTCATGTGAAAGAAACCGCGATCTTGAAGCAGAAAGTTTGTCTCGTTTATTTTGATCATAGCTTACTACATGCAATGGTCTATCGGGACCCTGAAACTGACCCTTCAAATGATCTGCTACCACTTGCCGGATCTTTTGGTGTCCACCGTTATTGCGCCAGGTTGGAAAAATCCAATTCACATAGGATTGATAGCCATTTATTACTTCCAGAGAAATATTGGTTTCTCGCAACTCTTTATGACGGGCCAGCGCTGCGCCAATTTCTGCAAGTGCCGATATGGTATCAACCGGAGTTTTCATTCTGCCAAGATCAGGTGACCAAGCAATTTGTACATCATCATCCGGCCATGACCAGCCACTTGAAAAGCTGACATGAGCTCTGCATGAAGCTGAAACTTCCATCAGTGCATAGCTCAACGCCTCCAGAAAAGTATCTTCACTTTGCGCATGGCGACGATCAAGGTGAAGCGTCGTGCCTTCAATAATCGCACCCAATATTGCATCTGAGAGTAATGAACGAGATGCGGTATTTTGAGTTTTCAGAATAAACGGACGAGCGTTCATATGGGCTTTATCGCTTGTGCGGTTGTTAACTTGCCTTAAATCAACTTCGGGACGCAGTGACCCAAGATCTCCACAGAACTCAGCAAATTGTTCCCACTCTAACAAAATGGCGGAAGAGGTCACGTTTTCACCAGGTGAAGCTCCATTCTCGATTGTAGTGCTGTGTGTAATGCGTGTTATTGCCATCCATGCACCGGCGATCCCATCGTCAGTTGATGTGTATACAGGCGTACCGATCAGAGCTCCGGCAGGAATATTCTGATTATCGATATGGAACGGGATGGCATTAATGTTTTCTGAAATGCGACAGGGGGAGAGTACCGGAAAACAACCCTTTGGATGACCGTGGCTCATCACGGTATAGCGCCAACCGCGGCTTCTGTCTGGCTGGGAAGTTGCTGGATCAGTTAACAGACCAAACTGATTGAAATGAAAATTTGCGAAACCATTTTCCTCGAAGTGCTTGATGGCTGCAACTTCCGCCAGTTGGATAATTTGGGTCGTCATATTCCTGCCGTCATTTTTAGCGCGCATGGATGAAAATGGGTTAAAAAACGGTTAAGGCGGTATTGTAAAAAAAAAGTTAACAATTTGAAATAACTAAGCGAAAGATGCTCTTAAACGCAGTAATTCATCTAACAATTAATGTGCTGAACTACACAGTTGATTTTTTCAGGTTGCGGGAGTGCAGGTGCATAGAGTGCATGTTGATATGGTTCGCTTTGAGTTAAGGGCGTTTTATCTGCACCCTAAGTGCGCTTAGTTTGGCACGTACATTATGATGGAATCTTCTTTGTACTTTTCCGGTCAAGTCGCGCTTGCCATCAACAACTCCGAAACAGTTTAAAAAACTGAATCAATTGCGTCGCTGTAATGATACGGGCATTACAGGGGGGGCGGAAGGTTGGATGAGGTTAGATAGTTTAGGTGTATAATAAGCGGCGGAAGCAATAATCTGAAAGTCTGTGCAATCGTTTTCAGACATCAACACGTTATCTGGTGAGTAGTATTCAGTATTCCTGCTATAATCAATTTTTGCAGTCAGGGTAAGAATATCACCAAAGGGTGTAAGCACTAATACCACATTCAATACACCAAGTTGCATTGACTTGTGACCTTTTTCAAATATGCCGTAATCCACGCCCTGCTGACTTTCGAACAGGCCAGCCGTCCAGTCATCCCTATAAGCAAAAAGCTGTCTGGATTTACCTGCATGCTTGCATTCTCTGGGAATTATGTTGGATACGTAAAACTGTCCATTCATATTCATGGGATTATTGGCGTCGTCAAATGCTACTATTGATGGTTCAAATTCGAGGTCAGCTATACTATCTGTAAATTCCAGCAACGGAAGAAATTTGGCTTCATTTCGAAATTTCACCAATTCAATACTCTCGTTACTATGTTTAAATTTCACATATTTTTGTAATTCTTGATTAAATGTAACATTAAGGTCATTCTCTAAATTGTATAAACTTGCATACAATTCATTAGAAAGCATCTCCGATTTTTGAATTAAGCCATCGCTATTGTTCGAGTCTTCAATGGAGCCTGTGCCTGACATGAGCCAGGATGTTGTAACATCAAGCATACGCGCGTAATAATCCGCCATTACGGATTTTATGCCCCTCAAGCCAGACTCGTGGGCAGAATAAGTCGGAACAGGCACCCTCAATTCGCGCGCTGCATCACTCGCACTACGGAACTTGCGCTCTCGCGCGAGCTTTAACCGTGCTCCCTGCTCGTTCATAATTTCCTGTTTGGAGCGCAATTTCCTAGTGGATTGCTCTGACGTTCGAGTTTCTTCGGTCTGATCCTTGTTGGTTTCACTGGCCGATTGATCTTTAGGCGGTGATGTCAATTTCTTGCCTTTCGAAGTGTATTCGTGAAAATTATTCCATTTGCGGAAAACATCAATTCAAATTGCATGATATCGTTAACAAACGCTTACTGCAGTATGCCAATTTGCTTCTGGGTGCAGACTGTGTGGTCTGTGTTTTAGAAGTATTTTCAATATCTGCAGTCTAGTTTTCGTCCTTTTCACAATTACGCAGAGCTATTTTGTTCTGCCAGCATGGGGCCGCTCAATAACGAGTCCAGGTCTAAATCGCCAATGAAAAATTGCGAGGGATCGCGTGAACCAAGGAGCATCCCAATGATCAATTCCCTAACGCCAACGGGGCAAATTGCTGTATCCATACTAATCGAATTTGCTTGCAACGGTAATGGATTTACAAAACTGTTCGAAGAAATCATGAAGTTCAAATTACCCATTTCATCCAGGCCACACGATAAAATCGGAGTAATTGATATCGGAAACTCATCTATCAAATCGTCGGGTGCATTCAGATAGCCTGACAATACAGAGCAAAGTGCAGGCAACTCTTGTAGGTGTGACGTTATAAGGTTCGTCAAAGTAGCGTTATTTCGAAGGTAAATGCTTGCTTGAATAACATCCCCATTCCTTCGTTGTTCAAGGTCAATGTCAGCGGTAATTTGGCTTTCAAGTCCCGAAAAACCAAGTGTTGCGGCGACTTTCGCATTCTCAAATTCAATCTGAAGATCTGGAGCTACGGATATTAAACTTGCAATAAATTGATCATTATGGTGGTGAGAACGAGAGAAAAACTCTTCACAATAAATGTTGCAAACCAAGAAAATGTAGTCGAACTGCTCCCCATTCTCTAGAAAAGCATCTTCTTGATTGTGAATAAAATCAATCAACTGTGACACTAAGTTTCCATCGTTATCAGTTGCAGAAAGTGTAACCTCATCGATCGGCAGAAATGTTACATTGAATAACTCTTCGTCCAACTGTGCGGACTGCAGGAATAATTGGCCGCGTAATGAATGTTCGGTTAAATCCCAGTCTTCAGGAGGTAGGAAGCTGGCGTGAGTGGGGGATTGAGATACCGAGCCCCAAAAAATATCGGCCTTGCCGCCAAGCTTTGGAGGATGTTTTGTTTCAAATTTAGTGTGAACATGTTTGAAGCCGGACAATCCATGCCTTGTATCTAGAGTCGACAAGGCCAATGGAGCTGTATTCAGTAGATCAAATACTGTCTGAGGCAGTGTAGCTCCTACTAAATATAGACAGTTTTTTGGCTCTGTGGTCATTACGTTACCATTTCTGGTGCCAAATGAATAAAATCATTTGTAATATATTCGATTTGCATTAATCATGTTACAACCGTTGTGTCAAATCAATTGTTAACCATATTTTTAACGATAAGAGATCAATCCCAATTTTACCCAGTGCTAAAGATGCAGAGTTTTGGATGTCTGGATCCGTTAAAGTAAGAATTCGCAGGCAATTCGTTGCAATATTGCGCGAACAAAGTTGGTGTGTGGATGATAAAATTTGAATGGCCAGGACAGGCAAATACACGGTGCCTGCCTGTTTGGATCACACCGAATCTCGGCGATTGGAAACATGTTGACCGGGAAGATGCACTGTTATTCCTCGTGCTGGATCGAGTACTATTAAGAAGCAACGCAATCGCAGTATTTGGGGAGGCGAGTGAACCTGCGGCTGTGCCGCGAGTCCTGGCATACTATCCCGCCTGTCAGGGCGAAAAAAAGGATGATGCAACGTTCTGGTTGGCGATGTCTATTGATCCGAGCTGGGAAAATTTCAGGGTTCGTATTCTTTCAATATCACCCGAAGGGACTATCGAAGAGTGCCAGCTTTCGTTCAACCACAGCAAAAATAGTTCACCTGAATTGTTTGGTTCATGTCGAATGGTCGACAAGGCTCATTGGCTGGATAAAGGTTTTGACTTCCCAGACCTGACACTCGACCGTACTCCTCGAAATCAAACTATTGCAGAGTTTAGAGTACCTTTTGAGAATGGTTCATACGGAAAGGCAATTACCTCGAACCGGCTTGGTGACCCTGTATTGCTTTCAAGCAATACGCAACCGGGTTCGCCTTCTCAGTTGAAGATAAGCGCATACGCAATCGAAAACCCTTACACTCTGGAAAGAGCTGAACCAGGCTATGGGAGTTGGCAGATACCATTTGCCGTAGACACTTTATATAGAGTGCCAAGAGCGGCAATCGATATTGGAACTTTACCAAGAAAATTCCGATCAAGCGGCGCAATAGGCGATCTTGATAAGGTATTGCCATTCTTGACCCCCCTTGTATTGCCCAAGGGTGAGTCAACGGTCTTAACACCGGGCATCGGCGATTTCATTGTTTACAGATCGGCTTATGGAAAGCAAAGCCTGAACGTCTTGTCAGTTGGTGAAAATGGCAAGGAAGTTACAGTTAGTAGTCTTCACGATGAAAACTGGGGTATTGAGGGCTTGCATGTTTTCGAAATTGGCCGAAACTATCAACTCATACCCGTTAATGCAGGCTTGGAGTTTGCCGATGATTTTAAAAGTAAATCTGACGGGGATGGCCAAGTCGCGTTTGCGAGTGGTTTGAGCAAACCACATCTACCTCAGGCCAATAGAGCAGGCACGGTAAAAGAGTTGTTAAGAGTGTTGCATCGGCGGTTCAATGAGGTGGATAAAGAAAACGACGTATTGGCAAAAAAGCCATACGAACCGTCAACATTAGATCTATATCCACAAATAACGCTGGACCTTACAGCTGGCTGTGCGATTTCAAATTTATCAATGGCTTTGACCCAATTGCTTTTTGCTGGACTGGTCAACCAGCTGCTTAACACATCAATTGTAGACAGGAAAAAGATCGTAGCGCTGATTGAGAAATTTGAAAAGACAGTGGACACCGGAATGCCGGGAATTTACAGGCGCCTTTGTAGTCCGCTCTTGCAATTCATATGCGCAAGACCAGATCTTGCGCAAGCCGATAGCTTAATAACAGGTGCAAATGATAGCCCGGGAATTCGCGTTTTCAATGAGTTTGATGCAACTGATTTCTCTGGGGCAATGCATGCAATCGCAGCGAGTCAGGTTGAATTGTCAGAGACTGCCATTCGCGACTGGGAAATTACCGCAACCGTCGACCAGGCAGCATATGGCATGCACTTGATATCAAGTGAGAAATCTCATCTGCTGGAATGGTTAGCTGAGAATAGTGCGGCTCTTCAACCTGGAAATGCGTTTGATTTGCAGCACACACAACTTGGAACTGATCCTCTAAAACTATCAAGAGAGTTGAAGCGGAACGCTTTCGCGTTGCAACTGTTGAGATTAGAATGGCGAGAAGATAAATCGCTGTTGGATGCATTGAACAAACTGGCTCCTGAAGGTCATCAAAAAAGCTTGTTATTGATGGATTTGGAAGCAGCATTGAAGGTGCAAGGAAATCCTGCCTCTGCATCCGCTATTGAAGCGGAAAACTACCTCAGTAGTCGATTCACTGAAGGGGAATTACAAAATGCTCTTCAAACACTTGTACAGCAGCCAGAGGAAACTGATGTTAGGTTTCTAGCCTGGGAGGAGACAAATGCGGCAATCAACAGTAAAAGCCTGAGAAATGGCTGGATAACAACGGCATCAAAAGTTTTCTTCCTTGTCTCAAGTCGTGAAGACTCCGAATTTGAGGCAGTTCAGATTTCCAGTGGTCAGGATAATTTAGGAAATAACCAACAGCAGGATAACGATACTGAAGCCAAGCAAACGTCTGCGGAAATTTTCCGGGATCGAGATAGCAGGGTTGCGCTTGAGGCCCTTTCTACTTGGTCAACGCGAGAAGATTCACCTGACAGATTGCGACAACTATACAATGATGCTTTAGCGCCTGGTTCGAATTCAAATGATCAGCCAACTGCGCAAACAGTAGCGGAAATGACATCCAGCTGCGCAAAGACTGCAACGGAGAAATATGAACAAGTCGAAAGGTTATATTCCGACAATCTCGAAAAGAGCCCTGGCTTCGGTGTGCCAAATAATTTGCTGAATTCTGATGAACGCAGGGAAATGAGAAAAGACTATGATCATTTTCATGAGAACCACGGCAACTTCATATATAAAATGAGGAACAAAAGAAGCAGTGATATGATGGAGAATCTGGATGCATTTGCAGATGCATTAGATAAGGCTGATGAGTTTATAGAAAGATGGAGTCGTCAATAGACGCAACTTTCACCAATTGACCTGAGCACCAGAAAAATCCCATTGAAAAGGGGGGGGCAAAACTTGCCCCCATTAGATGCCACTTAATCAAGTGTGCATACTATGTTGTCGGAACAAGTACGACTCCTTGCTTTAGTAGCGGTGCCAGTTCTTCAATGTCCCAATTGGTCAATCGTATGCATCCCGCAGAACTTTGCTTGGAAATACGTGAAGGATCAGATGAGCCATGCAAGCCAAACCCCCTGAGGTGGCGATCAGATTCTGCCAGGCCGTTCAGCGTAATCCAGTCTGTCCCTACAGGATTGTTGGGTCCTTCCGGATAGACAAAGACCTTCTTTGTACCGTTAACGAAAGTTGTATGCGTATAATTTGGTCGATGCGCTCTAACGCCAGTTACCATAGGCCTGGTTGGTGTTTTGGCAGGATTGATGGTCACCGGAAACCTCGCAACAATCGCACCTTCAACATGGAGCAGCACGACTTCACGCTTGATTTGAAGTTCAAGACTGTAATTATCCTCGGTCTTCTGAAGTGGTTGGCCAAGACGTGGAATAGTTATGACTTCCCCGGCAACGAACCTTGCATCTGGATTAAGTTGCTCAAGAGCGCGCGTACTTGTTTGAAAGCGCTCCCCAAGCTTTTCAAGTTTAGATGTATAGCCCATTGTTTCTAACTTTGATTTTTCCGTCCAGTCAGATGGGATGGAAGCGAGAAAAGGGCCGGCGACATCATCAGCAGTGATGCGGTGTTCCTTGAATGCGGTTCCTCCGTTTCGCGCTAAAGCTCGGTCTATTGAAGCTTCGTCCATTGGATCGAAGGATATTTTGTTGCCGAATCTTCGCCAGTCGAAAATCGCTTTGCGCGTATTGGATCCGCAAATGCCATCAAGCTCTCCGGTCGAAAAATGCTGACGATCAAGCAAAATCTGGATTTTAATTACACGACTGAAGCTGTATTCAAAATCACCGTGCATCGCCGTATCAGCCGGCCTGCAATCAACTTCTGATTGACCAAGTCTTGCTTTCTTGGCGGGTTTCGCCTCATTTGACTGGGGCTCTGACCGGGCGCTACTTTTCGTGACACATTTATTCCAGGCAGCAGTATTACGTTTTAGTTCGGCAAGAGTAGCCGGGCCCGCATTGCCAGGTTGCTTTAGTCTTACCGATTTCTGAAATTGCTTTACAGCCCACACCAATGATCCATCATAGTAGTCAGACGAAGGATTCTTCGATGCAATAAATCCATGCGCTTTTAAGAGACAGCGCAATTTCAAAACAGCATCTCCTTTCGTGCCATATTTGATGGGGTGTTGGCCAAACTCAGGTGTATCTGCAGCAACCGGAGCCTGGCTAACCAAGGACAACAAGCTGATCACTGTTGCTTTGATCGCTGATCGTGTGATTTCTTTCATTTTTGCCTCCGCGTGTTCAACCCAAATTGAAACAAATATATCATGCGAATTGTATAAATCTAGATTTTTGTGAGAAAAAAATACTATTTGAAACAAAATTTTGTGAGTTGCAGGAAGTGTATTGGTGCTGCAGTCCTGTTCTCATCGGAAAACCATGTTTGGAAAATGGCATTGGATGAGATGTGCAGGAACCTGGATGGCGATGTAATTTACGTGCGTTAGCTGAGGATTTCTGATGAAAAAGCGTATTGTCGCAACAAAATTACATCATCTTGCTTGTTACGGGTATTCGACAGAGAGAGGGGATTGATGTTTGCCCTCATCAGCCTTGAATTGGGTTCGAATTAGATGGCACTATACAAGCAAGAAAAATGGAACATAACGTCTTGCAAAGTATTGAATAGACAGTAATAGTCGTTTCTTTGAGATTGCAGGATTTGATCAAATCATTCTGGGTAAGTAATTTTATTGGTTTTTGAAAAAGCTTAACCCAACTAAGCTGAATTTGATCAGGTATAACGTGCAATTTGTGGAAATTGTACGCTATTTCAGCGCACATTCTTGGGGGGGGCCGATTTCCAGGCCGGAACGTGTGAATCTATGGAAAACTTCGAAACCTACGAGTTTGTAATTGGCGGTAACCTTGAATCTGACATCAAGATTGTGGGTGTGGATATTCAATATAGGGTTAGAAATGATGACGCAGTGGGGGCTGTTCTCCGCGACTCGATTGGAATGTTGGGCGATATCCATCGTCATCTTGAATTTTACTCCCTTACACCAGGTGGCAGATTTGCAAACGAGGGATTGAATGCTCAAGCATTTAGTAGGCAAGCAGCACTCACCGACAATGAAGAGTTCCAAGTAAATAAAAAATGGCGCCTTACTGCTAACATCAGCAATCTAGAACAATCAATTGCGCGAGCGCATAATGCGGATTTGCTATTTGGTGACTCTAATTCTGTCACCGTGACCTTAATTGTGTCGTTGTCAATAAAAACGACAATGACGACATCTGGTTCGGCAGCTACGATATCCTGCGAGTTTCAGCTCAATCTGCAAAGACCTGATTACGATACTAGAGATGTGTCGCCTTCCCTATTTGAAGATCTTGAAAGTCAGAATAATTCCGGTGCTGATTCAGTATTGAACGTTGACCGTGCACGGTTCAATCCTTTCCTGGATGATTCTGCGTTGCCAGCTGGTTTGGATCCCGCAAAAGGAGCTTCTGGTTGCATAAATCGTGTTACCGCGTCAAGCTCAACCGAATACTTGGTCGATCTTGATGCGCCAAACCGACTAAGGTTGGAGCCGCTTGCTTTCTTTCGCATCAATTCAAACTATGATGACGAAGAATTGCCCGCATCTCAAACAGAGTTTGATTTGGAGTTTGGAGCTTTCTGGAATGAGCAAGGTGAAACGGTCAATGGCGTGGCGTGGAAGGAGGTTGTTACGGTTCATGAGCTAGCGTTTTATGACGGCTACTGGTTCCCGCGCCAGATCGCCAGTCTCAAAAATTCAATCTCAAGCAAAAACATACTAAAGTATATTTTGCCGCCCGAAAGTGATTGTGTTGTTTGTTTAGATTTATCTGTTCTCGGATATAATCTTCAAAACTTTGCAGAAAAGTATTCGCAATTTGATCAATCCGCAAATCGCCTTAGGTTAGTTTACTCGAACCCAAAAAGTGAAGAATCTGGCTTTGTTGACTTTATTCTACGTTTCAAGAATTCAGAAACTCAACGTCTAATCCTTACAAATGAAAGTGCAGAAAGAGCATTGTCATGCCCTTACAATGGAACACGTACAACTGACACTTTCATTTTGCCGTTAGAAAATGGTGCCAATGGGCAGCAATTTCAGATTGACTTCGAAAATATGGAGGATGAAGCGCTTAAAGGTTTGAATTTGGAGATCCTGGAAGAGGATAACCAGGTGGTTGAAGTCCTGGAATTAATTAGGTCTGACTCCGTATCAGGACTTCAAGTCATTCCCAAGAACTATGATATCACCGAAGATTGTATTGGTGTGCAGGTTAAACGGGAAGGTGAAACTGTACTCAAGTTCCTCACGTTTACATATTCCTCTCAAGAGCATTTAGTTGGTTTCGATTTAGGAACCCAGGCGATCGCTGGTGCTATTGGGTCTTCCGAAGACGATAACGTAGAGATGCTGAGGTTCGGGGAATTATTGGATGATCACAGCGATGGTGTTAAAATTAAGCCACGTACGGATGAAGTGGGTGAAGCGTTCTTTCTGGGGGCTCGGTTTGCACTATCGAAACCCGACAAGGACGGAGGCGGAGCCAAAGCCCCTGTGATCGATCTGATAAACCCGGGTGGAAGACGTAGTAGCGCTTATAGGGAATTAGATCCTGCCAAGCAGGATGATCGTCTAAGCATCATGCTTGGCAGAACATCGATATGGAAAGAAAATTACGACCTTCACACAGCGCTTGATGCAGACTATGAGGCCGATAACAGGTTTCATCTTATGCCCGATGTAAAAATGCCGATAGGGGCAGGGGAAGAATTGAAATATGCTGGCGAATACTATACCTCCCCAAATTCAGATGGTGATGTGGTTGAAGCATTCCATAACTGTTCGACAGGTCCTTTACCTTACTCGATCACGCTGCCGGAAGTTAAGACACAAGATATTCTCGAGTCTGTTTTCAAAACCGTACTGTTGGGATTATTGCCACAGGTCTCTTATTCAGCTGGGACTGACGAGCGCTCCTCAGGTCAGGATATCTTTCATAAAATGGCCAGACATTCCAATGACCGGCTTGTTGTCACGGCAACCTATCCTGCGTCCTTCTCTTCATCTGCCCGGAGAAGATATAGGTTAGCTTTGACTGAAAGCGTGGAGATATTAAGAGAGGAATATGGGTTTTACGGGGCAACCTTTGTCCACCTTGTCCCGGAAGGGTTGGCTGCGATATATGCAATTCGTGAGGAGATCAAGAGCAAAGTCGGCAGCAATCCGAATGTGGTTTGTGTGTTGGATATTGGTGCAGGTACCATAGATATCAGCGCGATGAACGTCCTCAACTCTGGTGATGAGCTTTCGTTTTTGTCTCAAGGTTTAAGCTGCTCAATTCCGCTTGGTGGTCGGTTGCTGGACGAGGCAATTGAGCAAGAAATATTAGCAGAATCTGAAGTTAGCGGAGATCTTTCGGATGTTTGGGGTGAGCTTAATCTGCGTAAAAAAATTGAACATTCAAAAAGGTGTATGACTGCTACTCAGAATATAATTGCAATTCCATTGGGTCATGAGAGCTATGAAGTTAGTGAGGCTGTGTTCAGCAAACTCCCAAAAGACCGGCCGATCTTTGTAAAGGGTGAGGGGGCCAAAAAATTTTGCTATGTGAATTTGGGCATGCTGCTGGAAAATCAAAGCAGGTTTATTGCTGAATATTTTAGATCCATTAAAAAATTTGTATTTTATCCAATCCTTTCATGGCTCAATGATCGTGATAGGAGTGCCGACGCGGAAACTTCTGTCCCCCCTGTGCTGGTACTAATGGGGCGCTGCGGTAATTTTCATCCATTCCGGTTAGCGTTAATTGAGGTCAGGGATCAGGTATTTGCGGGATGTAATGTTCAAATAGTTGATCATACCGGGGAAGAGATCAATGTGGCTTCTTGTTCCTTGAGTGCAATGAAACAGGTGTCAGCAAAATCAATGTTGGCCGAAGGGGCGGTGCGATTTACTAAATCAATTTCCATGGCTCATCGCAAAGAGAGTTTGCCGGATGCAGGCAGTATATATGAACATTATTGTTTCGTTGTTGGTGCGCTAAATGAGAGCGGTACGGAGTTCTTAGATCATGTCGAATTCATCATTCCATTGTACGCTAACTTTTCGCGGCAGAAAATTTATATTCCTGATGGATGTCAACTACATCTTGCACATGTGGTTCCTTACGGTGCTTGGCTGGATGTTTTGGAAAATTGGAAATCCTTAAGAGATGGATTTGGGGAATTGGATCCAGTGCGTAGGAATTTCCGTCACTGCTTGAATACCAAAGTGCTTCGGCCTGTTAACGTGCTTTGGATAGGTGACAAGAAAGGTTATTGGCCAAAAGGATCGGCATCGCATTACAATCAGCCAAGTGTAATTGTTCCTACGCCAGCTAATGGTGCCTCTGAAATCAGATTTGAATATCGACTTCCCGATCAAGCTCTGCATGGTGTTGGCCGTGTTCAGGCATATTGCGCCGCCGACAACGAGCTCCTGGTTAACGGCTTTCTTCGACTTGAGGGCACCTTTGTTTGTTGACTTCTTATTCTTTTTGTGGTTTTTATACAAAAAGAATAATCACAAATGGAACGAAGCCGGTTCATGGCCGAAGATATTAGAAGAAACATTGATCAAGGTAGTATGTTGTGTAATCGGGTTGTATTGGACAATGATGCCGACCAGATCAATTGGGATGTATTGATTGCTGAACTAGATGCTGCCCGTAAAAAACGCATCAATTATGGTGTTGTTCAATCAGCTGGTGAATTTCCTTTTGCTGACATCATCATTAAGGATAATCAGAGTACGCAGCAAACTCTTGCGACATCTTTAAGTGAAGAGCTGGAAATTCTGTTCGCTGATACGAGTGCGGGTTTTTCTTGCGCGTCATATCGGGACAGTGCTGTTGGCAGTAGATATGCCTTTTTCGGACATGGTGTCTTTGCCCCCATTGATGGCGCGGCTGAACATTCTGCTGAGCTACATTTTTCATGGTCGGCACCGAATGAAGATGGTGAAATCGACCCTAAATTTATAAGTCAACCCAGTCTTCAGACAGATTCCTACTTGGCAGGCGGTTGGCATACAGGGCAAAAAGGGATCGCTATCGGATTTTCTGCAAATGTAGCGCCAGTGACAATTGAACTCCCTACTGATCTGAATGAAGAAGCAAGAAAGGCTTTTCGTTCTGTGTTCCTGTTTCTTGGTCGAGACACTGCCTATGTCAATCCGGAAATTAGCCTTTGGCCAACAGAAGGGGAAGAAATAACGACCAACGCGTCCCTGGCTGAATCTTCTAGCATGGAAATGTTGATGCAGGGGCATTGGGTTGAGATAAAGCTCCGAGCCGGGGGTTATTATAGAAATTTGTGGTGCCGTTATAAGTTGCGTAGCGGTGCAGGAACTTTCACCAAGCAGTTACCAAAAAAACAAGGTCATTCGGTCTTGGCTGTCAGGGGATTCTTGATGCCAGAGATAAATATGTGGCATTGGCTCGGAGGAATCAGTCGTTGGTTTGTCCATTTTGACTCAAGTCGGACTCTCAGGCATTCCGATTTCAGTGAAACTCAGGTTAGTGTCGTACGACAATCTATGAAGCGCTTGGCTGCTTACGATCATCAGCCGAATGTTAAAAGGCGTTGGACCCCGGGTGAATTCTTAAAGCCAGGCATTCAGAAGATTGAGCTTGGTGGTGACTGTGCTTTGAAATTGGAGTCGTTTCCTGGAAAAGTTGGATTTTTGCCTGGTACAGGTACAAAGGTAGCAAAGGCTGCAAAGAACCTACGCGAACAGCTGAGGCGGTTTTATCGTTCGCGTAGCTGGATTCTTGTTCATCATACCGATGATAGAGATATTGGCTATTTAGATTGTGACGATGGTTCTTATGAGTTGAAATGCGCACCGATTTCTGATGCAGATTCAGAAGATGCCAACAATAAACTCGGTATTGATTGGCTTAACAAGATGGCACAACTTGAAGTCAATTCGGTGTTGTGTGGAGCTGCGCTCTATTGGTCATCCTTAGGCTTTGATTCCGAGATACTTCGCACTGACAATGTGTTTGAAGTGAAATTGTCCGGTGGCAATGTTCGCGATCCTTTTATTTATCGTATCAGGCCTGGCGAGCGCGGAATGGTGGGCCCACTTTATGTTGAGAACGTACTTTTGACTTCTGAAAAACAGGAGCCAATTGATGAACTTTAACGTTTTCAGTCTATTCTTACTTGCCACATACAGAACAATTTGGCTGCGACTACCAGTCTACTCGCTCATAATCTGTTGTGTTATTGCTGCCTCATTCACCGTGAATGCTTTGGCCACCTTTTTCGGAGATAAGTTAAGTAATGCAGACAGCATAGCTAATCAACATAAAGTGGTGAGGGGAGGGCGCCTGGCAGGTGAATTGTTCGTAGAGCTTGTGAACGGCAGTCATATTACCTTCAATCGTGAAACCGGTCGCCTCGACATTGGTATTAATTGCGAAGCGTTCAAAGCAGGATTTGACGACGATAGAGATAACCCATTGAAGTCGCGGTTTTGCTCAATTGATATTGGGGCAATTGTTCGTGGGCAAATAAAGGAATGGAACGCAAGGGCATCATTAGTGGCGGTACGTGATAATCGCAGAAATGCCAGAAATTGCGAAAATTCTCTTGTCCAGCCAATACATTACGTTCCTAAATTTTGCTATCCGAACAAGTGGACAGGCAACCTCTTGGGCTCAATAAACGATCCCAGATTCAAAGTACATGCGCTGGCAAAGGTAAACCAGCAACAAGAACCAGCTCCTGAGGTCTATGGTTTTCTTGCACGAGATATCGTGGAGGGTTTTGGAGATTGGCGGAGGTTTCCAAACCCGGAAAACACTGTTGTCTTAAAGTCTGAATTTCGGATTAAGAAGCGAGGTGGCAGAGCAATCACAATAGACTATGTCGGTGAACTGATTTCAGTAAAAGCAACACAATTTGGATCTGCCGGAAAACTCTTTCCACCTAAGGATCGCCGAATTATTTGTGCTCGTTTCCGTAGTAGTAAAAAGTGTATTGAAGAATTGAAAGAGCAGAGGGGAAATGACTTACCGCGCTCTGGTCGTATTACTTTCGATTTTCCACAAAACTGGAATGGCGAAGTGGAGTTGGTATTGAAACCTTCAATCGCCGTCCATGCACGAGTTCGTCAATTAAAAAAGGCCTTTTTTGTTACCCCGCGAGACGGTGAACTGTTGCTCGCAAACCCGAATAGGACGGTAAACATCTCAGGTAACATTCAGGCAAAATGTAGAGAAGTATCCAGCCTCGCAGCAATCGTTGGGCTAAATGGGGAAAGTGATCTGATTATTCCCAATGTTGATTCCGAAAACACGAAAATCGATAAATGCATGCTCGCATGGAAACCATCCGGTATTAGCTCTGGTATCCCAAAACTTGCCGAAGCTGAATTAAAACGTGAAATCAATATAACCACGGCAACCGATCGTAATCCTTCGGTGCCGTTGACCGAGTTTGGTGATGACTCTGAAAAGCAGGAAGTGGATCCCGGCAACAGGATCAGTGCTAATGCGCTAGACCTTGGGATGGTCTCAATTATGGGGTTTGATGACAAAGATCCTGCTGGTTTGATGGGCATTATAAAGTCCAATACTATACCCGGTACCAGAAGTGACGTCGCTCTTACAATTGATGCTGACATGCAGCGCATTGCTCATAACACCTTGCAAGATGTCATTCGTGGAAAGGCGCGCTATAGAGACGTTACTTCAAGATTATTGTCTAATAAGGGCAGTCGTCGAAAAGCGAGTTTGCTACTGCTAGATGCTGGACCTCTAAACTCTCCGAACAAAATTGACCCGTTAACAGGCCGAATTCTTGCCGTTTCCAGTTGGCCTTCGGCACGACAAAATATATCGCAGTGGGATTTGAAAGCCCAAGCAAGTTTCCGTCCTACTGAAGATCTACTTGCAGCGCGAGGGTGGTCGCAAAACAATAAATTTTATGCCCCTGGTTCTACCTTCAAAGTCGTAACCACATTGGCGGCAATTAATCGTGCGGCAAATGGCGACAAAAAAATTGCTGCATATCTTGGAGGGAGTGGAGGCCGCGACGGGTTAAGCAGAAACGAACTTCGCAGCCTGATTGGCGGTGAATTTGGATTTGGGTTTAACGCAAGCCGCCTTGAAGTGCCGAGGTATTCCAACGGTCGGATTGTTGAAACGATGACAATAAGGAATCGCGGCGCAAGATTGTGTGACCATATTGCAAGTACGAGATGTACTGACGGTTCGCGGTTAGCAATGAGAGATATGCTGACCAAATCTGATAATCTGTATTTTGCAAGGCTGTCCCTTCTTCTGGATATTGATAACGTTAGCTCTGGAAGCGGTAATCAAAGAATAGAGTTGGTCAGTGATATAGGAAAAATTGATGAAGAAAGGCATTTCTTCTACGAGATGATTGATCACATTTGGCCTCAGCAAGGGACCAATTTATTGCCTGGATATGATAGCGTTCGATTTTCCAGACTGTATGCAACGCCAATTCAACTGGACAGCAAATTATCTGAGCACCCTCGATTGTACAGACTTGCTCTAAACGGAATTGGACAATCTGCTCAAGCAACTCCTTTGGCTATGGCGTCAATTGCAGCCAGCATTTCCAACGGCATGGTGGTAAGACCTTGGCTAGGAGGAGACCCAACAGCTTTAGCTCTCTCAAAGCCAGTGGTTTTTTCAGATAAAACGGTTCGAGGTGGGGCTGCAATCGATGTCAGACTTGGCCAAACGCTGCTTGAGGAACTACGCATTGCAATGAAGCAAGTGGTTTTGCGCGGAACTGCACGAACAGCATTTCAATCCCCGAATGATGGGAGCCTAAGGGATCAACTAAGAAAAAATATTTATGGGAAGACTGGCACCGCACAAATTGGAAACCCGCAACTTGAAGGTAATACTGCCTGGTTTATCGGCTGGGTAAATGGTGGCATTGTTCCTGGCTATGAAAACCGCAGAATAGCATTTGCATGCATGATCTCTCACGCAAAGATTAAAAATGCCGGCGGTGGCAGGGTGTGTGGGCCGGTCATCAGAGAGTTGTTTCTGGATATAGCAAATACCACAGTTTCTGGCGAAGACACGTAGTCGGAATGAGATCATGGTGGTAACCGTACTAACCTACTTGCTTCTTGCTCTCACAGCGATCGTAATCGCATTTCTGATCTTCATCTGGTTGGGTCGTTTAGCAAAGTTCGCACTGCAGTTTTGTTTATTGATGGTGTTTATCAGCATTAGTGCATTTTGGTGGAATGGGCTCAAGACGTCTGCGGAGAACCAGCCACTGGGCTTGGCATTGGTAAATCTGGAAATTGGTAAAGATAACGAAAGCCAAGCAATTGGTGCAATCGCACTAAACCAAAACCAAAGCCTACTTGCTTCGGCCAGCGAGCCGCATATTGGATTCACCAAAGTTTCGACTGATCTCTGGCGAATTTCAAACATTTCAGCTACGAAACGTTTGTCATTGCGGTATGATGAAATTTCCGCGAAAGGAGCGGGAGTATCAAGTTCTGATGAAAATAGCATCTTCCAAAATGCGAAATTACTTTTTGGAATAGCAAAGCCTGACATCAAGCGAGTAGCGTTTAACTCAAATCGACTACTACTTCAAAACAATGATGAGATCGTTTCCCAGGGAGCTTTGCGGAGCCGGTTGTCAATCAAGTTCAGGAGCATCAATCTAAATTCGATAGAATTCACCTATCAGGGTGAGAATTTTAAACTTAGCATCGACAGCAGCAATCAGCTGTCCTTGTTTACCAAGCGTTCGCTCGTTCAGTGCCCTGAGGGGAAATTTGAATCAGCCATAAGATACTTTCGGACTTTTGCTAACTCGAACCGTGAACGAACGATCGTTCGCATAGGAGGTGAATATTCCTGTCAAAGAGCCAACTCGATTTATCTAGATTCAAAGAGCATAGACTTTGCTGGACTGACGTTTCAGTACATTCCGGACCTCGGGTTTGCTGTTGTCAATAGAGCATCCCAGGCTGTTTTTGTAAGAAGGGCAGGAAGCAAGTTACCCCTTAATTTGATTTCGCATCCAAGTGAGTTCGAACATCTAGGTAAAAAATATTCATTAGAATCATTTATTGCGGGCCATACCCGTTATAATGTCAAATTCTCTCCTAAAGATCGCCCACAGACTGGAGTATTGATTGTTCCGGTTTCGGGTGCACACCGGATAACTACAGATAAGCTGCCTTGTGGTGATCAGGCTTTTGCAACAACAAATAATCAGATTGCAAGAAAATGCGAAATTTCCAAACCTGCCTCAACATATTGGTGGCCAAAAGTTGGAGAGCGCAATGTAACTTCGTTACCAGAAAGTGAGCCGGGCTCATTTCTTACACAGGACTCGACTGAACCAGTCAGCAAAGCCTTGCAGATCGGGATTTTCAGCACATTGTTTTTTCTGGTGGTGATTGCCATTCCGCTAAAATATTTGTCTATGCTCATTCAAGTTATTTCAAACCAATCAAGAGGATTATGGTTTTTGAAGTGGCTCATATTTCCGTTCAAATTTGTATTCAGCATCATGCTCTGGATTCCGAAAGCCATATGGATGGCAGCTTTTGGAAAGCCGTCTACTTCAAATCTTAGGAATGCGTCTGGAGGTCGATTGCTGAACTTGGTGGGAACTTTTGCGCGGATCAATCTATTTCGCATAATACTGTTTTCCATCGGCATTGGCGTAATAATGGGCTCGACTAGCTTGTATTACGTACTTGGCAATGATCTTCTGCAGCCACACCCTCCACAATATGCATTCTATATCTGGCTTGCGTCTGGCGTCATTCTATTGTTGGCCAAGAATGGTGATGCAATGTCCGAAGATGTCATTTTCATCGTCTGGACCGGTATCGTTGCTTTTGGCCATGTAGCGATGGTTTCCTTGTCTTTGCAAATGGAAGAAACACGTTTTCTGCGGTTTTCGGATGATACCAGTTTGGTAATTGGTGCGTCGGGCGGGGCAATAATATGTTTGTCTCAACTTTCGCCTGGTGTCATAAAGACTGGCTTTCAGTGGTTTTCCAGCAAAAGATTGCCATTGTTGTTTGCCTCAAAAATCAGGGTGAGGCTTCCTTGGATTGCATTGTTTGGGCTGGGCGGGGCCATATTATTGCTATGGTTGGCGTGGATCATGTTCGGTTCGGAAACAGGTATCGCCGGCATTCTGCAACCTTCCGAGGCAATCAAAACCCTGTTTGCCATCGCAATGGGAATCCTTCTCACATTTGTATTGGATCAAAATAAACCTGCTAGCTATTCCTTTCAAAAGATGGGGTATAGCCTTGAAGGTATTCAAGGCAAAAACCGCTTTCCATTGATTCTGCTGAGTTCAGTTTTGCTTTTTCTAATGGGTTGGCTCTTGTTTGCTAATTTCTATCTTGCATTGATTATTGGCTTGTTATGGATGGCGGTGACGCTTGCGATCGTCAATCCATTCTGGCGTGGATTTGCCATCATTGGATCTCTAATCGCGATTATCCTTCTTGCACCTGTATCCAGATCAGATATGTCACCTGCATTAATCATAGTGTTCACGACGGTTTTTACGTTTGCAATATGCTCCTTGATGCACATTCTTGCTTCACTAAACAATCGGGCAGTCTACCAATTAGATAGTCTTTGGAGTATCGGTGCAATTCCAACAAGACCCCGTCAACCCAGCCCGATTTATCGACGTGGTGGAATTTGGTTGAAGCGGCAATGGCGTACTGGCCTACCATTCCTGTCGCTTCCCTATATCTGGTTAATATTGTTGCCGGTCGCTTTGGTATCTATCATCACCTGGTGGAGCAGCGAACAACTGAGAAACCCCGAAATCGCAAAGACTAACATGATCGGGAATCTTGGTACATATTCGGGGTTTTTGGATGTGCCGATTAAACGTGGCATTTCCTGGATAGAGTTCAACGCAGTCGCTAAAGTGCCAGGAGAAATCTCTCTGGTCGAGTTTGCTGATACAGCATTACAGGTAGACTTGTCCCGCAAAGCTATTGCTACGTCCGCTTGTAATATTTGGGGCGCTGATGGAAATGTACTCGAGCCGGTCAATGTTCAAACCAGTGACAATGAGATATTTGAAATAGTTCTCAAACAATGGCAGGAAAGCGTGAAGCTGCTTGATCGCGGTGTTCGTTGGACAAAGGCATCGTTATTGGGCAGGAATTGCAATCCCAGCTCAAATAATGAAGTCTCATTGGAGATAGCGACCAAGATTTTTGCAATTCAAAGTGATTTTGCAAGTACATGGCTGATTTCGTATTTTGGCAGAGATGGCGCGTTGATAATTGCAATGCTACAAATTGCACTTGTTACTTTGATGCTGTTTGCAAGTTTCCTGATGCTGCGATGGCATCCAGGGATGTCAGAAGAGCGTCCCGCGGCCAATATGGCATCATTTACCATTGCCGCATTTGCGATCATGCTGGCGCTTCAATGGATAATCTCTTGGGCTAATGCGTTCGGCAATGTTCCTGTTATGGGGCAACCTGCCACATTCTTGTCTCATGGTCGTAGTCATTTCTTGTTTTTTGGCCTGCCAGCAATTGCCTTTACCATGTGCGCTTTGCGGATGCGGACTTCGTTTACAGAAACACGCTCATTTTGGCATGGTCAGAAACATCGCGATATTCCATCAATCCCGATCACAACAGTTGCAGGAACTTTCTTGAGAAAATTATTCGAAAAGAAGCAATATTAGTTGATTTATACAAAAAGTATGTTAACACTTGCAATTATGTGCAAAATGGCTGAATCTGCAAGGTTGGGATCAACAATAATGCGAAATGACCGCAAACTGGTTTCAAAGCAGTTTCGAGCCATAACAATCTCAGGGAATTGGATCCAACGATGAAAAAATTATTTTCTTCCGATATCATGAAGTTCATAATTTTATGCGGCTTACTTTTCGGCATGCTCGTGTTTGTTGGATATAGTTGGCAATTTCTTGGGTTAAGGGGATTTGCAGCTGAAGCAGTGACTGGCATCGCCATAATGTTGCTTGCAGGCTACTCTTTATACAAGCTGTTTGGTGCAAATGGCGAGCAGATCAGAGGAAAGATCGCTCATGGCCTTAAAAGTACGAGTATGAACAGCTGGGCGATTTGGGCCGCGATTTTTCTTTCTATCTCCTCACTTGCTACCACTTATCTTGGAATGCAAAATTTTCATGTTCATTGGATTTTTGCATTTGTGAGTTCATTGGGCATTCAGATTCTACTGTTTGTTTCTTCTTGGATTTTCGCTGAAGCCTCTGCAAACCGCTCACATGCAAAACGATTGCGCCGTGAAGGCGATGAAAACAGTACCCGTTACAAACAAGCAATGGCAAAAGCTGATGGATTCAAATTCATTATGGCAAGCTTTATGGTAATTGCTTCTATGGGGGTTTCGGTCTTTTTCTCGCTCGATTCTCTTTTTGACACTGTTTACCTACCAGAAAATCGCGAGTTGACAAATGTTAAGGTAGCTCGTTCAGACATGGGTGGCGTGTTTGATAAGCTGCGCGATAAAGTCGATGAAACTAACCAAGAAAAGCTTATTGAGTTAACAGATTCCGACGCATGGGATGATTGGAACCGAAATTTGGATGTCATAATGACGGCCGCGGGCAATGCCAAAGATCAAATCTCTCTTGCGATTCAAATCGAGCGCGGAGCAGCAGAAGCTGCGCTTGAGAAGGCAATTCGAGATGCAAACGCAACGGGCAAGGTTGTGGCCGATCTTATAGGTCGCCAGCAATCTCTTGCCAGTGGGCAAGGTGCCGATACGCAAGGTGACCG
Source organism: Pseudomonadota bacterium (assembly GCA_039029255.1). Taxonomy (GTDB): domain Bacteria; phylum Pseudomonadota; class Alphaproteobacteria; order Rhizobiales; family Rhizobiaceae; genus JAALLB01. Next base: position 33,645 of record JBCCGN010000003.1, on the reverse strand, counting down.
CTTCCAGCAACAGTTAGCAACGAAAGAGCGCGAAATAGGTCAGGTTCAAAACACACTTAGTGCGCTTGAAGCTGAATTTGCAGACTGGGAGATCAGAATCAATGAAGAGATCAATGCTGGTGGTACAAATGAAGATGGCTCCAGAAGAGAGACGGGTTGCGGTCCGGTATGTAGAGATTACCAGCGGGAGCAACTGGCAGTAAAAGCCAGGCTTGACGGGCGCAAGGCACAACTCTCTAGGCTCACAGATGATCTGGCGAGAATCCGAAGCCAGGGAGAAGATGCGCTTTCGGCAATACAGCGCGTTGATTCTGAGTTGAAAACCGCTGAAGCAGCAGATGAAGCGGCAAAAGCTGCTCTTAGTGCTGCTAGACTAAATCATGAAACGATTTTCAAAAGTGCAGACGCCGGCGGCACAACAGGCCAGGCGACTGGAGCGGTAAATGCAATCAGGAGCGGCATTAGTGAATTCCTGGCTACAGCATCTGTTTCCGCGCTACAACCGGCAATCAGTTCTTGCCAAATCGTCTATGAAACAATGAATGCAAATCCGGTTACTCGTGATGGGATCAGCAATGTTTCCTGCGACATCACTTCTATAGCTCCGACGCTCGAGACGATGGCTCGTTATGAGGATGCAGAAAAACGATTGTCTGAGGAATGCCGCGTCGATGATGAATTCATTCAATTCAATACCGTTCGTCCTATGATTGACAAAGCACGTCGCTGCATCAGTATTTCAGGGCTTCCCTACGTTGCTATAAAGGAAGAGCGTGATTTGGCTGATCGTGTAGAACAAGAGAATTCAGAAAATTCCTCTCGGTTTGAAATTACACTTTCGACGCTAAGACGGGGCGATTCGTTATCCTGGCTCACACTGTTCATTGCTTTTTCAATCGACCTGTTCGTTCTCGGTAGTGCGGTTGTTGGTGCAAGAACAATGGAGAGCGTACTTGAGGAAGATGGTGAAGTGGGGTCTCGCGCCGGTTTGGATCGCATTGAGTTGTTGCAATTTGCTCATGCAGAAGAACGTATGACGGATCCACCAAATATTAGGACTCAGAAACAATTCTTATCGGTTTTGGAACATGACGCTTATGACTATGGTGAAGAAAACGAGTCGATTCTTGATCTTGAAGGAGCCCGTGTTAGTACGCTGGACAATGCTGCAGTTAAAACATTGAATTTACAGATGTCGTCGTTGGTCGCCCAAGAGTTGGCCTTCCCTATAACGGGACGTTCTGGTTGTTATCGTATAAAAGCAAACTATGTGTCTCACATTACGTTTCAGGTGGCCCAATATGAGCGCGACTACCATGCTCGAAACGCAGCTGCATCAAGCAATGATGATTACCCATCCGGCCAAAGTGATGCAATGCAACAACGATCAACCAGTTCACATGACACCTCATCAACATACAATAGGGGAGCAAATCCAAGAAGCGCGCGTGGATCACGAGGCAGATGGGAAGGTATTTTTGGTGATAGCAGAAAGCATCAGGAGCCACCCGATGACGAGCCTAAAATGAAAGGCAGCTTCAAGACGCCTTTCCAATAACTCGAATAAAGCCATTCAAGAATTGTATCTTCATAAACTTTTCCTGACGCTCACTTTAAACGAGACAACAAGTTGGAAGTTGTCAAGGACAATTTTGCGTTGATTTCACCTCACTCACGTTTGATCTGCATCCCCAAGCCACCCGACCCAGGTTGGGAAATGAATGCCGGAATTCACCGCGAGCCCGAGAATGTTGTGGTTGTAGATGAGTTCCTTGGAGGTCAGCGTCGCATCCTCCCCCGCAGGGACGATGCTTTCGATAAAGGTGCAGGCTGCTGCAGACAAAGCGATTTTGTTCCCTCCGCTGTCGGTGGATTCGCCGAATGATGGTGGGCTGCCGTCAGCTTGATAATATACCAGCTTCGCGTAGATGTGCGTGTCGTTGGTTTCATCACCCGACATCGTGAAATCAGTCAACTTGCCATACGGAAAGTAGTTGGCGGCGGAGTCGGAAATCTTGTTGGATGACACAGAATTGCTGTTCCCGCGAAAGCGCATAAGCATCATCGTTTGCTGGGCAATCTGCTTCAAGGTCGAATACTTGAACGCAGCCTGGTAAATCTTGGTGATACCTGTGATCTGGCTTGCAGAAAGTGCGGTATCTGCTGAGTTCATGTTCGCCAGCTCCGTGAGGGCAGCCGTTGATCCAGTGAGCTTTTCGTAATAACTGGACAAGCCCGTCAGTGCGGCGTCGAATGCCGCTCCAAGATCCTCTTGAGCGTCCAGGATTTCCACCATGTATATTGGGGGTGCCGAGCCCGAACTCGGAGTCTGCGCGGCATCGTCGTAGGCGGCCTGTATAATTCCCAAGGTTGCGCTCACGGCTGCAATTCCGGCACCGGCAACAGGATTGCTGACACCTGCAATCGCGCCGACGGCGTTCAGGACATCTTGGCTCGCTGTCATAACAAAATCGAACAGGTTGAATTTCTTACCACTCGCTGGCCCGCCGGACGCTGTCAAAGACATCCCGGTTTTTATGGTATCCATTGAGATAATGTTGCCAGAATTTGTATCGTCGATGATCGTGTGAGCGTGACTTTGGATTTGTTGCGCGACCCGAAGCCCCGCGAATTCCGTGTTGAGAGTGTCGACAACGCTGGACCAGTAAAAGTTAGATATCACATCAGGGCAGGGTCCCGTGATATCCGAGGGCACAGTCCAATCAGGGTCTGCATAGACTGTTTTCCGGTTAAGCCCGTCTTTAGCAGCATCCAATTTTGGCAGTGTGGGCGAAATTTCGCTCTGAATGTAATCATACACACCCGCTTCGTCATCAATGAAGGCCTTGAGCCCGGGCGTGCTATTTGCAATAGAATTAAACTTGCCGGGTGTGACCTGCGCAATCAGCGACATCTCATTGGCACCGCCATATAGCGCCTCCAGCTCCGCCGCAGTCTTGCTGTCCGTACTGGATGACATCACGGTTTGAGTCATCGTCGGGGCCAAGTTGGTCAGCACAAGGGATTTGGCAGGGATGTTGCTGTTGGCGCTTGAGACAGACGGCGTGTCCGCGTTGTACTGAGCGAGGTACTTCGGTCCATAAAACAGGTTATAGGGCGGTGAAATCTTCACGCTCCATCCCGACGATGTGAGGTTGAGTTCCACAGCAAACATTAGCTGGAAATCAGAACCGTTGCCTGCGGGGGCAATCTTCGTGATCGGATCCTTCGCGAAGCCCTCTACCCCGTCACCATCTAGAAACGGCGCCCACATGAATGAGTTATACATTGTAGGCGTCGCCCAATTTCCGTCGGAGCTGTTCGCATAATAAGGTGCCTTTCTGGTGCCCGTCTTCTGAAGACCTGAGCCATAGGGTTGCGTGGATAACACCAGATTGACCGGCGAAGTCCAATCGCTAACAGCGACACTCCCGGTGACAGGTTGGGTGCCATTGTAAGATCCATTGTCAATAACTTGTGTGAATTGCCCCGTGCAGGTCAGTGTTTTGCCATCATAGGCGAACACGAAATTGATGTCGTACCAGCCTGAGGCGTATCCCGGTGGTGCTTTTTGGGTTCGGTCGTATTCGGCAATCGAGAAGTCTGCCATGGAGAATGCGGCGTTTGAATCGATGGGCGGTGTGTTGATGTCCAGATTACGCCAGTCGGTATAGTTCGTGTCGGTCACAACAGCGGGTGTGTTCGTAACTGTCCACTGGGCAAGACCAATGGCGGTGCTCAAGAACGGAACCGGCGGAAAGTGCTTTATGGGAACAATCCGGCCGCTGACTACTATCGAAAAGTTATCTGTCCAAGTCCAGTTTCCGTTTGACCAAGTAATCTCATTATCTGAAGCAACCATAATATTCTCCCTTTCCCCAAATACTTTATATTAAAAGTAAAAACATGTTATTTAATATTGGCAAGAATTAATTTGCTCGCCTGCCGACCCGAGGCTCAATTGTGACCCTGATATCGCCTGAACCTTGGCAGATTCCTACGAGTGAGGAGTTGTTACCCCTAAGTTTTATTGGGATGTGATGAATGACCGGGGACAAGACGCGATCTCTCGCAAATGGTTGACCCGCGTATTCAAGCTGTAAAAGAATGCCATCCAAGGCGTTCTAAAATATATCGAAAATGGTATGGAGAAATGGTGGAGCTAAGCGGGATCGAACCGCTGACCTCGTGCATGCCATGCACGCGCTCTCCCAACTGAGCTATAGCCCCAGAGCCGGTTATGCGGCCAGGAAGGCACTCCGCTGAGCGCGAAATGCCGGATTGTAATTAAACAGCGATTAGTTGATTTGCAAGCCCGAATTAAACTTCGTCGTCGCCGCCTTCAACACCGACGATAACATCAGACAGATCATCATCCTCGTCATCATCTTCCAGGAAGGTGTCATCTTCCTCAGCGTCATCTTCATCGTCGATGTCCACGTCGGGGATGTCGGGAATATCAGGAATTTCTTCATCACTGTCGTCATCATCATCATCCACATCGTCTTCGGCATCTTCCAGGCTGATGATTTCCGGTGCATCATCGAGTTCGATATCCGTTTCTTCCTGCGTTTCGGCTGAATCTGTTTTTGTCTCGTCCGGTTTCTCTTCTTTTTCAGGCTTGGGCGCAGTTATCTCAGCCTCTCCTTCGAAAAACGAAATCGGATATTCCTTGCCTGTATAGGGAGAAACAATTGGATCTTTTTCAAGATCATAAAACTTTCGACCGGTTTCAGGACAGACCCTTTTGGTCCCCAAATTCGCTTTGGCCACAATTCACCTCATTTACTGGAAATTTGCATCTTCCTAAACGGCTGGAACGATGATGTCAAAACCAATATGCACATTTCCGGTGTCTGTTTAAATAAAGGTGACGCTTCGCTTTGGCTGTGTTAGAGGCGGGGCCGGATCAAAGCTAACGGAAAAGTAATTCGATGTCGCATGACATTACGCCAATTCCCCGGACATCACACAAGGCTGGCGGTTTATCGGGTACCTGCCGGGTGCCGGGAGACAAGTCCATTTCGCATCGTGCTCTGATGCTCGGTGGGCTCGCATCCGGCGCAACACATATTTCCGGTCTCCTTGAAGGAGAAGACGTTCTCAACACCGCAAAAGCGATGCAGGCCTGTGGAGCCAATATTCAAAGAACCGGAGCAGAGTGGGTGATCCATGGTACAGGCAATGGGCTATTGCTTGAGCCACAAGGTTCAATCGATTTCGGCAATGCCGGCACCGGCTGCCGGCTGTGCATGGGATTGCTGGGTGCCTATGATTTCCCATCCACATACACCGGCGATGCTTCGCTTTCTTCACGACCGATGGGGAGGGTGCTTGATCCTTTGAAACAGATGGGCGTGCAGGTCATCGAGGAGACGGATGTTGGCAGGCTCCCAATAACCCTGCGGGGACCGTGGCAGACGGCACCCATTGAGTACCGTGTTCCTGTTCCCTCCGCGCAGGTGAAGTCCGCTGTCCTGTTTGCCGGTTTGAACACTCCAGGCATTACGACCGTCGTCGAACCCCATTTGACCCGCGATCATACGGAAAAGATGTTGGCCGGTTTTGGCGCACAGCTGGAGGTTGTAACAAGTGATAGCGGTGAAAGACGAATTTCGGTTGAAGGGCAAGGTAAACTGACGGGCCAGAACGTCACAGTACCCGCTGACCCATCGTCTGCGGCCTTTCCGCTTGTCGCCGGCCTTATTGTGCCGGATAGTGAATTGACTTTACCGGATGTACTTTTGAACGAAGCACGGATCGGACTTGTAACAACGCTGCTCGAAATGGGTGGCGACATAGAGATAACCAACCGCCGTAATTCCGGCGGCGAAGAAATCGGTGATTTGGTTGTGCGATCAAGCAGTTTGAAGGGGATCAACGTACCGCAGGAACGTGCTGCTTCTATGATCGATGAATACCCAGTTCTCGCGATTGCTGCAGCGTTTGCGGAAGGCAGCACGCACATGGCGGGATTGCATGAACTGAGGGTCAAGGAGTCCGACCGTCTTGCCGCGGTCGCCCGTGGACTGGAAGCCAATGGCGTCGATTGCACCGAAGGCAATGACAGTCTCAACGTATCAGGTCGACCGGATGGTAAGGGTTTTGGTGGCGGGACTGTAAAGACTCACCTCGACCACCGGATAGCGATGAGTTTTCTCGTGATGGGACTCGCATCGGAAAAACCGGTAACCGTGGACGACGGTACAGTCATGAACACAAGCTTCCCGGGTTTCGCGCAATTGATAAATGGCCTTGGTGGGAAAATATCGTAGCGTCGATTGTTGGCTGAAAAATCACACTGTAAACTTGTGATTTCATCACGGATTAATTGCTGAAGTTACTGTCCAATTACTGTGCTGTCGGCCTCTAATGGGGCAGGACTGGAAAAAGATCCAATTATGCTACCCGCAGATACAGGCCTTAAGGCAAAATATGCCTAACTGTTCGAATACATGCCGACGTTTTGTTCGGCTCCTGCGGCCAATGTTGCTGCCTGTCCTTCAAGAATTCGTCCATAAAGGGCTAGGTCTTCCGGATGGAACAGTCCCCGTGGTCCTGCTATGCAATCCCAGCCGCCGGCTGGTGCTTCACCACGCACAGGCATTGCCCAATCGCGGCCGGGCGCGTGATCCCGTACTTCCGGAGTGACATAGCGGATCGCCATACCGATCCGTCGGTCATCGCTGCCATTCGCACCGGAAGCATGGAAGCACCGGCCATGGTGAAGTGACATTTCACCTGGTTTCAGCGGTCCATGCTGTGCCTTGCTTTCGTCAATTCCCGCGATTTCCTGACCTCGCGACAGGAGATTGTCTTCGCTGAAAGTATCTTCATGTTCGACGATTTTGTTCTTGTGGCTTCCAGGAATGAAACGCATGCAGCCTGCTTCTATTGATACATTTGAAAGCGCCAGCCAGGCCGTCACTTCATCATCTGTTTCTCCCATGCCCCAATAGGTAATGTCCTGATGCCAGGTGACTGTTTTGTTGCTGTGCGGCTCCTTGATGAAGAGCTCGACGGACCAGGCAAGCAAATTGGAACCAAGTACCGATTCAACAGCATCAAGAATTGCAGGTGTACGGGCAATCTCGGCCAACAATGGTATAACAACATGCCCATTCACACGGAAAAACTGGTTCAATTCATAACCGCCTGCACCTTCTGACTGAGTAGCCTCCAACGCCTCGATCTGATTTCGAAGGTCAGCAGCTTTTTCTCTGGTGAAGACTGGCAGTCCGGAGACAAATCCATTCTGGCGAAAATCATCAGAAAAACTCTTTGGTGTATCAAGCATCTTTCACGGTCCTGCAAAAAGTTGGCCTGTTAAATCATTACTTAAATGCTTCAGTTGATCAATGAAAAACCGAAAGGTGTGTTTGATAGAAACAGAGCCGGAATTGGACGTTCTGAATCAGAAAGAACGCGGAAAATTTCGGGAAACACTGGGAAAGCTGGAGATTCATGCATCGAAGTTGGAAAGGTTACTATTTCCCCCAAACGCTAACCTAATCATTGATCATTGACGGATCGTGTCCGGCAGCCATGTGGCAAGCTCCGGAAATGCGATCAGGACAAAAACCATAAGCACCATGATCGCGAACATCGGTAACGCGGCTTTCGCAATATAGTTCATCTGGTGATTGGTAAGGCCTTGCATGACAAACAGGTTGAACCCGATGGGCGGAGTAATCTGTGCCATTTCAATCACCACGGTTACAAAAATCCCGAACCAGATAACATCGATGCCCGCTTCGCGGATCATAGGTTCCACGATTGCCATTGTCAGAACGACTGCAGATATTCCATCCAGAAAACAGCCAAGGATAATATAAAAGACCAGCAACGCCATGAGCAATTCAAACCGGGTGAGCTCCATTGTTGCTATCAGGTCTGCAAGCGCGCGGGGTAATCCTGTATATCCCATTGCAAGGGACAGAAAAGCCGCTCCGGCAAGGATCAGTGTGATCATCGCGGATGTGCGAACCGCGCCCATGAGAGATTCTGAAAACGAAGAAACGGTCAGCGAACCCTGCAAAAAGGCCAGAGCAAGTGCGCCCAGCACTCCGAAAGCTGCGGCTTCCGTAGCCGAGGTAATTCCATAGTACATGGAGCCGATCACCAGGAAAATCAGCAACACCACAGGGATCAGGTAGGCCGAATTCCTGAACTTTTCAGCAAACCCCATCGCCGGTTCTTCCACCGGTTTGTAACTCGGCGATACGAGCGAGTAGATTGCCACATAGGCCATAAACATACCTGCAAGAACCAGACCGGGGATGACACCTGCGATAAAGAGTTCGCGTATGGATTCGTTGATGCTGACCCCATAGACGATGAGAGTGAGAGAGGGTGGTATCATAAGGCCGAGCGTTGCGGCGCCCGCCAGCGTACCAATGACCATGTGTTCAGGATATTGCCTCCGGCGCAGTTCAGGAATTGACATCCGACCAACTGTCGTAAGGGTTGCTGCAGACGATCCAGAAACTGCGGCAAATACCGTACACCCGACAATGTTTGTGTGAACCAGCCCGCCGGGCAATCGTGCCATCCAGGGTGAAAGCCCCTTGAACATGTCCTCAGACAATCGCGTCCGAAAGAGGATTTCCCCCATCCAGACAAACAATGGCAGCGCGGTGAGCGTCCATGAAGAGGATGCCCCCCATATCGTGTTTATCATGCCGCCACCGGCTGCACGGCCTGCTATGAATTCGATACCGATATATGCGACCCCCATCAGGGACAGGCCAACCCATACGCCGCTGCCCAGAAACAGAAAAAGGATGCCAAGGAAAACGGCGATTGCGACCAGCTGCTCCATCTTCAGTCTTCCCCCTGTTCAGCAACAGAAGTTTCTCGCACATTGGGAGAACCGGTCATTAAAAGGGTTACAAGATTATCCCAGAAGCAGAGCGCCAGAATGATTGATCCGGTAGACATACTGAGTTGCGGTATCCAGAGAGGTGTGGCGTCGAGGCCGGAGGAAATATCGTTGAATTTGTAAGACTCGTAGGTGAATTTGCAGGCAAACCACGCAAAGATAGAAGTGATGGCAGTACCAACACCATAACACCACACTTCTCCCCAAAATCGGTACCTTCCGAGCGCCGCCACCAACAGCGAAACCCGAATATGAGCGCCGTGATTAAGTGCATAGGCAAATCCCAGGAAGCTGGCAGCTGCCATCGCATAACCGGCATAGTCCGGTCCGCCCCGGAATGCAAAGCCAATGTTTCTGGAAGCAATCTGCAGAACGATCAGACAGACAATTGCAATCAGGCAAAGGGCAGCCACGACACCCCCAGCGAGATACAGACCATCTAGAAATTTTCTTAGAGATTTCCCCATACGTTACCCAAAAAATGAGCAAAGAACGGCAACCGCGAATGGCTGCCATCCTTCGGATTTTACATTAGTTTCCTTTGAAACTGTCTACGATAGACTTGCCGGTCTCGCCGGCAGCATCAAGCCATTCCTGGGTCATGGTTGCGCCGATGTCCTGCAGCTCTCCCTTGAGTGTCGCGGATGCGGGCTCAACCGTCATGCCGCCTTCTCGCAAGCCATCATAAGTGAACTGTGTGTAGTCCTTTGACGCCTGCAATCCTTTTGCTTCTGCGTCAGCGGCGCAGCTGGTAACCGCAGATTTCTGATCGTCCGGCAACCCGGCATAGGCATCCTTGTTTACCATCACGGTATTGCGCGGAAGCCAGGCATCAACTTCGTAATAGTTGGTCACGCCTGCATCAAAGACTTTGCGGTCGTAGCCCGTCGCACCGGATGAAACCATGGATTCCACAGCATTCGTAGAAAAAGCCTGCTGCACTTCTGCGGCCTCAATCTGGGTTGGCTGCATACCGGCAAGTTCTGCAAGACGAGAGGTCGAGGCATTGTAAGCCCGGAACTTCAGCCCCTTCATGTCTGCGGTGGATTTGACTTCTTTTTTGAAATATAGCCCTTGCGGGGGCCATGGCACGGAATAAAGAAGCTTCATATTCTGCTCGTCCAGTGCCTTCTCAAGTTCTGCTTTTGATGCTTCATACAATTTCACAGAATCGTCAAAAGATGTCGCGAGAAACGGGACGGAATCAATTCCGAAAACAGGGTTTTCATTGGCATGGGCTGAAAGAAGGCGTTCTCCGATCGGAACCTGCCCGGTTTGAATGGCTCGTTTGATTTCGCCACCCTTGAACAGGGAACCGCCTGGATGCGCGACAATTTCAAGCGTGCCACCCGTTTTGTCCGTTACACACTTCGCGAATTCCGCACCATTTTTGGAATGAAAATTGGATGCAGAGTATGCCATTGGCATGTCCCACTTTTCCGCTAGCGCCGCTGTCGTCATAGCCATTCCGATTGCGGTAGCAGCCAACAAAGTATTAAAATATTTCATTCTGAAATTCCTCCCTTTCATACTTTTCCCATCGAAGCGTTTTACACGTCAACGCGCAAGGTCTAATCTCAGGAAAATTCAGTTTAACGGGTTCTGGATCTCTGGATGCCAAGTAATGATGAAGCCGCTATCGGCATTTTGATGTTGGAATCAAGGTTTCCACGAGTTCCCGGAGACATTGGCAATCCCGGCACATGGCCCTTTCCTGTGCGTTTCAAAGTGGTTGCAAATGCATCGCCGGACCGTGTTGTGCACCAGCGCGCTGAAGGACTGCTGGAAGACTTCATCTTTGCCGGACAGGAACTGATAGACGAAGGCGTGAGTGCAATCACCACCAGTTGCGGGTTTCTCTCCTTGTTCCAGCAGGAATTGGCATCGTCCCTTTCCGTACCTGTAATGACGTCATCCCTGATGCAGGTGGAATTGATAAACCGCATGATGCCCAACGGTAAAATTGCAGGAATTCTGACCATCGCGGCATCAAGCCTAAGCAAGGATCATCTTTTGCACGCCAGGGTCCCGGAAGGTACGCCCATCGGTACAACAGAAGGCGGAAGGGAATTTACTCGCGTCATTTTAAACGATGAAACAAGCCTCGACATTGAACTCGCGAGACAGGACAACATTGAAGCAGCGGTTAAATTCAAATCAGATCATCCTGAACTGGGCGCAATCGTTCTGGAGTGCACGAATATGACGCCCTACGCCAAGGACATTGCAAGAGAAACCGGTTTGCCAGTATTCAACATTGAAACCCTCGTTACCTGGATTCACTCCGGATTGTCGCCGAGGGAATTCAATGTCACCGGATAAATGACTGCTTGCCGTCTCTCAAGCACCGAACTTCGCCGATGCTGCACTAATCTTGTGAAAAAAGCCTCGTTGTCACAAGGAGGAGCATTTCGCTTCGAGTAACTCCATGAGGGCACGCATACGACGATTGAGACGTCGATTGGCATTGTAAACCAAGTATATTCCCCAATCTGCAATTTTTAAATCCGGCAGTACGCGAACTATCTCTCCTGCTTTTAAAGCCGGGTCCGATATAAAATCAGGCAGCCTCGCTATGCCCAAGCCATTTATTACTGCATCAAACAAAAATGGGCCGCAATTTGAGTTCAACTCCGGTTGAAACGAAATAGAATTGGTAGCTCGGGCGCACTCGAAGGTCCATTCTGCTCTTCGTGCTGCACCATAGTGAAGCAAAGCGTGCGAATTGAGTTCTTCAAGGGACTTGGGTTGACCGTTTTTGGCCACATAGCCTGGGCTGGCAAACAATCCGTGCCTGGACACGCCAAGGCGGTGTGACATCAGTTCAGAAGAAACCGAGCCGGTGATCCGAATTGCCATGTCATAATTTTCTCGTTCGAGGTCGACCGTTCGGTCATCAAAATCCATCATAAGATCAATTTCTGGATATCTTGATGCAAATTCAAACAATGCAGGCTTCAGGAAAGCGAGGCCAAATTCTCGCGCAACCGATATTGCAAGCGGGCCTTTCAGGTTGTGGGCATTGTGTTGAAAATCCGCATCCAGTTCATCCACCTCGGCGACCATTCTGGAAGCGCGTTGGTAGAGTTCTTGTCCCGCGGTGGTTATTTCCCAAAGGCGTGGTTTTCGATTTATCAGTGTCACGCCATAGCGGTCTTCCATCTGACTCAATCGCCTGCTGACTGCGGATTTGGCAACGTTCAGATCCTCTGCAGCCTTTGCAATGCCTCCGTTATCGACAACGGATACAAACGTGCGTAAGTCTTCAAACTGTCCCATTTTGCGTTCTCATTTTGTGACCATAGCGGTCAATATTTTCCGGCTACTGAAAATTTATGAAACATATAACTTGGCTTTGATACAACCCTGACAAGGAGAAATCTATGTTTTCGACGAAGTCTTTGTTCGCGGCCAGTGCATTGGCTTTCACATTGACCACTTCTGTATTTGCGCAAGACTCTGTTTTGGAATCCGCAGGCGCACTGGCCTTCGACGATGGCAATGTTCTATTCGTCGGCGACGGAGAGGCAGGCCTCGTTCACGCATTCGATCTGACAAGTTATGGATTGAGCGATCAGAAGAATTACCGACTTGGTCGAGCTCAGACTTTTGAAGGGCGCACGATATTCAACAACCTGGATCATGAAATCGGGGCCTTGATTGGTGTCGAACCAGAGGATGTCATCATAAACGATATGGTGGTTCACAAGGAAACACGGCAGGTTTTCTTGTCGGTGCATAGAGGGCGAGGTCCTGACGCTGAAGCCATGATCATTGCAGTGAACAATGGTAATCTTGAATTGGTCGATCTCAATTCTGCGACGCATTCATCAAAAAGTGTCGGGCCGGTACCCACAACCGAAACGCTTGAGTTTGGTCAAACGTTGAACATGCTGGCGATAACCGACATTGATTACTACAACGGGGAAATTCTGGTTGCAGGTGTTTCGAACGAGGAGTTTAGTTCCAAACTCCGCCGCATGCCTTATCCGTTTACAGACGAAATCAGCACATCATCTGTAGAAATCTGGCACGCAGTCCATGCGCAATACGAGACGCGTGCACCAATAATTTCTCAAACCGTTGCCATGCTGAATGGCGAACCGACACTGGTCGCGGTTTATGCTTGCACACCAATCGTTCGCATTCCTCTTTCTGAGCTTAAAGATGGTGCGCAGGTACGTGGAACAATGATTGGTGAAATGGGTTTTGGCAATACTCCGCTTGATATTGTCCCTTACACAAATTCCTGGGACAAATCAGAAAACGTGGTGGTGACCAATACCAATCGCAGTGCTGCATCTCTTTCCCTTGAAGCATTGGCATCCGCGGAAGCCATGCCCCATGGTGAGGGTGTTAAACCGGTGTTCTCAGTTGCAGGCGTCCAGCAATTTCAATTGCCGATGAGCGGCACTCTTCATCTTGATACTGTTGATGATGCATTTGCAGTCGTTGTCCGCCGCAGCCCGGAAGATCCCCGGAACATTCAACTTCACACCTTGCCACTGCCGTTTTTCTTTGACCGTGCAGATCATGTGGTTGAGATGAATTTTGAAGATGGCCCGGATCCGTTCGGTTACAAATCAGCTCCACCGTTGGACTACAATTGATGCATCAAATGACGCAAAAACCTTTCTGGGTGTGGCAGGTCCTGATTGCCACACTGATCTTTGTCCAGTCGGCTTTTGCAGAAGAAATTTCAGTGCAATTCGATGCTGCCGAAGAAATTCTCGTCATCCATGGTCTCAGCCCAAGTGAGCAGTCAGAATTGCTCGCAAAGCCTGACTTTTTGCGATTGCAGATAGCTGGCCAATCATCAGCCCGGAGTATGTTGATGAAACTCGCGGGCGCTGAAGATGCAGTACACGTGCATCCCCGCTTTTCACTGCGCCATGGGAAACAGTACGTACTTGCAATTTCGTTGCCAGATAGGGAGGGTTTCGAAACAAAGCTTCTGGTGGCTGATGACATCAGGAAGCCACCAAGATTGGTTAAGTTTGAACCTTCACATGCAGTTATTCCGGCCAACATACTGCGTCTATATCTGATGTTTTCTGAGCCGATCGCACGTGGGCAAGCAGGAAAATTCGTCACCCTACACCATAGCGACGGCACGATAGTACAAAGCCCTTTTCTCAACCTTTCAACCGAGCTTTGGGATCAGTCGCAAAAGAGACTGACCTTGCTTTTTGACCCTGGCAGGATGAAAGAAGGTGTTGGTCCCAATGTTTCGGCTGGCCCGCCGTTGGAACCGGGGGAAAGCTACCGGCTCGTTGTTTCAGGAGATCTGGAAAGTGCAGCCGGTGAACCGGTCGGCCAGGATGTGGCTGTCTCATTGCGGATTGGCCATGCAAAAAATGATCCAATTAACCCGCAAGAGTGGGAAATTCAGATGCCAAAGGCTGGAAGTAAGGAGCCCGTATCTATCGCATTTGATCGAATCATCGACACTGCTGCAGCAAGAAGAATGCTGAAACTCGTTGGCCCGGATGGTTACCGCGTTCCGGGTGGTATCCATACAGATGGCGGTGGTTGGTCGATCTTTCCTCCTGCGATATGGAAAGCAGGTCTCTACACACTGGAAATTGATCCGGAACTGGAGGATGTGTCCGGAAACAACTTGCGCACTGCATTCGATGGTGGTGAGGGTGCAATTGGAAAAGTGACCGAACCAATATTTATGAATGTTCCGATTGATTAAGAGGAGCCGCCACAGTGGGATTGTTACAAGACGGAAAATGGGTGGATCAATGGTACGATACAAAAGCGAGCGGTGGCCGCTTTGTGCGAAAATCGCCGGCCTTTCGCAACTGGATTACCGCGGATGGTGCCGCCGGTCCGAGTGGGGAATCCGGGTTCAAGGCAGAAACTGATAGGTACCATCTGTACGTTTCGCTTGCCTGTCCGTGGGCGCACCGAACCCTGATTTTCCGGACCCTGAAGGGACTGGAAGACATGATTTCTGTTTCCGTCGTGCACTGGTACATGGTGGAAAACGGCTGGACGTTTGATGAGGGCGATGGTGTTATCGCTGACAGCGTTAACCGGTCTTCCTATCTCTACGAGGTCTATACCAAAGCAAAACCGGATTACTCCGGGCGGGTAACTGTGCCGGTGCTGTGGGACAAGCAAACAGGCACAATAGTGTCGAACGAATCTTCAGAAATGATTCGCATGTTCAATTCGGCCTTTGATGCGGTTGGAGCAAAATCGGCAGATTATTATCCGGAAGAACTGCGTGAAGAAATCGATACTTTGAATCATCGCATATACGAGACCGTCAACAACGGGGTTTATCGATGTGGATTTGCAACCACGCAGGAAGCTTATGAAGAAGCTCTGGCGCCCTTGTTTGAAACGCTGGACTGGTTGGATGGGATACTGTCCTCCCAACGCTATCTGACGGGTTCTTCAATTACCGAGGCCGACTGGCGGCTGTTCACGACACTGATCAGGTTTGATCCAGTTTATGTCGGGCATTTCAAATGTAACATTCGTCGGATTGAAGATTATTCGAATTTGGCCGGTTATTTGCGGGATCTCTATCAGCAGCCGGGTATCGCTGCGACGGTGAACATTGACCATATCAAGAACCATTATTACGCAAGTCATGACTCGGTGAACCCTACCCGCATCATACCTGCTGGTCCGGAAATTGATTACACAATACCTCACAATCGCGAGCAATTTAGATGACTGTGGCCGCTCCGCTTGCGAGCAGGTGAGGGAGCAGTTGAAACGTTCAGCATTGAAGTATGGCGCGCAGGTGCCGTGAAGATCCTCAGAAAACTGCATTTCCTGCGGGAAAAAGTGCTACCGTTTCTGATCCGGACTAATTAGTATCGAGAGTATGGAAAGTGTCCGTCAATTCACAGAATCAGCAAAAAACGCCAAAACCGACAAATCTCTTAAACAGTTGTTTTCCAAGACAATCAGGGGAATCGGATATCATGGATTTGACGCCTATTCCCTGAAAGCCGGCACCAAGGACAATGTGGCCCAACATTCCAACTTCTATATTTGTGACTATGGAATGGATTTCATTCAATCATACATAAAAGATGGTTGGCTTCAGATGGATCCTTCAATCGTAAAGCTGTCGCAATCCAGCCAGCCATTCGAGTATGTCGAGTTTTTGCGCTCCGGTCCACAGAACTCTTCCACGAAATGGCAATTGGCCGCTTTAAAACTCAGCAATGTCCATCGTGCCTGGTTGGTGCCGCTCAACATCGACGGTGTGACACGCGGGGTAAGTTGTTATATGCGAGGCAAAGGAAGCTCGGTCGAACAGCGGTTTCTGGATACCAAATATGAAATCCAGATTTTGGCTGGAGAACTGATGGCGAGACTGGATGCGTTTTATTCAAATTCGCCACAAGAGATATTGACTGCTGAGTCAAAGGCAGATTTGAGTGCCCGCGAGGTGGATTGCCTGCATTGGACCGCCAGGGGTAAAACCAATGCTGAAATCGGAATCATTCTTGATGTATCCGAGAATACAGTGCGATTCCATTTGAAGAATGCGTTTGCAAAGCTGGGTGTTAAGAGCCGCTCAACCGCAGTAATTCAGGCAGCAAAACAAGGTGTAATCGAGTTGTAGGTACTCGAAATTTTTCAGCACTTGTTAGGCAGGGAAAAGGTCGGGACGAAATTCATATGCGAATGCCGCTATGGCGAAGATTAACCACATCAGATTTATCACCCAGAATAAAACCGCGTTTTCTTCTCGGTTGAGCTTTTCGACGAAATAGGTTTCGCCAGATGAAAATGAGTCCCAAATCCACTTTAGTAATAAAATGCCCCAGGGCCAATACCAGCCCATTGCAATTGCTATAAGAGCAAGAATGAGGGATGCCACAGTAAATGGTTTGAAATTCATCAGATGGAAATAGCTTTCAAAATTACCCGAGCGTTGTTTTTCAAGTGCTTACAGTAGTCCGCTCTGTGAGTACAGGTGGGTATGCGGCGGATTTCAATGATTGAAAATCGAATTGACCCGTATGTTTGATCTCGGTAGGTTCGCGATCAAAAGTTTGCAGAAATAAGCCGGGCAATTGACAGTGACAATAGTGGGATCAAGCCGTCATAGGGCGATCATTCTTGCATTCGTCCTGTCTGTGCTGGTTTCTCCGGTTCGCGCTGAAAATCTTGATTTAAAAGTGCCCATTGATGCGGGCGCCCGCCTTAGTGATGCGTGGAATATTCGATATGATGCTGAGTTTGGCTATTCAAAACAGGCTGCGCGGGACGGCCTGGTTCCGGCCGAAATCGACTTCTGGTCGCACAACATAGCAGCGCTGAAACAGCAGTCACATGATTTCTATTATGGTGCAGGGCTGGGGATCAGTGAATTAACCTACGAAGATGATGTGACTGCGGTCGTCGGCCTGCCTGCTTCCAGGTCTGTGTCTCGATCATTGGAAATTTTCGCAGAAGCAGAATTCGCTGTTTCACATTTCAGAATTCACACCAAACTTACTGCGGGCATTGATGACCATGAGTTTTCACGACCGGACTCCTTTTCCGGTTCCATAGCTTTCGCGAGTACATCCGGCCATCATTTTTCAGGTGAAATCGACTTTTTTACCGACTTCGTTCTGTATGACAACTTGCTGGTACGGCCTTTGGTGGGCATTGATTTTCTAACCACAGAAACAGGGGAAATTCGAGAAAGTGGCGCGGGAATCTTCAATCTGGTAGCAGACGGGATCCGTGACAATCGATATCGTTCTGAAGTTGGAGTTTTTCTGGCATCTGCATTTGAAACCGAGGATGGCAATACGGTTTCGTTCGGAGGAACCGCTCAATGGATACACAACTTCAGGACGCAACCTGTTTCAGTGAATGCCTCCACTGCATTGGGCGTCCCGGTTGGTGCAGTCTTGCTTTTCCCTGGAATCGATCAAAACGGAATTTTGTTGAACGGTGGTATGCAATGGAGATCATCGCAAGGGTTTGAACTCACATTGGGATATGAAGGTGAATTTTATGACAGCCTTGAATCCCACACTTTTGGTGCCAGACTGATCCTGCCGATCAGCAACAATTAAGAGCGAATGCACTTTGTATCCGTGTGAATGAGTGTTTGCTGAAAACGCTAACAATATTTTTCCGGCCCGTTCCATTGGGCAACGGAATAACGATCGCCATGCGCCCAACCGATGGGAAGGGTTGTTTCGATTGCCTGGAGTTGGTTTTTGGTCAGCGGATTTGAAATTGCATCCAAAAACTCCCTGAAGTGAGAAACGGATCGCGTGCCGGGGATTGCGACTACATGCTCACCTTGTGCCAACACCCATGCCAGCGCAAGGCCTGCTGCAGAAATCCCCATCTCCGATGCAAGTGCCCGAAATGGCTCGCAGGCTGCAATGTTGGCAGAGTAGTTTGGCTCCATAAACCTGGGATTGTTTTTCAAAAAAGGAATATTTTGCACGGCCTCAATGCTCAAGGGAGCATCGGTCAGCAAAGATCGGCCAACCGGGGAAAAAGCCACGAGCGCGACACCCAACTCGGCGCATGTTTGAACCAGTCCCATTTCAGGCGACCGTGTCGACAATGAGTATTCCGACTGAACGGCAGCAACCGGATAAACCTGATGTGCCCGTCGCAACGAAGTAGGCGCTATCTCGGAAAATCCAATTGCCTTGGTCTTTCCGGATTTTACCAGCGAAGCAAGCGTCTCTGTCACTTCTTCAATTGGAATTTGGGGGTCTCGTCTGTGAACATAGTATAGATCGACTGCATCGACACCGAGCCGTTCCAGGCTCTTTTCCAACTCTTCTTCCAGGTGGGATTTTGTATTGTCAAAGATGTTCCCGGGTCCGTCGGGGTTTCGCGTGATCGAACCTTTGGTGGCAATTGTGAAATTATCCCGCGCGCTCGGATTTGCTTTCAGAAAACTGCCGATGACTTTCTCAGATACTCCCATACCATAGATGTTCGCCGTATCAATGTGCGTGACACCGGCTTCAACCGCTGCGTTCAGCACCGCATGACTCTCGGCTTCATTTGTTGCGCCATAGAAATCAGTGAAGGACATTGCACCAATTCCGATAGGGTGTACCAGCGGTCCGTCACTACCGAGTTTTCGCAAATTCATAAGAGAATCCCTTGTTACTTAAAATATACCTGTTCTCAACCAGTTGGATCAGGTTTCCTATTAATTCGCCATCAAAGCGCCCGGTCCAACGAGTTGAATGCTGTCGGCTTCCATCCACTGTGGCAGCAGGCTAGGACATCACCATGCCACCGTCCACGTAGATTGTTTGACCGGTTATAAAGCCTGCCCAGGGAGAAGCCAGGAACAGAACCGGACCGGTAACATCTTCCGGTGTTGCAATCCGACCAAGCGGTGTTTGTGAGATTACAGCATCCTTTATCGGTTCTTTTGTGTTTCTGCTGGCATCGGTTGGATAGACAAGCCCCGGTGCGACGGTATTCACCCTTACGCCTAGCGGTCCCAATTCAACTGCGAGGTTTTTAGCATAGCCGATTAGAGCAGCTTTCGCGGTTGTATAATCGTGATAGGGGACTACTGGTCGTGCAACCAGATTAGTTGCAATATTCACGATAGCACCGTCGGCCCGTTTCAGCATGGATGGCAACACCGCTTGTGCCAGATCATGCGCTGTCTTCACAGCGCCGTCGATTTGCGACTGGTAATCCTGCCAATCCAGTTCCCAGTGCATTTTTCGGGCTTCCGGGTCGAAGGTGTACGCGCGAAATGCATTGTTCACCAGAATGTCGATTTTGCCGAACTCATCAATTATATTTCCGATCATCCCGTCCACAGCTTTGCGGTCAGTAACGTCAGTCTGAAATGCCAGAGCCGTTCCTCCGCTTTCTTCACAGGCCGAAACCGTTTGATTGGCTGCTTCCTCGTTTTTCAGGTAATTTACAGCGACTACCGCGCTTTCCCTTGCAAAAGCCTTTGCAATCGCGGAACCTATTCCTCGACTGGCACCGGTAACTAGAACGGTTTTACCTTCGAAATTCACGGGTCTATTCTGGGATCAGGTCGGTTTTGATGACTTTGCTCATGTCCAGCTCGGACTTTATCAGGCCATTTTGAAAGTATGCGTCAGCGCCAGCCTGGAGCAGGTCGACATCAAATTGTCCAAGTCCATTCTGTCTGGTGGTTTCCGATTGTGCCGAGATGTTTCGGATTTTGATAATCTCCAGATTTACGGCTTCGTCCCGTCCGTTGATCGTATGTTCAATGGCAAGCTTCGCCGCTTCTTCCGGTTGCGCAATCATCCATGCCGCACTGTCACGGTATGCTGTGAGGAAACGGCGCAACAGGGGTTTGTTCGCATTGTAATATTGCTCCGTTACGACAAACATGTCACTCGGTACATTCAAGCTGTCCTTGACGTTGATTACGTCTACTTCCCCAAGACCCTTCAGCTTGCCCACAAACAGGCCGGTGTCAGTGGCAGCGGTTGCGTCTACCTGACCTTGAATGACAGGTCCAAAATTCAAGAGACCCGTTACCTGAATTTTCACGTCCTCTTCGCTGAGGCCAACCTTATGCAGCAGGAAAAGGAGATTTTGTCGTGTGCCGCTATTCAAGCTGTACACGCCGATGGTTTTCCCCTTTAGGTCAGCGGCAGTTTTGATGTTGCGGCCCTTGGGAGACACCACGTTGAAAACATTTTGGGGATAGATGTTGTAGATTGCCACGAGCTTTTCACCCCTGTCGAGAGCGGTGTAAAACGAGGCCGGGTCTGTGAAAGCGACGTCGGCCGCGCCCGACAGCATGTTGACAATAGCCGAACCGCCGCCAGTACCGGGAACGTAACCAAGGTCAATTTCCTGCTCTTTGAAAAACCCCTTGTCCGGTTCCGCCAGGATGTTGGTGATCTCGCTGATAGGCCCGCTCCAACCGGCTATCGTAACCTTTTCCAAGTCATTGGCTGATGCCCCAACGGTTGTCGCAAAAAACCATACAAGGGCCAAAATACCTTGCACCAATCGTGATAATTTCAATGAATTTTTCCTTTCACACGCCGGCTCAACAGCCAGTATTCAAAAAACAGTACGAGTTGATATAGCAGCAATCCAAGCGCTGTAATAGTGATTAGAAGAGCGAAAATCAGGCTGGAATCCATCATTCCCTGTGCTGCGATTATGCTCGCTCCAAGCCCTTCGCTACCGGTAACAAATTCACCCACTACAGCTCCCACAAGCGCCAGTACAATTGCAACCCGAACACCGGCCAGTATGACCGGTAGACCGGATGGTATTTGCAAATGGATCAGCGTTTTCCAGCGTCCTGCGCCGAGCATTCGGAAAAGTTGCCGTTTTTCAGAGGTGACAGAATCAAGGGCAACCATTGTGTTTTCCAGCAATGGGAAGAAACATATCAATGCCGTGATTATCACCGTGGGCTTCATACCGAAGCCAAACCAGATGATGAAAATTGGTGCGAGTGCCAGTTTTGGCACAACCTGCATTGCCAGAATGTAGGGCCAGAAGAGCCTGCGAAGCGGCTCAATTTCGCCAAGAATGACACCACAAACAAAGCCGATTACGCAGCCTAGCAAAAAGCCTATCACCGTTGTCGCGCTCGTAACCCAAACATGCTTCCACAAAAACCCTGTCGTAAACCCATCCCAAAGGACAGAAAAAACCGCGGAGGGCGGTGGCACCACAAGCGAAGATATTTCGGTAAACCGTACCATTGCTTCCCAACCGGTTAAAAACACGAGAAGAAGTATGAAGGAAGGCAGATAGTTTCGTATCATGCTGCACTCGCGGTATTTGAAGACATCATTGACCGGATTTTCTGACAGGTTGCAGCGAAGTCTGCGTCGTACCGGCAATTCGGATCGCGAGGCCTGGGCGTGGAAATCGAAGCGGATGAAAGAATTTTCCCCTGATCCACAACGGCGACCCGATCGCCGAGATATACCGCCTCCATGATATCATGTGTCACGAACAAAACGGTAGTCTGGTTTAATGCCACCAGCCGTAGCAAATCGTCCTGAATTTCGTCGCGTGTAATGGCATCGAGAGCGGCAAATGGCTCGTCCATTACCAATGCGGGCGGTGAGGTCACCAGCGCCCGCACGAGTGCGACACGGCTTTGCTGACCGCCGGAAAGCTGGGCTGGAACACGTGCCTCAAGATCAGCGATGCCAACCAGGTCGAGTAATTTGCGTGCTGCGTCACGGTCTTCCTCGTTCACGCGACGATGCAGGGATATGGGAAGGAGTGCATTCTCCAGAACCGAAAGCCATTCAAGGAGTGCAGGGGTCTGGAACACGAATCCCACCTTTTGCGAAGGTTTCAAAACCGGCTGGTTTTCAATCGAAATCCGTCCGGAAGACGGTTGCAAAAGACCGGCAGCAAGCTTGAGCAAAGTGGTCTTTCCGCAGCCACTTCGCCCAACAAGACAATGGAATGCACCGCTGGGTACCTCCCATTCAATGTCATGCAGTACCCGGTTACCATCCTCAAATGCGTAACTCGCTTTATCGATGGCAAAGAAAACATTTTCATTCGGCATAGGGTGCCAACCTGTCAGCCGCAAATTCCGCCCTATGATCAATCTCGGTTATGGTGACCAGATCTGACAGGTTGAACCGACCGTCATGATGCCAGCCGGCTTCTGGTGTTGTCATATCCCCCAGTGCACATATGCGGGTAACACCAACATTTCCGAGAGCGTCGGCCAATTGAAACAGATGTTCTGGCGCAGCAGCGATGCCGACGGTCTGCAATAAAGATTTAAATGGTGCGATCATTGCCGGGACATCGGCCAACCGTTCAACACCGACGACACGTATTGCGCGGTTTAGAGAGCTGGGCATGAGATTGCTTTCCGCCATATGAAATGAAACAGTCCAGCTTCCTGTTTCATCTCCAAAGATTTCCCCGCCAAATTTCATCTCTTCATCGTGGCGCCAGGAAGCCAAGGCATTGGCCTCTGTTATTGTCAGCTTGCGGCGCGGGAATTTCTTCTCAATCGCGGCCAGTTCGTGAGACAAAAATTGCGCAAACCTCTGCGGAGAAACGCGTCCGCCGCGTTCAACACATATCATTTGAGGGGAATAGCATCCTTGCTGATCGTAACGCGCAACATCATAAGCCGCCAGGCGGGCAGTAGCGGTTGCTTTATCCGTATCGAGCGCAGCAGTGGATACAATCGCGAAGCTTACTTTGTGACCATAGGCCAGGAATCTTTTGCCGGTAGGTACCCTTGCCTGGATCGCAGCGAGCGCCTCATTGCTTCCGTAGCCAAGAATTATGTCTGATTCAGCCGTCAAAGCAGTCTCAAGTTCGGTCTCCCCTCCGCGCCACCAGACAATGCCGATGCATTCCGCCAGTGCCGGTTCAACTTCAGCAAGTGCTTCTGCAAACCAGCCGGCAAATAGTGGTTCTGAAGTGGAAACCTTTCCCAGGTTCCCGCTTTTTACCAGAAGTCCCGCAACCAGGCTCCAAAGGGGCAATCCGGGAACGTTTCCAGCCCATATGTGGCCCAGTACACCTGGGCTGAAAGCCCGACCGAAACCTCCTTTTGCAAGCGGCTGGAAGCTGTCGAGAATCGCCGGATTGGCAAAGTCTTCCGCCAGAAACCGTCGCAACTGAGGTTTTCGAAAGGTTTTGAGGTATCCGCTCAAACCTAGTTGAACCATTTCGGCATCGTATCCCGTCACAGTCGGTAACAATGCATCCATTCGACGACGATGGAAGTCTTGCCGATCAAGCAAACGGGCAATGGTGCGATCAATGGCCTCAACGATCTGCTCCACAGGAATTGTTTTGAGATGTTGAGTCGCCTGCTGACGGATATGTTGTGCCATCGAAACAAGCTGTTCTGTCTCAAGCGATGGCAACAGAACTTCAAGGGGCGTCCCTTCTGTACCGTAGGACTTTTGGGTCCACTTGGCATTTTCACGCTCCAATCCGGGCAGGTATCCAGCATGTTCCGGCATATCGCTCACGCGGCTCCGGCAACCTTGAGAAACTCGTCCACTGCCATCGAGCAGCCCTGTGCTTCCGAACCGGATGCTCTGCCCAGCAGGATGAAACCCTCGTCAGTTTCAATTCCGGAATCTTCAGTAAGAATGGTCACTGCACTGTTGAAGTTTGCAAGATCTGTATGAGCCAGAATGCCGACTTCTCCCTTTGGAACCGAAGAACCGGTCAGTGGATCTGTTACCCTCGTCCTGATCCAGGAAGGGCCGGATTTGATCGAGGGACATTGTTCATTGCCATCGTCATAAAATTGGGTGCTGAGTTCCGTCATGCCGTACATGTTTACGCAGCGGCTGCGCGGCACTCCGAAAGTCTGGGCCAACGCGTTGTAAAAATCATCAGGGTTCAGCTCCCGTGATTGTCCCTTATACCCGCCCGTATCCATGACAAGGCTTCCTTCAGGCAACTTAAAAGCCGCTCCAAGTTTGTGCAACTCGTCAAGCACATGAACAAGACTGAAACTGGCACCCAGTAGCGCATAAGGTTGGCCGAATCCTTCAGCATCACGCAAGGTATCAATCAAACGTTTGAAATCAATTGCCTCATCTTCGATAAAATGACCGCTTTCCCGGGTACCAAATTCGGTGACAGCGAGATTGAGGTAGTGGGCCAACGAGGAGTTTGGCATCGCGTCCGGGGTCGGAAACAGGATGCCCATTTCCATCTGTTTTTGACCGTTCATGATCCGCCTTTGAAAATTCATCTTCATGGAGGCGTCATAGACCCGCAAGGTGGAATGATAATTTTTCCCGCGTACTCCGCCCTGCGTAGTGCCGCTCGTCATGAAAATGGCGGCAGCCTGATCAGGGTTGCAACATGTCAGATCCATGGTTTTGAATGCATTGATGGGAACTGCAGGAATATCCGCCCATGATTTTACTGTTCGCGGAGTTCTGCCTCGTGACCTCGCGAATTTTGCAAAAGGCCCGTTATTTTCAAATTGATATTGAAACACTTTGTGTGCCAGCACCTCGAACGCATCGTCATCATTCTCAGCGTTGGAAATGAAGCTTAGCAATTCTGCAGTGATTTCATCGCAATCCATACAATACTCTTGTCGGGCGGGCTTGGATTTTTGTGGTGACTTTTATCTTCCAAATTCATTTAACTAGCCGCGAATTATTTGGCAAACAAAAAGGTTTGTCCGACGAGCTTCAGATGTTTCCATCCGCTAAGGAGAGTTCGTCTCGATGCAGCGTGAACATTGTGCGCCGCACCATGCATTTTATTTTCAGGTATGACTATGGGTTGGTAATTGCAGGGGGTTTCCGTTTGGCACCAGAAACCGAATTTCCGACGATCGCCGCCAACAAGATCATGCCGCCCAGGAAGGTATTTTGCGATGCGGTTTCACCAAGAAACAACCAGACCCACAAAGGCCCCAACAGGACTTCCGCCAGAGACAACAATGTGAGTTCGGCAGCAGGCAGGCTGCGAGAGCCCAGCGTGTATAGAATTAATCCTGCCCCAACCTGAAGCACACCCATGCCCATTGCTATGCCGCCATCGTTAACGGAAAGGACAATCGGCAGGCCCTGGAGCAGACAGACGACAAATGTGATTACAATCGCAAACAATCCTGACAGGAATACTGAAGGGAGCATTTCTGCCGATTTTCCCCAACGCAATGCGACAGTAAAAATCGCAAATCCCAAGGCGGAAGCGACTGCGGCCAGACTGCCATTTAGCGCCACGCCGGAAGATTGGTCAGCAACCATAATGCCTATTCCGATTATCGCGACGCCAATTGCTATCCAGGTTGCATTGCGCACTGCCTCACATAAGACGATCCAGCCAAGAATTGCCGCCAGAAAGGGAGCTGTTGCAAAAAGCAGCATGGCATTTGCAACCGATGTGTTCTGAATAGCGTATATGCCACCGGCATAAGCAGCCACCAGCGAAAGTCCGGCAATTACCGATGGGATTCCGGTCTGCCGAATTTGGACAAACGGGCTGACACCTGATCGAATGCGAATAACAACATACAAAAACAATGAAAGGCTGATAGAGCGATAGAGCAGAATCTGCCAGACTTCGGCATCCTGTATCAGGCGAATTCCCAAACCTACGGTCGACCACAACACGCCTGCTGCGAAGACAAACAGCAATCCAATTCTGCGCTCGTACAGATCATCGGCTGTTAGGGTTGATTCCTGCATTGCACAAATCGCGTTTATTTAGTCTGGCTAAAAGAATATCTCCAGCGATCTGAGAATAAATACGCGTTTACGACCCTGCTTGACGCGCTGACTAGGTCTTTAGGACCACTGCAAAGGAAACTTCGCTTACGTATTAGCTTATACTCCATCAACATTGCCGCGAAGCTCGCGATAAAGTCCGAGCTTCTGCTGAATGGGTTTGTCGTTATAGGAAAACAGAACGGATTCCTCTGAAGCCTCATGCACGATGGATGCCCAGGATGGCGCAACAAATATATCCTTCGGCTGCCACTCAACTGTAACATCCCCGATGTGGGACTTGCCGGAGCCTTCCACGCAGACAAAAATGGTTGCGCTGGTGCTTTTGAATGGCGTGGTCTTGCCCTCGGAAAGGAGTTGAATCGCCGTTCCCATTGTCGGGATTGCGTCTTCCCCATTGAGAGGATTGGCATACCGGAGTTTCCATCCGTGGCATGCGTCCGGATCTGCTCCACGCTTCATGGCGTCAAGGGTTTCGCGCGAACGATCATACGGATAGTTGAAAATCGGCGACACGATTGACCGTTCCGCATTGTCCGGTAGCAATGCATTGCCGAACTCCATATTCGACTGGCCTGTATCACGGGTTATGGCTTGCGCGTCATCACCCAGACCTTCTGCAAATGAAGCATCAAGGAATGACACAACGGGGATATCAAGGCCATCGAGCCAGAACATCGGTTCATCGGTTTCATTGCCATGATCATGCCAAGACATATGCGGTGTTATCACAAAGTCACCATAGCGCATGATGGTCTTTTCGCCGTCGACTGCAGTGTGTGCACCTTCGCCTTCCAGCACAAATCGCAGGGCGGACTGGGTATGGCGATGTGCTGGTGCAACTTCGCCCGGTAAAACAAGTTGCACGCCGGCGTAAAGCGAAGTCGTGATCCTGCTTTGACCGCGCAGACCGGGGTTTTCCAATATGAGTACACGCCGTTCCGCCTCCTTCGCTGTGATCAATCCGCCGGCTTCAATCATTGCATTGCGTATCTCATCAAACCGCCATGCAAAGGGTTGGCAGTTTGACCTTGGCTCCGGTGTCACGAGGTCACCCAGCACACTCCAAAGCGGGGTCATGTGCTGCTTGTCTATCCGTTCATAGAACTTTTTGCGTTCCGGTGTTTCGGTTGGTTTGTCTTCACCTTGGGTCAGCATGATTCAACCTTTCTCCTCAGTTCTGTTTGTCAGCGCCTGTCGGTCGACCTTGCCGGTGCCGGTTTTGGGCAGTTCAGGAACAAATTCGATTATGCGTGGCGCTTTGAAGGGGAGAAGATGATGTTTGATATGGTCGCGTAGCAAACCACGCATATCATCATTACCCTCTACACCATCCCGAAGGGCTACCACCGCCCTTAGAACCGTACGCTTATCTTCCAGCGTATGGGCCAGCACAGCGGCCTCCTGAACGGCATCGCTCTCGTTTAGGCAACGCTCCACTTCCAGTGGCCAGACCCATTGCCCCGAGACTTTTACAAGATCATCCGCGCGACCCTGAAAAAAGTAAAATCCTTCTTTTTCTATGAAGCGATCACCGGTGTAGATCCAGTCACCGCGCATGGTTTCTTCGGTTTTGTCAGGCCGGTTCCAGTAAATTGGCGCAGACGAATGACCCCGGACCCACATCACACCATCTTCGCCAGGAAACACTGCTGCACCTTCCTGATTGCAAAGCTTAACCTCATATCCCAGCACAACCTTTCCCGCTGAACCCAAGCGCTTTTCTGCTGCTGTGTTGGAGAGGTAAATGTGAAGCAATTCAGTTGAGCCAAGCCCCTCAATCGCTTCCAGGCCCGATGCATCGCGCCAGGCCATAAACACATCTTCAGACAGGATTTCTGCTGCTGAGAGAGAAAGCCGCAATGATGAAAGGTCTGACGCGGACGTTTCGCCAGCGTGAGCCAGCGCAGTATATACGGTGGGCAGGGCAAAAAATGCCGTTGGTCTAAACGCTTCTATCGCATCCAATATGCGTTTGGGCTCTGGGCGGCCGGGAAGCAAGACCGACGATGCGCCGACAAAGAATGGAAACGTGATTGCATTTCCGAACCCATAGGCAAAGAAAATCTTCGGAACCGAAAAACAACGGTCATCGGGTTGTAGTTTCAGAATGTGGGCCGCATAGGTTTCGGCTGTATAAGCCATATCATGTTGCAGGTGGACAATGCCTTTCGGCCTGCCGGTCGATCCTGATGAGTACATCCAGAATGCCATGTCATCCGGTCCGGTATCGGCAACTTCAAGGTTGTCAGAATGTCCATCGATGAAATCGGAACTGATTATGGCCTCAATATCGGAGCCATGAACAAAATTGTGTTCGGCATTCGCAACCACAATCTTTCTGATTGTGGTTCCCTCTAAGGCTTCTGATGTGACCGCATCTGCAAAGGCGCTGTCAACGACAATAATCGGCGAGGCTGAATCTGCCAGATAATAATTGAGCAAGTCCGGGCGTGTTTGTGTATTGAGTAACACCGGCACAAAACCAGCTCTGATCGCGCCCATGATCGCAGCGGGATAGGTGGGTGTATCATCCAGAAGCATCGCGATCCTATCGCCACGCTGAAGTCCGTCAGCAATGAATGCATTTCCCCATCGGGAAGCCTCTGCGCAGATTTCCTTGTATGTCATGGTGCCCGCCGGACCCGTCACCGCGATTGCATCAGGATCGCGGTCCAAATTCTGAAAGAGAATTTCCGAAGCATTACGATGTTTGGATTTATCAAATCCAATGAGTTCAGAACCGGGTGTGTTTCCTACCGGGTCATTGATGGTCAGGGCCGTAAACTTCTCGTTGCCGGGAACCGTGTTCATATCGCCGCCATCGCTCCTTCCGCTTTCTGTGCATCGTAACGTTTCATGAATTCCGGTGACAATTTGCGAAGGCGATCTGAATCCACCCGGCCGGACCGGGTCAAATAATCAAATGCAAATTCAACCGGTTCCAATGCCATTTTCTCACCAAAACTGTCGTACCAGAGAGCGGACGTGTTGGCGGCAGCGACAATTTTCTCGGCAACCGGTTTTCGATTGTCTTCGTAAGCAGCCAATGCTTCGGTAATGTCATCATGGTCACGAAGCGCCGATGCCAATGCGATAGCATCCTCCATTGCCAACCGGGTTCCGGAACCGATTGAGAAGTGTGCCGTGTGTGCCGCATCACCGACAAGCACCTTGTTTTCATGATGCCATTTTTCGCACCAGAGTTTTGGAAATTGGCGCCAGATCGAGCGGTTTGCAATTAATGAAGCGCCTTCGAGCGTGTCTGCGAATATTTGCTCGCACGCGGCCGCCGTATCCGTTTCATTCATTGCATCAAATCCTTGCCCGAAAAAACTGCTTTCATCGCACTCGACGATGAACGTGCTGATGTCGGATGCATAGCGGTAGTGGTGGGCGTTCATCGCGCCAGATGCTGTTTTGAGAAAGGTCTGTGTCAACGTTTGAAAGGGGCGTGACGCGCCGAACCATGCAAACCGGTTTGTGAAGTGATCCATCTTTGCATCGAACAATCTGCCGTCACCCCGAACAATGGAATTCAGGCCATCAGCTCCGATGATGAGATCCGCCTCCAAATCATCAATGTCAGTGACCAGGGTCTCGTGCACAATTTCAACACCAGCCGAGATTGCCCTTGTCTGCAGAATTTGAATCAGATCCAGACGGCCAATCGCGGCGAAACCGATCCCGTCCAGTGTTACGGTTTCCCCGCGGTGTACAAGGGTCATGTTTCGCCAGCGCTCCATGCGTGGCGTAATCAATTCATAGGCTTCAGGATCGCCGATCTTGAGAAAGTCGAGCGCCTGATCGGAGAATACCACGCCAAAACCCCAGGTCGCACCACTCCGGTTCTGTTCCCGAATGCGAACATGAGTCGATGGATCGTCGCGTTTGATCAGCGATGCGACGTAAAGACCAGCGGGGCCTCCGCCTATAATTTCAATGCGCCTTGGCACGGTAAATTCTCCATTCATTCACCACTAGATTAATGTTTCATATTGTGCAACATGTTTCTTATTATGAAATGGAGGGTATCGTGTTTTCGCACCAGCATCAGATTTATTTTGGAGATTGTGATCCGGCAGGAATCCTCTTTTATCCGAACCATTTTAGGCTGATGGATGCGACCTTTCAGGCTTGGTTGGCATCTTTGAATTTCAGTCAGGCGAAATTTCAGAATGAACTCGGTATTATCGGAACGGGGGTTCTTGATGCTTCGGCGAGTTTCCGCGCCCCGTTGAGGGATGGCGATTTGATGAACCACCAGATGACCATTGAAAGTTGGAGTGGAAAAACAGTCTCACTAAACTATAGGGGAACCGTCGGGGAAACTTGTGTATTGGAAGGCAAAGAAGTGCGAGGTCTTTTTATGAGTGGTGAAAGTGGATTGGTATTGTCATCGATCGACCCTTTTCGAAACCTGATTGAGGCAGGTACAAAAATTGATCACGACTAAAAACCAAGGTCGAACAGGCAGAGAAGGCCAATCCGCAGGTGGTATACAATCCCTGGATTCAGCGTTGGTGTTGCTGCAAGTGCTGGCTTCACAGATGGGTCCGACATCCCTGGGTGATCTGGCAAAAGCTTGCGGCATTCCAACGACAAAGGCGCACCGTTATCTTTCCTCATTCGTTCATTCCGGGCTCGCCCGAACAGATGGCAATGGTCGGTATGACCTCGGAAAGGAGGCGATGGAGATTGGCCTCGCCGCGCTTTCGCGTCGTGATGTGGTCAATTCCGTTGGTGATGCGCTTCAGGAACTGGTGCAACAAACCGGGCTGACAGCACTGGTTTCCGTCTGGGGATCATCTGGCCCTACGGTCGTGCGATGGCAGCGTGCTGCAGCACCGGTAATCACTTCGCTTGGACTTGGCACCACCTTTCCAATTCTGACTTCTGCAACCGGGCGCGTTTTTTTGGCCTATTTGCCACAAGTTATGACAACGGAACTTTTGAAAGTTGAACTCGCCCGAATAAGGCGTCAGCCAAAATTGCTCGAAAGCATGTTTCCGCAGACAGATAAAAGTCCTGCCAAGGCCGCCCGGAAACTGCAAAGCGATGTGCGCGAGAACGGCTACGCTACGGTCGATGGTCGTTTCATTCCGGGCCTTGTAGCGGCCGCCGCTCCGGTTACAGACTGGCAGGGTGAAGCTGAACTCGTCATCACCATCATAAGCTCAGACCCTTCCGCAATAAGGCCTGACGCAATGCAGATTGCAAAGTTGTTGGAGTTTACGAAAGAGTTCTCTGCCTGATTGGTTTTTGCGTCTGGTTGAATATGCAAAAGCCCCTTCGCCATGCAAATGGATCTGGCTGATGTGGATCGGTTGCCAGACAAACGGATTTTGTCTGCATGAAACACCGCATGCCTTCCAATCCGTTCTCACACCTTCAACCCGAATTCCCTGTGCCAGAATCTCCGGGCCAATTCCGTCACCGCCAAGCGCGAGGATTGAATGTTCTTTGATCGTATAATCCAATGCTACCTCCCATTGAATTGGACCAAGCTTATCAAGCTTTCACCTTCCTCAAAACGAGGAAAAATTTCTATCGGTTTTGCATCGGCAGAAATTTTGCCTGGTTAGTTGATTTGGATGAAAGAGAATCAAACAAGCAACCTGCCGCCAAGGCGCACCATTTCCTGCTTCAGTTTTTTGGTGAAGGATTGTGTTATCAGGGGCGCTGGACGGTGAACGGGTGTGAGAACTGAAATTAGAAATTTGATCGAGGGCATCATCGGACGAAACACCAGATCGCCCTGATCTCCTTTGTACAGGCGATAGCTCTCCATTGCGATTGGGTCCACGATTGCGTAGGCGAGTTTCCGCTCAACATAGGTAAACAATGGAATGAAGTATCTGGATGTGAAGTTCACTCTGAAGTCGACATTTTGTTCAGCAAAAGCCTGCCCGATCTTGTCGTAAACATCGTGATCTGAATACAAGGATGCCAGAGGCCTTCCTTCAAGGTCTTTGGGTGTGATGACATCTTTCACAGCAAACGGGTCATCACTGTGCAACGCACAAAGGCAATCAAATTCAAAGATATCTTCTCTCACAAGCGACGTGTTTTCAGCTTTGCCTTCAGAATAATCTGCAATGCCAAGGTCATATTGCTGCGCTGATACAAGCTGAAAAACAACATCGGAACTTCGGGATATCAGCACACTTTCGATCTCAGGTTTTTCTTCGGCAAAGTCGGCAATCAAATTCGGCAGCAGAAACACCGATGGGCCCGGCATGCTAACGAGTTCAAGTTTACCGCTGTCCAACTCTTTAATGCCCTGCATGTTTTGCTGAAGGGTGTTTATTCTCCCCAAGAGTTCTGCACACTCTTCCTGCAGGTATTGCGCCTCAGGTACCGGATGCAGTCTGCCATTGCGCCGTTCAAACAGTTTCATACCCAAGTCATCTTCCAGACCGGCAATCAGTGCACTTATTGCCGGTTGACTACGGTTAAGATTACGCGCGGCCTCGGATACCGATCCGGTCAGCATGAGTTCATGAAACGCTTTCATCTGCATGATTTTCATTTTTCTTCCTATAAGAAAAATCTATAGTATTAGAAGTAATTACAATTTGCGCAAATGAATTACTAGTTCTAAGCTTCCTTTATCTGCTCACTGTGAAAATGACGCAGAATCATATTCGAAGGGAGAAACTCATGAGAACATTCAAGAAGATTATAGGTGCCTTGGCGCTCGGCGGGAGTCTGCTGGCAGCGGGCATCGCACAGGCACAAGATCCGACATTTTTCCGCATTGGTACAGGTGGTGCCGGTGGCACTTACTTTCCAATTGGCGGAACCATTGCGAACGGTATTTCTGCTCCCCCCGGTTCTCGCCCATGCGACAGCGGTGGTCAATGTGGTGTGCCAGGTCTGATCGCGATCGCACAGTCCACTACGGCTTCGGTGTTTAACAACGCGGCTGTTCAAAATGGCGAGCTGGAAGCAGGACTTGCAGCTGCAGACGTAACCCGCTCAATGTATTTGGGCGAGGGCAAGTTTGAAGGCAAAGCGCATCCCAAACTTCGTATAGTGGCAAATCTTTATCCGGAAGATTTGCACTTGGTGCTGCCCAAAGGTTCGTCCATTGGTGACCTGGGCGATCTGGCAAACAAGCGCGTCGGCATTGCGCAGGCGGGTTCCGGTACTCAGGTAGCAGTCCTTCAAATGCTCGAAGCCTGGGGTGTTACACGTGACAACATGGATGAAGCTGAACTTAATAACAGCCAAAGTGCTGAGCGTTTGGCCGATGGACAGCTGGACGGTTATTTCTATGCCGCTGGTTGGCCTGTTGCAGCGATGGTGCAGCTTGCTTCTACCAAGGGCATGAGCCTTCATTCTTTCACCGAAGACGATCTGAAGAAAATCAACGGAATCATTCCTGCATATATCCCGTCAAAAATACCGGGCGGTGTCTATGAAGGCGTGGATAATGAAGTGCACTTACCGCAGGTGTCAGCACATCATTATCCACGCCTTCATAGACACCGCCCGGTATTTTTGACGGGATATATGCAGGAATGATTCCGTTGATTTTCTTCAGATCGTCTTCGGTGAAAGAATGAAGGCTCATGCCCT
>JBCCGN010000002.1:0-106728 GCA_039029255.1 Pseudomonadota bacterium | reverse complement strand
CTCTGAAAGCTCATAATCTTCCGCAAAGTCCACACCGTAAATGCCCGGCGTCACATCCCATGCGGTACCGAACCCGGGTCCGATCTTGCCGGCCACGATGTTTGTATCATCGGAGAGATTGATCTGTGCCTCAAGCACTTCGACGAAGATGCCATGGTCATCAAAGAAGCGGTCTTGGCCCGGACCGGGGTCCTGCACCGGCTCTGCAATGATCGCCGCATTGATCTGGAATGTTTCATTCAAGATAAAGGAAACCGCGAGTTCCAGATAGGCAAACGTGTCATTGAGTTCCGCGTCGGGATCATCGGAATCAAAGGTGTAATCATTCTGCAATTCCCAGATGAATTCGCCTTCAATGTAGGGATAGATTACGACTTCATCCCCCTCAGGCGCACCATCCAACTCCGTGGGATCAGCTGAATACGCAACACCGCTCATCCCCAAAAAGCTGCCAAACAAAACAGCCAAAAACCAAATTCTATTCATCGGTTATCCTTTCGCAAAAGCAAGAAGCTCTCTACGCACAACAAAATGTATGCACGCAAAATAATTTTTGTTTTCTGATTTGCTGCGGCTTGCTTGGCTACTTGGCTTGCTCAGCAAACGGACCAACCGGCGGTTGATTTTGCCGTTGGTCCGTTAATTGGTCAAATGTCAGGCACTGTCAACAGCTGTCTATTCAAACACTGCATTCGGATTGTCGAGACTGTCAGAACCTTCGAATTCGATTGCACCCAGATCAAGCAGGCTGACGACACGCTCAATTGAACGGGTCTGATCGACCAGCGCATCAATTGCGGCCTGCACAGTGGCATTCCCGTCTGCATTGCCTTCGGAAATCATCTGGTCATAAGCTTCAACGGTAAGAGCGCGGTCCGCCATTTTCTGCATTTTGCCGACCGTCTCCTTGAGTTTTCCTCTCAGTTCTGAATCCAGATTCGCATCTTTGGATGCCACCATCTGGGAAAGCGAAGGTCCGCTGACGCTGGAACCGTCAATCCGCTTATAAGAACCAAGATACACATTCCGAATTCCGACTGCATCATAGAGATGAGAGTTGTGCGTATTGTCTGCAAAACAATCATGCTCTTCTTCCGGATCATGCAGCAACAGCCCAAGTTTCATGCGCTCTCCGGCAAGTTCGCCGTAGGAAAGAGAGCCCATGCCAGTGAGGATTGTTGATATACCGTTTGTCGGATTTTCCATTACAGCCTTGCGTGCTTCGCCACTTTCAGTCCAGTTACCGACCATTTCCTCAAGATCCGAAATCAACAGTTTTGATGCGGCGCTAAGATAATCCGCACGGCGCTCGCAATTACCGTTTGTGCAATTGCTCAAATCAAAATCGGTGTGTGAACGCTCGCCTGCACCCTGTTCCGTGCCATTCAGATCCTGTCCCCAGAGAAGGAACTCGATTGCATGGTAGCCGGTGGTTACGTTGGCTTCGATGTCTCCCGCCTCATTGAGATTTTGAATAAAATCGGGCGTAATCTTAGTGGCGTCGACCTTGTCACCGTTGATGGTGATTGAGGCATTTGCAACAAGGTTGGCAGTGTAAAGTGTGTTTTCATCACTTTCTGTTCCATAACTTGAATCCACATAGTCAATAAGGCCTTCATCCAGCGGCCAAGCGTTTACACGACCTTCCCAGTCATCCACAATGGCATTTCCGAAGCGATAAGCTTCGGTCTGCTGATATGGAACCCGCGCGGCGATCCATGCAGCTTTTGCAGCCCGATGAGTTTCGGCTGAAGGAGAAACGAGAAAAGCCTCAATCGCACCATCAAGCGTCTTTGCTGTGGCCAGAGAATCTTCGTATTTTGCCAACGCAATATCTGCATAATTCTTGACTACATCATCGGCTGATACTTCCGCATTTGCCATTGTCGGTAGCGACGCCGTCAATAGTAGTGTCATGGTTAGGGTTTTAAAACGCGACATTGGGTTCTCCGTTACTGTAGCGTGTTGGTTGATAGTTATCCGGTTGACTAGTGTGGATTGTTAAGCAATCACTGACTTCATTTCTCAAGTCTGCAGGCTCAGGTACTCCACAGCATTATACCTGACATTAATAGTCATATTTAAATAGGAGTCAAACTGTATAGTTTTTAACGATTCTTAACTGGTTCACTTAACTCAAGGAATGTCGCAATCAGGGTTGTTGCATCATGAAATCTGTGTCGTTTTGTCCACAAAGCAGTCGCTTGTGTAACTTCACCTATCCCTGCTCGAATGGCAATTTGGCCAGCCTCAATTTTGAAGCTGGCCAAAACTCAATTTGCAAAACTCCGATGTGAAATAGTGGGCTTAGTGCGGCAGAAGCACATCGTTGACAACATGGACGACACCATTGTCGCTCTGCAGATCAGCAGCAGTCACAAGAGCCGCGCCACCGCTTTCGTCAAAAATGTAGACGTGGTTTCCCTTCAACATAGCAGTTAGTGCATCACCACTTACGGTGCTGAAGTTATAGCGGCCGCCATGTTTGTTGATTTTGGAAACGAGATCAGCCGCCCGAACATCTCCGGCAACCACATGGGCTGTGAGCACCTTTGTCAGCGTGCCTTTGTTTTCAGGTTTTAGCAGTGACGCGACGGTTCCTTCCGGCAAACGATCAAATGCTTCATTTGTCGGCGCAAAAACCGTAAATTTTCCATCACCGGAAAGCGTATCCACCAGACCGGCAGCCTGAACCGCGGCAACCAGGGTTGTGTGGTCCGCAGAGCCGACGGCGATGTCTACGACAGTTCCCGGTGTTTCGGCTTGTGCTGGCGCTACTGCAGCTACTGACGCTGTGGCAACAGCAAACAGAAAGTTTCTGAATTTTGAATGGTTCATATCGAACTCCTTGATCTTGAAATAGTGGTCTCCGCATGTGCGGAGTTTAAAGATTGAACTGTTCCGGATCAGTTATGCTAGTAACGGCTGCGTCTGGAAAAAGTTTCAGGCCATGCTGAAAAAAGAAAGCCGCGACGAACCGTTAAGTTCGCCGCGGCTGGATGAGGCCAAGAGACCGTTTTGATCAATCTCTCCTCCCTGACCGTCATCCGGAACCAAGCCGCATTAAAGTAGTCACGCAACAAATGTGGATATTGTTTCCGGAGTCTCAGTAAGCTTTAAAACAAATCCTTTCACAAAACGGTATGTGACAATTTGGTTAAATCACTCAAATGCCTGGAGCTTTCCGATCGCAATGACCGGTCCCGTTGCAACTCCGTCCGGTGCGCCACCGGGAGGCTCCATGGTTATTGCAAGCGTTCCACCTTCCCCGATCAGGGGAATGAAATCATCTGAAATCGGCAGTTCGTCCGGTGCAGCTTCATTCATCACACCGAGTGAAAGAACATCACCTTTCCGATCGCCCTGTGCCGGAATCAACCAAACTTCCGGAACCTTCTCGTCGTCATCTGTATTTGCAGTTCTGATCAAAAGTGCCTTCTTGAGTGGATTGAACTGCGCAACAAAGGCTGGCGGATCTCCGCTCTGTGTGAGGGATGCAACCAGTGGGCGAATGTCATTTGTCTGCTGGCCAATTCTGGCAACTTCAGCATTGGCGACATCCAGTGCCTGCTGTGTGCTTTCCAATTCCAGTTCCACAGACTCAAGCGCGCTCTGGCCGGTTGACAGTTGCTGACGCAAGTCAGCAATCTGCTGATTGTATTCAACAACCTTGTTCTGTTCTGCAAGAAGTCCGTCCTCCGATGCCTTAAGGTGTCCGACCAGCGTCTTGACTTCATTGCGGGCTACCTCGAGCTCGGCATTTGTCTCATTCACCTGCTGCTCAGCCTGCGCCAACTGTTTGCGGGTATCGATGATATCGCTGCCCGTAATGTCACCGTCGGTCAGATACAATACAAGCCCGATGCACGCGGCAGCAGCAGTCGATGTAAGCAGGGAAATGAGCTTCCAGATACCCGCTCCGCTTGATCGCGCATCTTCTGCGACTTTCTCCGGTTGGAGACGAATCTCGATTTGTTTCCACACGCTCGCTGCCGGCGTTATATCGTTTACTTCATCAAGCAGCGGTGAAAGTTGATTGTTCCAACCTTCAACAACCTTCCTGAACTCCGGTTCATGTTCGAGCCTCGCCTCAACTGCTGCCATTTGCCTGCGTTCAAGAACGCCGAGTGCATATTCCGCGGCCAACCAAAGGTCCTGATCTGTAAGTTGTTTGTTCTCGCTCATTGGTTCAGGCACTCTCTTAAACTGATAAGGCTACGCCTGATCCAGGTCTTGACTGTGTTCAGCGGTACACCCAGCTTCTGCGCAGCTTCATCGTATGTCCAGCCGCCCAGATAAACCTGTTTAAGGGCATCCGCATGCTTTTCATTCAGTTTCCCCATACAGTCATTGAGACGACCTACATCATCAGAAAGCATGGCATTTGCTTCAGGGGATGGCGCTTCGTCTGCAATAACCTCAGCTTCTGAAATATCTGCACTTTCAGGTTTTTTACTGCGGTACCGGTCAATTGCCGTATTGCGGGCAATTGTTGCAAGCCAGGAGATTGGGCTGGCTGAACCGGCAGCAAATTTTCCGGCCGAGCGCCAGATTTTGATATAGGTTTCCTGCAATGCTTCCTCGGCGTCCGTTCTGTTATTTAAGATACGGAGACAGATGCCGAAAAGTTTCGCAGAAGTCGCATTATACAGGTTGCGAAATTCGCTACGGTTACCCAGGGCAACTTGCGATATCATAGCTTCCAGTTCAGCACGTCCACTCATTTAGGATGATCCTGCAAGCCTCTATAAAACAACAAACGAAAAAAGCTTCTTGCAAACTGAACAATCCCGGTCAAGCGGAAACGTCACGACCGTCTGCTTGTCTGCGCCACATTTCCGAATAAAGATCATTTTGTGACAGCAATTCCTCATGAGTCCCCTCTGCGATGATCTTCCCCGATTGCATAACCAGAATACGATCCATACGGACAATTGTGGACAATCTATGAGCTATTATAAAAACGGTTTTTTTCCGCATTTGTTTCAAAAGATTATCCTGAATAACGGACTCAATCACAGAATCCAGCTGGCTTGTCGCCTCATCGAGCACAAGAATGGGTGCATCCCTTAGCAGCGCCCTTGCGATGGCGAGTCGCTGACGCTGCCCCCCGGACAATTTCACTCCACGTTCTCCGACCCTTGCTGAATACCCCTGATTGCCATCCCGATCTTCAAGTTCGAGGATAAAGTCATGGGCATCGGCTAGCTGGGCTGCATTTTCAACCTCGTCACGGGTTACATTCGCGTTGCCGTAGGCAATGTTTTCGTAAACAGACCGGTGGAACAACTGAACATCCTGCTGAACAAAGGAAAAACTCTTTCGCAGGCTGTCCTGCTGCACATTCGCGATATCCTGCCCATCTATCCTTATGCCCCCTGAATGAGGGTCAAAGAATCGCATCATAAGATGCACCAGCGTGGATTTCCCACTGCCGGAAGGCCCCACAATTCCGATTTTCTCACCTCCACTGACGGAAAATGAAACATTTTCCAGAATTCCCTCCAGTTTATCGTAGTGAAACGACACGTTCTCGAATTCGACGCTTCCTGAATCAAGTTGAAGTTCGGTGGCATTAGTGACGTCCTGGATTGCATAAGGTTGCGCCACCAATTCCATCGTGTTCTGGGTCACCCCGACATTTCGAAAGAAGCCATTGAGATTGCCGAGCAGCCGATTGGAGAGGAGATGCAACCGGAGAGTTAGCGCCATCACAAATGCGACACCTCCCAGAGATGAAGCTCCTGCAAGCCACAGATCGATTGAAATCCAGCCAATTACGGAAATGACGATGCCGTTCAAGACCGTCAACGAAACGCGCATTGATGTGAGGACCCGCGTAAACGCAAAAATCGCTGATTGGTGTATTTTGGTTGCCTCAAATACCCAATCCTCCTCCTGAGCTTCACTGGTGTGTAGTTTTACGGTCTGGATATTCGCATAACCGTCCACCATGCGGCCGGAGATGCCAGATGCGGTTTCCGCCGTTATTCTCGCATGATCCCGTACCCTGGGAACGAAGTATCTGGCGATACAATAAAAGAGCGCTATCCATACGCCAACAACCACGCCCAGTTGCCAATCCAGAGCAAACAACAATCCCGCCGTAGTAAAGGCGTAAACGACCACAAACCAGATTACCTGCAACAATGATATCATCATGTCGCCGGTCGCCATTCCGGACTGAAAAACCTTTTGGCTTATGCGTCCCGCAAGGTCGTTCTGGAAAAATGAAAGCGACTGACCCACAACATGCTTGTGACTTTGCCAGCGCATCATGATGAAGAAACCCGGCACGATCACCTGTTCTTCCATCAGTGCACCAAATGTGACGACGGCGGCACGCAGAACCGCCACAACAAGCAGCATGTAAAGCAGTGTTGTGCCGTGGTCTTCCAGCAACCCCGGCCAACCCGAAGCCTTGTCACCTGTCGCTTCAAACCGGGTCAGCACATCAACCAGTTGACCCACATAAGAAAACACAGTCGCCTCTACGATTGCGTTGGCGAAACCGTAAAGAAGAAGCGCAAAGAACGCCCATTTTACCTGGCCGACATAATGCCATACATAAGCA
The DNA here is from genome assembly GCA_039029255.1 of Pseudomonadota bacterium. Classification (GTDB taxonomy): domain Bacteria; phylum Pseudomonadota; class Alphaproteobacteria; order Rhizobiales; family Rhizobiaceae; genus JAALLB01. Next base: position 100,154 of record JBCCGN010000002.1, on the reverse strand, counting down.
AGCAGGCGGTTCGGCGGCTCGTAGTCCTCACGCGGCTTGAACGGATCGATCCAGCCTTCAAACAGCCGGAAAACCGGATCGAAAAACTTCATCCGCTACTCGGCAGCCCGTATGTCTGCCTCCTCTTCAGGTGTCTGGGTCGGCAGGAAACCACCAGATTGACGTGACCAGAGGTCGGCATAAATGCCTCTATTCTTGACCAGTTCGTCATGACTTCCCGTTTCAACGATACGACCCTGATCCATTACGACAAGTCTGTCCAGTTGTGCAATGGTTGAAAGGCGATGGGAAATTGCAATTACGGTTTTGCCTTCCATTAGATCGAAAAGGCTCTCCTGAATTGCAGCTTCCACTTCCGAGTCGAGAGCTGAGGTAGCCTCATCCAACACCAGTATCGGGGCGTCTTTCAAGAATATCCGGGCAATTGCGATCCGCTGCCGCTGCCCGCCGGAGAGCTTCACGCCGCGCTCGCCAACCTGGGCATCCAGACCAACATTCCCTTCATTGTCGACAAGCTCCTGAATGAACTCCCAGGCATTGGCCTTTTCCGCTGCTGCAACGATCTCAGCATCACTTGCTTCCGGTTTTGAGTAAGCAATGTTTTCCCTGATCGTCCGGTGAAGCAGGGACGTGTCCTGAGTGACCATTCCGATATTTTCCCGGAGCGAGTCCTGCAGCAGGTCCGTAATGTCCTGATCGCCTATTTTCACATTGCCACCCTCCACATCATAAAACCGCAGAAGGATGTTTGTAAGCGTCGTTTTACCCGCGCCTGACCTGCCCACAAGACCGACTTTCTGACCTGGCGATATTTCCAACGAAAGGTTTTCCATGACATTACCGTCACCACCATAGGTGAACTTGATGTTATCAAACCGGATCGGTTTACCCGTCGCATCCAGCTCTTCAGCGTCCGGTTTGTCCACAACGGAATGCGCTTGGGACATCATGTTCATACCGTCACGAACAACGCCCAGTGATTCAAACAAACGCGCAAGTTCCCACATGATCCAGTGTGCCATACCGTTCATCCGCAAAACAAGGCCGATAGCAACCGCAACCGCACCGACCCCTGATGTCTCGGTCATCCACAGCCAGATACCAATGCCACTTGCCCCAGCCAGCAGCAACCCATTAAGAGCCTGCACCCAGAGTTCAAACATTGTCGACAACCGCATCTGAGGATGCACGGTAGTGAGGAACTTGTCCATCGCGTCACGGGCATAGGCTTCTTCCCGATCGGAATGCGCAAAAAGTTTCACAGTCGTAATGTTGGTATAACTGTCAACCACGCGGCCGGTCATGACCGATCTGGCATCCGCCTGCAGTTTTGAAATTTCTGCCATGCGCGGCAGGAAATACCACAGCATCAACGAGTAGCCTATCAACCAAGCAACAAAGGGAATTGCCAGCATCCAGTGGAACGAAGCTACCAGCAGGAGAGCTCCTAGGAAGTAGATTGAAACAAAAACCATGACATCCAGGACAGCAACGGTAGCATCCCGAAGCGCAAGTGAGGTCTGCATGACCTTGGTGGCCACCCTTCCCGCAAACTCGTCGGCAAAAAAACTCATGGACTGTTTCAACAGATAACGATGCATCTGCCACCGCATGATCATGCCATAATTGCCCAGGATCGCCTGATGCATGTAAAGGGAGTGCCACAGGCTGAGCAGCGGTAAAACAATCATAACCACCACACCCATAAAGATGAGCTGTCCGGCTTCCTGCTCAAGGAACGTATCGCGGTCTGCTGTACTCAACCAGTCAATGATATTGCCGAGAAACGCGAAAAGATAAACTTCAACGACGGAGAAGACAACAACCGTCAGCGTCATTATGGCCAGCAGACGCCAACAGGATTTCGTGTAGTGCCAGAAAAAAGCAAACAGCGTATTGGGCGGCTGTGTTGGAACTTCAGACGGATAAGGGTTTATAAGGCTTTCAAAATAGGAGAACATGGAACATTCCAGCAAGAATTTGTTTTTGCCGTCGAAACAATATTTTTATGAAGATATCGACGGCGTTTATGCCGACAGGCGCAAAGTATTATCTGTAAGCGATAAGTCGCGCCGACCCGGCATAAGTAGGCATGCACTTGTTAAATGTAATACACATGTATGCCTCCCTTTGCTGGCGTTCAATTCCCATAACCTGTACCTAATTGTTTTGAAATGCAATGCCTGAAAATCCAATTCTACAACAAAAACCCGACTGTTGCCCTCAAGTCACATCATGCCCGACCTAGTTCTCTATCAGCCCGACATTCCTGGAAACACCGGAACACTTCTCCGGCTCGGCGCCTGCATGGGGGTAAAGGTTCACATCATAGAACCGGCAGGTTTCCGTCTGGACGAGAAAGCCTTTCGCCGCGCCGGTATGGACTATGTTGATCAGGCAGCCATGCAACGTCATCTCGATTGGGACGCTTTCGAGACTTGGCGATCAAGTGAAAACCGGAGACTGATTCTGCTCACCACCCGATCTGAAACCCCCTACACGAGATTTGAATTCAGGCCTGATGACCTGCTGATGCTTGGTCGCGAAAGTTCAGGTGTTCCTGAAGAAGTTCACAGCGCTTCTGACGCTCGCCTGACCATTCCCATGCAGGGGCAAGCACGTTCGCTCAATGTGGCGCTTTCCGGTGCCATGGTTCTGGGAGAAGCATTAAGGCAGGTTCAGCAAGGTTGAAGGAATGGTGGTCCATCCATTAACAACACCGGACTATTGTGTTTGCATGGATGCATGATTTCGAGTGCGTCGGTCACGTGTCTAAAGATCACCCACGTGCCAGCCTTCTCCTGTTTCGACATGCTTAATCGAGTGCTCCTCAATCAGGTCTTCATATCCTTCCGGCATGTATGACTTTTGCCAGTCGTCGCCAAACCTGGATTTGATTGCATCAAGGCTTTGCCAGACTGACACGAACATGACCTCGTTCTCACCACCCTGGATACATTTTCCGAAGAAGTACCCCTGATTGCCGGGTTTGTCCCTCACCACATCCGCAGAAGTGGTGGCGAAATTTGCGAGCAACTGATCACAGCAACCGGCCTTCGTTCGAACTTCAAATATTCGCAGGATCGGACCAGCACGAGACATCATTATACCTCCAACAAAATGTTTATTCGTGTGGGTCAATCATCTTACAGGAACTGCTGGTCCACAATTGGCAGAATGCAAACAACAATCTTGCAGAAAACCCTCTGTCAATGAGAAAACTTGCCTCGGGATGAATGAAACAGTAGGCCAATTGAAAAGCCTGTTTGATAGCCTAAAGGACTTTGAGCCAATCGTCAGGATCTAGCCGTTTTGTCTTGAGACGGTTGACCGGGTGGGCATCATCGCAGTATCCGATTGCCATCCCGCAAAACAACATAAGCTCTTCCGGCATTTCGCAGAATTCATGAACCGTTCTGGGATAAGCGCTCCAGCATTCCTGTGCACAGGTATCGATACCCTCTTCCTGAAACAGGAGCATGACCGACTGCAGATACATTCCAAGGTCAGACCATTGCGGCGGCCCCATGACACGGTCGACAAAGCAGAATGCGGCGGCAGGAGCTCCAAAACACTGGAAATTGTTGGAAAACCACTCAAGGCGCTTCGGTTTTTCTTCCCGTGAGACACCAAGCAGCCCGTACATTTCCTCGCCAACTTCATACCGTACTGTACGGTATGGTTCCTTCAGTTTTGAAGGATAAACCGCATATTCTGGCACTTCACTTTGCGAATACGCCTCTCCCGAAAGCCGCCTTAACATCAAGGCGCGAAACTCATTGAGTTTTTCACCAGACAAAATCACGATACGCCAAGGCTGCAGGTTACCACCAGAAGGGGCACGGGATGCTTTTTCAAATACGCGCCTCAGCGTCTCAACGGGTATAGCTTCATCGGTGAACGCACGAACGGACGATCGCGCTTCAATGGCTTCAGATACTTTCATGAAGATATTTATACCCGATCCGCGAGCGGAATGAAGTGGTTGGGGCTTGGAATGGAAGCTTTTTCGGGTATGTACGAGTAACTGTAGGGCTTGCAGAGTGAGATTCCATCGTTTCAGTTCTTGATCGGATCACAGAAAACGACCCGTATCAGCCCGGCAATGGAATGAACTCTTCAGTGTCTCCCGGAGGCAACTGAAAGCGACCGTGCTCCCAATCTCCTTCGCGCCAGGCCCCCTTAGCTGCCTCAAGTCTTTCTCTGGAAGATGAAACGAAGTTCCACCAGATATACCTTGGACCGTTCAGGGTTTCACCACCCAGTAGCATCAGTCGCGCGCCTTGGGCACCTGCACGGATAGTAATCGCATCACCGGGACGAAACACGGCCATTTCACCAGTAGCAAATTCCTGACCAGCAATTTCTACCGTACCACTCACCACATAAATGCCCCGGTCTTCATGATTGTCCGGCATAGGGATTACCGCTTCCGGTTCGAGAATGACATCAGCATAAAACATCTCCGAATGCGTTCTGATTGGATTGCGTTCTCCCCAGGCGTTTCCCAATATCAGGTTCACCTCTTTTCCCTCGCCTTCGATTTTGGGCAGTAGAGAACTACCTAAGTGTTCGAAATCAGCATCCATTTCTTCGCTGCTTTCGGGCAGAGCCACCCAGGTCTGAATGCCAAAGAGCTTGCTCTCGCCTTTTCGTGTCGTCTCGCTGGTGCGTTCAGAATGGGTTACACCGTTTCCCGCAGTCATCCAGTTTACTTCGCCCGGAAAAATCATCTGATCCGTACCGAGTGAATCGCGATGCTGAAATTCACCTTCAAACAGATATGTCACGGTCGACAAACCAATGTGCGGATGAGGCCGGACGTCGATACCCTGCCCCGTAAGAAATTCGGCAGGACCAACCTGATCAAAGAAAATGAAAGGCCCTACCATCTGGCGTTTTGGCGACGGCAATGCACGGCGTACCTCGAAACCGCCCAGATCTCGGGCACGCGGAATGATCGTCATTTCGACCGAATCCGGATGTCCGGCATCTGGACAAGTTGGCTCAATTGCAGGATTCCAACTCATTTCATTTTCCTTTCACAATACTGTGCCGCCACAGAAAATTGGCTCGTTTCATATTTTTTCGGTCAGATTACCAATTGTAACATCGTACACCGCTCAATCCTTAATCGGATCGAGATGCTTTTCCAGCTCGGCACGCAAATGTTCATGCTGGGCGGGCAGTTTCAGTGCAGTACCGAGTTCGGCGCTGGTTTCATCCCGGTCAAAGCCCGGTTCATCGGTTGCAACTTCGAAAAGTATGCCGTCAGGCGTGCGAAAGTAGATCGCCAGGAAATAATCTCTGTCGATTACCGGTGTAACCGCATAGCCGTTATCGATCAAAGCCTCACGCACTTCGAGTTGCGCCGCCGCACTCTCAACTGAGAAAGCAATATGGTGCACTGAACCCGCACCTTGTGTCACCTGTTCGGCAGCGGGAAGCACCTCCAAATCCAGGACACTTGCGCCATTGCCCTCATTGACCATCAAACGGGTCACATTGTCAGACCGCTCAACCACCTCGTAATTCATAAATCCGAGTAGTTCCTGCATTTCCTGATTATCTTTGAGACGCAAAGAGGCGGAATGAAAACCACGAATGGCAACCTCCGTTGGAATGTCATTGCTAAGCCATGGCTGGCGATCATCATCTGCTGACTCGACCAGGGCAAACCCGTCACCGTCAGGCCCTTTCAATGAAAGTCGCCTTTCACCGAACAGTTCAGACTTCTCAACGTCCGCGATTTCAAGTCTCAGGAAACGATTTTCCCAGAATTCCAGAGATTGCTCCGGAACGGTGAGAGCTGTCACTCCGACCTCTCCGGTTCCGCGTTCACCCATAGGCATGCCGGGAAAAGGAAAATATGTCATCACCGATCCCGGTGATCCGACTTCATCACCATAGTAGAGATGATAGACATCCGGACGATCGAAATTCACCGTCTTTTTGACCCGCCTCAAACCAAGCACATTGGTAAAAAACCGGTTATTGACGTTCGCATCCGACGCCATGGATGTCACGTGATGCAGACCTTGTATTTGTTTGAGCATGTTTTTAAGCCAATTGCGATTTAACGACTTAAACCTAACGCAGATCGCCCGAAAGAACAGATACCAATCGTTCTACAGACCGTTTACTGTTTTGCTTGTATTTACTCGAATCCGGGCGTAGGCATTATCGGTCTAACAGGAAAAACAGGCCCAATAATGCCCGGAATTGTCGCCCTTTGCGCCGCATATGTCTTCAGCCAGTTTTACCGGGCGTTTCTTGCCGTAATGACGCCGGTTTTATCTGCAGACTTCGGTATGACGGCGACGGAATTTGCCTATGCTTCGGGCGCCTGGTTTGTCGCATTTGCGCTTTTTCAGTTTCCCGTCGGGATTTTGCTGGACAAGGTTGGACCAAGAAAAACTGCCGGGGTAATTTTCACAGTTTTCACCGGGATCGGAACTTTCCTTTTCGCTTTGGCTTCTGATCCGGGAGAAATCATCATTGCGATGGGGTTGATTGGCATTGGGTGCTCGGTAGCATTGATGGCGCCCATGTATATTTTTGTAAGAAGTTACGATGCTACCCGATTTGCAACACTCGTATCCGTATTTATTGGTATTGGGACCCTTGGAAATATAGCCAGTTCAGAGCCTTTGGCAGCAGCCATAGAGATATTCGGATGGCGAGAAACCTGCATTGTACTGGGCTTCGGTTCTGTAATCGTTGGTATTGCGATCTTCTTGCTGGTCGAGGACCCGGATCGTGCACAGGTTGCAGATCAGAGTGACAGCTTTTTTGATCTCCTGAAGATCAGGGAACTATGGCCGATCTTTCCGATCATTCTTGGAGGATACATCGTTGCAGGCGGTTTGAGAGGCTCCTGGATCGGCCCACTTCACACTGATCTGTACGGTTATGATACCTTGCAGATAGGAAGAGCGACACTCTACATGGCGATTGCACTTGTCCTCGGGACGTTCTTCTATGGCCCCTTGGACCGCATTCTCAATTCCAGGAAGAAAGTTGTGATGTCGGGCAATCTGCTCGTTTTGGGGTGCTGCATTTTGATGGCAGTCAGCTTGCCGACTTCGCCGCTATGGGGATCATTCGCATTTGTGTTCCTCGGGTTTTTCGGAGCCAGTTACGCAGTCCAGATGGCACACGGCAAATCATTCATTCCGCAGCATCTCGCCGGTCGTGGCGTTACCTTGCTCAACTTTTGTTCAATCGGTGGAGCCGGTATCTTTCAATGGATTAGTGGACCGGTTGTTGAGACGTTCGGCGCGCCAGGCGATCCTCGCTCCCAGTACAGCGTACTGTTCACCTATTATGCGATTGTCGTAACTGCCGCGATACTGGCATATTCATTTTCGAAAGATGCGAAACCCAGGTCCGAACCCGTTTAGTTTGACAGAGAGTTTATCCATTCGGTGATTTTTGCCGATGCCTCATCCGTATTCTCAGGACTGAGGATATCTCCCATGATCACATGGCTAAACGCATCACTGGTGCTGTTGATTTTTACAGCTTCAACAGGCCCGCCCCACTCATCAATCACCTTTTCAATTTCTTCTGGAACAACTACACGATCCTCGGGTGAGTAAAAGAACAGAGCAGGCACCTTGATTGTGGATTTGTCAATCTCATGCACCAGCTTAAGCATCGCAGTCATGGGAAAGATGGCACGGCTCGGATAAGCGGTAGTCCACCATTTACCATGCAATTCATTGCTTGGTTCCCAGGATCGGTCTGCGCCGGCTACCGCAGGTAAAATGGATTCTGCCCATGGAATGTTCGCAAGCCCGGTTGAGATTCCCTGTAACTCAAAATTCGGCGAAGAAAACACGATTCCGGCAACCTTTTCGGACAGTTCCGGCTTTGCGAGGCCCCAGGTACTGATCATTCCGCCATTGGAAGTCGCCATGATGATTACATTTTCACCGAGACGTTCGCCGATCGCAATTGTTTCCGCGAAATCGTTCGCCCAGTGCTGAACCGTTGCTTCTGCCAAGCCTTCTCCATCACGCCCGTGCCCCTTGAAACGTGCAAAATAAAGATTGGCGCCGATCGACTTGGCAACATTGTCCGGTACAGGACGGGTTTCGTGTTTGGTTGCTGAAAACCCGTGTATGTAGACAATTGAGAACGGGGTCTTTTCCTTCGAAACCGGATCTGCCCAAACAATTTCTTTTTCTGCACCTTCTTTCAGGTCGGACACAGACGCCTCCGATTTTGCCAGATATGCAGATAAATCATCACCGATAACGGCTCGATCAAATGTCACCGTATCATTAGCATCTGGACGCGGGCCAAGCAGAAAAACCACACCAAGACCGAGAACCAGAACGAGTATTGAAAGCAGGATTTTTTTCATCACAAGAACCTGCCGAAATTTTTCCCGGAATTCAAGTCCCGTCTATGTTGGAAAGATCAACATTTGCGCGATTCACAACTGTTCGCATGGCAAAGCTCGACTGCATTCGGGCTATACCGGGAAGGTTTGACAACCAATGCTTGTGAATGTGTTCAAAGTGTTCCATGTCCCGCGCGTTGACCCTCAGGATGTAATCATGCTCTCCCGACATCAGGAAACACGCGACAATATGCGGGCATTCACGCACAGCGGTTTCAAAGGAATCAAGTTCTGTTCCGGCTTGACGATCAAGGGTAACATGGACAACAGCCGTAATGGTCTGACCGAGAGCACGGTTTGATATAAGCGCCTGATAGCTCTCTATTACCCCCGTTTTTTCAAGATGTTCGAGCCTTCTTGAACAGGCTGATGCAGACAGGCCAACCTGGTTTGCAAGGTCTATATTCGAGATTCGTGCGTTCTCCTGAAGGCCTGCCAGGATCGACTTATCTATACGATCAAGCTTCATTTTTGCAATTTTCCACTAATCTTACATCCAAATACGCAATATTCCACGAATTCAGAGTGATTTCCAATGAAAATTTGCACGGACGTTTCACAAGAATTCCGCTAAATTATTGAAAGCACAAAACTGGGATTTAGGGAGCATTTCAGATGCGAATTGGAGTACCGAAGGAAATCAAAAACAACGAATTTCGTGTGGGTGTTACACCGGGATCAGCCCGGGAATATATTGCCCGCGGACACGAAGTTTTTGTCGAAAAGAACGCTGGCACCGGAATCGGAGCGGATGATTCTGTATACGAAGCTGCTGGAGCAAAAATACTTGATTCAGCAAGCGAAGTTTTCGAAACCGCAGACATGATCGTGAAGGTCAAGGAACCGCAACCCAGTGAATGGGTACAGTTGCGAGAGGATCAAATTCTCTACACATATCTCCATCTCGCTCCGGACCCAGAGCAAACAAAAGGACTCATGGAATCCGGTTGCACTGCCGTTGCATACGAAACCGTGACAGATGATGAAGGTGGATTGCCGCTCCTTGCCCCAATGAGCGAGGTTGCCGGTCGGCTCTCAATTCAGTGTGCAGCCACCGCACTACAGAAGCCAAATGGCGGGCGCGGTGTTCTGATGGGCGGCGTACCGGGTGTACTACCGGCAAAAGTTGTTGTCATTGGCGGCGGTGTCGTGGGCACACATGCAGCGAAAATGGCAATTGGCCTGGGTGCAGATGTAACCATTCTGGATCGCTCCTTGCCGCGCATGCGCGAGCTGGATGATCTTTTCGGCAACACCGCCAAGACCCGTTACTCAACAGCCGAGTCTGTTGAAGAAGAATGCCTGGCAGCAGACGCTGTAATCGGTGCGGTTCTTATCCCGGGTGCGGCAGCCCCGAAACTCGTACGCCGCGATATGCTGGCCAACATGAAACCAGGAGCAGTGGTCGTGGATGTGGCAATTGATCAGGGCGGGTGTTTTGAAACCTCAAAACCAACAACCCACGAGGATCCTACATATGTCGTCGACAATGTTGTTCATTACTGTGTTGCAAACATGCCCGGCGCTGTGCCCCTGACCTCATCACATGCTTTGAACAATGCTACACTTCCATTCGGCCTTGCTTTAGCCGACAAAGGTCTTGAAGCAGTCGCTGCAAACCCGCACTTGCGAAACGGCTTGAACGTTCATCGCGGGAAAATTACAAATCAGGCAGTTGCTGACGCGCTCCATCTGGAGATGAGCGCTGTAGAAGACGTACTCAGGGTTGCCTGAAGTTTCGGATAACTTTCAGACAGGGCTCTTAGCCGTAGGCTTTGAGCCCTTTATCTTCAACCAACTGCAAGTTTGGTTTACGCTCCAGTTCCGGTATTGAAACCTGACCTTTGAAGCTATGGGGAAGGATCTTGGGCCGAGCCAGCGCAAACCCCTGCATCATGTCAATGTTCATATCGGTAGCAAGGGCGATTTCCTCGCTGCTCTCAAGGCCTTCCATAAGTACTTTTGAATTGTTGTTCCGGAAAGCTCCGATAAGCGCCCGCAGCAAGGTTTCAGTTTCTTTTATCTTGCAGAAGTTCTGGAAAATGGATCTGTCGAGCTTGACTATATCAGGCTTCACGAGAAGAAACCTCTCGATGTTGGAATGCTTGGTTCCAAAATCATCGAGCGCAAACCGGAAACCGTTATTCCGGAACATCTCGCAAATCCGGAGCAATACTTCTTTTTCAAGAATCTCTGTCTCAAGAATTTCAAAGACAACCTTGCTTCGGTTCAGTCCATTTTTGGGAAGTTGGGAAAACGTATAGAACAGTTCGGTTTCAAGCACATCGACCGATGGAAACTTCGAAACATCAATGTTGATGAACAATATTCCGTTTTCCGGTTTTACTGTTTTGTAAGCCCTAATGTGCAGCGCCATGCACATGCACTCGACAAATAACTCATCTTTTTTGCCGACATCCAGAAAAAAGTCTGCGGTATTGACCACCTGGCCCTCTTTGTGAGGCCGTACCAGCCCTTCAAAGCCGCTTATTTCCCAGTCATCATTTTCGTCGATTCCAAAGATCGGCTGATAAGCCGGTTTTAAAACATAGTCCTTGTATCGACCTTCGACACAACCTTGCGCATCCGCCAAGATTGCGTCGGCCACGTTTTCTGGCCGTTCCATATCGTCATGCCCCTACTGCCTAACATTACACATACTGATACGCAGGCATTGCCAACACATTAACATGTCGGCCTTTATTCAAACATTGAGGGGAAAATCTGCGGCTTTGGTTAACAGACTATTCCGCTGCTTCGGGCTGATCCGTGTAGCCTTTTAATTCCGACCGGATAACATAGGTGAGAATTTCCACGATTTCAGCGGATGTCTCAGCAACCGCAAGAGCGGCAGCATCTACTTCCTTCAGCGCATGTTGATGATCTGCACTGTGCATCACGATTATCGGTTTTCCCAACGCTGATGCGAAGCCTGCATCAAACGCTGCATTCCATTGTTTGTATTTCTCACCGAACCGAACAATTACGATATCAGCTTCGGAAATAAGCGTTCTGGTCCGGATTGCGTTGATCTTTGCACCCTTGTTATCGTGCCAGAACTTGTTCGGCTCTGATCCGAGTATTGCCACACCGCAATCATCCGATGCTGCATGGTGGGTAACTGGTGCATCAACGGATACGGGCAAGCCAGCCGCCTTGCACCCTGCTTCAATCTGTTCACGCCAATCAGTGTGAATTTCGCCGGATAGGTACAGTTTCCAGGTTTTCATCGGTATAGCCTTTCAAAATCAACAGGCTTGGTTCAAAAATCCAGGCCTTGTGTATGGAATTCAGCTCATCGCCGCCAGAACGGCGATAGTTCAGAATCTTCACCCCGAAATTTTCGAGAAATCAGCCACCGTAGAAGTCGCCGAACGTATTCGATCCAGCAATGCCAGACGATTTGCCCGGATCGCTTCATCTTCATCATTGACGAGCACTTCTTCAAAAAAACGGTCGACCGGTGCACGCAAACTGGCAAGCGATTTCATGGCGCCTTCGAAGTTTTCATTGGAAATCGCCACTTCATTACACTCGACCGTTTTGTCGATTGCAACATTAAGCTCAGCCTCCGCCTCGACTTTAAACAACTCCTCGGAAACCGTTGCGGCAACCGCAGTTCCCTTTTTTTCCTCAGCGGCAAGGATGTTTGCAGCGCGTTTGTAGCCAGCCAGCAGGTTTTGACCGTCCTCGGAGTCAATCAATTTGCGTAGTGCTTCAGCCTTGCTATAGACGATTAGCAGGTCATCTGAACCTTCGTCGAGCACTGCGTCAATCCAGTCGTGACGGATACCCTGATCTTTCAGATAAACCTTCAGCCGATCGTGGAAAAACGATAAGAGGTCTGCCGAGTTTTCAACTCCAAAATCCTGGCCATGTTGAATTCGGAAAAGCTGGAAACCCGACTGAAAAACTCTATGCAGGGACACTCTGATTTCATTGTCTACAATCAGTCGAATAACACCCAGAGCTGACCTTCTCAGTGCATACGGATCCTTTGAGCCGGTCGGTTTTTCATCAATAGCCCAGAACCCGACAAGCGTATCGAGTTTATCAGCCATGGCAACGGTTACCGAAACCGGATCATCAGGCACATTGTCTGCCGGACCCAATGGTGAATAGTGCTCCTGTATCGCCAGTGCTACCGAAGGATTCCTTCCGGTCCGGTCCGCATAGACGCGTCCGATCTTGCCCTGCACTTCAGGGAACTCGTAGACCATCGCAGAATTCAGATCGGCTTTGCAGAAACGCGCAGCTTCTTTCGCGTTTTCAGCATCAGCGCCGACGACAGGTGCCAGTTCTTCAGCCAATGCAACGATCCGCGCCACACGCTCTCCCTGTGTTCCGAGCTTGGCGTGGAACGTGACCGCATTAAGCTTGTCGATCCAGGGTCCAAATCCCTCTTCAGAATTGATCTGATGCAGATCGCTCTCCCAGAAAAATTTGGCATCAGACAGACGGGCGTTGACGACCTTGGCATTCCCGCGCGCCACTTCCACGCCGCCATCCGAAGCAACGATGTTTGAGACCAGAAGAAAGTTGTTAGTCAGGGCATCAGTGCCGGAACTGCGGGTTACAAAACACTTCTGGTTTTCCCTGATGGTGAGCTGAATAACCTCACTTGGAATATCAAGAAACTCTCTCCCAAACTCACCCATCAGAACAACCGGCCACTCTACAAGTCCAGAAACTTCCTCCAGCAAACTATTGTCATCGACAAGTTCGAGACCTTTCGCAAAAGCTAGATTTTTCGCTTCTGCTAAAATGGTTTCCTTCCGCATCTCAGCATCCAGCATAACAAATGCCTTTTCCAGTCGGGACGCATAATCATCGAAGTGCTTCACTACAAATGCATCGGCCGCCATGAACCGGTGACCACAGGTAGTATTTCCGGAACTCAAACCGTCGACTTCAAACGAAACCACATCCATCTCTTCAGTCTCAGGCCCGAATAAACACAGTATCGACTGCAACGGGCGCACCCATTTCAGGGAGCCTGTTTCCTCTGACGCTACACCCCAGCGCATTGACTTCGGCCAGGGAAAGCCCTTGATAATACCGGGCATAATCTCCGCTATGATTTCCGTTGCATCGCGACCGGGTTTCTCAACAACAGCAACGTAAAAGTCGCCCTTTTTGGGGTCGTTGCGAACTTCCGCCTCCTCGATGGAGGAAAGCCCGGCACCTCGCAGGAAACCCGCAATTGCCTTTTCGGGCGCATCAGTACGCGGACCCTTGCGCTCCTCACGAATGTCGGCAGATCGGGAAGTCAGCCCGCGCACATCCAGCACCAACCGGCGCGGCGTCCAGTATTCTTTTGCACCTTCATAAGTCAGCCCGGCATCAACCAATCCGTTGGTGACTGCGGCACGCAATTCACTGGCGGCTTTTCTTTGCATGCGGGCAGGTATCTCTTCAGAGAGCAGTTCCAGCAGTAGGTCAGGCATAGGAGGATTTCATATCAGACAATTTCGGTGTCGCCGAAATAGCAAACAGTGCCAACAATGTCACTGCCAAGAAGACCAATTAATGCTCATCTGCAACTTCTATCGGGTCGCTGTGGCTACCATCGCAAAGCGGTGCTTTATCGGTCTGTTTACAGGCACAAAAAAAGATACGCTTATTTGCTTCAGCTTCCCATTTCATTGGTGCGAAACCGGTGTCCTTGTGCGAGCCATCGCAAAACGGTTGTTTCGAAGATTCTCCGCAAGTGCACCAGAAGTAAGTTTTTCCTTCTTCTACCTCTACCGCTATCGGAGAGGGTTGGGCCACTTTGCCTTTCATGTTGCTATCCTTTTCCTTGTCCACGTTTTAGATGTTCATCCAACCGGGGCATTATTTCCACAAAATTACAGGGCATGTGCCGATAATCCAGTTGGCGTTCCAAAATTCCATCCCAACCGTCCTTGCAGGCACCTGGAGAACCCGGCAAACAGAAAATAAAAGTCGAGCTGCTGACACCGCCGGTTGCTCGTGACTGAATTGTCGAAGTACCTATCTTGTCGTAGCTGATCCGGTGAAACACTTCAGAAAAACCATCCATGCGCTTTTCGAACAAAGGTTCAAGCGCATCCGGAGTCACGTCGCGACCGGTAAACCCGGTTCCTCCGGTGGTAATCACAACATCAATCTGGCTGTCTGCTATCCACGCTTTCACCTTTGCCTGAATGACACCGATATCGTCTGTCACAATCGCACGGTCTTTCAACACATGACCTGCAGTTTCAATACGGTCGACAAGGGTTTTGCCCGATTTGTCCTCTTCCAGGCTGCGTGTGTCAGAAACCGTCAACACGGCAATTCCGACCGGAATGAAGGGGCGGGATTCATCTATGCGGGACATTGCTTCACTTCTCCTCGCTATAACTTAGGAGGCTACAGTTCGCGTGGCAACACACCACCAGTCCGGATATTGGGTCATTATCTGCCTACAGGCCGATTCGGCTTCTTCGATAGTTTCGAATATTCCAAAACAGGTGGCACCTGAACCGCTCATACGGGTGAGTAAAGACCCCAGCCCTGAGATTGCTTCCAGTACATCATCGATAGAGGATTGCAGACTTTGTGCAGGACCTTGAAGATCATTGCGCATGGAAAGCATGGCATCAATGGAAGGAAACCGGTCGAGATCAGTTTCAGCAATCGGTTCATTGTCCTTTCGATCCAGGCGCCCAAAAACTTCTGGGGTAGAAATCTCGATGCCGGGATTCACCAGAACCAGATTCAAACGGGTCTTTGAATCGATTATTGAAATTTTTTCTCCGATCCCGCCGGCTCGTAACGTTTGCGAGATAAGGCACATGGGCACATCCGCACCAAGCCCGTTGGCAATTGGAACGAGATCCACGTCGCTTTGCCAGTATTGCTGAAGGGCCAGCAGCGTCGCCGCTGCATCGGCTGAACCACCTCCGATTCCGCTTGCGATCGGCAGATTTTTCGTAAGTTTGACCGATACGGGACGTGGGGTATGACCGCTTCGCTTGACTGCTTCCAGAAGCAATAGTGCAGCGCTGGTTACAAGGTTTTCCGCGCCGCTCGATAGACTGTCACCAAAACATCCGTTGACGGAAACCTCTAGCGGTCCGTGTGCGTGGTGCGGTTCACCAACTTCGATGAAATCTCCAAACTCTGAAAAAACAACGAGACTGTCCAGAAGATGATAACCGTCTTCCCGTTGGCCGGTCACATGAAGTGCGAGATTTATCTTTGCATGAGCAACGCGTCGGATCATGAGCCGTCACTCGGCCTTGGCTTCGTCTTTCTCTTCCTCAACCAAACCTTCGACGAGCTTCTTCTCTATTAGCTCCGGTTGATCGGGTGGCGTCTTGGCAGCAAGGGCAATCTTCCATTGGAAGGTGGCCTCAAGTTTCCGGCCAACTTTCCAATACGCGTCACCCAGATGATCATTGATCGTTGGATCTTGCGGCATAAGCTGAACAGCCCGTTCAAGATGAATTACGGCATCTTCAAACTCACCTAATCGATAGTGCGCCCAACCGAGACTGTCCACGATGAAACCCGAGCGCGGCCGCAGTTCCACCGCCTTTCGGATCATCTGCATTCCTTCATCAAGGTTGATGCCCTGATCAATCCAGGAATATCCAAGATAATTCAGCACCTCTGGCTGGTCTTCTGAAAGTTCCAGTGACTTTTTGAAGTTGGGTTCAGCAGTGGGCCACTCTTTCAAACGCTCATAGGCAATGCCCCTGCGGAAAAACAGATTCCAGTGATGGTTCTCTGGCAGACCGATAATGGACACAGCCTGGTCAAAAGTGTTTGCGGCATCCCGATATCGTTTTTCACGATTGTAGATATCTCCGAGCACCATGTATCCGGCAAGGTCAGAGGGCTCCTGCTCAATCAGGACTTTGAGACTCTCGATCGCCTCTTCTTTTCTCTCCAGTCTCGAGAGATTGCTCGCCCGTTCCAGTTGCCCTATCCGGTAAAAAGCCGAATCTTCCGGAATGCTGTCGTAGAAATCGTTTGACCGTTCAAAATCACTCTGACGCAGATAAAGTTCAGCAAGCGCAACCGTAATCACATCCGTTTCCGGAGAAAGATGGTTTGCCATTTGCAAATAAGATTTCGCAAAATTTCCGCTCCCGTCACGGCGCAACGCGGTTGATATGTTATAGAATAACTCTGCCACACCGTCCTGGGGCGAAGTCAGCAAAGGCGTCAGCGTTTGCTCATTCCCCAGCGCCTCACGAAGGAGCACAAACGGACCGTGATCAGGTAACAGCGTCTGACCGAAATCCAGGGCCTCCAGTGCCTCTTCACGCGCACCGACCTTGCTGCGACTGCGGACCATTGCTTCGATTGTTCGAATGTAAGTTTCCGTAAGAACCGAAATCACAGCCCGGTTATCGATCACTGCCTGAAACTTTTCAGCCGCAAGATCACTTTTGCCGGCGACGTCGGCTATCAGGCCGGAGTGATAGTCCCGCATGACTTTGATCCATTCCGGACCCTCAAGATCGTCGAGTTTGGCAAGGGCTTCATCGGCTTTTCGCTCACCTGAAAGTGCCCAGGCAAGGGTAATTTCCCGAAGCGTTTTATCAAGATCGGCGCCGGCCACATCCTTCAATGCAGCAGCGACCTTGTTCCAAGAACGCTTCTTGAGTTCCTGGGTTGCTTTGACAAATCCAATCAGGTTACGGTTTGTGCCGCTTGCCTCGATTTCACGGGCGACTTTTCCGGCTTCCTCTATGCGACCATTGCTAACTAGGGCCGACAAAAGATCCTGCTTAAGCCGAACGTTGTCCGGATCAAAGGTTGCAGCGCGCTCCAGAAACCGCACTGCTGCGTTATCATCCTGATCGGTAATCGCAACCCTGGACGCCAGGAAACTACCGGAAAGTCCGGACTGGCTTACGGTCTTGCTGAGGTCGGCGTTGGCAAATCCAAACGCACCAAAGACTATTATCGATGTTGAGAGCGTTGTGACCTTCAACGCCTGTGCAATAATCTTCAACATGCGAATGTTCATCCCTTTAATAAGCCCTAAAATGTAATCTCTGTGCGTACGGTATATACTCCAAGAACTTTAACAATCCACAAAATTGGATGTGATAGTTGGAAATGTGCAACTGACAATCAATTTATCTCCTCAGTTTGCACGACTGACACAGAACTCAAGGACATCCACAAGCGCATCTTTATGTTTAGAATCGGGCACGGTTCCCAAAGCATCTTTGGCCATTTCCACATAATGGCGCGCACGGGCAACCGTGTCACCGATCGCATCGTGCTTTTTCAATAAACCGATTGCATGCTGAAATGACTCGTCGCCGGAATTTCCTTCGCCTAGCGCATTTTGCCAAAAAGAGCGTTCTTCATCATTTCCACGGCGATATGCGAGCAGTACCGGCAGTGTCACCTTGCCTTCGCGGAAATCATCGCCGGTATTCTTTCCCAATTCCGATGCATTGCCGCCGTAATCCAACGCATCATCGATCAACTGGAATGCCAGCCCCAGGTTATTTCCATACGATCTCAGAGCCCTGCCCGCCGCGTCGCTTTCATTAACAATGATCGGTCCAACTTCAGCAGCAGCAGCAAACAAAGCCGCTGTTTTGGAGCGAATTACCTCGAGATATTCATCTTCCGTGGTTTCGAGGTTCTTGGCTGTGGAAAGCTGAAGCACCTCCCCTTCGGCGATCACTGTCGCGGCATGGGAGAGCACGTCGAGTGCCTTGAGCGAACCCACTTCCACCATCATGCGAAACGCCTGACCCAGCAGGAAGTCGCCGACCAGAACGCTTGCTTCATTGCCCCACAACATTCTCGCTGCAAGTTTGCCACGACGCATGTCACTCTCATCAACAACGTCGTCATGCAGAAGGGTCGCTGTGTGCATGAATTCAACACTTGCAGCCAGGATCACATGCCCTTCGCCTTCATAACCGAACATCTGCGCAGCAGCGAGTGTTATCATGGGCCGCAGGCGCTTGCCGCCCGAGTCAATCAGGTGCTTGGCCACTTCCGGGATCATCTCCACTTCCGACCCGGTCTTTGACAGTATAAGTGCGTTCACACGCTGCATGTCATCAGCAACGAGGTTCATGAGGCCGCTGATGCTGCCGCTTGAGCGTTTTTCCGTCAGGGTTACTACATTTCCGGTCATGGGATGGTTCACTATTTTTCATACAACTAGTGCAAAATATGTTGCATGCAAACGCTACACAAGGGTAATTTTGGCGCAGGTATAGCTGCATATCAGCTCACTGTAACGTGAATTGTTATGATTCCATGTTGGACGCCTGCATTGTTAGATGAAGCAACAAGAGGATTGTGCGTAGTGAAATGAAAGAGCTGGTCGCTACCAACAACCTGGTTACAATATCATTCGTAGAAGCTTTGCTGAACGATGCCGAGATTGATTACATCGTTCTTGATCAAAACATGAGTGTACTGGAAGGATCCATTGGCATTATACCCAGAAGGATCATGGTCGTAGACACGGTTTGGTACAAAGCTTCCCAGCTACTTGAGGCAGCAGGCCTGAAAGAGGAACTTTCCACCAGGTAGTCTGCAATACACAGGAGTGTAATTCCGTTATGGAATTGAAAAAGGCATATACAGAAAATGTTCCGCAGATCGAACCTGATCTGGAAGATACCACATCGGATGCGTTCCACGATGCTGCGTTTAAAGTCTTGCAACCAAAGTCTGGCCACCGAAGTGGCATGGACGCGCTGCTGCTGGCTTCATCCGTTCCACAGGCCGCTTATGGTACACTCGCCGATCTTGGCTCTGGCGCTGGCGTAGCCGGGTTTGCAGCTCTCAACCTCAATGATGATCTTAATCTCCTCGCGGTCGAAAAGAACAAAAAAATGGCCGGTTTGGCCTCGAAGTCATTGAAATTGGAGGGCAATGAGCTTTTGAATTCGCGCAGCCGGATCGTTGTTGCTGATGTCACGGCAAATGGCACGGAAAGACTGAAAGCGGGGCTTGAACCCGAAAGCGTGTCACACGTGATTATGAACCCGCCTTACAATAAAATCACACTACGCCCCTCGCCGGATATTCTCAAGGCAGAGGCCTACATGCTTGGCGAGGGTGGAATTGATGCCTGGTTTCGCACTGCGGCGGCGATTATCAAACCGGGTGGCACCCTCAGTGTGATTTATCGCACAGAAAATCTCGGAGATATCCTTGCCTGTGCACAGGGGCGATTCGGTGGTTTGGAAATTCTTCCGGTTCATTCGCGTTCCAGTGAACCTGCCAAACGCATAATTGTAAGAGGGACGCGGGGGTCTCGCGCACCAATGTCGATTGTACCGGGGCTTGTGTTGCACGAGCAGGACGGTGAATTCACATCTTATGCCGAGAAAATCTTCAAGGGTGAAACACATCTCGATTTCTCCGGGCAAGATCGGTAAACGGCCGCTCCGAAAATAGCCTCTTGTAAAATCATTCAAGCCAGACCATTTGTGAATTCAGCAACTATTTATTTTGAATGATAACCGGAAACCCATGAATTTTAGAAAATTTCTACCGGGGAAACTTGGAAAAAAACCCCTTACTATCCCTGTGGTACGACTATCCGGCGCAATAGCCGCCGGCGGCAACAGCCCGCTCAACAGAACCCTTTCACTGGCCAGCGTTGCGGGTTTATTGGAAAAGGCTTTCTCTGAAAAACGCGCACCAGCCGTAGCTCTTTCGATCAATTCGCCGGGTGGCTCTCCGGTACAATCGAGGCTTATCTTCACCCGGATTCGTGAACTTGCAAAGAAACACGAAAAGCGGGTGATGGTGTTTGTTGAGGATGTGGCCGCATCAGGCGGTTACATGCTTGCGATTGCCGGCGATGAGATTTTCGTGGACGAAACCTCAATCGTGGGCTCGATAGGGGTCGTTTCAGCAAGCTTCGGCTTCGATAAAGCGATCGAAAAGCTCGGAATAGACCGCAGGGTGTATACGGCCGGAAAAAACAAGGTGACGCTGGATCCATTTCAACCGGAAAACAAATCAGACGTCGATTACCTGAAAGAACTTCAGTTGGAAATCCATCAGGTATTCATTGACATGGTCAAGGAGCGCCGAAGCGGCAAACTTGGCGATGATCCCGATATTTTCACAGGCAAATTCTGGACCGGTATCCGTGCAAAAGACCTCGGACTGGTGGACGGTTTTGGTCACATGGCAACACTTCTCAAAGAACGCTATGGTGATGATGTCAGACTAAAGCTTGTTCAACAAAAGCGCGGATTGTTCGGCCGTCCAGCAATGGGTGCCGGCGTCTCGCTCGCTGATCAAGCAGCGTCTTCGCTCTTGGAAAATGCTGTCATCACAGGCGAAGAAAGAGTCCTTCGCGCGCGCTACGGGCTATAGGTAAAACGGGGGGAGCATGCCGCAGCTTATTGGACTGGCACTAATCGGTGGACTTGTCTGGTTTGGTTACCGTGCGCTTAAACGCGAGATGGAACGTATCGGGCGGGAAACAAGAGAAGCCGAACGAAAAGCGGAAGAAGCCAAGCGCGGCAAGGAACTCGTACCGGGAGAAGATGGGGTTTATCGACCTTCCGGACACGACGAAGATTAAACGTTTCAGCTCACCAGCCCCTCCGTTGCACCGGCATTGGCTTCTGCGATTGCCTCCGGATTGTAATATTCGCCGGGATAGACAACTTGCGCAGTTGTATACTGAAAATTCTCCATCTCGTCTTGCGGCACCGCCTCTCGGGCAAATATCCGGATCACAACGAAGATTGCAAAGAAGGCCGAAAGGCCAAGCAGCAACCACATGAACATCGTCACAGGCAAAAACAGCAGGAGACCGGTGGAAAGCAGCGGAATGAAGAACCCTCCGACAGACCACATCACCATCTGGGTCGAAGACAGAAATACATAATCCTTGGGGTCAGCCCGGTCATTGGCAAGGGCGGATGAGACCGAATAAAAGGTCTCGATAGAACCAACCCACAGGGCAAACATGATGACCAGCCACACGAAACTCAACTGGGATTCGGTCACAATACCGATCAGCCCTAGCGTACAGGACATGGCCGCAACGATAAGCAGAACATAACGCCGATCGATCCGGTCTGAGAGCGCCCCCATCGGCAGCTGCACCACGAGTAGACCCATCTGCATCATCAGCATAAGCAGGCCGATATCGCGAGGTGAATAGCCGAGTTCACCAGTATAAATCGGCGCAAAACCCTGAAGCGTCATGGTCAGCCCGCCAACGCACAGCATGCCCATGAGACCAACCGGCGACACTTTCCAGAGCTTGCGTATCTGGATGTTGAATTCTTCCGGAGCTTCCGGCTGACGCAACCGGGTCAGACCGACTGGAAGGATTGCAAGCGTCACAAACGTCACACTCAATGCCATCGGTACATAGCTTGATACATCAATCCAGCCGATGATGTAGGAACCAAGTCCGAGCGAGATGACATAACACACATAGAAGGTTGTGATCACCCGCCCGCGAATATCGTCGGTACAAGCATCATGCAGCCAGCTCTGGGCAACAATGAAGGCCCCGTTGATGCCAAATCCGTATAAAGCACGGCCAAGAATCCAAACTGCCGGATTTTCAGTTATCAGCACCAGCAGAAAAGATAGTATGATGATTGCATAAACGCTCATGAAAACGCGGGCATGGCCTGATAGGCGGAGCATCCAGCCGGTTGCCAGACATCCGATCAGTCCTCCGAGCGAAAGCGCGGGAAACATCGCATTGGCAACCCAGGGCTCGAACCCCAGCGCATTCAGACGAATCGGTACATAGGCAAACCCCAGCCCGGATGCTGCCGCCATCAGCATCATCGAGAATATAATGCCCGACATGGCAATCGGAGTGGCACTCACCCGGACTTCAGTAGTCTCGGTAATTGTTTCCGTTTCGGACATGGCAGACCTCAAACCGCTTTATCCGGTCAAGGTCTGCCCGAAACGCCGCAAAGGCAATTTCTGAAACCGTCATTTGTGTCGTATCGGCTGTGATTTCATCTTCTTCCGATGCGAACAACTTCTCCATCAAAGGTCGGAACAGAAAGGACGAAGGGATCTGTCGGATAGGTCAAGGCCTGTTCTTCGAGAATACCGATCGCAATTTCCTCTCCCATTCTGACACTGTCATAATAGTCAGAAAAGTAGTGGACGCCAGCCATATTGCGTCCAATGGAAATATTGGCCGCAAGTTTGTTCAATTCACCTTCAAGTGTCAGCGGGCAATCAACAGACTTCCTGGACAGTCGACTTCCATCGGAGACAGGTTCAAAAGAAACAAAATTCACATCCATCTTGCAGCGTTTAGCCTCATTTAACTGATCGGCACTGAAGAACCCTGCGCTGCGGGATTTTACGTTCCTGTTTTTTGCGTTCGGATTGTCATATTCAACAATCTCGGCAAACAGTGCGGACGTATCAAAGAATGCCTTCAACATCGTCACACAGGCGCCCGCAACAGTTGCATGGCCGGCTCCATAGGCCGGATGCATGGGTGATCCTTCCGCAAATGCCATGGGCAAAAGTTTCGTATCATCGCCTCTATCTTCAATTGACGCATTATGTCTCTTGATTTCCTTGGTTATATTGCCAAGCGCCGAATCCATTGACTCAAGACACTTCACAAATGCGGTGTCTGCCCAAAATTCCTTTTTAATATCGTGAAGATATTCCAGCCGGGCGGCGAGTACTTCCGGTCGTGCCCGGATATGATTGTTGAACTTCTGGAAACGCACGGCTTTTAGTGCGCGAGTTGCGACCTCTGTTACAAGAGACAGAATGTGCGGACCGCCATAGAGGGCGAATCCACCCGCATTTGTATTCATTTTATTTTGTTCAAAGGCATCTACGAGAAACTTGTATCCATCTACACCGGAGAGGAGATCAAAAGCCGGGTCAAATGGCGTTTTGTTGCCAAGTAAAATAAGACAGGCGTTTAGGTAAGCTTGATAGAGCGCATCAAAGTGCACGTAGGTGGCAAGGTCACGAGGGGTAGCGATGAATCGCCTCCTGCCAGAAAAACGCTGACCATTTGGTCCTCCGGTATCAACCGCATATCCCTGTTGAACTTCAAGCCAATCATCACGATTGACCATATAATCATCTTTTTCCTCCGCTTCGGGTACACGCTGATCGATAACCTGCGCCCCGTATTCGATCTTTCCGGCGGTGTGATCAACCGTTGCATCTCCCCGATCCGGGTTACCGATCAACATGAACTGCGAGAGGTATGGGCCCTGATCAACTCCCGGCGATGATCCCCGAAACACATTCTGTTCATCAAGGCCCCCCGGTCCGTTACTTATTCTGGGTCTGCCGGGAAAATCATTCTTGGCATAGTCAAGATCGTTCAAACGATTTATACTGGCCTTCAAATCTTCCATGTGCTGTTTATTTTCAGCGGTTTTCTTTGGCGGATCGCAATCAAACAGATTAAATGGCACATCTCTGACTAGTGCCAGTTCATATACCTCAGCCATTTCGAAGGTTAGTTCATCAGAGCAAAGCGGTGGTGCGGGTGGCATTGTAACCGCTTGTGCATCAGGTCCTTGCAGATCAAATGCGGTTCCAGCGGTTGGCGCCTCCCAACGACGTCGCGGTCTGGGCACCTGTATCACTTTCCCCGTATCTGGATCAGTTTCACCACAAGGATCATCTATCATACACGTCGGTACCGGAACGCGTGTCGTAAATGGCTCAATGAAGCCGTTATCTATTGCTTGGCGAAATGCCTCGAAATCCTGTTTATCGCAGATAAGGCCGGTTTTCGGATCATGGTCCAAACCTTTGGTAAAACTCATCAGGTATTGTGCGTTGGCATATTTTTGTTCATCACCATTCGCCAAATGCTCCGGATGATCACGGTTAAATGCCAGTTCTGCAGCGCTTTCACGAATTTTCCGGGTCTGTTGGCGGCGATCAAAATTTTGCGGCATATTTTCCTCACTTCAAATAAATTTTAATACAATATATGAATTTATTAATTTACAATATGACGCGATTATGACGCAAAACATCAGTGTATTACCTATATTAATTGGTAATAATTTTATGTTCAGCTTCTGCCCCTATGTTTACATGGTAAAAACCATACGCTTGTTGGTTACACTTCAACAAAAATCGTTATCAGTTATGAGTGATGGCCACTCTTGAGGTTCGAAGACGGTTCTTGCATCTCTCATTCCAGCTTGACCCGTCTCCCCCTCCATCCTAAACAGCGCGCATGACAGACAATGCTTTCCTCCCCGACCACATGCACCCGACACGTTCGTTTCAGGGCCTGATCCTGACGCTTCATAATTACTGGGCAGAGCGCGGTTGTGTGGTGCTGCAACCCTATGACATGGAAGTTGGTGCGGGCACATTCCACCCGGCAACCACATTGCGGGCATTGGGCCCGAAGCACTGGAACGCGGCCTATGTGCAACCCTCCCGCCGTCCCACAGACGGGCGTTATGGCGAAAACCCCAACAGACTGCAGCATTATTACCAGTACCAGGTGCTGATGAAGCCTTCGCCGCCAGACCTGCAGGAACTCTATCTCGGGTCGCTGTACGCAATCGGTATAGATCGGAAACTGCATGACATTCGCTTCGTGGAAGATGACTGGGAGAGCCCGACGCTCGGCGCATGGGGGTTAGGTTGGGAAGTCTGGTGCGACGGGATGGAAGTTTCCCAGTTCACCTATTTCCAGCAGGTATGCGGATTTGAATGTTCACCGGTCTCGGGCGAACTCACCTACGGCCTTGAACGCCTCGCAATGTATGTGCAGGACGTGGACAATGTTTACGATCTCAATTTCAATGGGCTTGAAGGCGACAACAAGGTAACCTATGGCGATGTTTTCCAGCAGACGGAACGGGAATATTCCCGCTGGAACTTTGACGTCGCCGACACTGAAACACTGTTGAAACACTTCGAGGATGCGGAAGCCGAGTGTCAGCGCATTCTTCAGCAGGATAAGATTGACCCGAAAAACGGTAAGTCAATCGTTATGGCCCATCCAGCCTACGACCAGACCATCAAGGCATCGCATGTCTTCAACCTCCTGGATGCACGTGGAGTGATTTCGGTCACCGAACGCCAGAGCTACATCCTGCGGGTGCGGTCACTGGCACGGGCCTGCGGTGAAGCCTTCCTCAAAACCGAAGCTGGCGGCGCTGCACTTTAGATTTTGCGAAGTTCATCTGCCAGAAAATCATATACGCGGCGAATTCGCGGATTTGACTTAAGTGCCGAGTGGGCTGTCAGCCAAACCGGCATCGCACCTACGATACCAGCTTGGTCAATCCGTTTCACGCGTGGTTCCATATCCCCGATCACCGCCTGATTGAAGCCTATGCCATACCCTGCAACCACCATGTTCCAGCAGACCACCTGATCATCACTTCTGAAAACGAAAAAGTCCCGATCAACCTTTACGCCATGCTCACGGAAACCGTCGATGATAAGTGTGCTGCGATCATAGCCGATGACATCATGCTCCAGAATGTCATCCAGACATCGGGGTTCACCCCTTCGTTCAAGATAGGACGAAGCCGCATAAGCTCCCAACTCCAGTTCAGTCACCTTTCGGGTTATCATATCCGGCTGAGTCGGTCGAAACATCCTGACAGCGATATCAGCTTCACGGTGCAGCAAATTCTCCGTCTGATCCGAAGCAGTCAACTCAATGCCGATTCCGGGCTCCACCAGGCGCAACCGGGTCAGCACTGCTGGAAGAATGAATGTACTCACAATCCGGCTTGCGGTTATCCGGACTGTCCCGGCAAAAGCTTCCTCCCTACCTTCGGAGGCTATTTGAAACTTGGCAGCCGCATCCGCCATCCGGTTTGCATGTTCAAGCAATTCAGCACCGGCAGTAGTAAGTTCGACGCCACTCTTTGATCTTTCAAAAAGGCGGTGTCCGGTTTTCTCCTCAAGCATTGAAATATGCCGGCTCATTGTCGGCTGGGAAGTGCGCACGGCAACCGCAGCAGTAGAGAGAGAACCATGTTTTGCTACGGCCACGAAAGACTGTAGCAACGACCAATCATATCCATTCATTTTCGTATGCTTTCATGCATTTTTTTCTATATGACATTCATTAATTGATAGATAAATTAACTGGCACAACATAGCAAGGCAGGTCGTCATGAAATCAAAAGTTATTGTTCTGGGAGCAAGTGGCCGGTTCGGAAGAGCGGCAGTAAGAGCATTCATCAATGAAGGATGGGAGGTTTCAGCCTTCGTTCGCCGCCCTCCGAATGAGGCTTTCGGGGACGGAGTTACGGTTGTCACCGGTGACGCCTTTGATTCGGTTTCTCTTGCAGAAGCCTGCCAGAGTCATGCGGTAATCATCAATGCCATCAACCCGCTTTACAAGAATTGGGAGCGTGACGTTCCAGTCCTGACTTCAAATGTCATAGCGGCTGCAAAGTCGACCCTGGCAACGGTGATGATACCCGGGAACATCTACAACTACGGTAACAAGCTACCATCGGTTCTTGACGAAAATACTGAATGGTTGCCCAGCGTGCGAAAGGGGCGACTTCGTATTGAAATGGAGAATACCTATCGCGGGGCAGCTGAAGACGGTCTGCGCACCATTGTGTTGCGAGGCGGCGATTTCATGGAAGGCAAGGCCACGGGAAACTGGTTTGAGGATCATATTGCCAACAAGGTTCATCAAGACAGGATCACCTATCCGGGACCAATGGATCTCAGACATGCATGGGCATATTTGCCGGACATGGCCAAGGCGATGGCGCAGCTTGCTGAATTCCGGGGAAAATTCCAGAGCTTTGAAGAATTTAACTATGAAGGGTATAATCTGACAGGTAACGAACTGGTGATTGCAATCGAAAGAGTGATGGGTTCGAAACTCAAGAGGCGCCAGTTTCCATGGTTCATCGTGCATCTGGCTTCCATTTTTTCCAAACAGATTCGGGAAGTTCGGGAAATGCGGTATCTCTGGCAACGCGCGCACAGCATGGATGGAGCAAAGCTTAAACGGGCGTTACCGGACTTTGAACCAACGCCATTGGAAGATGCAATGCGAGAATGCCTGGCATCTCTGCCCAAGTAATAATCAGGGACGACGCACTCCGATGGGATTTCCGTAAAGATAAGCGATCCGTTCAATCGCACCCAGCAGCGGCTCACTTGCCACACTCATCGTATGGCCATTGGCATGCAGCAGCATCTGGGTGCCATCTGCACTTGCACCCTGGCAGATACCGACATGTCCGTTCCAGAATACAAGGTCGCCCCGCTGAACTTTCTCATATCTATGACCTGGATTCATTTCTGTGCCGATTGTTGCCGCCTGCATGTCGGAGTCACGAAGCACATGATCACCGCACATGAACATCGCAAGTTTAATCAACCCTGAACAGTCCAGGCCGAAGGCGGTTGTCCCGGCCCAGAGATACGGTGTCCGTAAGAAGGTTTCTGCCACTGCAACGTAATCGCTGCTGTGCTGCTCAACCGGTCGAACATGACTAGCGATTACGGCCTCGCCGGTTTCCAGGAGCGCATATTTTGTGCCGCGATTTGTGGCCTCACCAACAACCCGCAATGCACTGCCCATAGAACGCATGCCCCGATGCGGCAATTTCAAATCGGGTTCTGGATAAAAGAACGTTCTGGGCACCGAAACAAGATGGGTTGGTGGAGCTGCATCCGTCTTCAGAGCATCTGCTTCCAGCCATCCAACATATTGATCGCGATCTGCCTGAACCCGTGCCCATCCATCGTTGTTTTCGTAAACCCGTACAGTCTCGCCAAACACAAGCTGGGTATCGATGGAACACGAAAATTCGGGCTTCTCCCTCAATTCGGTGAAAGCAACACCAATAGCAACCGGCGTTCCTTCGCCGGGAATGCGCTGCCCCGCACCGTCAAGCAGGTTAAGCCGACGATCCATCGGATCGAGTTGAGGTAGTGCGGATTCCATAACAATCATCTATACGCATTCGAACCAGAATTGAATTACATTCTGTACCCAACTACTTGATGTATCGTTTCGACAGCACTTCAAACAGGGTCCTTATGCCTTGTGCTTCTCCACCTACAGGTGCCCATGGTTTTGCCGACGGAACCCATCCGTAAATGTCAAAATGAACCCAGGAACCCGCATTTTCCACAAATCTGGAAAGGAATAACGCCGCTGTAACCGATCCCGCAAATCCACCGGTTGAAATGTGATTCACATCCGCAACCCTTGATGCGAGCATTTTCTGATAAGGAGGCCAGAGCGGCATGCGCCAGAGCGGATCATAAACCTCCTGAGACACCGATCCGATCTTCTCGGCAAGCATATCATCATCTGTGTAAAATGGTGGCAGATCCGGACCCAGTGCTACACGTGCTGCACCTGTCAGTGTCGCCATATCGATCATCAGATCGGGCTTTTCTTCGTCCCCCAAAGCAAGCGCATCTGCCAATATGAGGCGACCCTCAGCATCCGTATTGCCGATTTCAACTGAAATGCCCTTGCGACTTGCAAGTATATCGCCAGGCCGGAAAGCATTGCCGGAAATCGCATTTTCAACGGCAGGGACCAACAGACGCAACCGGACCGGAAGTTTTGCTTCCATGATCATTTTTGCCAGTGCAATTGTATTGGCAGCGCCACCCATGTCCTTTTTCATCAAAGCCATGGAATTTCCCGGCTTGATATTCAATCCACCCGAATCGAATGTTACGCCTTTCCCGACGAGGGTAACCTTCGGGGCATCCGCCCTTCCCCATCGCAGATCGATGAGTCGTGGTGCATCAGCACTCGCCCTGCCGACCGCATGAACCATGGGGAAATTCTTCTGCAGAAGCGCATCACCCTTTGTGACAGACACTCTTGCCTTGTGCTCCTTACCCAGCTTTCGAATTGCATTTTCAAGTTCAGCCGGTCCCAGGTCATTGGCAGGCGTGTTGATCAGGTCACGCGCGAGGAAGACCGCCTCCGCTTTCAACCTGATGTCCTTCTGGCTGACATCCGAAGAGAGCACCAACTTTGCCCCGCCCGTTTTACCGGACCTGTAGTCATTGAATGAATAGGCACCCAGCAACCAGCCAAGGGCAGCAAGATCAGAATCCAGATCGCTTTCCATGAATCTGTATTTTCCATCAGGCAAACTGGTAGGCAGTGAGCCAGTGATCATGGGATTTGCCCCGTCTCCCATGCCAAACAGGACACAATCCAGTTTTCCCTTGTCATTCGGCACCTTGAGAATTTTCTCTGCTGCACCATCAAATGAATTGGCCTTCGCCCAACTCACCGCAAAATCGGACAAATCATTAGTCTTTGACAGAGCCCCCTTTTTTACAAGGTGTACCGGCACCGCATTTGTCTTCGATTTTGAAAGTGCCAGATCAGTCATGTCGTATTCCCGTGCATCGCAAAGAGCAGTTAACCATCCGTTAGGGTTAACAGAATATTTATAGAAGAATCAGTTTCCCCAGGGAAACATTTTGCAGCGGAATCAACGGTCTGGCTATGGGCAACAGAAATTTCTTCCGATCAACAAGTACAATTGCGTTGATTACAGCATGTGCAATTACGCTGGCGGCGTGCGCCAAGGATCATACCAAGACCGGTTCAATCGGTGGTATCCGCGGAAAACCGCTCGAGCAGATGACAGTGCGCGAACTCAATCTGACTGCGCAGAAGTTCGGGCAAAAATATCAGAAGAAACCGCGAAACAAGCAAATTGGTCTCTATTACGCAAATGTATTGCGGGCGACCGGCAAAAATGAACAGGCTCTCGCTGTGATGCAGCAAATGGTCATTCATCATCCGGAAGACAATGACATACTGGCGGCCTACGGCAAGGCCCTCGCTGCAACCGGAAACTTTCCCAAGGCCCTGAAGATAATTGACCGTGCCCAAAGGCCGGATCGCCCTGACTGGCGGTTGTTTTCAGCTCAGGGTGCAATTCTGGATCAGCTTGATCGGTCAAAGGAAGCAAGACAGCAATACCGCAAGGCTCTCGATATCGTGCCTAATGAGCCATCGGTCCTGTCTAATCTGGGCATGTCCTATGTTTTGACCGGTGATCTTCGGGCTGCTGAAACATTCCTTCGCAAGGCAATCAGACAACCGGGCGCTGACAGTCGGGTAAGACAGAACCTTGCCCTTGTCATAGGATTACAGGGTAATTTTCAGGAAGCAGAAAAAATTGCGCGCGGTGAATTACCACCAGCAGAAGCAGAAGAAAACATAACCTTCCTGAGGCAGATGCTTTCCCAGCAAAGCGCCTGGAACCTGCTGAAGAACAACGACAAGCAGCAATAAAAATCTGTTCGAAGGTCTGTTGTGAGCCCAAGGCGGACATGGTGACCAACCCACCTAAACTTCCGCTATTGCTTCCGAAACCGCCGTCGGAATCTGACATCGAACCACCACTCCGTAAGCTGAGTGGCTGCAACCTATTTCGGCCACCTAGTTTGGTTCATTCCCCCATCTGCCTGTATTTCAGCGCCATACATGTAGGAGGAATCGTCTGATGCAAGAAACAGCGCAGTCTTAGCCATTTCTTCCGGCCTACCAGCACGTCCAGCAGCTAGGACTTCGTTGAAGACACCATATTGTTTCTCAATGTGCTCCTCAGACATACCTGACTTTTCGAGAACCAAAGTTCTCACCGGCCCAGGACTTAGGACATTGATCCGAGCTCCAATTTTAGCAAGATCAAGTGACAAAGATCGAGCAAGTGAGCGAATAGCAGCCTTTGAGGAATTGTAGACTGAGTATCCTTCCATTCCCATTTCGTTAAGGCTCGATGAAACGAGAATAACAGAACTGCCTTTTCGCAAGAGTGGAAGGGCATACTGCACCGTGAAGAATGACCCTTTCACATTCACATCAAACACGGTGTCAAAGTCTTCGGGCCGAACATCTGCAAAATTTCCAGGTGGTGCGATGCCGGCACTTGCCATTACGATGTCCAGATGACCAAGCTTTCTCTCAATCTCGCCAAAAACAGACTTCAAAGAAGCAAGATTAGCAACATCACCTACTATGCCAATGGCATCACCATAAATTTGTTCAAGCGCTTCTGTCGCTTTTTCTTCGGTCCTAGCGAGGATCGCGACTTTTGCGCCTTGGGCAACAAATTCTTGAGCCGTGGCTAGTCCAATACCGCTGTTTCCTCCGGTGATAAACGCGGTTTTGCCGTTAAGTCGTTTGCTCATTGTACAAAACTCCGATCTGGACTGGTCCAACACCCAAAAAAGTTATGCTGTGGTCTGCCTCTAACTTGATTGCCAAGCAGGTAAGAAATTGGGATACAAACAAGACCAAGCAGCGCGTGACCATAAAAATCTCCGAATACGATGTGCCCAACCAATGCAAGGACCATGTTCAGAAAGAAAGCCGCATAAACCATATCTCTCAGGTCGTTGTAGCGGTGCGAAACGATGACCGCTACAGCAATTATCTTGAGATAAGCAAGTGGATAAACAAGGTAGGTTGGATATCCAAACGCTTCAAAAAAGCCAGCCTGTGTTTCATGGATCACATGGTAAGAGACTATCGCCCAAGAGAGTACAAAGACCAAAAACCCTGTCGATGTCCAATAGGCGATTTTTTTAAACAGCGACACTTCAACTCTGGGAATAGGAGGGGTGCCATAATGTTGTTCTGTTGTATCATTCATTAGTGTGTCCCCCTGATCGGATAGTTATTTTCAGGATTTCGGATGAACCCTAGCCCCATGATGAGTGATTTTAAGTCTGTTCGTGCAAAGGGTGCGTTTGAGATATCTGTCACCTGTACTGCGCCACCTGCATTGATAACGAAAAGGCCAGGCTCTGCAAAAGGACGGTCAGTTTCTTGCGCAGAACGTGGGTTTGAAATGTAAAGACCGAGGGCCTTCATCTGCTCGATGGTAAGATCGTAACCCACATCGAAATTCGGCTTCACTCCACTCATTTGAACTTCTGCCTTCTCTTTAGGGTCAGCAGAAACAGCGACCAGATCGATTCCAAGATCATTCAGTTCTGGCAGGGCCGCATTTAACTCAGACAAATACCGCGTGCAGATCGGGCAGTGCATTCCCCGATAGACCACAACCAATCGCCAATCATGAGGTTTGTTTGGAGCTCCAAGTGAGATTTCACCACCGCTAATCTTGGGGACGATGACCTCTGGAAAATGCGCTCCCGCTTTTAGTTTCTGTGATTTCATAGGTGTCTCCTTGTATTTTGTAACGATCGAAATAATATAAGATCAGAAGCAATTCAAGGATTTTTTAATGAACGATACAAAAAACTCTACAAAGAAGGTTGGACGACCCAAAAAGTTCAATAGAGACGAAGCGTTGACCGCGGCTATGAGCGTGTTCTGGAAACGCGGGTTTGACGGCGCATCCATGAAAAACCTCACCGACGCCATGGGGATCAATGGACCAAGCCTTTATGCAGAGTTTGGAGATAAGGAAGCCCTCTATAAAAGTGCGATCGATTGCTACGCCTCAAATGATGCCTGTGCACCGCTTGTTGCATTTGAAACTGAACCAAACATTGAAGACGCCGTGAGAGCTTTTTTCACAGCGGCTATTAATTACGCCTCAGATCATGAAAGCGGTGCACGTGGATGTTTTTTGGCCTCAAGCGTTGCGACGACAGCTGGTTGTGTTGAGGGTGTTGATGAATTGCTTTGTAAAGCAATCCTAGATACAGACCACCGTCTTGCATTTCGTCTCCAATCTGCGATTGATAAGGGAGAATTGCCTCCGACATTTCCAGCACTGGAGAGAGCGCGATTAATGTTTGATTTACGGCAGGGTTTTGTTTTCAGAGCAAGAGCTGGTTTGAGCGCTGATGCCATGATGGCCGATATTGACCAAAGGGTTCGTGTTGTTCTTGCCGAATAACAGACATTCGAAGCACTGATTTGAACGACAGCTTTGTCCGCACACCAGACATTCGCCGCTTGACTACAAAGAGGCCACCGGCAATTTTGAGCTTACTGCTAAATAGCTGTGATCTGCATGAAGGCAGGCCCGAGGAAGACCATAGATATTTCGAACCACTAATCACCTGGTGGACCACTTCTTTTACATCATAGGTTGACGGGCCGCATCATTATATCAGATCTATGAACAATGGCAGAACTTCTCGTTGTTTATCATTCAAGAACCGGTGGCAGCTGGCAAATGGCATCAGCTGCGGCTACAGCAGCGCAGCAGGAAACACCAACTATCCTGAAACCAGCCGAAAAAGCGGGCCCCG
This sequence comes from Pseudomonadota bacterium, assembly GCA_039029255.1. Classification (GTDB taxonomy): domain Bacteria; phylum Pseudomonadota; class Alphaproteobacteria; order Rhizobiales; family Rhizobiaceae; genus JAALLB01. The sequence goes on along the minus strand of JBCCGN010000002.1, from coordinate 66,571 downwards.
AGGACCTGTTGCATGCTGATGGTTATCTGTTTTGCGCACCGGAAAATCTTGCCGCAATCTCCGGTGTAATGAAAGACTTCTTCGACAGATGTTATTATCCGGTGTTGGGCCGCATTGAGGGACGTCCCTATGCTCAAATGGTCTGTGCGGGTTCGGATGGAGAAAACGCGGTGCGCCAGATCGCTCGTATCGCCACGGGCTGGCGGCTGAAAGAAGTTCAACCACCCCTGATTGTCAATACACATGCTCAGACTCCCGAAGAAATTCTTGCGGAAAAAGTGATCTCCGAAGAACGGCTCGTCCTCTGCCGTGACCTGGGAACCGCCCTCGCCGTCGGTCTTGGCATGGGAATTTACTGACCTGTGCTGCACCTCGCAAGAGTGTCGGCAGCAGCGATGGAATCATCTGATCCGATATTTTCGGCAGGACATACCATGAAGATTGTGAACCCGCTTCCCTTCGTAAATGGCATAAAGACGTCCAAATGCTTCAAACCCGCATTCGCCATTTCTGGCAGCTTGTTGAAGTCGCATGTCCCGGATAAGATTGCCGAGATGAAGTCACTCAAAATCCGACAGGCAACCACTGCCGATGTAATTCCGCTAAGTGCGTTGATCAGGCGCACAATTCGCGTTTCAAATTCCAAGGACTACGATCAAAAATCAATCGATATGCTGTGCGCAATTTTTGAGCCCGAGCCGGTCGCCAAAAGAATTGAAAATGAGCGTATTCTTTTGTGCTTCGCAGGTGCCAATCTCGTTGGAACGGTGGGGCAAAGAGGTGACTATCTGCGTTCGATGTTCGTGGAGCCTGCGTATCAGGGGCAAGGGTTTGGCAAATTGCTGGTTGAAAGAATTGAAGATGAAGCGCGAAAAAAAGTTTTGTCAGAAATCTTGGTTCATTCCTCACTGACCGCGCGGGAATTTTATGCGGCTCTCGGATATGAATTTGTGGAATTGCAGTCATACCCGGAAGGACCATTTGTCTTGATGAGAAAGCCGCTCCAATAGCAACGTCTGGAAAACGGAAGGAATGTACGAAACACAGTCGCCAGACAACTCAACGAGCGCCCAAAAAAATCCTTGATATTCGAAACACCGGCAGAGAGGTTTGCCCAATTTGATGCGGCCATCCGTGAATCCTCAGCAGGGAGCAGACATACGTTACCGTGGTGTAAAATCCCCCAACTTGCTCGACGGTCTGCTCAGAGCCCAAAGTCACATCTTTTTAAGCAAATTGAATGACTGCTTTTGGACAGCTTGAGCAAAAAAAGAAATAATTTGAACACTAACAGTCAACAGGTCGAGTAAGTTGGCTTAATGGCCTTTCCACTTGCTGCTGAAGATGGAATAATTATTTTATTTAGACGTGCCCAGTAAATTGCCGAGTTGCACATCGGGCATGGAGGCGCAGAACAATAAATTTCTGCACCTTCCAAAGTCTGTGACTTTATTCGGCTACACGCATCTCTAATTGCATCAACCTCCGAATGAGCCGTTGGATCATTAAGTAGGATTGTGCGGTTTCTTCCCTCACCAATTATCTCTCCATCTCGGACTATAACCGCACCGTATCTTGTTCCTTCCCCACGTTCTATGGAGAGGTTGGCGAGTTGCCTAGCGCGCTTAAGATAACTCTCAGGGGTCTGTTTTTCTGGTTGAGTGATCTCATCAATGTCAGTTGTCTGGTGGGCTGCTCCGTTCGAAGGGGTAATCATCGCAAGTGAAATTAGAGGCAATGACACCAAATTACCTAGAAGCTGCCGTCGCCTTTTATAGCTTGGGCAAGTGTTACACATGTTTTATCTCAGCTTCCGCTTGGGTTTGGAGGAGAACAGCGCAAATGAGTAAGTGGCGATCCCCCATTTGAAGGCGGAAGTGCCGTTAATTCGTCATGTCTGTGTATACAGTCCTTGTGAACAATTTGGTGCTGACAAAAGCATTTCCCCATCGCTCGTCAAACTTGGCGAGAGGATTTGTAGCCAGAACTTCTGCTTGAGATTTACCTTCATCGATCAGCTTTCCAATACGATCTTGAACATTGGTCAGCATATCGTGAAAAGCCTGCACCTCGCTTTTCCCAATTATAGGGGAATGGCCAGATACTATTCTTGTTTCACTGTCCATGAGCGAGAGAACTTTTGCCGCGAGTTCTATAGAGCCCTTCAAAGTTCCTCCACTTGCCAAATCCAAATAAGGGTATTTGGTGCTGATTGCATCGCCCACATGAATAACGTTTGATACCGGAAAGTGTACGATAGAATCTCCATCCGTGTGTGCATTGGGCATTTTGATGACATTGATCGCCTCGCCATTGAAGTGAAACTTCATGGATTCTGTGAAGGTCACGATCGGAAGAGCTGCTTCAGGATAGGCGGGCACAGTGGTATCTCCTAGCGGCCAATTGTCTAACGCCTGCTCTTTGGACATACGCGTGCGAACATTTTCGTGTGCAACTACAATAGCGCCAGCGTTTGCCATGTTCTCATTGCCGCCGACATGATCTTTGTGCAGGTGCGTATTGATCACAAACTTGAGTGGCTGATCGGTTAGTACCTTGATGGTTTTGAGTATTTGGTCTGACACACTGCCAACCTGATCATCTACTAAAAATGCACCATCTGGACCAACAGAAACCACCATCGTGCTACCACCACCAAGGAGATAGAGGTTTTCTGCGAGTTTTTCAGTCTGCACCTGAGCAATTGCTACTTGAGATAGTACAGAAGCAATAATCAAACTGAGCAGTGTGATTTTTGCGTGTTTCATTGTGTTTCCCTTGTGTTGTTAAGCAACGGTTAAACAGACCTGACACCCGATTTGGGCATCAGGTTCATTGGGTGAAGCAGGATTAGGTTCCAATCAGTCGCCGGCTCTATCCTTCATTTCGGTCGAAATCGTAATTGTAAGAGGACCAGTCGAAAAGCCGCCGACGCCGAATTCCTGATGATCAGCAATTTCTGTGGTAGCTGAAAATGCTACCCATTCACCGCGATAGTAGTCCAGGATTGAAGCTACCGGGTGGGCGCCCCGATGCGTCAGTTTAGTCTTCAGTGTAGCAGGCTTTGTCACACCATGAATGGTAAGGTCACCGGTCACATCAGCAGTATCGTCACCAGTCCGCTTTACTGAAGTGCTCTTGAACGTGATTACAGGAAATTTGCTGACTTCCAGAAAGTCAGAGGATTTGAGATGGTCATCCAGCGGAACAAATCCGGTAGAGACACTTGATGCATCGATGACCACATCTATTTTTGAGTTTTCCACGTTATCCGGATCAAGCTTCAGGACACCTTCCGCCTTTGTAAATTCTCCCGTTTGTATCGAAACACCTGCATGGTTCCACGAAAAGAAAATCTCTGTATGCCCCTGATCTGTGTAGTAGGTTTCAGCTGCCGCAGCTTCGGTTATGGGAGATGTCAAAGCAAATGGAGCGGTAAGCAGAAGTCCGGTTAGCAAAGTTTGTTTTAAGTTCATCGCGAAAGTCCTTGTGTTTTGTGGGAGTGCAACATTATAAAATTGCATTTGTGCAAAATCTCTTGGTATTTATGAAAGCTAAAATTGCAGGAGTGCAATCATTTCAAACCTTGCAAAATTTAACGGTGCGGACATCGCCATCTTTGTTGAGACTGCACGGGCAAAGAGCCTTGTTGTAGCGGCAAAGAACCTGAAAATTGACCACACAACCGCATTCAGACGATTGAAGAACTTTGAAAAACGTCTCGGATACGCATTGTTTGACCGAGCTGAGCGCGACTATATTCTCACACTTGAAGGTCACAAATTGCTTGGACTTGCGGAAACACTAGAGTCAGATTTCTACGCATTTGAACGTGAAGCTTTTGCTACCGATGTTTCCGAGACCGGTACTATAAGGGTAACCGCTCCAGATTCGCTGGGTATAAACTACCTGCCCAAACTGCTAAACGAATTTCGAAAAGTTCACCCGTCCATTCAAGTGGAGTTATCAGTACGGAACCAGTTTCTCAGTCTGTCCAAACGTGAAGCTGACATAGCCATACGTCCGGCTAAGCAGTTGGAAGGTGACATGGTGGCGCGAAAAGCTGCTACAATGGCTTTTGGTCTCTATGCCACGAGTGAATACTTGGAAGCCAACGGGGAACCTTTGAACGAGAGGGAGCTAATTCAAAGGACAATATGCGGATTTGATGGCGCCTTATCCAATATTGGTGCAAAGAGTTGGCTGAACAAACTGTTGCAAAAAACAACGCCACAATACCGCTTTGACAACACGACAGCGCTATTGGCAGCGATAAGAACCAGCTGCTGTATTGGTGTTTGCCCGTGCTTTATGGCAGATGCAGATAACAAATTGCGGCGTATTGGGTTTGTAGAACCAGATCAATCTACTAACATTTGGGTAGCAACCCATCCGGAAATTCGAAACACCGCGAGAGTTCGTGCATTTGCGGATTTTGCCTACGAGCAAATTCGTCGAGACAGAAACATGTTCGCTGGCATTGCATAATCAATCAACAAGCGGCGAATTCAGACATTGGAGATAATAATTACAACAGCAGCTTTTTCCGCTCACCGGACATTCGCGTCCCGACACAAAAGAGGCCGCTGGCAATTCCGAGTTTATTGCTGGATGGCTGCGATCTGCATGAATGCAGGCCCGAGAATGACGGCAAACAGAACCGGGAGAAAGAAGATGATCATCGGGACTGTCAGTTTCGGAGGAAGTGCGGCTGCTTTCTTCTCCGCTTCCGCCATGCGCATGTCCCGGCTTTCCTGTGACAGAGCCCGCAAAGCTGTTGCCAGCGGCGTACCGTAGCGTTCCGCCTGAATGAGTGCCATGGTCACAGACTTAACCTGCTCGAGGCCCGTACGCTTGGCGAAGTTCTCGTGCGCTTGGCGCCGTTCCTGAAGGTAGGATAATTCAGCCGTGGTAAGCGTCAGTTCTTCGGCCAGTTCAGGCGACTGCAACGCCACTTCAGAGGCTACCTTTTTAAGTGTCGCTTCCAGAGACATGCCGGATTCAACACAAATCAGCATAAGGTCCAGGGCATCCGGCCACGCGCGGCGGATCGATAGCTGGCGCTTGGAAATCTTGTTCTTTACTATGATGGACGGAAGGTAAAAACCCGCCGCCGCAGCGAACAGAATAACCGCGAAATTCATGAAGGCCGCGCGTTCTTCGACCGAAACAAAAAACAGGTAAATACCAGCCAGCAAACCAAAGCCGACCGGAACCAGAACTTTCAGCGCCAAAAAGATGTTCACATGGGACTGTTGCCGGTATCCCGCCATTACCAGACTGTCAAAGGTCCCTTCGTCGGCGATCGCCTTTTTCAGGTTCAGTTTGTCGACAAGTTCCTGGGTGAAGCCTTCATTCTGCTGCTTCAATCGGCCCTTCTGTTCCTGTTCTGCAAGGCGCGCACGTTCGCGGGCGCGAATTTTGTCACGCTCTATCGCAACAGACTTCATGCGCGATCCCAGTTCATCCTTTTGCAGAACCGGCATCGCAATTGTGATGATGGTCGCAAAAACCGCGACCGCAGCCAGGATAGAAAGCAGTGTCTCAGGATTGGTCAGTGAGGAGAGGAGTTGGTCCATTCAATCAAATCCTAGAAGTCGAAATTGATCATCTGACGCATGACCATGATACCGATGAACATCCAGACACCCGAACCCAGCAGGATCAGGTTCCCGGTCTGTTCAGTGAACAGAAGCGAGATATAGGATGGTGTCGTAATGTAAATCAGGATCATCACGATGACAGGCAGACATCCGATAATGCTGGCTGAAGCCTTCGCTTCAGAAGACATGGACTTGATTTTCGCCTTCATCTTCTTTCTGTCACGGAGAACCTTGGAAAGATTGCTCAGGGCTTCAGACAAGTTACCGCCTGCGCTCTGCTGAATGGAAATCACGATCCCGAAAAAGTTGGCTTCGGTCAGCGGTACATTTCTGTAGAGTTTCAGGATCGCCTCCGTCATGGGAATACCCATCTGCTGGGCTTCCAGAATTCGCTTGAATTCTGTGCGAACTGGTTCTTTGGCTTCCGCTGCAATAATTCCCAGACAATCATTCAAGGGCAAACCGGCCTTGATACCACGGGTTATAACATCAACCGCATTTGGAAACTCTTGAAGGAAGGCATTTAAACGGCGTTTCTTTTTGAAGCCAACATACCAGCGAGGCAAACCGAGAATACCAATTACCAACGCGGCACCTGTCATGAAAATATTACCGGACATCACGAAAGTCATGACACAGAAAACAATGCCAAAAATCACGCTGAAGAGCCAGAATTGCTTGATGTTAATGGACATCCCAGCCTGTTTAAGCTGTTCTTTCAGGGCAACCTTGTTCGGATCCTTCGCCTTTGTAGATTCTTCAAGCTCCTTGAGCGACTTTTGCACGGTCTGCTTTCTCTTTGCAGCGCTGGCCCTTTGATCTTCAATCTTGATCCGGGTATCCCGGTCTACATTGTTGCTTTTTATGGACTTGATCCTGCGACCCTGATTCCTGTCGTTTTCGACCTGATTGAAAGCAATCGCATAGATTATGGCGCCCGCGGAAAGGGCGGCCAAACCGATGAATGCCAAAATGGTTACGTCAATTCCGAACATGCTGAAACCCGACCCTATACCTGCTGCAGTTCCTCATTCGAGGCATCCAGCGCTGCGGCAAGTCTACCTTCCTCGTTATAATATCTAGCCCTGTCCCAAAACGCTGGGCGACCTATGCCTGTGGAAACATGTTTCCCGAGCAGCTTGCCATTTGCATCCTCACCATCGATTTTATAGACAAACAGATCCTGCGTGGTGATTACCTCGCCTTCCATTCCGAGTACTTCTGTAACGTGAGTGATGCGCCGCGAACCATCGCGAAGGCGGGCCGCCTGGATAATAACATCGATTGAGCCCACAATGATTTCCCTAACGGTCTTGGCCGGCAGGTTGAACCCACCCATCGCAATCATGGATTCAATACGGTTGAGACATTCACGCGGTGTGTTGGCGTGAATGGTTCCCATCGAACCATCATGGCCCGTGTTCATTGCCTGCAGAAGGTCAAAGACTTCCGACCCCCGAACCTCACCGACAATAATGCGTTCCGGACGCATCCTCAGGCAGTTTTTGACCAAATCTGTCATAGTGATCTGGCCTTCACCTTCGAGGTTTGGCGGGCGGGTTTCAAGTCTCACAACATGTGGCTGCTGGAGCTGGAGTTCAGCGGAGTCTTCACAGGTGATGATCCGTTCCTCTGCTCCCGCATAAGCGCTCATACAATTCAGTAGAGTTGTCTTACCGGAACCCGTACCACCTGAAATGATAACATTGCATCGGACTTTACCGATAATCTGCAGGATCGTTGCACCCTCTGGTGTAATCGAGTCAAACTTGACCAGCTGATCAAGTGTCAACTTGTCTTTCTTAAACTTCCGAATGGTTAGGGCCGGACCGTCAATTGCCAGGGGAGGAGCAATAACGTTAACACGAGAACCATCTGCAAGACGGGCATCACAGATTGGACTGGACTCATCAACCCGGCGACCGACCTGACTCACAATCCGCTGACAGATATTCATGAGCTGTGTGTTATCGCGAAAACGTACTTTGGTTTGTTCAACCTTGCCGTTTACTTCAATAAAGGAACGCTTCGCACCATTGATCATGATATCTGCAATATCGTCGCGCACCAGGAGCGGTTCCAGCGGACCGTAACCCAGAACATCGTTACAAATGTCCTCCAGGATTTCTTCCTGCTCAGCAATCGACATCGCCATATTCTTGATGGAAATGATGTCGTTGATGATGTCCCTAATTTCCTCACGGGCTGCCTCTTGCTCCATTTGGGCAAGCTGCGACAAATCTATCGTATCGATCAGAGCTGAGAATATGCTGGTCTTTGTGTCGTAATATTCTTCTGACTTTTCCTCCAGAACAGCAACCGGTTCCGACACGTTCGGTGCAGTTATAGGCGCCGGTGCCTTCGGCGTTTCCGGTTGCACAGCAACCGCTTGATTTGCTGCGGAAGCCGCAGGTGAATTATCAATGCTGTCTATGTTGTTTCCGCGTTTACCGAACATGTTTAGTCTGCACCTACTATTGGTATGAATTCTGCGTTAGCTGCGTTTGAGACCCTTAAGAAAAGCCAGCGGGCTCTTCTTTGCTGACTTCACTTCAGCCTTGCCGGTCAAAACCTGCGTCAGGCCAAGCATGATATCGACGAGGTGGCTCTTGGGATCTGTCTCGGAGAGCATTTGGCCGTTATTGGAAGCCATGCCAAACAGCGCAGGCTCAAACGGGAGCACTGCAGAAGGCTCGATACCGATCGCATTGCTGAAATCCGCGACCGTTATCTCCGGGCGCTTTGGAACCCCGACACGGTTCATGGCGAGAAACGGCATTCCGTCATTCGGTCTGATTTCCGTTATGGTATCCACCAAATTCTTTGCGTTGCGCAAATTGGCCAGTTCCGGTTCCGCAGTCACAACTACCTCATCTGCAGCAGCAAGCACCTGTTTGGTCCATCCGTTCCATTGGTTCGGAATGTCTACAATCACACAAGGTGCGTTTTTTTGTGCAACCTCAAGAACCTGAGAGAACACGTGGGCATCGAAGTCGTACGTACGCTCAAGAGTGGAAGGTGCAGCCAGCAGATTCAGGTGCTCCGCACACTTAGCAAGCAGTCTGTCAAGAAGGATGTCATCAATGCGGTCGGGCGAGAAAACTGCATCTGCAATGCCTTGAGTCGGATCCTGGTCAAGGTTCATGTTCGCAGTGCCGAACGCCAGGTCCAAATCAGCGAGCACCACCTCGTTGCTGTAAACCGAAGATATCGACCAGGCAACATTGTGACAGATGGTGGATGAACCGCATCCACCCTTAGCGCCGATAAACGCAAATACCTTGCCCAGCGGACCCGATTCATCGCTCATAAACACGTTGGATATGGAAGACATGACATCTGCCATGGTCAAAGGTGCGACCAGATACTCGGATATACCGCTTGCCATAAGTTCACGATACATCAGGATATCGTTGAAGTGTCCGATTATTACGACCCGTGTGTCTGCATCGCAAACACCGGCAAGGCTTTCCAACTCCGACATAAGAGTCTCACCGGTGTGGCGGGATTCAACAAGAATGAGATTTGGAGTTGGTGCGGTCGCATAATACTCCACTGCACCCGGAATGCCGCCCATATTAACGGACGTATGCGTGCGTGCCATCCTGCGGTCACCCGCCGCTGTTTCCAGCGTCTGACGCACCTGTTCCGTTTCGCAAAAGCACTGAATTGTAATTCGCGGTATGGGCCTGACATCAGCCAGATTTTTTTGTGCGAACTCATCCTGTGCCTGATTTGTCATCATGTCTTCTTTGGGAGCATTCATTGACATCTGCTTTTTCCTGTGAACTTTACTCTTGTTATTCCGAACGACTTACAAAAGGCTTGGCAATGATGGTGTGCCGTTTTCACGCCAGTCATTGATGACATTGTCCCGACGCTCCGCATCGATTTCTGATTGTCCTCTTGGGCTTATGAGATCTTCCGGATTTGCAATCATCTTCGCGAGATTATTCTGGGTTGCGCATCCGAAGTTGTTATAGTTCTGATTGTCTGTCGTATCGGTGAGATCATCATCCCACTGTCCGCATTTGTGTGGCACATCTGCTGAAACTGCATCAAATGAAAGACGGATTGCGGCGGCTTCGCCATGGTTTGCCGCGTGATATCTCACTATCCTGATTTGTGATGAATCAATCCGTTCTTCTTTAATATGCTCAACTATGTCATGTCCGACGCGGCGGGCCGCTGCTTCATTGTGAGAGCCGGCTGGCAATACAACCCTGATTTCCTTGGCACCTGACCTGCGGAAGCGACTGAGGAAAGCAGTCACAACATTTTCCTGTCTGAAAGACATCCCTTTCATACTGGGAGTAACAAGCAAATCCTCAACAACCTCAGACTGCGAAACCACAATGGGATGCTTGGTTCTGTAATCCTGTGGAACGGAACCCACCTCAAAGTGATCCTTGCTGAATGATGCACACCCGCCAAGTGCGAGCACAATCAAAGCAATTGAAGTTTTTTTGCTGATCGTCATCAATCTACCGCTTCCGGTCATTTCGGGCTTCATGTTGTTCGTAACTCGATACATCTGTTTTGCTCCATTACCTCGGATCATCATTTGAAGATGAAACCCACTTTTCCATGATACCGGCCTTCAGGAAGATTGCCCTCCACCTTGCCGTAAACCCTGTTGACTCGCCCGAGGAAGTTTCCTGCTCCATCTGAACTGGGCTGAAAATTGTCGTCCGGACGGGCAAGTTTCTGACGTGCGATTGGACGAACCAGATATGGTGTCGCGATTACGACGAGTTCGGTTTCAAAGCGCTGAAACTCACGGCTGCGGAACAGTGTTCCAAGAACCGGAACCTTGCTCAATCCAGGAAACCCTGCCGCTGTTTGCCGGACATCGTCCTTGAGCAGACCAGCCAGCACCATCGACCCTCCGGATGGCAGCTCGACCGTAGTCTCCGCCTGCCTGCGGCGGATACCCGGCGTATTGAAGGAGCCGTCCACTACTCTAGGGAAGTTGGAAGACCCTTCGGTGGTGGGCTCCGAGACTTCTGTTCTAATTCTCATGCTGATACGGCCAGGTCCCAAAACAACCGGAGTAAATGAGAGCGAAACGCCATATTCGACTGTTCTGAACGAGCGCGTTACTGTTCCGGTTGTAATCGGCAAAGAAGCGGTTGCAGCAAGCACTGCGCCTTCTGATGTGATCGTGGCCGGAATGTTGTATTCACCGCCTACAGCAAATGATGCGGTTTCCCCGGATATTGCGGTCAGTGAAGGCTCAGCAAGCGTTCGCATTACACCGGCTTGATTCAGAGCCCTTACAACACCATCAATAGTTTCACCTTCTGATCCGGTGTACCTAAACCCAGCTGAACTGCTGCTGAGGGCTGTTCCGAGAGGGAACGGATTATCTCCCAATATCCCGAAATTGAGGTTTCCCGCACTCAGCCCGACTGCAGTGAGATCAACGCCCAGTTGTTTAACAACCGCCCGTTGAATTTCAGCAATCGTAACCTTCAAATGGACTTGGTCCTCGCCATCAATTCTCAACAAATTGACGATCTGACTTTCCTGGCGATCTTCCTGGTCAAAAATTACTGTGCCGCCATTCGATGCGGAACCGCCAAAACTCTGGTTGAATTGGTTGGTTGTCGCCTCACCACCGGTGATGAATGCCCGAGCCAGCTGGACTACACGCGCAGAAGCTTGAGGCGTTGGAACGGTACCTGTGAGTATGATGTTGTCACTAACGACCTCAACCTTCACATCTGATCCTGGAATATATTTTTTAAGATTCTCTTCCAGTCCGGCAACATCCCGCTCGATGTTGAGGTCGATGTTCAGCAACTGTGCACCGGAAGCATCGAAGATAAACAGGTTTGTTGAACCAACCTGCTTGCCAAAAATGTAAATGCGTCTTGAAGTCCGGGTTATGGCGTCTGCTACTTCGGGATTTGCGACAAGAATGTCATGGGCATCTCCCGGCAGATCGATGACCAATGATTTGTTAAGGCCAACTTTGACGGTTTTGGTTTTGCCTATGGAGGCAGTTGAGATTTTCAGATACTTTGCTTGAGCTGCTCCGGGGCCAAAGCCGGCGCCTCCCGACAAAAGCAACATTGCCGCGATTGCTACAATATAAAAGAAAATCTGGTTTGACTTACGCATTTCACTAATCCTCAGTGGGAAAATCTCTTTCCAATCAGTTTGTATTGGTTGGTCCGGCCAATACATCCTTTCTGTTTCCATATTTGATAACGCGAACACGCCCGTTACCCCGGTTGCCACTCAGAAGGTGGGAAGCGCCTGATGTTTTCTCGTCGCCGCTGTCCTCGAGAGAACGCAGGGCCAGTGTCAATCGATCTGCTATCTGCTGTGCAACTGTAAGAATTTTTGCCTGTTCCAAAGTCAACTGCAGGGTTGCAGTCTCACCAACCACAACCGCTTCACCATCCTGCTCTTCGATTGTCTGATCGATTGCCAGAACACGGACATTCTCCAGAATGGTTTCCGTAATAAAGTCACCACCCTCATCCTCGTCTGCACGACGGGTCATGATGACATCCACCCGGTCATTGGGAAGAATGAACCCGCCAGCACTGGTTGCAGTAGAAATCGAAGTCGCCACGGCACGCTGGCCGGTTGGCAGGATTGCGGACATATAACCTTGTCCGGCGCGGATCAGCTTTGTCTCACGGATCGGCTCGCCGCTGAAGAACGGAGCTCTCGCGATTGCAGGTTTTGTCTCTATATCAAGACCTTCCGGAGTGGCTGATCTGATAATGTACCCTTCGGCCAATCCGTCCTTGGGCCAGGACTGCCAGGTAAACATGTCGCCCTTGATCGAAGTTCCCAATGAAATATCCCGGGAAGCCACAAGCACTTCCTCAAGCTCGATCTTCGGGCCTTCCACGACAACTTCGCGGACTTGTTCCGGCTGATTGCTTAAGTTGAGACCAATGTAACCAGCCCCCAGTGCTGCAGCGCCCGCTACACCGAATATTGCAAGTTGAGCTACTTTCATCTGTTCCCTCTTAAACTGTCGATCAAGCACACGTGCTTCCACTCTCCGACCGATGATGCGTCAGCAATGGTGTATTTATGGTTAATGAATTCCTGAATTCTTTAATGAACAGGTTATTAATCCTGAGCAGACCGGGGTATGGGCACAGAACGTGAAGCACCCCCCAGCTAAAACAGCCGGGCGGTCACCTCGAAACACGAGAAAATTACCTCAGTAGATGGAAATTCCGCTCAACGGGTTCAGAGAACGCCGGCGGACGTGAATACGTGCTGCATCCATGGTGTAGTCGGATAGACCAGCAGTGCCCCCGCTCCAAGAGCAATGCCATAAGGCACACCGCTGTCAGGTTTATAGATTCTTTCAACCCAATCGATGTTGCTGATGCGCATCGGCAATGTTTGTGCACGGAAGAAAACAATAAACAGGGTCAGAACTGCACCAAGCACGGAAGAGACATATATGTAGTCAAGGATATGCTCCCATCCAAACCAGAGAGCAGTCGAGGCGGCGAGTTTTGCGTCACCTCCGCCGATAACGTTAAATGCAAAGAGTGTGAAGCCGAACAGCAAAACGATCGCAAACATGAGCCAATGCCAGCCGATCGTTTGCCAGTCCATACCCATCCAGAATGCGAAAACCATGAATCCAGCTATAAGAACAAGCGAAACCTTGTTCGAGATGGTCATCGAAAAGAGATCGGACATCGCCGCATAAATCATCAGGAATGGGAAAAAGAGTATCAGGCTGTTTTCAAGCATTGGACTGTTCCAGATTCAACTTTCTTTCTGGATACATGGAAACCTTATAAAATTGGCTTAACAAAAACGCATTGCTAAAAATCCGCATAAAAAAAGGGCCGGTAGAAATCTACCGGCCCTCGTAAACTCAGATCGATAACGATTAAGTTGCAGTAGCAAGTTTACCGTCGATTGAAGTAAAGGTAGCGTTGATACCTGTACCCAGAGCTGAAGCGCCACCGATGATAGCGACAGAGATAAGAGCTGCAATCAGGCCATATTCAATAGCTGTTGCACCAGATTCATTTTTTACAAAGCGTGCTACGAGTTTCATTTTGTGCTCCTTAAACTCAAAGTGTTTTACACTGTTTTTCGATCAAGTTGTTCCTGATCTGAGAGCAACTATACGGGTGAGGAATTTAGAAGAGTTTAACGCCTATGGTTATCTGTAGGTTAATTTGCATTTAGCGCTGTGTAGGTTAACAGGAGACTACAAACCTCGTTAAATACCTACCGAAAGTCCGGCGTGGATGCTGACGAAAAAATTCTATGCTTTATATATAGGCAGATAGCAGTTCTGAGCCCTAGAAAGATTTTCACCCGGTTAAGGCTTCATTCACCAAAATATCTGAATATGTGCGCGAAAGCTGTTGGAGCGTAATATGTTCAGAATTGTCATCACATCATTTTTTGCCGGAATGCTCTGCCTCGCAGGTTCCGTAATGTATTCCCAGGCCGCAGAACAGGGTGGTCGGGAAAAGGCCGTCGTCGTGACTGTAGACCAGGCTAAAGTTTTCAGGGTGTCGAGGCCCGCTGCAACCGTTATAGTCGGAAATCCGGCGATTGTAGATGCAACCGTTGAAGATGAGCAGACACTTGTTCTGACAGGACGGTCTTTCGGGGTTACCAATCTCATTATTCTTGATGAAGTTGGCGATGCAATTGTTGACCAGCATGTGGTTGTAACAGGCAGCGAAACAAACACTGTCCGCATTTATCGCCGTGAAAGCAGAGAAACCTTGGCATGTGCGCCTGTATGCGAACCCACACTGACAATTGGTGATGACAATTCCGCGTTCAATTTTGCCTCAACCCAGATTGAAACACGCAACCAGTTGTCGGAAGCGAATGCACAATAGCCGACGTTTAATTCGAAGTCGAAAATTCTTCAGTAATTCGGGATTGCCAAAGTTAACAACAGGTTAACAGGCGGTCCCGTTTTTTTTGTTTTAGTAAAGGTTTCGGAAACACGCTGATGATAATCTAACCCTGAATTACCTCAGGTTCGTACGAGAGACAGGATAGTAAAATGAGCTTGCGAAGTTTTTTTCAGCTACCAAGAATCGTCAAAAGATTTAATAAATCCGAAGACGGTGTGACAGCGGTTGAATTTGCCATTGTCGGCCTACCCTTTTTTACATTGATTTTCGCAATTATCGAAGCTTCGCTGTTCTTCTTTGCTGGTCAATATCTGGAAACCACCGTTGATGATGTCACGAGACTGTTCCGTACAGGTCAATTTAACACCAGTACAACAGAAGCCCAGTTCAGAGCCGAATTCTGTTCAAGACTGGTCGTAATGTTTAATTGCGCTGACGTCCGCACAGAACTGCAGATAGAAGCCAACTTCGCTGACCTTACCAATCCGTCAGGCCCTGACCCCATGACAGGCAATTTCCCAGGGAATGTCTTCGGTAACGCTGGTGTTGGACCCGGTGCAGAGCAGATTATCCAATTGAGCGCACAGGCGAAGTGGCCGGTGTTCACCAACTTTGCAGCACCTTTGCTGCATACTGCTGATGGAGATTATGCGCTCATTCAGGTCGTGTCTGTAACCAGAACAGAGCCATTCTAAAAAACAAGAGAACGCACAGGATTGCAATTTCGGGTGAGTAATATGTTGAGAAACAAGTTTAGAGAAAGAATATCCGGCCTCAAACACGGCAAGGGCCTGTTCTTGAAGGATAAAAAAGGTGTAGCCGCAGTCGAATTTGCACTGATTGTTCCGATCCTTCTGCTGTTGTTTATCGGAACGCTCGAGATTTCCCTCGCGGTTGCGGTTGATCGCAAGGTCTCAAGAATTTCCAGTTCTGTAGCCGATCTGATCACCCAAGGTGACAGCTACAACAAAGCCGGACTTGATCAGTTGACCGACATCGCGACCAGAATAATGCTTCCATACGGTGACGTCGTGCAGATTTCGGTTGTCGCAATAAACATCGATTCAAATGGCATTCCACGGGTCGCATGGAGTTATGGTCGCAACGGTGGAGCAAAACCGGCTCCGGGCACACTCTTTCCGGTTCCAACGAACATAGCCAACCCGGACACATTCCTGATTTCATCAGAGGTGACAACCAA
The DNA here is from genome assembly GCA_039029255.1 of Pseudomonadota bacterium. GTDB lineage: Bacteria > Pseudomonadota > Alphaproteobacteria > Rhizobiales > Rhizobiaceae > JAALLB01. The sequence continues at coordinate 50,888 of JBCCGN010000002.1, read as the reverse complement.
CCATGCTCCGGCTTTCAGTTTTCTGACTTTCGATGGCAGTAATCTGAAGTTTGATGACACAGCGATTCCCCTCGGTGAACAGATGTTCCTGAGACCACGGAAAGGCGATGATATTGATTGCAGTGATTGCTAGGGCAGATCACTCATTCAATTCAATCGAGCCTGTTGATTGTGTATCTTCTTCCGGAACAACGGAATAAAAGGTCCCAAGAAACTGGATTAGGTCACTAAAACGTTCGTTTCTGGCGGCAGTGAACCCACCTCCGTAAACGGGTTCAACAGCATCGTAAGCGACGGGATTGCGTTCATATAAGTTCACTAACGCGTCCCTCAGACGGGTTTTTACTTCCCCCGGCAATTTCTTTCTCAGTACGTGCGGACGATGCGGAATTGCCGATGACTTCCAGTCTATCCTGTAATTTCGGGCAGGCCGGCGCAGATTTTCAACAATTTGCCTCAGAGAACCTCTGGAATATCCTTCAGCCGGATCACCTGTGAGCGAACTCCAGCCAAAGAGCACATCATACTCGCCGTCGGCAAACGCACGCTGAGTAGCTTCAGATGTGTTTTTTGAACTGAAAAAGATTCTGCTGTTTCCGCTGATATCAACCTCTCTGGCCAAAAGATACCGAACAAATTCCTCACCCAGCACACCTTCAGGAGAGACCATACCGATCCGTTTGGTTGACAGCCGTTCCAGATTGAGTTCGTCATTTCGCTTAACAATTCCGACCAGATGATAGCCATCTGTACTGTCCAGGGATCTTGGAATGACTAGTGGTTCAACACACTCGCATCGCACGGCGGCGACTGCGTATCCCGATGCGGAAAGCAGAGCGTATTCAATTCGCTCCCGGACCAGCGCATCAATCAGTAGTTTGCTGCTGGTTGTATGGAAAAACGCGACATCCATCTCGAGAGCATCAACTATTGCCAGCCTGAAGGGCTCAAGTCGGCTCAATGTTCCCTGAACATCCCCCGATACAACGATACCGATCCTGAAAACGCCTATGTCTTCGCGCCAATCTGCGAACGCTGCATGCACAAATCCTGCTGACACAGTAAAAAACAGGCAGAAAACCGCCGCAGTTTTAATGACAAGTCTTCTCACAGCCCGCAAAATCTCAAAATCCTAGAATCATCGGCAGATTCTAACAGACTAAATCGCGTCAAGCCAAGGCATTCAGCAGCAAGGACAGTTCAGAATTTGGTTGTTTACCTTGGATTAACCCCATCGCCAGCTTTCTATCGGTGTTCATGGTCTAAAAGTCGAAACCTTAGCGATCACTTATCTAATTGTCCCTACAATCTCATAGATTATCGTTGAACGAGGTCGATTATGTGGCGTTATTTTATTGCACTCGCAGCAGTTTCGGTGCTGACAGTAAAAGGCATAGAACACTATTCGCTAATTCGCGGGGAGAACATTCCCGAAAACCCTGCTGTGCAGACTGAAATTCAAAGCGAACAGGTCGCAAAGCTCGACACGGTAAAATCAACAAATGACAGTTTTGCCTATGCCGGTCGCCGGACGCGTATTAAGATGGATCGCAGCGGTCATTTCATTGTTCAAGCTAAAATGAATGGGCGGCGCGTTGAGGTTTTGGTGGATACGGGCGCTACCAGCGTTGCCATCAATAAGTCAACCGCGAGGCGCCTGGGAATTTCCGTCAAACCGTCTGACTTCAAATACCGGGTCAGTACAGCAAACGGAAAAACAAAAGCAGCTTCAGCCTATATCGATCGCATTGAAATCGGTCGTGTTACCGTCAAGAATGTGCGCGCCGTGATATTAGGCGACAATGCGCTGGACGGCACCCTTCTCGGCATGACGTTTCTTGGAGAGTTGAAGGGATTTGAAGTCAAAAACCGAGAGCTAATATTGACCCAATAGGCTCGACGGGGTTGCAACTCTTCACTTGACGTGGAATGTCACCACTGATCGTTTTCCGGAATCGACATACAAGAGACTTCAATGTTTCCCAGAACTGTTTCAGGTGTTTTACCTAACACGCATGAATTCGAAGTGACTCCGTTGGTCAAGCCGACCGGCTTTAGGGAGTATGATGCACGCTGGTGGTTCGGCCATCCTGCGTCCGACAAACCACCTGAACTGAACCTCATGGGAGTTCAGGCACTGGGCATGGGCCTTGCTACCCTGATACAGGAACTTGGCGCCGGCCCTGATATCGTCACCGGTCATGATTTTCGCAGCTATTCAATGGCGATCAAGCATTCCTTGATTACCGGCCTGCTGGCAGCCGGTGCCAACGTCAAAGACATCGGCCTGGCTTTGTCTCCTGTCGCCTATTTTGCGCAATTCGAGCTGGATGTTCCCTCCGTTGCAATGGTCACTGCATCGCACAATGATAATGGATGGACAGGCGTCAAAATGGGTTGCGAACGTCCCCTGACGTTCGGCCCGGATGAAATGGGACGCCTCCGCGATATCGTCCTGAACGGGGACTGGAAACTGAAAACCAGCGGATCCTATGAATTTGTCGAGAACTTCGCAGAACGCTACATTACCGCACACAGCGACCGCAAACCATTCAAACGGAAGATAAGGGCTATTGCCGCGTGTGGAAATGGCACCGCAGGAGCATTCGCACCTCAGGTTCTGGAACGCTGCGGTGTAGATGTCATCCACATGGACACGCATCTGGATCATTCATTTCCCAACTACAATCCCAATCCGGAAGACATGGTAATGCTTCACGCAATGCGTGACCGGGTCCTCGAAAGCGGTGCTGATGTGGCGCTTGGATTTGATGGTGACGGAGACCGTTGCGGTGTTGTCGACAATGAAGGCGAGGAAATATTTGCCGACAAGGTCGGAGTAATGCTTGCAAGAGACATTTCCGCAGTTGCGCCCGGTTCGAAATTCGTTGTCGATGTCAAATCAACAGGCCTTTTCCTCACCGATCCGGTGTTGCAAGACCAACAAGCTGAAACCGATTACTGGAAAACCGGACATTCCTACATCAAGCGCAGGGTAAACGAGATCGGAGCGATTGCCGGCTTTGAAAAATCGGGACATTTCTTCTTCAATGCCCCCATAGGCAGAGGATACGATGATGGAGTGGTAACAGCCCTTGCCATTTGTGACATGTTGGAACGCAATCCTGATAGTTCAATGGCGGATCTGAGACGTGCCCTCCCAGTCACCTATGGATCACCTTCGATGTCACCCTATTGTTCCGATGAAACCAAGTACGCAGTTGTCGAGCGCGTGGTAAAACGGTTCCAGGGCATGAAGGCAGCAAACGAAATGATCGCTGGTCAATCAATCCGTGATCTTGTAACCGTCAACGGTGTGCGGGTGGTTGCGGAAGATGGCACCTGGGGTCTGGTTCGCGCCTCATCCAATGAACCGAAACTGGTTGTCGTTGTCGAAAGCCCGGTGTCGGATGCCCGCAAACTGGAAATGTTCGAAGCAGTGGATGCGGTGTTGCGGGAGAATGAGGAAGTTGGCGAGTACAATCAGAAGCTTTAGCGAGAGTTTTCCGCTGGCTTCAGCTTTTACCATTTCGAGGGGAACGAAAACCCACGCTCAGGTAGTCAGGGTTGAAGTTTCGGACGGCGAAAAATCAGGACAGGGTGAATGCGTCCCCTATGCGCGATATGGCGAGAGTGTCGAGAGCGTCACAGCCCAGATTGCCGAGCTTCCACAGGATGTGACCCGCGAAGACCTTCAGGAAATCATGCCTGCGGGTGCGGCGCGAAACGCGGTCGATTGCGCACTGTGGGACCTGGAGGCAAAACAATCCGGAAAGCCGGTCTGGCAGTTGGCTGGACAGAGCAAGCCGAAAGAACTGATTACCGCCTACACGCTCTCACTCGATACACCTGATGCAATGCGTGAGAATGCAAAAGCCAATTCGTTCCGACCACTGTTGAAACTGAAGCTCGGGACACCGGATGATGTTCCCAGGCTCAAGGCAGTCCGCGAAGGCGCACCTCAATCACAAATAATCGTCGATGCGAATGAGGGCTGGGAAGTTCCGACACTGATCGAATTGCAACCGGAACTTGAGAAGATCGGCGTCTCACTGATTGAACAGCCCTTGCCCGAAGTTAATGATGATGCCCTTTCGGGAAGCGGAATTTCCATTCCATTGTGCGCAGACGAATCCTGTCATACTTCTGAAGGGCTCTCCAGCCTGATGGGAAAATATGACGTCATCAATATCAAGCTTGATAAGACCGGCGGCCTGACCGAAGCGCTCAAAATGAAAAGCCTGGCGGAAGCAATGGGATTTCGGATTTTTGTGGGTTGCATGGTTGGCTCTTCGCTTGGAATGGCCCCCGCGATGCTTGCTGCCCAAGGTGCCAGTTTTGTGGATTTGGATGGTCCACTGTTGCTCGCACAAGACAGATCGGTTGGCTTGCGTTATGAAGGCTCAACCGTTTTCCCGCCAACATCCGAATTATGGGGATAGAGATGTCGAGAATTGTTTATGTAAATGGCGAATTCGTTCCAGAGGACGAAGCCAGGATCTCTGTATTCGATCGTGGGTTTCTGATGGCCGATGCTGTTTATGAAGTGACAACCGTGGTTGACGGCAAACTGATAGATTATCCGGGACACATGGAACGGCTCAAGCGTTCGCTGAATGAACTGGAGATGGATGAACCGGAACAGATTGAAGATCTACTGGAGATTCACCGAGAACTGGTCAAGCAAAACGAGTTGGCTAACGGATTGATTTACCTGCAGGTTTCTCGCGGTGTGGCAGACCGTGACTTTCTCTATCCAGAGGAAGGAACACCGGCAAGTCTGGTGCTTTTCACGCAGGCAAAGGACCCGCTTGAAAACAAGCTGACGAAAACCGGTGCGAGGGTTATTACTGTGCCCGATCAGCGTTGGGGTCGTCGTGACATTAAAACTGTGCAGTTGCTTTATCCTTCGATGGCCAAAATGATGGCAAAAAAAGCCGGAGTTGATGATGCCTGGCTGGAGGAGGACGGTTTCATAAATGAGGGAACGTCCAACAACACCTGGATTGTGACAAAGGATGGCAAGTTGGTAACCCGTCAGCTGTCCAATTCAATCCTGCATGGCATCACCCGCAAAGCGACAATGAGAGTCGCCAAACTGCTGCAAATGGAAGTAGAAGAACGCCCCTACACAAAAGAAGAAGCCGCAAATGCTTCAGAAGCGTTTTTCACCTCTGCATCTGCTTTCGTTTGTCCGGTAGTGGAAATCGACGGCAATCCGATTGGTGATGGCAAACCGGGACCAATTGTGAAAAAACTGCGCGAAATCTACCTGGAAGAAGCCATGAAAGTGGCTTTGTGATCCACAATCAGGTTAGACATATAAGCAAAACAAAAAATCCAAACCCGAACGGGTTTTAAAAACAAATTTAATGTGGGGAACTGATGCGCTTCAACTCAATTGCACTTTTACTGGCAACAGGTCTGTTTACTGCGGTTTCAGGCCAGGCAATGGCCAAAGCCTCGTGTCAAAACATGGATAATCTGATTTCCGATCTTGATATCCTTGCAAATGCACTTGAATCTTCGGGGAGCACCCCGAGCCGACAGCTGGATGCAGATTTACGAGCCTTGGTCGTTGATGCGAAGAAGCTGGCAAAAGCTGAAAATGATACGGGCGCGATCCATGCTGTTAATGGCATGATAGACGGCTGGAACGATGGCGATGCGGACTTGTATCTCCGAAACTCGGACTTCCTTGCTTCACGGCTGGAATATTTCGTAAGCCGCGATTGTTGAAAATGGAGGCTGGGGTAAAAGCAACAGGAGACAAGAAATGCCGACGAATGTTGCACTAACTGGCCTTGCCCGCGATCTCGAAGCCCGGGCAGAAACCGGCAAACCAATCCGTATCGGTGTTATTGGTTGCGGAGAAATGGGTACCGATCTGATAACCCGGGTCTCCCATATGCGGGGCATTGAGATCGCAGCCGTTTCCGACAGGGATCCGGATCGCGTCACATCCGGTTTGCGTATAGCCTACGGCTCGGACGAGATGGGCAACACCGTTTCGCAATCTTCCGCTATGTCGACAACCATTGAAGCTGGAAAAATTGCAATCACCGATGACAGCCTGCTGGTTGCTGAGAACCCGCTCATTGACGTGGTGATTGACGCGACCGGCATACCTGCCGTAGGCGCCGAAATCGGCCTTCATGCCATGGAGCACGGCAAACATCTCACGATGATGAATGTGGAGGCCGATGTCTGCATCGGTCCGTACCTTAAATCAGAAGCTGAACGCCTGGGCGTGGTCTATTCGCTGGGTGCCGGAGATGAACCATCCTCATGCATGGAACTCATCGAATTCGTGTCCGCCATGGGTCATGAGATCGTCTGCGCGGGAAAGGGCAAAAACAATCCGCTCAACTTCGATGCGGTGCCAGACGACTACCGGGAAGAAGCAGATCGTCGAAACATGAACGTTCGCATGCTGGTGGAATTCGTGGATGGTTCCAAAACCATGGTCGAGATGTGTGCAATTGCCAATGCGACCGGGCTGCTGCCGGATAAGGCAGGGATGCACGGACCTGCCGCGACAGTTGATCAGCTCTCTTCCACCCTCGTGCCCACATCGGATGGAGGTGTGCTTTCAAAGAAGGGCTGCGTGGATTTCTCTATCGGCAAAGGGGTATCACCGGGTGTGTTTGTCATTGCGGACATGTCCCACCCCCGCATAAACGAGCGTATGGAAGATCTGAAAATGGGCAAAGGGCCCTATTTCACTTTCCATCGCCCCTTCCACCTTACCTCTTTGGAAGTTCCTCTAACTTGCGCCCGCGCTGTGCTTTACGGCAAAGCGGATATGGTTCCACTGTCAAAGCCGGTTGCGGAAGTCTGTGCCCTCGCAAAAAGGGATTTGAAACCGGGTGAAACGCTCGGCGCAGTTGGTGAGTATGATTACCGAGCATGGATCATGACGCGTGAAGAAGCTGCATCCACGTCTGCCATGCCGTGCGGACTTATGCAGGACGGGACAGTCATTAAGCCCATCAGAAAAGGCGAACTGATCACCTATGCAAATGCCAACGTGGCAAAGGGTTCGAAAATTGCGGAACTACGTGCTAAACAGGATGCGATGACTGCCGACTTGTAATCCGCCAAAGCTCCAGTCAGATCGCAACTGAAGATCAAGAAAAACTGCACAAATCATCATTGAATTCTGTGTTTTGCAACTGCGACAGGGTAGTCTATTGTGCATGAGGTTACATTGAACCATATCTAATGTGGCGAAACGAATAGAAAGACCATGGCCGTCAACACCCCGCTCCTCGACAAGATCAATAACCCCGCCGATCTCCGTGGGCTTGTAGAGGAAGATCTTTCCCAGTTGGCGGATGAACTGCGTAACGAAATGATCGACGCGGTTTCCCAAACTGGCGGACATCTGGGTGCAGGCCTCGGTGTGGTGGAGATAACAACGGCAATTCATTATGTATTCAATACGCCGGATGACCGTCTGATCTGGGACGTCGGACATCAATGTTATCCACACAAGATACTGACTGGCCGCCGGGACCGAATTCGCACCATTCGCCAAAAAGATGGCCTTTCCGGCTTCACTAAACGAGCCGAAAGCGAATACGATCCGTTTGGCGCAGCGCATTCATCAACCTCCATTTCAGCGGGCTTGGGAATGGCCGTTGCCCGTGAACTCAAAAATGGCGACAACAACGTCGTAGCGGTTATAGGCGATGGTGCAATGTCTGCCGGGATGGCATTTGAAGCCCTTAACAATGCCGGAGCGATGGATGCCCGTCTGATCGTCATCCTGAATGACAATGATATGTCGATTGCACCGCCAACCGGTGCTATGAGCGCCTATCTTGCCCGCCTCGCGACCGGTCGGACCTATATGGGCATGCGTGAAATCGGTAAGAAGATGACTACCTATCTCGGCAAGACAGTTGACCGGGCAATTACGCGGGCAGTTGAACATGCGCGTGGTTACGTTACCGGCGGAACGATGTTCGAAGAACTCGGTTTCTACCATATTGGGCCCATTGACGGACATGATCTTTCGACCTTGGTGCCTGTTCTGCGCAACGTACGCGACAATGCCAAGGGTCCGGTTCTTATTCATTGCGTGACCCAGAAAGGTCACGGTTATGCGCCCGCTGAAAAATCTGCAGACAAATATCACGGTGTTTCAAAATTCGATATCGTGACGGGCACGCAGGCAAAAGCGATACCTAATGCACCATCTTACACCAAGGTATTTGGCCAATCTTTGGTGCAGGAAGCAGAGGAAGATGAAAAAATCGTCGGGATTACCGCCGCGATGCCATCAGGCACCGGGATGGATATTTTCGGGGATGCGTTTCCTGAGCGCATGTTTGATGTGGGGATTGCCGAGCAACACGCGGTGACGTTCGCAGGTGGTTTGGCGTCTGAAGGCCTGAAACCGTTTACGGCTATTTATTCGACGTTTCTTCAACGCGCCTATGACCAGGTAGTGCATGACATTTCGATCCAGAACCTGCCGGTCCGGTTTCCGATAGACCGCGCCGGTTTTGTAGGTGCAGACGGTCCCACACATGCGGGATCTTTTGACACGACCTATCTTGCCACATTGCCAAACTTCGTTGTGATGGCGGCAAGCGACGAGGCCGAACTCAAACACATGGTCCGAACTGCCGCCGCATATGATGAAGGCCCGCTCTCATTCAGGTACCCTCGCGGAGAAGGCGTTGGTGTGGACATGCCGGAACGCGGGCAAATGCTTGAAATCGGCAAAGGCCGGGTCGTAAGGGAAGGCACGCGGATTGCGCTTCTTTCATTCGGAACCAGGTTGCAGGAGTGCATCGGTGCAGCGGAGGAACTGGACACATTCGGACTGTCCGCTACGGTAGCTGATGCCAGATTTGCAAAGCCGCTTGACACCGAGCTTGTTGAGCAACTCGCCAGAAATCATGAAGTCCTGATAACCGTGGAAGAAGGTTCCATTGGTGGCTTCGGGTCTCATGTTATCCAGCATCTGGCACAAACCGGGGCTCTGGATCAGGGAATACTGAAATTCCGTTCGCTGTTCATGCCGGACATCTACATGGATCAGGCAAGCCCGAACGACATGTACTCTCTCGCAGGATTGAACCGTGACAGCATTGTCAAGACGGTGTTCGAAGCATTGGGAAAGGATGCCGAAGAGGCAATCAGAGCCTGATCCGTCTCAATGTGTAGCCAGAAAAGTCTACAATCGTCACGCCTGTTCTCAGCTGATTTGCGGAAGATCACTCGCAAGATCTGCCACCACAGCATCGAGAACCAAAAAGCCCTTTGGCGTCGCACGAATTTTGCCGCCAGGCAGTTTTTCAATCATGCCAATACTTTCCAGGAACTGCAGTTTGTCATTTTGAAACGAACTGCCTGATATTTCCTGAAACCGGGCAATATCTAGCCCTTCAGCAAGCCTGAGCCCCATCAATACGAACTCGTCGGCATGCTCTTCGCTTTCCAGATAAATCTCATCTTCCAAGCCGTTCCCTTTTGCCATCGCCTGTTGCCACCAGGTTTCGGGATGTTTGATTGTAGCAGTCGCAAGCCGACCGCGATTGGTTTGTAATCTGCCATGCGCTCCCGGACCAATCCCGGCATATTCCTGGCCACGCCAGTAAACGAGATTATGCCGGCATTGCGCACCAGGCTTCGCATAATTGGAAATCTCGTAGGCTTCGAACCCTGCATCTTCCGTTATCGTCTGGGTCAGTTCATAGAGTTCTGCAGCGTGATCTTCACCCGGTATCCTGAACTTACCGCGCTCATGCAGATCGAAGAACCGGGTGCCGTGTTCAATCGTCAGTTGGTAAAGCGACAGATGATCTGCAGCAAGATCGATTGCCCTCGTCAACTCTTCCTCCCAGTCGGCGGCAGATTGTTCCGGCCGTGCGTAAATCATGTCGAAAGACATGCGGGGAAAATGCTCCCGTGCGGTTTCAATCGCACATCTGGCCTCGTCGGCACTATGCAACCTACCAAGAAACTTCAACTGCTTGTCATCAAGCGACTGAACTCCGAGCGATACCCGATTTACACCTGCCGAGCGGTACCCTGAAAACCTGCCGGCATCGACACTGGAAGGGTTTGCCTCGAGAGAGATTTCCACATCCCCGGCAACAGACCAGCTCTTTGCTATTTCGTTCAGAATGTATTCAACCGTTTCCGGCTCCATAAGCGACGGAGTACCGCCGCCGAAAAAAATACTGGTTACTTCCCTACCCGGCGCTATCGACGCCATATGCCTGATTTCGCGCCCGTAGGCTTCTGCAAACAGCTCCTGTTCAACCGGTTTGTGACGGACATGGGAATTGAAGTCACAGTACGGACATTTGGCTGCGCAAAATGGCCAGTGCACATAGATGCCGAATGCCGGACTGTGTGTGCGATTGTTCATTCAGCAAGGCACTCTCTGGCAAATTTCGCAAATGCACGCGCACGATGCGAAACTCCATCGCCGGAACATTCTGCTGTCCAACCGTGTTTTTCTTCCGCAGTCATCTCACCGAATGTTCTTTCAAATCCATCCGGCAGAAACACCGGATCATACCCAAACCCGTCATCCCCGCGAGGGGGCCAAACGATTGTCCCCTCTACTTCACCGCGGAAAAATTCAAGATGCTCATCCGGCCAGGCAAGACAAAGAACCGCAACAAATCGCGCTTTCCGCTTCTCTGTTCCGGCCTGCTCCAGGGAATCGTGAACTTTCGTCATTGCCATTTTGAAATCGCGGCCTGTACCGTCCGGCTTCTCTGCCCAGTCTGCGGTATATACGCCGGGCGCTCCATCAAGCGCATCGACACATAAACCGGAATCATCGGCGAGCGCTGGAAGACCCGTTGCCCTGCAAGCAGCAAGTGCCTTGATCGAAGAGTTTTCTTCAAAGGTTGTGCCGGTTTCCTCCGGTTCGGCAAGCCCGAGTTCCGAAGCTGACTTTGCTGAAAATCCGTATGGGGCAATCAGGTCATTGATCTCACACACTTTGCCAGCATTGTGGCTTGCAACAACGATTTCCCGTTCGGTAAGTTTCCGCATCTTTCTGTCAGCCGCTCATATTCTGGAGATCGACCAGCCTTGCTATACCATCAGACGCAAGATCCATCAGCGAATTGAACTCGTCCCGGGTGAAGGGAGCACCTTCAGCCGTACCTTGAATTTCCACGATGCCGCCTGACCCAGTCATGACGAAATTCGCATCGGTTTCAGCATCGGAATCTTCCGGATAGTCGAGATCGAGCACCGGCGTACCCTTGTAGATGCCACAGGAAATGGCAGCGACATTATCAGACAACACCTTGTCAGAAACCATGTCGCGAGCTTTCATCCACTCTATGCAATCACGCAGAGCTATGAACCCACCGGTAATGGAGGCAGTACGGGTTCCACCATCGGCCTGGATTACATCGCAATCAACTGTGATCTGGCGTTCCCCAAGCTCTTTCATGTCAACGACCGCCCGCAGGGAACGGCCAATAAGACGCTGTATCTCGGATGAGCGACCGGACTGTTTGCCGGCAGTTACCTCGCGGCGCATACGGTCATGGGTTGATCGGGGAAGCATTCCATACTCGGCGGTCACCCAGCCGCTCCCGCCACCCCTCAACCAAGGCGGCACCCTTTCTTCAAGGCTGGCCGTGCAAAGCACGTGTGTGTCACCAAACTTGATCAAGCAAGACCCTTCGGCATGTTTGGCAAAACCACGTTCGATGGAAACTGCGCGCATTTCATCAGGCGCACGTTTGGAAGGACGCATTCAAAAACTCCTGTATAAAAATTCCCGCTGCTTTTAGACGTTCAGGCAGACATTGGCAAAGCTTGAATTTGTAATTACATTCAGGGATGCAAAAAATATCAGGCAAATTACGAACATGAGCGGACCAACCGGAAATATCCCGAACCCCGACAGCCCCATTCTGGAGCTTGACGAACGTTCACGCGAAATTTTCCGCCACATCGTCGACAGCTACCTGACGACCGGCGACCCGTTGGGTTCAAGAACCATATCCCGGCAGTTATCGGTCAACCTTTCGCCGGCAACCATCCGAAATGTCATGTCAGATCTTGAAATGCTCGGCCTGATCTATGCACCGCATACCAGTGCTGGACGCATGCCGACCGACATAGGCTTGCGTTTTTTTGTCGACAGTTTTCTGGAGATCGGCAACCTCGCCCGCGAGGAGCGCGCATCGATCGAAAGCCAGATGAAGGCAGTTTCCAGTGAAAAAACGTTCGATAACGTGCTGACGGAAGCAAGCCAGCTGCTTTCAGGGCTTTCACGCACCGCCGGTCTGGTCGTCACCACAAAAAACGACCTTCGTCTGAAACACATTGAATTTATTCGTCTGGAACCTACCAAAGCCCTTGCCGTTATCGTTGGGGAAAATGGTTCGGTCGAAAATCGCATCATTGCCCTTCCTCCCGGAACCACAGCATCCACGCTGATAGAAGCGGCCAACTTCATCAATGCGAAGATTGCCGGCCAGACCATTGCTGAAGCAAATCGCAGTTTGCAGCATATGCAGGCGGCCGCCAAAAGAGAACTCGACGCCCTGACACACAAGCTTGTTGATGCAGGTATCGCAACCTGGGCAGGCAGCGCTGACGGAGAACCCGGACAGTTGATCATCAGCGGCCATGCCAACCTTTTGGGGGATCTCGAAGCAACCGATGATCTTGACCGGATACGCCAGCTTTTTGGTGAGCTTGAAGCCAAGGAAAACTTCATGAAACTTCTGGAACTGACAGAAGCAGGCGACGGTGTTCGGATTTTCATCGGCTCGGAAAACAACCTGTTTTCACTTTCCGGCTCATCTGTAATTGTTGCTCCCTACAAAGATAATGAGCAACGGGTGGTGGGCGCACTTGGTATAATTGGCCCCACCCGTCTCAATTATGCGCGTATTGTTCCAATGGTGGATTACACGGCGAAGGTAATCAGCCGGATTTTGCAGTGATATTGAGCGATTACCCTTGATTTTTTTGCCTTGAGACCTGATATCCAGATCAACTTCCAAGCGATTCAGGAATAGACAATGACTGATCAGAACAAGCATCAGGAAAAACCGGCTGAAACGCCTGAAACAGATGACGTCGAGAACCTTGTGGAAATGAGCGAGGAAGAACTTCTTGCGGCGCTGGCGGAGCAGGCATCAGAATCGGATGTCTCGGATGAAATGGAACCCGAAGGCGAAGGATTTGCAAATCCGCTCGAGGCGCTCGCTGCTGAAAACACGCGGCAGGAAGAAGAAATCGCCGGCCTGAAGGACCAGATGCTACGCACGGCTGCTGAAATGGAAAATTTGCGTCGCCGTACTCAGAAAGATGTGGCGGATGCGCGTTCATTCTCGATTTCCGGCTTCGCCCGCGACATTCTCGGTGTTGCAGACAATCTTCGGCGTGCGATTGATCACGTGGATGAAGCAAACAAGGATCAGCCCGGCCTCAAATCCCTGATAGAGGGCGTTGAAATGACAGAGCGCGAACTTGCCAATGCATTGGAAAAGAACGGCGTCAAACCGATTTCACCGGAGAATGAGAAGTTCGATCCGAACTTCCACCAGGCCATGTTCGAGATTCCGAACACGGAAGTTCCAAACAATACGGTGCTTCAGGTCGTGCAGGTGGGTTATAAAATTGGAGAGCGGGTTTTGCGACCTGCCATGGTTGGCGTTTCAAGAGGCGGGCCTAAAACGGCACCTTCGGAAGCAACTGATCCGAGCGAAGAGTAAGACGCCCGGAATTCAAACAGTTCTTCGACAATCGGTCGGGATATCGCTCCACCTTCCTATACAGTTGCCAAATCGGTATAGGTGTTGGATGTGATGACTTCATGATTCCCGAAAAATGGCAACAAACCGCAACCTCAAACTTGATGAACTAATTGATGCTGATGCCATCCGTGAAACGCTGACGGCTCTGACTGCCGAAACTAAGGGTGATGGATCATCGACAAAAGTCAGGAGCGAAGTTCTCCTTATCCTTAAAGATGCATCTCGAACCGGAAGAGAACGGGCACGGGAAAAGCTTTTTGCCGACGGAGACGGGACCGCTTGTGCCTGGAGGATTTCGCACATCCAGGATGAAATCATCCGGATTATCTATGATTTCGCTGTCACGCATGTTTATCGGGCAAAAGTCGCCTCCGCAGCTGAGCAGATTGCTGTTACCGCAGTAGGCGGGTATGGACGAGGAACCCTTGCACCCGGATCGGACATCGATCTCTTGTTTCTTCTGCCTTATAAACAGACTGCCTGGGGTGAACAGGTAGTCGAATACATCCTCTATATGTTGTGGGATATGGGCTTCAAAGTGGGCCACGCCACCCGCAACATCGATGAATGTATCCGCCTTTCCATCCAGGACATGACGATTCGCACATCCATTCTGGAAGTCCGTTTCTTGCATGGCACAAGAGAGCTTCATGAGCGTCTCGCAAACCGCTTCTCAAAAGAAATCGTCGGCGGCAACGCAAGAGACTTCATATCCGCCAAACTGGCAGAACGGGACAACCGTCACCTCAAGGCCGGTGAATCCCGTTATCTCGTTGAACCCAACGTCAAGGATGGCAAAGGCGGTTTGCGCGACCTCCACACCCTGTTCTGGATAGGCAAGTATTTTTACAAACTTGAAAAATCTCATGCACTGGTTGGTGCGGGGATGCTTTCCGAGAAGGAGTACCAGCGATTTCGCAGGGCTGAGAATTTTCTATGGACCGTGCGATGTCACATGCACTTTCTTACCAATCGCGCCGAGGAACGGCTTTCCTTTGACATACAAAGGGAAATCGCAGATCGACTGAGTTATACGGCTCATGGCGGCCTTTCCGGAGTCGAACGTTTCATGAAACATTACTTTCTGGTCGCCAAAGAGGTTGGAGACCTGACGCTAATAGCCTGTGCCAAGCTGGAAGCAAGACAGGCCAAGGAGATATCCGGCTGGAACCGTTTTGTGAGTTCTGTTGTGCGCCGGAAGCGTAAAATCAAGAATTCAGATGATTTTATCAATGACAACGGACGATTGAACTTCATCGATGAGACTGTCCTGAAGCGCGATCCGGTGAACCTTATCCGGTTTTTCAAAATTGCCGAAGATACAGGACTGGATTTTCATCCTGATGCAGTCGAACTCCTTTCCAAATCCCTGTCGCTTGTCGGACCAGATTTGCGCAAAAACCCGGAAGCAAATGCAATATTCCTGCAATTGCTGACGAGTAAAAAGGGCCCTGAACGAATGCTGCGGCGAATGAACGAAACCGGGTTCCTCGGTAAGTTCATTCCCTCATTCCGGAAAGTCGTCGCAATGATGCAATTCAACATGTATCATCATTACACTGTGGATGAGCATCTCATCCGGTCGATTGGGGCACTGTGGGCAATTGAGAGTGGCAAGACCGCCGATGAACATCCTCTTTCTTCCGAACTGCTACCCCTCGTAAAAGACCGGACTATTCTCTACGTCGCCCTGTTTCTTCATGATATTGCAAAAGGTCGCAAAGAAGATCACTCCATCGCCGGTGAAAGGGTTGCACGAAACCTTTGTCCCCGCCTCGGCCTTGATAATGATCAGACCGAAATGGTGGCCTGGTTGATTCGCGAACACCTTACGATGAGTACAATTGCACAAGGCCGCGACCTTTCGGACCGCAAAACCATTCAGGATTTTTCTGAGGTCGTTCAGGAAGTGGAACGCCTTCGATATCTGGTGATCCTGACGGTCTGCGATATTCGCGCAGTAGGACCCGGAGTGTGGAATGGGTGGAAAGGTCAGTTGCTGCGAACCCTGTACTACGAGACAGAACTGATGCTCAACGGCGGGTTCTCAAAAGTGCCTTTGAAAGCCCGCCTTGCTCAGGCAAAGGAAACCCTGATGCAACATCTGAGTGGTTGGAGCGATAGCGACAAAAAGAAATTCACAAACCTGCCCTATGCAGCTTACTTCATGTCGACAGACCTGGAAGCCCAGATTCGGCATATGAACTTTCTTCGTGATACGCGCGAAAAGGGATTGAGCCTTGCAACCTCGGTCAACTCCAAACAGTTTGAAGCAATTACGGAAATCACCGTTATCGCACCGGACCATCCGCGCCTGCTTTCAGTAATAGCCGGCGCATGTGTTGCAGCTGGCGGTAACATTGTGGATGCCAAGATTCACACCACCAATGACGGTCGCGCTCTCGATTCGATATTCATCAACCGCGAGTATGAAAACGATGAAGACGAAATACGCCGTGCAGCTCGCATCGGGAAAATGATCGAGGAAGTACTGTCAGGACAATCCAATCTACCATCAGTCATTGCCAGAAACACCCGTCCGAGAGGCCGTTACAAGGCATTCTCAATCCCTCCGAAAATCGAAATAAATAATGATTTCTCTGATACATTCACGGTCATCGAAATAGAATGCCTTGATCGCCCAGGCCTCCTTTCTGAACTCACAGGCGTTTTGGCTGACTTAAGTCTCGATATCGGTTCGGCCCACGTGGTCACCTTTGGAGAGAAGGCGAATGACAGTTTCTACGTGCGCGACCTTGTCGGTCACAAGATAGAAAACCCAAACCGACTTAAAAAGATCCGGAATGCACTGATGGAAACCATGCAACCATCCGCCAAGGAAGCGGCCCAGTGAGTCTGATCGCAAAATTTGCCTCCGTCGGCAGTGCCACAATGGCGAGCCGGGTGCTTGGATTTGCGCGCGAGGCAATGATTGCGGGCCTGTTGGGAACGGGGCCCGTCGCAGACGCCTTTTATGCAGCATTCCGGTTCCCAAACCTTTTTCGCAGACTGTTTGCAGAAGGAGCATTCAACGCTGCATTCATCCCCTTGTTCTCAAGTGAACTGGAGAACGGCGGCCGCGCAAAGGCAAAAATATTCGCAGAGAAAATACTTTCGGTGTTCCTGCCTGTGTTGCTCACGCTGTCCGCTCTGGCAATGATTTTCATGCCGTTTCTGGTCAGCACGGTCGTTGCTCCGAAATTTACGGTAGATCCCGAAAAATTTGAACTCACCGTGCTCCTGGCACAAATAATGTTTCCCTATCTTGCAGCAATGTCACTAGTCGCGATGCTGTCGGGGATTCTGAATGCATTCAGGCATTACTTTCTCGCTGCAATCGCGCCGGTCCTTCTGAACATTGTGCTGATCGGAGTGTTGATCACTGGCTGGTATGAGGGATGGAGCCAGCGAGACATTGGAATATATCTCGCATGGGGCGTGTTCTTCGCGGGCCTGTTACAGCTCGGCCTGCTCATCTACGGTGTTCGAAAACAGGGCTTTGGCCTTTCCCTCCGCTGGCCATCGGCATCTCCGGCAGTCAAACGCCTACTGGTACTGGCAATACCTACCGCAATTGCTGGCGGTATCACACAGATCAATCTGCTTGTTGGACAGATTATTGCCTCGGCGCAGGCAGGTGCAATAACGATAATCAATCTCGCCGACCGGCTTGTTCAATTGCCGTTGGGTATCATTGCGATCTCAATCGGAGTTGTACTCCTTCCGGAGTTGACACGGGCACTGACCGCCCAAAACCACCATGAGGCAAGCCACCTCCAAAACAGGAGCCTTGAATTTGGCCTTGGGCTTACAGTTCCGGCAGCAGTCGGTCTTTTTGTAATCCCCTTGCCAATCGTTGCTCTCGTTTATGAACGCGGTGTATTTTTGCGCGAAGACAGTGAACTTGCCGCGCAGGTCCTTGCTGCATTTGCAATTGGACTGCCGTCATTTGTGCTGATCAAGATCTTTCAACCCTCTTTCTATGCCCGTGAGGACATGCGAACACCGATGTGGTTTTCAGGTATCAACGCGGTTGTGAACATTGCGCTCAGCCTCACATTGTTTCCGGTTTATGGCGTTGTCGGGCTTGCAGTTGCAACCAGCATCGCTGGCTGGCTCAATGTCGTTCTCCTGTGGTTGGCACTGCATATTGGCGATCACTTCAGGGTTTCCCGTAAAACCCTGTTCAATGTCTTGCTGATCTGTCTTGCAAGCGCAGCAATGGGCGCTGCATTGTTGATCGGTCAAAACTGGATGGGCGAAGTCCTTGTCGATGGCTTTTTGATGGAACGAATTGTCTGGGTTGGAGGTCTGATTGGAGGCGCAGCGGTGCTTTACTTTGGGTTGATTATCGCTACCGGTGCTGTCCCCCGTGAGCTATTGGTGAAAATGGTGTGTCGCTAGTCAGGACGAGTATAGTAGTTTTTGAACTGCAACAGCACTGAATTTGGTCTGCTGGCAACACAAACCCAGGTGGGGAGGATGAAATGCGTTCAAGCGATGGCAAGATGCGGGATTTGGTAACCAGCCAACCCGGCGCAGGTTGGGATTATTCTCAAACGCGACATCCCTATCATTTTATAGAACGCCCCAAAGGGCCTCACTATTGTGTCTACAACCGAAGGCATATGGCAGTATGTTTCGATGATCATTCGACGGAGGACGGATACTGGCTTCTGCGGCAGAAGGCGGCCGTGTTGCACACTGGAGAATTTCCTCTCCAATTTGAAGGACCCGATGCTGAACGCGTTCTGGACAAACTTTTTACCAAGGACATAACCAAGGCAAAGGTTATGCGTTGTGCCTACGGTCTGGCCTGTTATGAGGATGGCGGCCTGATTGTAGACGGAATTCTGCTTCGTCTCGAAAAGGACAAGTTCTGGTATGCGCAGGCAGATGGCGATTTCTACAGCTGGGCAAAAGCACACGCCAGTGGAATGAATGTCGAAATTTCCGATCCGGATGTCTTTGTTTCGCAGGTTCAAGGACCAAATTCCCTGAAAATTCTCGAAGCAGCCAGCGACCATGGTATGCCGGAACCATTTGGTTATTTCGCGATCGCCCGGGTCTCATTCGGAGGCCAGGAGGTTGTTGTAAGCAGAACCGGCTACACGAATGAACTGGGTTGGGAGTTTTACACCGAGCCTCACCACGATGCGGAAGCACTGTGGGCTCATCTGGAGAGTGTGGGAAAAGCATTCGGCATGGAAATCTTTGGCCTTGATGCCATGAACATACGCCGCATTGAGGCAGGCATACTCAATGCCGGTTCAGACTTTAACGAAAGCACAACCCCTTACGATGCAGGTCTCGGGCGGTTTGTGGACGAAGAAAAGGGATACTTCATAGGACAAGCTGCTCTCAAAAGTGCGCCAAAGGAGCAGAGGCTTTTCGGGATCAAGTGCCTGACAGGCGAGCCATTGATTTCAGCCGGCATAGAAATCAGTAATACGAGCGCCGGAACCGTTACGGCGGGCGCCTTTTCACCTTACCTTAAATACGGAATCGGTTACGCGCTCATGGACAGTTCGAATTCCGGCCCCGGATCCAAAGTCATGGTTGGTTGTCGCGATGGCGAAATGCATGAAGCAGAGCTCGTCAACCTGCCGTTTTATGACAAGGACGCTGAAATCCCGCGGGGCAAACTGGTGGATATCCCGGAGCGGTGAACAGGTGCCTTCAACTGCTGATCAGCTGGCTTCGCGTCGCAAAGCCTGCGCCATGCAATGGATGCCTCCACCGGTTTTTGAAATTTCTGCCGTATCAACCGCTGCGACTTCGAAGCCCCTGGCCTTGAGATTTTCGACCAGCACAGTCGATGTAGTCGGTGCTATCACGCGATCCTTTCCCAAAGACATCATGTTGCACCCCAGTGCCATGGTCTGTTGAAACGGAACATCAATAATCTCGTGCCCCTTACCCTTGAGCCAGTCAACGATCGCCGGGTCCGTACAGGCCAGACATACCGCGGTCAATTTTTCAGCAACCGGCACCACCATCAGATCGATGTGCACATAATATTCGTCTATGAAGGCGATCCTTACTTCCCAGCCTTCCGCCTCAAACCACTTGCCAACCTGGCGCGCTCCCTCTTCCTGAGTTCGCGCACCTCCGCAACCGATCAGCACACATCCTTCCTCAATGACATTGAAGTCGCCGCCTTCAAAAGTACCGGCTGTCACCATGTCATAGATTGGAACGCCGAGCTTTTCGTAAGCCCGGATCGCAGCGTAATTCTCTCCCCGACGCCACCATTGTGCCATCGCGGTAATAATTGCCCCATAGGGTGTCATTACACTGGAATCACGTGAATAGACCTGCATGGTCAGTTCGGGTTCCGCATCCAGCATGTGAACCTTGACGCCAAAGTGATGATAAGCCGAAACCAGTTCTGCATGTTGCGCCTGTGCCACCTGTATGTTGCAGGGTGCTTCCCGCAAATGCTTGCGAGAGAGGCTGGAAGTAGCTCTGTGAAAAAGATGAGCAGGTGATCCGAGCAGAACATCGGTGAGCGGGTCGGTCTCGTTTCGAAATCCCCAGTCTGAAAGTGGTTGCGTGCCCCCATCCGGACTGCGGCGTTGAAGACTGAATGCGTCGCCCGATACCATTTTCATTCTGCTGCCCTCCTTTTCGACACATCTAGGCGCACTTTCGGGAGGAATTCAAGATCAGTTAAATACAACAGATCAACGCGTAATGATCTCTGGACCCATCAGTTGCGTGGGTAGCCAGGTTGAGATCACCGGCACGTAGGTCACCAAAATCAGGAAGATAAACATGATCGAAACCCATGGCAGAGCCGCTTTGACAACATCGGTGACCGACATTCGCGCGACCCCCGCCGTCACAAAAAGATTGAGCCCGACCGGCGGCGTTATCATCCCGATTTCCATGTTGACGACCATAATAATGCCGAGGTGGATCGGGTCGATACCAAGCTCAATCGCAATCGGGAAAACAAGCGGTGCGACGATGATCAGAAGCCCGGACGGCTCCATGAACTGCCCGCCGATCAAAAGGATGATGTTGACGACAATCAGGAACATGATCGGACCAAGACCAGCCGCCAGCATTGCCTCTGTTATCACCTGAGGAATGCGTTCTTCGGTAAGCACGTGCTTCAGGATCAATGCATTGGCGATGATAAAGAGCAGCATGATTGTAAGCTTGCCGGCCTCAAAGAGCGTATTCTTCGTGTCGGGGTGGACCGCAGCATAAGGCAGTCGGGACAGGGTCTGCCAGACCGCCCGCAAAAGCACCGGCACTGAAGCGACCATCGACATGAACAGGTTGCTTCCTTCCCGCCAGTACAGATAGAGAAGCGCGGCTGCAGCTGCGATGAGGGTGAGGATAGTTAGCGGAATTGCTTCCGGCGAGCTGTAATAGAAATAGGATCCGGAAAGCAAAAGCATAAAAAAGGTAAAACCGTACACAAGCGCAAAGTACCCATTACGACCTGAACGATCCTCATCGTCGCTTATAAGGCTCACTTCCTTCAGAGGTCCCATATCCCGGTAAATGAAATTGGCGGCAAAGAATGAGTAAACGGCCGCCACCGCAGCTGCTTCAGTTGGCGTGAACACGCCGCCATAAATTCCGCCAAGTATGATCAGGATCAGGAGCAGGCCCCAGAAAGCCTCTTTTCCTGCATTGAGTATTTCCGAAATTCCGGCGAAGGGTTGTGAGGGAAGACCTTTGACTTTCGCGTAAATGTAGATGCCGATCATCAACATCAAACCGGCGAGAAGCCCCGGAAATACGCCCGCCAGAAACATCCGGCCAACAGAAACATCCGTAGCAGCAGCATACACAACCATCACGATGGACGGCGGGATCAGGATGCCAAGTGTCCCGGCATTACAGATCACACCGGCAGCAAATTCCTTTTTGTATCCGACTTCCCGCATTCCGGCGATGACAATCGTTCCGATTGCAACCACCGTCGCAGGGGATGAACCTGAAAGGGCCGCAAACATCATGCAGGCAAACACAGACGCGATTGCCAGTCCGCCAGAAAAATGCCCGACGCAGGCGATCGCAAACCGGATGATACGTTTTGCAACGCCGCCAGTGGACATGAAGCTGGACGCGAGAATGAAAAAAGGAATTGCCAGTAACGTGTAGTGGCCATCGAACGCGGAAAAAAGCGTTTGTGCAATCGATGCAAGCGAACCGTCCGCATAAATCAGCAGGAAAATCATACTGGAAAGGCCAAGTGAGATCGCAATTGGAACGCCGATCAGCATAAGGCCTATAACAAGAGCAAAGAGGAGAACGACTTCCATCAGCTTTTGCCCTCATTTGCTTCGTCGCCGAGAGCCTCTTCCATCATCTCTTCAGCTTCGTGACCGGCAATAAGCAAATCCTGTGTCCCGGTCGCAACACGCCATGTCGCCTGAAAAACCCGGAAAAGAAGCAGGCCCATACCAATAGGCAAGGCAAAATACGGTATAAACCGCGGCAATTTTTCGTAAGCTTCACCATAGTTGAATGTGTCGCTTAGCCAGCCGTTGAAAAACGGAACCGGCACATCATCCGTCTCGTAAAATGACTGATCCCGCCAACGGTACTTGATTTCTTCAATACCCAACGGCGTAAGCACCAGATCATTGATCAGGACCGGTATTGGACGAATGCCTGCGAAAGGTCCCCAGTAATTCCAGGCCCCAAGAAACAGCAGGCCCGCAAAAAGAATGCAGGCGCCGCAAGCAAACAGGGTCACGGTTTTACGCAATTTGGATGGCAAGGCATTTACCAGTACATCCACGCCGATGTGAAAACCCTTTTTCATTCCGTAGGAGCTGCCGATTAGCACAAGCCAGGCGAACAGGAACACTGTGACTTCCAGTCCCCATAAAATATTTGAATTAAAGATGTAACGGGCCACGACGTTCGCAAAAGTGATAAGCGTCATGAGGCCAAGGGTGACCGCAATAAACGTTTCCTCAATCGTGTCGATGAACGACGAATTGCCGGATTTCATCTGTCTCGTCCCCGTGACTCCTGTCCGCAGAAACTATGGCTGCGAACAGGAAAGTCGTGCAACGTCTTCAGATCAGTTTGTAGCCTGCGCAGCGTTGATCAAATCAGCGCCGATGTCGCCTTCAAACTTTTCCCAGACCGGTTTAAGGGCATCAACCCATGCCTGGCGCTGTTCAGGAGTAAGTGAGCGGATCTCGCCACCTGATTCAACAATCTTGGCCTTGTTGTCCTGATTGACCGCGAAAGCCTCCTTGTTGCGGGTTTCGGTAACTTCAGTAAGAATTGTGGCAAGCTGGTCGCGAACGCCGGCATCCAGGCCGTTCCACCACTCATCTGAAGTCACAACCAGATAGTCGATGATGCCGTGATTGGTTTCCGTTACACCGTCCTGCACTTCAAAGAACTTCTTACCGTAAATGTTGGACCAGGTGTTCTCCTGCCCGTCGATAACCTTTGTCTGCAGGCCACCATAGACCTCCTTAAAAGACATCTTCTGCGGTGAGGCACCGAGTTGTTCAAACTGTGCTACCAGCACGTCAGAAGCCTGAACACGGAACTTCAGACCGGCTGCATCCTCAGGTTTGATCAGAGGACGGGAAGCTGACATCTGCTTCATTCCGTTGTGCCAGAATGCGAGGCCTTTCAGACCACGGCGTACCATGGAATCCTTCAGGTCTTGTCCTGCGGCAGAGTTCTGGAACGCATCAACCGCTTCAATGTTCGGGAACATGAACGGAAGGTCGAAAATCCGGAACTTCTTAGTGAACTTCTCGAACTTGGAAAGGGATGGTGCAGCCATCTGCACGTCACCATTAAGGAGTGCCTCAAGAACCTTGTTGTCGTCGTACAGGGTTGAGTTCGGGAAAACCTCCATACAGGCCTTGCCGTTCATTTCATCATTAATGCGCTGCTCAAGAAGGCTCGCAGCAATTCCCTTCGGGTGCTTGTCCGTGTTAGTCACATGGCTGAACTTGATCACCTCTTCACCGGGATCACATGCGGCATAGGCGCCAGCCGCAGTCGCCATTACAAACGTTGCAGCAAGCGCTGCGGTTTTCAATACTTTCATGATTTTCTCCTCCAACGTGTATTTCAGAAACACTGGGAACATTTAACCGGAAGAAAAGCAGAAAATCAAAACACTTTGGTTTTTGGCAGATTTTTGCCACCATTCGAGTAGCCGGAACCACGAATTTCGGAATTAGTGGTCTTTAAAAATGTGATATCTGTAAGGATATTTTACTTGACGAGACAACGTCTGTTTAGAATTGGTTTACCATAATTCGGCTAGTTTGTGCCTTAATTGGGACGAAAGCCGATGGTAAGCACGAATTCAAGCGTAATTGAGAAATAACCAATGGGCAAATTTACTACCGTAGCGATTCTGATGGCAGCTCTGGCAGCAGCCGGTTGCACACGATCATCGAATGCACTGAGCATCAATACGCAGTCTCCGCCTCAACCTTTGCCTGCATCACCTTCAGGGTCGGTTGAGGGATCACAACTCGATCCGATTTCGCAGGATGCACTGGCTCAGCCTGTCCTTGATGCAAACGGACAACCAATTCCGCTCGACGGCTCAACAACCGGTGATTCGATAAACGGAACGGAAATCGCATCGCTTGATCCGTCAGCAACGCAAAATTCCGAACCGCTAACGCACGAAAAACTGGCCGGTGCATGGAATGTGACGACTGACAATCCAGATTGCCGCGTGTTTCTTTCGTTCACTCAGTGGTCAGGTGGCTATCGCGCAGGCACGCGGCGCTGTCTCAACACTGAGTTATCCAGCGTTTCTGCCTGGGACGTAAAAGGTTCACAGGTTTTCCTTCTGGACAGTGAAGGCACTCAGGTTGCAAATCTCGGCTCAATTGGTGAGGAACACTACTCCGGGCAAACTGTAAGTGGAAAACCCATCTCTTTCACACGATAATCAATTCCAGATTTAATTTCCTTCTATATGATGATTGTTCATGAAAACGGGACGACCATCAACTGGAAAACTGGAAACAAGCTACAATCAGCTCGTTTCCGGCGGTAAGATTGAATTGGATCCTGCGCAGCTTGAACTCGTGCATGTGCTCGACGCCCTGCTTGAAAAAATTAGCAGCAAGCGCCTTTCGAGCAAATCCAGTTCTCTTGGTTGGCTGTTTAGTAAAAGCAACACATCTTTCGGAACCCTAAAAGGGCGTTATATATGGGGCAGCGTAGGTCGTGGGAAATCGATGCTCATGGACATGTTCTTCGAGTTGGTCCCTCACAAACGAAAACGCCGCGCCCATTTCAATGATTTCATGCAGGATGCACAGGATCGCATTCACAAACACCGTCAGGAGTTCAAAGCCGGAAAAGTCAGGGAAGAAGACCCGATCCCGGTGGTCGGGAAGCAGCTTGCCGACGAGGCCAGGGTTTTATGTTTTGATGAATTCACAGTCACCGATATTGCGGATGCGATGATATTGGGCCGGTTGTTTGAAACCCTTTTCGAAAACGGGGTGGTCATAGTTGCAACTTCCAACGTACAACCGGAGAACCTTTATCGAGATGGATTGAACCGAAAAATTTTTCTTCCCTTCATAGATCTGCTTATCAAAAACGTTGATGTCATCAGACTCGATGCCAGAACCGATTTCCGACTTGAGAAACTGGACAAGGCGCCGGTTTATCACTTCCCACTCGATGCGAATGCGCAATCTGCGATGCAAAGCATATGGAAAAGGCTGACTGGTACTGAACAGGGACGCCCGATTTCCATTCCACTCAAGGGCAGAGAACTGGAAGTCCATGAATTTGCTGGCGGCGTGGCCAGAATGACGTTTGATTCCCTGTGCCGCGAACCACGAAGCGCTGAAGACTTCCTTGCCCTGGCAAGAAAGATCCATACATTGCTGCTGACTGATGTCCCTGTAATCAACAAGGAAAACCGGAACATCGCAAAGCGCTTCATATTGCTGATAGACACACTTTATGACAACCAGGTCCGAACGATTATCTCAGCAGAAGAAAAGCCCAAGGACCTTTATCAGGCAACAGCCGGCACGGAAGCGTTTGAGTTTCAACGGACCGTATCCAGACTTCATGAAATGCAATCGCGTGAATATCTAGGCGCCGGCTTCACTTAAATATTTACCTTTACGTCTAAGTAAAAAAGATATGCAATTGTTATTGAAGGATTTTTTTAAAACCTTGCATGTTTTCCAATCTGGACTAGAAAAGAGGTGAGCAGATTGGTGAAATCCAGATCGGAATGAATAAATTACTTTCACGTAAAAGGAATATGTAATGGCACGTAATAAAATTGCCCTCATTGGTTCGGGCATGATTGGCGGAACTCTTGCGCACCTCGCCGCAATGAAGGAACTCGGCGATGTTGTCCTGTTTGACATTGCCGAAGGCATCCCCGAGGGCAAGGGACTGGACATTGCGGAATCGTCACCGGTTGACGGATATGATTCCAGACTGACCGGGACACAGAGCTATGAGGCAATCAAAGGTGCCGATGTATGCATCATAACCGCCGGTGTCGCACGCAAACCAGGCATGAGCCGGGACGACCTGCTTGGAATCAATCTCAAGGTAATGGAACAGGTCGGCGCAGGAATTAAAAAATACGCGCCCGATGCGTTCGTCATTTGCATCACAAATCCGCTTGACGCGATGGTATGGGCTTTGCAGAAATTTTCCGGCTTGCCCAAAAACAAGGTTGTCGGAATGGCAGGCGTACTGGACTCGTCCCGATTCAGGTATTTTCTCGCCGAAGAGTTTGATGTCTCTGTTGAAGATGTGACGGCCTTCGTACTCGGCGGCCACGGGGATACGATGGTTCCCCTTGCCCGTTACTCAACCGTCGCCGGAATTCCGCTCACAGACCTGGTGAAAATGGGTTGGCTGACAAGGGAAAGACTCAACCAGATTGTTGATCGAACCAGAAAAGGCGGGGGCGAAATCGTTTCGCTGCTTAAAACAGGTTCAGCGTACTATGCTCCGGCGGCTTCCGGGATTGTAATGGCGGAGAGCTATCTGAAGGACAAGAAGCGCGTATTGCCTTGCGCTGCTGCATTGAAAGGCGAATACGGGGTAAAGGACATGTATGTCGGCGTACCTGTTATTATTGGAGCCAATGGCGTGGAGCGCGTCATCGAAATTGATCTCAACAAAACTGAACAGAAAATGTTCGACAAGTCGGTAGGGGCCGTCGCCGAACTTTGTGAGGCCTGCATGGGCATTGCGCCAAAATTGAAATAACAGGATGCGGCGGCCTTGTGCCGCCGTTTTCTTTTGGGGATTTCACCCAAGTCACAGGAACAGGAGACGGATTTTTCCGCTGAACATATGTCAAGTGAAAGCCAAAATGAAGCATTTGCATCCACGTCGTTTCTTTACGGAGGCAACGCCGGATACATTGAAGAGATGTATGCGCAATACGAAGCTGATCCATCGTCTGTAAGCAGCGACTGGCAGGCATTCTTCGCAGACTTTCAGGATGAATCACAGGACATTGCAAAGAACGCTGAGGGTGCTTCCTGGAAAAAGAAACACTGGCCAATACCTGCCAATGGAGAACTCGTTTCAGCACTCGATGGAGACTGGGCAGCCATAGAAAAGCACGTTGGCGAGAAAATAAAGGACAAGGCATCAGCGGGCAGTGAAACACTCAGCGGCGACCAGGTACAAAGGGCGACCAAAGATTCAGTTGCTGCGATCATGATGATCCGCGCATACCGCATGCGTGGACATCTGCATGCAGATCTTGATCCGTTAAAAATCGCGGAGAAGAAAGAGGCCTATAACGAGCTGCACCCCTCTTCTTATGGTTTTGCTGAAGCCGATTATGACCGGAAAATTTTCATTGACGGGATGCTGGGCCTTCAGTTCGCAACGATCCCCGAAATGCTGGAAATCCTCCAACGTACATATTGCTCAACCATCGGCATCGAGTTCATGCACATCTCCAATCCACAGGAAAAGAGATGGCTTCAGGAGCGTATTGAGGGTCCAGACAAGGGAGTTGCTTTTACCATAGAGGGTAAAAAGGCGATTCTTCGAAAACTCATTGAGGCCGAAGGTTTCGAGCAATTCATCGACATCAAGTACAAGGGCACAAAACGCTTTGGCCTCGACGGCGGCGAAGCAATGGTTCCGGCACTTGAGCAGATTATGAAGCGCGGCGGACAGATGGGGCTAAAGGAGATTATTCTCGGCATGGCCCACCGTGGCCGCCTGAATGTACTTGCCAATGTGATGGGTAAGCCGCATCGTGCCATATTCAATGAATTTAAAGGTGGCTCATTCAAACCAGATGACGTCGAAGGTTCTGGTGACGTTAAATACCATCTCGGAGCCTCTTCGGATCGCGAATTCGATGGCATCAATGTTCACCTTTCACTCACCGCAAATCCCTCACACCTTGAAATCGTGAATCCGGTTGTTCTCGGCAAGGTACGCGCCAAGCAGGACAAGTTCGAACCGCCGAACGAAAGAGGGTCCCGCCCACGTGATACGATCATGCCTTTGTTGTTACACGGCGATGCTGCTTTTGCAGGCCAGGGAGTCGTAACGGAATGTTTCGGCCTTTCCGGACTGAAAGGACACCGCACAGGCGGATCGGTTCATTTCATAATCAACAACCAGATTGGATTTACTACAAACCCAAGGTTCTCAAGATCATCGCCTTATCCTTCTGATGGGGCGAAGATGATCGAAGCGCCAATTTTTCATGTCAATGGAGATGATCCTGAAGCTGTTACGTTTGTCGCCAAGGTGGCAACAGAATTCCGGCAGCTTTTCCGCAAGCCGGTTATTATTGATATGTTCTGCTATCGGCGTTTTGGACACAATGAAGGCGACGAACCGGCTTTTACGCAGCCACTGATGTATAAGAAAATCCGTTCGCATCCGACTACCTCTCAGATTTACAGCGACAAGCTGATTTCCGAGGGCGTGATGACCGCTGAGGAATACAAGGCCATGCGCGATGAATGGCGCAGTTACCTTGAGAATGAATTTGATGCCGGACAAAGTTACAAACCCAATAAGGCCGATTGGCTTGACGGGGCCTGGTCGGGACTTAGGGTGCCAGACGATGACGACGAGACACGCCGGGGTAAAACGGGCGTGGACAAACATAAACTGGTGGAAATAGGCCAGAAAATTACAGAAGCACCGGACAATTTCAAGGTTCACAAGACAATCAAGCGGCTGATGGACAACCGCCGCAAAATGATTGACACCAGCGAGGGAATTGACTGGGGCATGGGCGAAGCTCTTGCATTTGGTTCACTGGTGTCCGAAGGGCATTATGTCCGTCTTTCCGGTCAGGATTGCGAGAGAGGAACCTTCTCCCAGCGCCATTCGGTTATCTATGATCAGGAAACCGAAGCACGTTATACACCACTCAACAACATTTCAGAGAGCCAGGAAGAGTACGATGTTATCAATTCAATGCTCTCCGAAGAAGCAGTCCTGGGATATGAATACGGATACTCCCTGAACAGACCCAATGCAGTAACCATCTGGGAGGGCCAGTTCGGCGACTTCGTAAACGGCGCACAGGTTGTGATCGACCAGTTTATTTCATCCGGTGAGAGGAAATGGCTGCGTATGAGCGGGCTCGTATTGCTCTTGCCGCATGGTTATGAAGGACAGGGACCGGAACATTCCTCCGCCAGGCTGGAGCGGTTTCTGCAGCTTTGTGCAGAAGACAACATGCAGGTTGCCAACTGTACAACCCCGGCAAATTACTTCCATATCCTGCGCAGGCAGATCAGAAGGGAGTTCCGCAAGCCGCTGGTGTTGATGACACCGAAATCCCTGTTGCGGAACAAAAGAGCGGTTTCAAGGCTTGACGAATTCACGACCGAGGCTTCATTCCACCGACTTTTATGGGATGATGCGGATTATGAGAATTACGAAGGGTCAAAGCTGGTCAAGGACAACAAAATACGCCGCGTTGTGCTGTGTTCCGGCAAAGTCTATTTCGACCTGCTGGAGGAACGGGAAAAGCGGGGCATTATTGATGTCTACCTGCTCCGTGTAGAGCAGTTGTACCCCTTCCCTGCAAAGGCCCTCATTACGGAGCTTTCCAGGTTCAAGGGGGCTGAATGGGTTTGGTGCCAGGAAGAGCCGAAAAACATGGGGGCCTGGGCATTTATGGAGCCATACCTTGAATGGGTTTTTGAACACATAAAGGCAAAGCATCCAAGAGCCAGATATGCGGGGCGTCCTGCGTCTGCTTCTCCGGCAACAGGTTTGATGTCACGCCATTTGGCTGAACTCGAAGCTTTCCTGGAAGACGCACTTGGTAAATGATACTTCAACTTTGAATGAGAACGGAAGAGAATTGAAACATGTCTAACGAAATCCGCGTTCCCACTCTGGGTGAATCAGTAACAGAAGCTACTGTCGGACAGTGGTTGAAACAATCCGGCGAAGCCGTTGCTGCTGACGAACCGGTGGTCGAACTTGAAACCGATAAGGTGTCCGTGGAAGTACCCGCACCTTCAGCCGGCGTTCTCGCAGATATATCCGTGAAGGAAGGCGAGACTGTTGAAGTCGGTGCGCTGCTTGGGATGATCGACGCCTCTGCAACCGCAAGGCCGGTCAGTGCAGCTCCAGAGCCTGAAGCAACCAGCTCAGAGAATACCGGAGGCAAAATTGTCGAAATTCCGGTTCCAAGTGCTGGAGAATCGGTAACCGAAGCAGGCGTGGGTGAGTGGTTGAAAAAGATTGGTGATGCAGTCGCGGTTGATGAGGCACTTGTGGAACTTGAGACTGACAAGGCTGCCCAGGAAGTCATGTCTCCTGTAGCCGGAAAGCTGGTTGAAATCGTTGCAGAAACAGGCGCGACAGTCGAAGTGGGTGCAGTTCTTGCGAAAGTCGAGGAAGGAGCTTCCGGCGCTGCCGCAGCAGCTCCTGCAGTGGCAACCCCTGCAGCGAGCACAACCGCCACTTCCATGCCGGCGGCCCCGTCAGCTCAAAAAATGATGACGGAAAAAGGCATTGACCCCGCATCGGTCTCAGGCAGCGGGAAGCGCGGGCAGGTTCTTAAAGAGGATGTTATGAGGGCCGGTTCAGCGCCGGCTCCTGCGGCAGCGCAAGCGCCCTCTCCTGCCGAAGATGGATCACGCGAAGAACGCGTGAGAATGACCCGTTTGAGACAGACCATCGCTCGCCGCCTCAAGGATGCGCAAAACACGGCTGCTATGCTCACAACATTCAATGAAGTCGACATGTCGGCCGTGATGGAGATGCGGAAGAAATACAAAGACCTATTTGAAAAAAAGCACGGCGTGAAACTGGGCTTCATGGGTTTCTTCACTAAAGCCGTTTGCCATGCACTGGAAGAAATCCCGGCGGTCAATGCCGAGATCGATGGAACGGATATTGTCTACAAGCATTTTTGTCATATCGGCGTAGCAGTTGGTACAGACAAGGGACTTGTTGTTCCGGTGGTTCGCGATGCCGATCAGATGTCTATTGCGGAAGTCGAAAAGGAAATCGGGCGCCTGGGTCTGAAAGCCCGGGATGGCGATCTTTCAATGGCTGACATGCAGGGTGGCACATTCACCATATCCAATGGCGGAGTTTACGGCTCGCTGATGTCCACGCCTATCCTGAACGCACCGCAATCCGGCATCCTCGGCATGCACAAAATTGACCAACGACCGGTTGTCGTTAACGGTGAAATCGTCATAAGGCCGATGATGTATCTGGCACTGTCTTATGACCATCGTATCGTCGATGGAAAAGAAGCTGTTACATTCCTGGTTCGGGTAAAGGAAAGTCTGGAAGACCCGGAACGTCTGGTACTCGACCTTTGATCCAATTACCGTAACCGCAAGGAAACATACGGAGAAATTTCATGTCACTAGAATTACAATATCTGATTTTTGCAATTTTCCTTCTGCTGATACAATTAGTTACCCAACTGGGGGCGGGCATTTTTCAAAACGGACTGAAAGCCGCCGTCGGTTCCCGGGATGATGAATACCTTGCGTCAGGTATCGGCGGGCGTTTTGAGCGGGCATATTACAACATGCTGGAAACTTTCCCGGTGTTTGCTTCACTGGTGCTAATTATCCAATTGACGGAGAGCTGGTCTTCCACAACAGCCCTGGGCACCCAACTCTACTTCTGGGGACGTGTAATCTACATACCAACATATATCTTCGGCATTATGCTCGTGCGGACAGTTGTGTGGCTTGTCTCGATATGCGGCATACTAATGCTCGCATGGCCATTGCTGCTCCAGGTCACCGGTTGAGCCTATGCCTGATATCTGCATCGTTACCGGAGGCAGTCGCGGTATTGGTGCTGCGTGCGCCAAACTCGCTGCGGAAGCAGGTTTCACCGTCTGTTTTTCCTATGCATCAAATGCAGATGCAGCCAACGAGGTCATTTCGGAAATTGAGAACACGGGCGGCAAAGCTTCAGCCGTCCGATGTGATGTAGCCGATGAAAGCGATATATTAAAGCTGTTTGCGACTGCTGATGAAATGGGGACCCTGAAAGCACTGGTCAACAACGCCGGCAAGGTCGACATGACCGAAAGGGTTGAAAATTACACAGTCGAACGTCTTGAACGGATGTTTTCGGTAAATGTAATTGGCAGTATATTGTGTGCCCGCGAAGCGATTGGGCGGATGTCCACCAAACATGGTGGCAGCGGTGGTGTCATCGTAAATTTAAGTTCGGCCGCGGCTTACTTGGGATCTCCCAATCAGTATGTGGATTATGCTGCATCGAAAGCGGCAATCGACACGTTTACAAAAGGCCTTTCTCTGGAAGTCGCCGATGAAGGTATACGGGTAAATGCGGTGAGGCCGGGGCTCATATACACAGATCTTCACGAGTCAGGCGGTGAGCCGGGCCGGGTCGAAAAACTTGAACATATGGTGCCAATGAAACGCGGTGGCACCGCCGAAGAGATAGCCAAGGCAATTGTCTGGCTGATGAGTGATGGGGCTTCCTATGTCACCGGTGACTGCCTTAATGTAACCGGTGGGAGATAGACGGAGAAAGCAAATGGCAGAACAGTATGATGTTGTTGTAATCGGGTCAGGCCCGGGAGGCTATGTGTGCGCCATCAAGGCAGCGCAACTGGGGCTAAAGACTGCCATCGTGGAGAAAAACTCGACCCTGGGCGGAACCTGTCTCAACATAGGCTGTATTCCGTCAAAAGCACTTCTGCACGCTTCTGAAATGTTTGAAGAAGCCGGCCATGGATTTGATGCGTTGGGCATTGATGTGGGAAAACCGAAGCTCGATCTGAAAGGAATGATGGGCCACAAGGATAGTGTGGTCAAATCCAATGTCGAAGGCGTCGCTTTTCTTATGAAGAAAAACAAGATCGATGTATATTTCGGCACCGGAAACGTTGCCGCCGCAGGCAAGGTAAATGTCATTGGCGAAGATGGCGAGACAACAGAACTCGCCACCAAGAACATCGTAATTGCAACGGGTTCGGACGTTGCCGGAATTCCGGGCCTTGACGTGGAAATTGATGAAAAGGTGATTGTCTCCTCAGCGGGTGCGCTGGAGTTGTCAGCAGTGCCGAAGAAGATGCTGGTTGTCGGAGGTGGCGTGATCGGTCTGGAACTTGGTTCGGTCTGGAATCGCCTCGGCAGTGAGGTAACAGTTGTGGAATACCTCGACACCATTCTGGGCGGAATGGACCGCGATGTTTCCAAACAGTTCCAGAGGATGCTTAAAAAGCAGGGAATGACATTTCACCTCTCCTCAAAGGTCACCGGTGTTGAGAAAAAGGGCAAAACCGGCAGCGTTACTTTTGAGCCAGTCGCGGGTGGTGACAGTAAGATACTGGAAGCTGATATCGTGCTTGTTGCAACGGGACGCAGACCATACACGGATAGCCTGGGTCTCGAAGCAGCCGGTGTTGAAATGGATCGTGGCCGGGTAAAAACCAACGGACATTGGCAAACGAACGTAGCGGGAATTTGGGCAATTGGAGACGTTACGGACGGACCAATGCTTGCTCACAAGGCGGAAGATGAAGGCGTTGCAGTCGCTGAAACAATTGCAGGACAGGCAGGCCATGTGAATTATGATGTCATCCCGGGCGTCGTTTACACCATGCCCGAGGTTGCAAGTGTGGGAAAAACCGAAGAGGAACTAAAGGCCGCCGGAATTGAATATAACACCGGGAAGTTTCCCTTCACAGCAAATGGCCGCGCACGCGCCATGAACCAGACCGAAGGTTTTGTGAAGGTCCTCGCGGATAAGCAGACCGACCGTGTACTTGGTGTTCATATTGTCGGGTTCGGTGCCGGTGACATGATCCATGAAGCAGCTGTGCTGATGGAATTTGGCGGCTCCTCAGAAGACCTCGGACGTACCTGCCATGCTCACCCAACGCTTTCTGAAGTGGTTCGCGAGGCTGCGCTGGCAACCCACGGAAAACCACTGCACATATAGGGTTCATCGTCCTACTTACGCAGGCGCTCAAGTTCTTTCGGGGTCAGCAGCCCGTTTGAATTGGCGTCCGCATTGGAAAAGCCGATAGTGAAACCAAGCTCTCCATACCTGACGGCACGTTTTGCTTCTGCATTTCCGGCCGCAGCCAACAAGCGAATGAAGGTCCTGAATTCAGCTTTGGTCAATTGCTTGTCGCCATTCTTGTCTGCCTTCAGAAAAGCCCGGGTTTCTTCCTGTTTCGTCGAAGCGTGCCCATGAAACGGCAATGTTAAAAGTACAATCGAAAAAAGAAATGCTGAAATGCGCATAGTCAGGCCTCTTTGAATTTTCACTTGCCGAAGCTATACTGTCTCGCAGTATTGAAATCACAGTTCAAGGAAGAAATACGATTAGCCTGTTACTCTTCAGAATTGCGTGCATCCTGGGCGGCGCATTTATTGTTTTCACTGGATTGAATAACGCACTTGGCGGTCTGGAAACCATGGGTTGGCTTGGCATCGGAGATTTCATAGCTACCACTGATGCGGCCAAATATGAGATTCGTGACAATCACATACGCTTCATTGGCGGAATATGGGCGGGATTGGGCCTGTTTATGTGGTTGGCAGCAGTGAACCCCATGCGCTTCAAACAGTCCCTTTATCTTGTGTTTGGACTGATTTTCCTTGCTGGCTTTGCGAGATTTACATCCGGAAATCTTGAACTTGTGTTCGGACCTGACATCCTCGGATCACTGGTCACCGAACTTGTAGGTATGCCCATATTTGCCCTCTGGCTCAGCAAACTGCCCGAGGCCCAATAATTCAGTCCTTGCCAAACCGCCGGACTTGCTATCAATTGCAATTTCGGATCAACCAATTAAATTCCCATCATGTTTGAAATTATTCGAAAATTCGTAGCTGACCTTTCTGCTGCCGAGGAACCAAAGGAATTCATTCACTCGAAAATGCAACTCGCTGAAGCTGCGCTGATGTATCACGTGATAGCAGTCGACGGCATAATTCGGGATGAAGAGAAGAAACGAATGGCCGACGTTCTGGCAGGGCATTTCGAACTTGATGCCGACGAGACTGCTCATCTTGCCAAGGATGCACGCAATGCAGAGCATGAAGCAATCGATCTCTACAAGTTCACCAGCGTTCTGAAAACTGCACTCAGTATTGAAGAACGTAATCTGATTATTGAAAATCTTTGGGAGATGGTGTTTGCAGACGGGGTTGTACACGAACTGGAAGACAATGTCGTTTGGCGCGTCGCCGAACTTCTGGGAGTAGATCAGCGCGAACGCATGCTCCTGAAACAAAAGGTCTGGAAACGCAGATCTGAACAAGTTGCAAACACCTGATGGGCACTACTTCGTATTCTGACAAACCCAAAGTGTTGATGATCATGCACCAGGAAGCTTCAACTCCAGGGCGATGTGGCATGATGCTGGAAGACATGGGTTACCGGTTGGAGTCCTGCAAGCCGGCCATCGGCGACACACTGCCGGAAACGCTTGAAGACTACGCTGGCGCGGTCGTCTTTGGCGGTCCGATGAGCGCAAACGACGAGGATGACTTCATAAAGCGTGAAATAGACTGGATGGAAATTCCGCTCAAGGAGAACAAACCGTTTTTCGGTATCTGCCTGGGTGCACAAATGCTTTCCAAACAGCTCGGTGGAAACGTGGTCGGTCGCGAAGACAATTATTCCGAAATCGGATATTATCCGATCCGGCCAACCAACGAGGGCCAGGCGCTGATGGACTGGCCCGATCATGTTTATCACTGGCATATGGAAGGATTTTCACTGCCGGAAGATGCGACATTACTCGCAACCGGTGAACACTACCCAAACCAGGCTTTCCGATATGGTGAAAAGGCTTTCGGTGTACAGTTTCACTCGGAAGTCACCACCTGGATGATGAACAGATGGACCACCAAGGCTTACGAACGTTTTGCTCTTCCGGGTGCCCAAAACCGTGAGGAACAGTTTGCTGCAAGACCGCTTTATGACCCTGCTGTGCGTCAATGGCTGGATACGTTTCTGCACCTCTGGATAGGGCCTGCTGAAAATCAGGCTTGATTTGTCCAGTGTGAAGGGTCACATGTAACTGAATTCAACTGACGAGGCTGCAGGAATACTTCATGAACGCGATCATCTTCATCATTTATCAGGTCCTGAATTTTTACTGGTGGATCGTGATACTGTCCGTAATTTTTTCATGGCTTTTTGCGTTCAACGTTATCAATTCATCCAACCAGTTCGTGAACATGATCGGGCGCTTCCTGTATCAGATGACCGAACCAGTTTACGGTCGGATCCGCCGATTTTTGCCGGATCTGGGTGGCATAGACATTTCGCCTATCATTGTCCTGTTTGCGATCATGTTCCTGCAATATCTTCTGATCCATGATGTTGCTCCGCTTCTGACTTGAGGTATGGGCGATGATCAAACAGCTTTTTTCATCTGCCCTTTTCATATTTCTAACGACCGCTGTTCACGCAGAAAGCGTCTACACAACTCTCGACCTCGAGAAAGGCTGTGTATTCCATAGTGAATATGAACAGGGTGCGAGTGCCTACTGCTCTGGATACAAGGGATATCCGGTTCATTTTTCTGAAGGAGACTTGCGGCAGATGATGCGTTTTGGCCAT
The DNA here is from genome assembly GCA_039029255.1 of Pseudomonadota bacterium. GTDB lineage: Bacteria > Pseudomonadota > Alphaproteobacteria > Rhizobiales > Rhizobiaceae > JAALLB01. Next base: position 14,070 of record JBCCGN010000002.1, on the reverse strand, counting down.
GTCGGGAAACTGGAAGGGCAATGGGAGAGCTTCGGGCAATTCAACCGCGTAAACACCACAATTGAATGGCGGATCAAGGAAGGGAAGCCCTACGCAACTATCCTGCGCTGGTTCATAGAAAACAGTAACGATAGTGGCGAATACACAAAAGCTCTGGAAGGACAGGTTCTGGTCGTTTCCCGCATCGCTAACCACGAGAACCCAACCTCTTGTGTGGTTGGATATGTAGATGCGCGTTCCAACAGTGATGCAAATTTATTGGCTCAGAATCTTGCTGACACAGGGGCGGCTTCGTTTGTCTGCGGCACGGATAAACCAGTATTTCATGGTGAACGCGGCAAGTTTTCGGGTGACCCCGTTAGCTGGTTTGATTAGGTTCCAGCCTTTCACATTCGGTTATAATCCGCAAATCTTTCCTGGGTCCGCTGACAATCTGCTCTGAACTGATCCTCCCAGGGGAAAATACATATTCACCTAGGTAAACATCAGGATCACAACTGTGGTGAGAATTGCCATGCCAGTTTCCGTTTCCAAATTCCGGTACGAATTCGTGATACAAACGCAGTGGCTCTTCAACGAAGAAGATTTTCAGAATACCAAATTCATATCGCCAAAGCCATCTTCTGGAAGCCGAAACAAGATTTCCGTTTCCCAAACGCAATGTCCCCGCTTCTGAAGCAAATAAGGCATCGTCTCCAGCAGGTTTGAAAATCAGTTCGCCAGTAAGCTCTTCACCGGAAGAGATTGTGCGCTTCAGAGACCATTTTCCCGATAGTGAATCGAAATAGTCCGCAAACCGCTTCATCTAACCGGCAAGGGCTTGTACTTCCGCGAGGATGGCATCTCCCATTTGTGCGGTCGTGACTTTTTCATCACCCTCAGACCAGATATCGCCTGTGCGCAATCCCCTTTCGAGTACGTTTGCGATGGCTTTTTCGATCATGTCGGCTTCGGCAATCATCTCAAATGAATATCGCAGCATCATCGCAAACGATGCAATCATGGCTATCGGATTGGCAATACCCTGCCCTGCAATATCCGGTGCCGAACCGTGAACGGGTTCATACATAGCTTTTCGTTTGGCCGTAACCGGATCCGGCGCGCCAAGAGATGCAGACGGCAGCATGCCGAGCGAACCGGTAAGCATGGCAGCGACGTCGGAAAGCATGTCTCCAAAAAGATTGTCGGTAACAATAACATCAAACTGTTTCGGCCAACGGACCAACTGCATCCCACCTGCATCTGCAAGCATGTGAGAAAGCTCGACGTCCTGGTACTTGTCCTTGTGGGTTGCACTGACAACTTCATTCCATAGGACGCCGGATTTCATAACGTTCCGCTTTTCCATTGAACAGACCTTGTTGTCACGTGTTCTGGCCAATTCAAACGCCACACCGGAAATCCGTTCGATTTCAAATGTATCGTAGACCTGGGTATCCACGGCACGTTTCTGGCCATTGCCCAGATCGGTGATTTCCTTGGGTTCGCCGAAGTAAACGCCACCGGTCAGTTCGCGCACGATCAGGATGTCCAGCCCTTCGACAACTTCCTTCCTGAGAGAGGAAGAATCCGCCAGTGCGGGGTAACAGATCGCCGGTCGCAGATTTGCGAACAGTTCAAGCTCCTTGCGCAGACGAAGCAGACCTGCTTCCGGCCTTGCCTCGTAAGGCACGTCATCCCATTTCGGACCACCCACAGCACCGAACAAGACCGCATCTGCAGCGAGTGCCTTTTCCATGTCCGCATCGGAAATGGATTCACCGTGCGCATCATAGGCGGAACCGCCAACAAGGCCTTCCTCGACTTCAAAGCCGCTGCCCATCGATTCATTCATCCACTCAATGATTTTGGAAACTTCTGATGTTGTCTCCGGTCCAATGCCATCACCTGGCAGCAGAAAAACTTTACGCGTTGTCATTTGCTGTATGCTTTCTCTAAACTTTCAGAATATACGCATCTATGCCCAGGGTCGGGCGGCGGCATTCTGTGTTTCAAATGCCGAAATTTCATCCGATTTGGCCAGGGTTTCGCCAATATCATCAATGCCGTTCAGCAACCGGTGTTTGCGGTCTGCATCTATATCGAAATTGATTGTTCCGCCGTCGGGGCCAGAAATCGTCTGGGATTCAAGGTCAACCGTCAGAGTTGCGTTTGCCCCCCGTTCAGCATCATCCATTAGCTGGTCAAGCTCTTCCTGCGAAACCTTGATCGGCAAAACGCCATTCTTGAAGCAGTTGTTGTAGAAAATATCGGCAAAGCTGGTTGAAATCACACAGCGGATTCCAAAATCCAACAACGCCCAGGGCGCATGTTCGCGAGATGAACCGCAACCGAAGTTGTCTCCGGCAACCAGAATTTGGGCTCCGGAATAAGAAGCCTTGTTCAAAACAAAATCCGGATTGTCGGAACCATCATCCGCATAGCGCATTTCTGCGAATAACCCCTTGCCAAGTCCGGTCCGCTTGATCGTCTTGAGGTAGTCCTTCGGGATGATCATATCCGTATCAATGTTGATGATCGGCATGGGCGCGGCCACCGCGGTGAGCTTGTCAAATTTCTGCATATTCGGTTCCTGGAACTAGACCCGGTGTGGATAGCGGCAAAATTTCCATATTACAAGATTGCATGTCGGAAAATGCATAGCCAATTCCGGTCGTCATACCTATGATCCTGCAAAATCAAGGAGAACAACAAATGCCAAGGCAGCCGAATATTGTTTTGATCATGGCCGATCAACTGGCCCCCCAGTTTACAGGCGCTTACGATCATCCACTGGTCAAGACACCGCACATGGAAGCTTTGGTGAAACGCGGAATGAGGTTTGACGCAGCCTATTGTAATGCGCCGCTCTGCGCTCCTTCAAGATTCTCATTCATGTCCGGCCAGTTGGTCACCCGGATTGCTGCCTACGACAATGCCAGCGAGTTTCCTGCATCCATTCCGACGTTTGCACATTATCTGCGGGTTATGGGATATCGCACCTGCCTGTCCGGCAAAATGCACTTTGTCGGACCGGATCAATTGCATGGTTTCGATGAACGCATAACGACGGACGTCTATCCTTCAGACTATGCCTGGACACCGGACTGGGAGCTTCCCGACGAGCGTATAGACAAGTGGTATCACAACATGGATTCAGTCCGTGAAGCCGGTGTCGGGCAGGCAACCTTCCAGCTCGATTATGACGAGGAAGTCGCATTTGCCGCCAAGCGAAGGATTTTTGATTTCGCACGCTATGAACAGGAACCTTTCTGCCTCGTCGCATCGTTCATTCATCCGCATGACCCCTATGTTGCAAGGCCGGAGTGGTGGAACCTCTATGAATCAGACGAAATAGACATGCCAAAACATGTGTTTGATGCGAAAGACCAGGATGGATTTTCAAAGCGTCTTATGGATGGCATCGAGGCCAGCACAGTTGCAGTAACGGAAGAAGAAGTGCGGGATTCGCGCCATGCTTACTACGCCAACACCTCCTATTTCGACAGCAAGGTCGGCGAACTTGTGCAGACGCTTGAGGAAGCCGGATTGCTTGAAAGTACAATTGTTATTGTAACTGCAGATCACGGTGACATGCTCGGCGAACGCGGCCTTTGGTACAAAATGAATTTCTTCGAACATTCCGCACGTGTTCCGATGATCATGGCCGGCCCCGGCGTAGCGAACGGAACTGCAGCAAATGCCTGTTCGCTTGTCGATATCCTGCCCACAATGCTGGACATCGCAGCGGTCGACGGTCACGAAATCCCTGAATATGGTCAACCGATCGACGGACGCTCGCTCTTTCCTCTCGCTCGCGGTGATGAGGATGAAACAGATGAAGCAATTGGCGAATACTGTGCAGAAATGACGTCTCATCCCGTGTTTATGATCCGCCGGGGAAAATACAAATACATTCACTGCGATGTTGATCAACCCCTGCTTTACGATCTGGAAAACGACCCCGATGAGTTGAACAACCTCGCATCTGACCCGCAACACACTGAGATTGCCGGCGCCTTCGCGAAGGAAGTTTCACAACGTTGGAATTCCGAGGAGATACGCGAGCAGGTCATCGCGACTCAAAAGCAGCGTCGGGCTGTCCATGCGGCAATGCAGGAGGGCCAACGCATAGACTGGGATTACAATCCGCCGCGTGACGCCTCTCAGGAATACGTTCGAAATCACATGGATTGGACGGTTGCGGCTGCAAAGACCCGTTTCCCACCACTTGACGGTGGGAACGAAGGGCGTTCCTGAGTAATTGGCACCAAAAGCCTAATCAGCGCTTGGCAAACGTCGCATGGTAAACTCGATCACATCGTTTTCGAGCACCCGCCAGCTTTCCACTTCGCTCCAGTAGGCTGCCTTGGGGTATTTCTTGAGGAACTGACGCGCAAATTCCCTAGCTTCTTCCCTGGGGAGCGTCCGTGTTTCCCGCGTCCAGGTGCTTTTGTTCCTACCTTCACGGGCCTCGCGCATGCCTCGGCGACGCTCAGCCCAGGTCTTGTTGGATATACGAGCCCTCTCCACCGCAGCGGACGCCCGGTGCGATTGTGATACGGAATATTTTACCTGCCTGTTATCGTCTTGGTTCATGGGCCTTCTCCAGCCTCTTCCTGTAATGTGAGATCGCATTGGACCCATGTCAAGTTTTGACGGTTTCAACTCTTGCAAAGCGCTTTCAAATATGAACTAGTCCGTTTGTTGGATTGAGCGGATTTGAGCGGAGACTGTCCTCGAAATGACCACACATAGACCACCACCCGCCGGACTGTACGAAGACCTGGAACAAAAGCAGGCAAACGCCAGGGCATGGTTCGAGCAACTCCGCGATACAATTTGCAAAAGCTTTGAAGATCTGGAAGACGCCCTGGAAGGTCCGCTTTCAGATTCGCAGGCGGGGCGCTTCGAACGCACAGACTGGCTGCGGGAGGAAGGCAATGGCGGCGGCGGAACCATGTCCATGATGCAGGGCCGTGTGTTTGAAAAGGTCGGCGTTCACACCTCCACCGTCTATGGTGAACTGCCTGAGGATTTTCGTGCGCAAATTCCGGGCGCAGACAAGAACCCGCAATTCTGGGCGTCCGGCATTTCCCTGATCGCACACCCGTGGAACCCCAACGTTCCCGCAGTGCACATGAACACCCGCATGGTCGTCACCACCAGTCAATGGTTCGGCGGAGGTGCTGACCTCACCCCGGTTCTCGACGTGAGGCGCACACAGGATGACGAAGATTCACGCATCTTCCATCGCGCAATGAAGTTCGTCTGCGACAGGCATGCAGTTGCCGATTATGACGAATACAAAAAATGGTGCGATGAATATTTCTTCCTTAAGCACCGCAACGAGATGCGCGGCATCGGCGGAATTTTCTACGACTATCTCCACTCATCCGAAGAAGCGGGCGGATGGGACGCAGACTTCGCCTTTACAAAGGATCTGGGGCGGGCATTCAACGTCGTATACCCAACGCTCGTGATGCGGAATTTCAATAGCCCGTGGACGGCTGAACAGCGCGAAGAGCAATTGATCCGCCGCGGCCGCTATGTGGAATTCAATCTGCTCTACGATCGTGGAACCATCTTTGGCCTCAAGACCGGCGGCAACGTGGACACAATTCTCTCGTCCATGCCGCCTGAGGTGAAGTGGCCTTGAGGGGCATCTTGTTGAACAATTAACTGCTTCGAAGCTCTGCTCGCAAATGTGACAAGACTGCTGGTGACAATTCACTTATGATACCGTCATCTTGAATTTTGCAATAGCAGTCACGGACAATGCCCGAACCCGCCAACAATCCAAATCCACGATTTCTCGTTGATCCACCGTCAATCCTGCGTCTTGTCATTAGGAAGATGTTTGACAGGGTAATCAATCCGTCACGGGTAAACGCCAGAAGAGAACGAGTGGAAGCAAAGCGAAAGAATGCTGGTCTCCCTCATGTTGTTGAGTATTTTCACCAGTTCGATGATCCGTATTCCCATTTAACAACACAGGTTCTGGCAAAACTCAAAAGCCGTTATAATATTGAAATTGTTATTCATTTCATTCACCCAACCGGGGGCAAACTGCAACCGGAAGCAGAAAAACTTGCCCACTGGGCCCGGCGCGATGCCGAGTTGATCGCACCGCATTACGATTTGGAATTTCCTGAGAATGCTCCCTTACGTCCAACAGAAGAATTGCAGGAACGAGCACTTAATGCCGTGGCAGGCCTTTCTGTAGACGAAATTATCGACACCTTAGCAGCTATCAATTCAGCGATTTGGTCGGGAAACGATCCGCTTGAAGCGCAAACCTCAACGTCAAAGTCCAATACCGAAATACTAGATGCTGGCAGCGCCCGTCTTCGTGAACTGGTGCACTATTCGGGAGCAATGTTTTACTACGGCGGTGAATGGTATTGGGGAGTAGACAGGTTGCTTCACCTGGAGCAACGATTGCGCGAACTCGGAACCTGTCATGATGCATCACAACCCCTTATCTGCCCACGGCCAGAGATCGATTTGAGCAACACCGATGCCACCGGAGTCGAGCTGGACTTTTACGCTTCGCTCAATTCACCCTACACCTCCATTATCTTTGACACGACAATCAAAACCGCCAAGTCCTGCAATGCAAAGCTCAACTTCAAGCCGGTATTACCGATGCTGATGCGAGGTTTGCCGGTTCCCAAAACCAAAGGTATGTACCTGCTGTTTGACACGAAGCGGGAAGCGCAACTGCTGGGTGTCCCGTTTGGACCGGTTACTCTCCCGGTAGGACAACCGGTGCGGGATATCTATTCCTTGCTGCCCTGGGCCAGCGAACAGGGCAAGGATCTCGAGCTCATGTCGACTGCCTTGAACCTTGCGTTTACCAAGGGAGTCGGACTTCACCGAACTTCAGGGCTGCGCAGGGCAGTGGAAGAGGCCGGGTTGTCATGGACGGATGCGAAGAAGCGTCTTGGTGATACGGCATGGCAACCGATTGTATCCGGCTATCAGGATGAGATGGACAACGAATTGGGACTATGGGGTGTCCCGTGCTATCGCCTGCACGGCAGCGAAACTGATGACGAGCTCTGTGTCTGGGGGCAAGACCGTCTCTGGTTGGTAGCTGCGGAAATCAAGAGGCGGGTTCAAAAATGCACACAAGGGAAATCAAAAAAAGCCTGATACACCAATAGAGTTCTCCACCAGACATAGGTTTGTTCTGAAACGTTGCTTTAACGTATCATTCTTTCAACAAATCTCCCTTCTCCAACTCAAACCCGCTCTCGATCCATTTCTCTTCGAGTTCTGCAAGTTTCTTGCCCATTGCCGGTCCGGGTTCAAAACCCGCTGCGAGCAAGTCCTTCCCCTTCAACGGAAATTCAGGCCGCTCCCATTGAAGCGCATGGCTGATCAGGCCGAGTATCGCGTCCGCTCCTTTATCGTCGTCACGGTTTCGCAGGTGAACCACTTCCAGTTTCATTGCATCAATCATGCCTTGCCGCGAACCGCGGTAAAGCAGCTTTTCAAGCTCAGCCACTTCTATCTCAGGTTTTGGCAAAACACTATCTGCCCATTGTTCCAGCCGTTCCCGTTCGATGTTGGACAATGCCAAACGTTTGGCGAGACCCCGAACATTTTCCAATTCCGGACGGACCATTGCCATCAGGCGTAACATGGGATCAGGCTTCCAGGTCTGCTCCTGCTCAAGCTGCAAAAGACCCGGCATTGCATCAATTCCCCATTTGACACTTTCCGGAACCAGCCCTCCAAGAATTCCTGTTGTCCGCATCCAAAGCAGTGCACGGCCCGGATCAGGTGCAGACAGGAGCTTTTTCATCTCGGCCCAGACGCGTTCGACCGACAATCCGCCGAGCAGCTTTTTGTTGGCATTGCAGGCTTTCAGACCTTCAGCATCCGGTCGCCCCTCCCCGTACCAGGCAAAGAACCGGAAAAACCGCAAAATGCGCAGCGTATCTTCCAGTATGCGGTGTTCTGCATTGCCGATAAACCGGACATTTCTATCAAGAACATCCTGGTACCCGCCGACATAATCGTAGACCTTGCCTTCCCGGTCACAATAAAGCGCGTTGATGGTGAGATCACGACGGTTCGCATCTGCGGCCCAGTCGGTACCAAATCTGACAATCGCATGGCGACCGTCTGTTTCAATATCCTCGCGCAGGGTCGTAACCTCGTAAGGCGCTCCTTGAAGAACGGCGGTGACGGTGCCGTGATCAATTCCGGTCGGCACGGCCTTTTGTCCGGCTCCTTCAAGCCGGCGAATGACTTCTTCAGGGATTAACGACGTACACAAATCAACATCGGCAACCGGTTCGCCCATCAGGGAATTGCGAACCGCGCCCCCGGCAACCATGGCCTCACCGCCATCAGCAGTCAGAATGTCAAAAAGCTTCTGCAGACCGGGGTCGGTCAACCAGTCATCTTGAATTCGCATATTTTCAAGCGGCTTCATCGTTGAACACCCTGTCATAGAGAACCCGGATCATCCCTGCAGTTACTCCCCATATGTAATGATCTTCAAACGGCATTTCGTAATAGTGGCGATGCGCCCCGCGGAAGAATTTCGAAGCGGTGACGTGATTGCCCGGATCCATAAGGAACCCGAGGGGAACCTCGAACATGTATTCAACTTCATCTTGGTTGATCTTGAAATCGGCATCCGGCGAGACAAGCCCCAACACCGGATAAATCTTGAATCCTGAGCCTGAATGATAATCAGGCAAACGGCCCAGAACCTCCACTTCATTGATATCAAGGCCAATCTCCTCCCAGGCTTCGCGCAAGGCCGCTGCCTCCGGTGAAGCATCGGATTCATCAATTTTGCCACCGGGAAAGGCAACCTGTCCGGAATGGCTGGAAAGAGCCTCGGTGCGCTTTGTAAGAAGAACGTGTGCATCTCCAGCGCGCTCAACCAGTCCGATTAAAACGGCTGCATCCTTTGTGGCATTTGCGATAATCACATCACGCAGGTCCGGATTAAGTTGGTAGTCACCGTCGAACTGCTCTTCCCAACCAGTGCTTGATGCTGCAAAGCGCGCCCGGACCAGCTCAAATCCGTACTGTCTGATATCGGAAAGCATTGGTTGGTTCACTCGGCAGTTCTGCGCGCAAGCTCTTCAACTGGCATGATCGGAAAAGTCATGCCGTTGCTGCGAATGGCAAACATGAGGACTCCATCAACGTCCATCTCCTCGCCATGTGCAATCAGCTCATACATCACAGGCCGCGCAAGAACCCCCTCAAGCCTGTCACGAACACACACATAAGGTTTCACTCCTTCATTTCCATCAACCGTCACAAACCGGATCGGATTTTCGGGGCCCGCTTCAAAGACATCACCCATGTTCGTACGGAAGGTAATGATCTGTTCCCCATCCTCTTCATGAGCATTCATCTCCACGATGATGAAATGAGCGTCTTCAACCGTAATCCCGACCTTCTCGACAGGGGTAACAAGGTAGGTCTTTCCATCCTCATCCTTGCGCAACACACTTGAAAACAATTTAACGAGTGCATGGCGACTGATCGGCGTACCCATATAGAACCAGGTACCATCCGCTTTGATGACCATGTCCAGGTCTCCGCAGAAGTCCGGGTTCCACTTGTGCACGAGCGGCAGGCCCTTGCCTTTTCCGCCCGCCCTGGAAATTAGCGATTCAAGGCCACTTAAACCTTTAGCAACGGGACTTTCTTCCAATTCAGCCATTTCACATACCGTATCACGTGGTGTTAGGGTTCACTAAACTGTTTGTGATTCTCAACCTTGAAGTCACACAATAGCCCATTACCATGTTATAGGAAGATGAACACCATTTCCCAGAAATGAATTGATTTCAAACACAACCGGTTTCCCCCTGCGGAGTTTTTTAAATGAGTGCCATAGACAAGAAGTTGAACAAATCTCAGGAAAAGGAAATCATCGAAATGGCAGAGAAAGCCATTGATGATTTCAAGAAGATCCGCAGAAATGTCGGCAAGGTCATATTTGGCCAGGAATCCGTAGTAGACAACACGCTTGTGACGATCCTGTCAGGTGGGCACGCTTTGTTGGTTGGCCTTCCGGGTCTCGCCAAAACCAAACTGGTTGAGACGCTCGGAACCGTATTGGGGTTGGATGACAGCCGCATTCAATTCACACCGGACCTTATGCCTTCGGACATTCTTGGTTCGGAAATCCTCCATCAGGATGAAAACGGCGAACGCTCATTTCGTTTTCTAAAGGGGCCGGTATTCGCCCAACTGCTGATGGCTGATGAGATCAACCGTGCCAGTCCAAGGACACAGGCGGCGCTTTTGCAATCAATGCAGGAATATCACGTTACGATCGCTGGCAAGAGATACGATCTTCCCTCCCCGTTTCATGTCCTGGCCACCCAGAACCCGCTTGAACAGGAAGGCACCTACCCACTGCCGGAAGCACAGCTTGACAGGTTTCTGATGCAGATCGACGTCCACTATCCCGATCTTGAAGCTGAGCGCCGTATTCTGTTTGAAACCACCGGTGTCATGGAGCACACAGCCAAAGCCGCAATGGATGGCAAACGCCTGCAGGATTTGCAGCAGTTGGTGCGCCGCATACCGGTTGGCGAAAGTGTCATGGAAGCAATCCTGGAACTGGTCCGCTCGGCGCGCCCCGGCAGCAAATCGGATGCGATCGTGGACTACATTTCCTGGGGCCCCGGGCCACGTGCTTCGCAAGCGCTGATGTTGACAGTCCGGGCACGGGCAATGATTGACGGCAGACTTGCACCATCGGTGGATGATGTAATTGCGCTCGCAGAACCCATTCTACAGCATCGAATGCAACTGTCATTTGCTGCACGTGCCGAGAACATTACCGTTCGTGATGTCATTGCAAAACTCAAAGAGAAAATTGGCTGATGGCGTCAATTGGTGCCATAGCCAACAGGGAAACCGGGCGTGACACAATGGAACGGGCTCGCGCCCGGGCGAGTCTGATACCCGATTTGCTAGTCGAAGCCCGCCGCGTTGCCAACACGGTATTTTCCGGTTGGCATGGACGCAGAAAGCGCGGCATAGGCGAAAACTTCTGGCAGTTCAGACCCTATGTACCGGGCGAGAACATGTCGCGCATCGACTGGCGGCGTTCGGCGCGCGACGAAGCACATATTTTCGTCCAGGACAAGGAATGGCAGGCCGCGCACACGGTCTGGCTATGGGTCGATGAATCCGCATCCATGTTGTTCAAGTCAGAAACCGCAATTGTTTCCAAACAGTCGCGCGCACTGGTTCTAGCTTTTGCAATGGCGGAACTGCTTGCCCGTAGCGGCGAGAGAGTGGGCTGGCTCGGACTTACGAAACCTGTGCTGAGCCGAAATGCAGCCGAGAAACTCGCTGAAGCGCTTATTCTTGCAGAACCACAAACCAGTTTTCCGGAACGTGCCGACCTGGGAAGTCATAGCGATCTGATTTTGTTCAGTGATTTTCTGGATCCGATTGAAGAGACTGATGAACACCTGACCGGACTGTTCAAACAGGGTGCACGCGGTCACATAGTGCAGATGATTGACCCTGCGGAGGAGGTCTTTCCTTATCAGGGTCGTGTCCAGTTCGAAGACCCTGAAACCGGGATGAAATTCACCGCTGGAAATGCGGAAATGCTGAGACAAAAATACGAGACAGAACTGGCGACCCGGACAACAGCCATGCGCCAGACAATGAATTCCATAGGCTGGAGCTACGTCCGACATCATACAGACCGGCTTGCATCGGAGGCGCTCGTGGCGCTGCACACCCATCTGAGTGAGGGGAAGTAGTCGATGTTCGGTCTTCCAATAGCCTTTGCATCCCCATGGATTTTGCTTGGGCTAATCTCCCTTCCGATCATCTGGTGGTTATTGCGTCTCACGCCTCCGCGACCACAGGAGGAGACGTTTCCGCCTACGCGAATTCTCGCAAGATTGCAGGAGAAGGAAGAAACGCCAGCGCAAAGTCCATGGTGGCTGACCCTCTTGCGATTGTTGATGGCGGGGCTGGTCATTGTCGCAATGGCAGGCCCGGTCCTTAACCCGGAAGAATCAGGTTTGGCAGGTGAAGGTCCTGTGATGATTGTTATCGATGACGGTTGGGCATCTGCGGCTGACTGGGAAGTGCGCCGTGACACAGCTTTGTCGATTATTGAAGAGGCGCAACAGGCGGGCCGGACTATCATCCTAGAAAGTGCGACCAACCGGGAAAGCTGGAATGGTCTGCCGATGACAGCGCAAGAAGCGAGTGCTCTCTTGCAGGCAAGTGAAGCGTTACCGCTTCCCATAGCCCACCAGACAACAGGTGCGCGCATCAGGGCAAATGCGACCAATATTCAGCCGGGGCAGATTAACTGGCTTTCGGACGGACTGGAGCGTGAAACAACCACAGAACTGGCAGACCGTATCGCAGAAACATCGGACAATGTTGTCGTATATTTACCGGAATCAGCGCAACTGGCGATTATATCTGATGTTCGCAACGACCCTTCAAAACTGATTGGAACCGTTGTCAGACCTGATCAGAACAACGCGTTGCAACTTGAAATCCTGGCATTGGATGAGAACAACCTGGCACTCGCTAGAACCCGTGTGAATCTGGAATCACAGGAGACCAGCAAGGAATTTGTATTTGATCAGCCGGTTGAACTGCGTAATCAGTTTGTGCGCCTGGAAATTGGCAATAGCAACAGCGCAGGCGGTGTGAAACTGCTCGACGAAAACAATCGCCGAAGGCTGGTGGGGCTGATATCCGGTGAAACTTTTGACCAGTCGCAACCCTTGCTTTCGCCGCTTTACTACATTTCCAGAGCGCTGGAACCGTTCTCCGACATTCGTCGTTCCGGCGATGCAAATGTGACAGCCTCGGTTCCCGACCTCGTCAATCAGGGCGTTTCAGTTTTGATCCTCGCAGACGTCGGGACCATCCCGGACAAAACAGTCGATGCTTTGAATTCCTGGATAGAAAAAGGTGGCATGCTTGTGCGGTTTGCAGGCCCGAGGCTGGGCGGGTCACCGGACAGTGACCTGCTTCCGGTTGAAATCAGGCCTGGTGACCGCAGTCTCGGTGGAGCTCTTTCTTGGGAAACGCCAAAACCTCTGGCGGCATTTGACAGGGAAAGTCCATTTGCGGGATTGGAAGCACCGCGCGATGTCCTGATCCGCAAGCAGTTACTCGCTCTTCAGGAGTCCGAACTGGACAAGAAAACCTGGTCCCGGCTTGAAGATGGCACTCCCCTTGTGACTGCAGAACGCCGTGGTGCCGGATGGGTGGTACTCTATCATGTTGGAACCGATTCAGACTGGTCCAACCTTCCATTATCAGGAACTTTCGTCGAAATGCTGCGGCGAACGGTCAATCTCGCAAGTTCGGGAAAAACCGGTGGAGAATCCGACAAAGAACTCGTGTTGCCCCCACTAAAAGTACTTGATGGAAAGGGGCTATTTACACCCCCAAGTGATGAAACGAAGCCCCTGATTATAAAGGCAGCCACAAAATCGTCAGTTTCCCAGGAAAACCCTCCCGGATTTTATGGCACTGAAGATGGCTTGAGGGCGCTTAACCTGTTTAACGATGGTACGGAATTGACGACCCTCAAGATGTCAGCTCTGAATTCAGAATTCGATCAGCGGGCTTATATTGCCGGGCAGGAGATTGCTTTTAAGAGTTGGTTGCTTGCTGTCGCCACGTTGCTGCTTGTCGCGGATTGCCTCGCTGTATTGTGGATGTCGGGTGCGTTTCGAAAGGGCCTCGCTTTCACCTCAAAGTCTGCTGCCCTGATTGCTGGCTTGGCTCTGTTGCCGCTTGCATTTGCTGGAGCGATTGATGCCAATGCACAGGAAACAGATTTTTCCGCCGCACTCGAGACCCGTCTTGCTTATGTGGTAACGGGTGTTGATGATGTTGACCGCATCCCTGCAGCACTGATGCGGGGTCTGACCCGTTTCATTTCAAGCAGAACGGCACTTGAGCCCGGAGAACCTGTGGGCCTTGATGTCGACGTAGATGAACTTTCATTCTATTCACTCATCTACTGGCCGGTTGACCCCCGCGCAGCGTTACCAAGTAACGCAACAATGGCCAGGATCGATGCGTTCATGAAACAGG
>JBCCGN010000001.1:0-116159 GCA_039029255.1 Pseudomonadota bacterium | reverse complement strand
TGTTCCGGGAAAATCTATCAGGCGATTGAACAGGGGTCCGGGTTTTTCCAGCATGGCTACACCTATATCGGTCATCCGGCAGCCTGTGCGGGCAGCTTAGCGGTTGTGAAGGCAATGCATGAACGTGACCTGATAAATAATGTCAATGTAATGGGTGGCAAACTCAGGAATGCTCTTGAAGCCGAATTCAACCAACATCCTCATATTGGTGACATTCGCGGTCGTGGTCTTTTTCTCGGACTGGAAATTGTGAAAGACAGGGCAAGAAAAGAAGTGTTCGACCCGTCGTTGCAGATCAACAAGAATGTCAAAAAGCTGGCCTTTGAGTCCGGTCTCATGTGCTATCCCATGGGGGGCACAATTGACGGCCGAAGAGGTGACCATGTGTTGCTGGCGCCGCCATTTATCATGGAAGAACAGCATATTGACGAAATTGTCGGTAAACTTTCTTCGGCGATAAACACATCACTTGGGGCCTGATTTTCAACATTGATTCTTGTCTGAACTTGACAAATTTTGAAAATTTGCCCGATTAGTAATGGCTCTCTCAATAGCAAGGTGAGCCAAACAATGTCATTTTCCCATACAACGCACACAAAGTTTTCCGATCCGAAGTCTTTCGAGCCGATTGTAGGTGGCTGGTCTTTGGAACCTCACCCTATGTCGGAGGCCATCTCCGGATTTGTCTTTCATCTGGGCAGCGAAGAATGCCAAAATGAATTCGATCCCGGTATTCACCTCGTGGACCTGAGAGCGCGTGGCGTTTGCGATATTCTGAGCAGGGTGTGCACCGGAGACGATGGCTTGCCGGAACGCAAACTTGCGGGTGTCTGTCGTGATTTTGCGCTGCTGGCGGTTTCTTCCTTCCGCTGTCGTGGCATACCCGCACGGCTACGGGTCGGATTTGCTGATTACTTTAAGGACGGTTTCTGGGAAGATCATTGGCTCTGTGAGTATTATATGAATGGGCGATGGCGCCTTCTGGATGTTGAAGTTGCTGCGGACACTTCGATTTCCAGTATTCGCTTTGATCCTGCTGACGTTCCGCTGAACCGTTTTCTATTTGCTTCTGATGCCTGGCTACAGATAGAGGCAGGCAAAGTGTCTTCCGGCATTTTCGGTGTGTCGCGATTGAATCTGTGCGGTGAATGGTTCGTGGCAGCCAGCGTATTCCGGGACGCTGCAGCGTTGTGCGGTATTGAACTGAAGCCTTGGGATTATTGGGGTTCGAACGCCCACTTTGAAATTGGCTCACGTGAGGCATCCGCTGAATGCAGAAAGGCGGCTGGACAGCTCGCACGAAAAATCACCGAATCTGCTCGTCTTGAAACAGATCAGTCTTTGGTGAATTTTGCGGAATGGCTTCCGCAGGATTTTGTTACAAGCTTCCCGGAAGGTGATCCTGAAAGGGTGATGTTGATCTGACCTGGAATTGAACAGAATCAAACTTGGTGGTGATCCCGCCAGGACTCGAACCTGGTACCTCAAGATTAGGAATCTGTTGAGGTCACCGCGAGAACACTAACCGGATCAAGGCTTTGAGCGAATTTTGAGTTCAACAAGTACCGGATAGGCACCGTGCGGTGAGAATTTTCCTTTATGGTGGCGAAAAGTTCGGTGCTTTGTTATTGAAGAAATGTGGTCCCGTAGCTCAGCAGGATAGAGCAATTGATTCCTAATCAATAGGTCACAGGTTCGAATCCTGTCGGGATCACCAACTACTATTTTATTCCCAAATGACTTCATAAGCCAGGTATTCGCTGAGAACACCGCGGACCATTATATCGCATCCAGCCACTGCCATATATCTGTAGCGACTATCCTGTACATTTATCCAACCCTCAACATATGCCTCGTTGTATTCGATGAGCCTCAACATGGCTCGACTTCCAACTTCGGGCCAAACCTCTGTGTCGGGCACTGACTCAAAATGATCGCGCTGTTCCTCAGTCATTGATATAAGGGGCAGGATCATCAGATGATTAGGTTTATCAACCCGTGGTTCGTTAAGTTCAAACGCGGTGTGGCACCGGGCTAATTTCAAAATCACTCGGCTAATTCGATCCTGGTTGGGTTCCCAGACCAAGATGCTGCCACCACCTATTGTAGGCGCTTCCTTCTTTGATCGTTCAATAAGAGCGCGGAGACGCGGACTGCTTCGAAGGATTTTCTTGATAGCATCGCGAGTAATACCATTGGGGTCAGTTGACCCACAAAGGGCGCACTCTATGAAGCAGGCGGTATATTCCTCGTCTAGGGAGAAACCTTCATTACACTCTGCACAAGAAGGCAAAACCGGAAGATTAGTCGGATAGGGCTTATCGAGCAGAATTTTGGATGGAGCGTGGTCTCGGGTTTCGGTCGATCCGCCACAATGGACGCAAAATCCCGTCTGTCGCTTATCGCCATAATTCTCAATTTGCCTCACTTGTGATTCCCTACTCGACGTCCTCTTCGTTGATCGATGATGCGTCCACTATCTTCGGCAAGTTCTCCGCTAATGCGAGAACTGTGGATGCAGAGGCTCGTGCCGCCATTCTCCGAAACTCATCTACGTACTCGGCGACGCCACTTTCATCGCCATCGGACTTTGATTGCTGGCTTGCAAATGCGTGTTGATATCCAAGCAGTAATATGCGCATGCCGAGAATGTACTTCTCTGTAACCACATCTCTTGCGACACTCCCGCGCTGCTGTAGCCGGTATTTCAAATGGTAAGAATTGTCGTAGTTGATCTTGTAGACAACCTCCTCACCAAGTTCTGCGATCATACCGCCATCTGTCTCGGAAAAATCGTCCGGCCATTTCTCGGTTCCGTATCCCGGGACTTCACGACCATCTTTCGTTAGCAAGACGCATTTTGGCAGGCCATGTGTAGGAGCCGGTTTGCCTTTACCGGTTTTATTACCACCTTCTCCACCATCCGGCTCGGGATCAGGGTCTGGAGGCGGCGGTGGTGGTGGTTTTTGTTTTTTCTGGGGTTCTACAATCTTGACCGTCACTTCTTCTGTCGAAACTGGTTCAGCCATTGCTTCATCGAAAAGCTCAATCCTAAATGAAATAGTATCTCCAATAGTCAGCTTTTCCTTCACAGGTGTTAAATAGATGGTGAGGCGGCCGTCTTTGAGATGTTCCCTTACAGCGAAGACCTCGCGCACCTCATCGGTGAGCATTATCCGGCCTCGATAATCGGGGCGCTGTAGATATCCGTTTTCGGCATCCGTTCTTGCAACTAGCGGGCGAGATAGATTTTCGGGAATCTCGAGCGCTTTGTGGGCAAACTTCTCTTCCAACCGGACAAATGTCGGACTGAATTTTCCGTCTGTCCACTCCTGCGGTCCACCTTCACTGCCATCTGAGTCGCCGCCTGACGAGGGCAACCGGATTGAAGGGTCCCTACTTGATAAAAGTCCGGCCAGATTTGCATCCTGATCAACCAATTTTTGAAACAGGCTGTTACTCTCCGCTTTGGAGGCTTTTTCCAATTCTTCCTGCGCAACCTTCTGCTGTAATTCTTTAAGAGCTTCGGATTCCCTGATGGTCTTGGTCACTAGTTCTCGGTAGGTCTCTCCGTCGACAGTGTTTCGAATATGTTCCCGATCACCCTTCCAAACTTCGTTGTGCCCGGCAAAAGACAGCCCGCTTGCGTCCACGACAACAACAACGCGATCTTTCAACGCGGGAAATCCGCAACTCTGTGATAAATATCCACGGCTCTGTTTGAATTGCACTTGCCCGTTAACAGCATGAAAAACACGATTGTTGGATTTTTTAAGCCAGCCTGGTAGTTCGCGTTTCAAGTGGATTGCGCTGATAGTGACTTCGCCTAAATTTGGATCCGAGAAGCTTCCGACGAAAACTCGAGATTCTCCAGCTGCTTCGTCTTCATCATCAGCTTCTTCTTCTTTGTGAGAGTTGAGAAGAAGAAACTCCATTCCGTAAAACGGCCTAGGGTCTACGCCCTTTGCACGATCACCGCCTCGTTTCGGATCGGGGGTTTGCCTAAGGTCCAAAATCCTAAACGGAAGGATTGTTTCGATGAGATTCTCGTTGAGAGATTCTCGAGAGCCTCTAAAACTCAAAAATCTTGCTCCCACCTGATAGTCATAGAGCTTGATTATGCAGCCGCATTTTATGTGCACCCCGTCATATCGGTCACCCTTTACTGTGTTGAACGGATAGAGTTCCGGTGCGGTGAAGCTCGGAATTTTTGCGTCCGGCCCCACGAAATATTCTGCGATTGGCATGTCATTCCGGTTACCAGGTCGACGACGCATTAAGGTCCATCCCCAATCGCCTGAGCCGTCGTGTTTTCTGGATACAATCAGTTTATACCAATTTCGTCCGCAATAGCTTAGGACTCCAGAGGAGCCCATGTTGAACTTCCCCTGTACAAACGGAATACTTTTTTTGTTTCCAGCACTCAGCGATAAAAACGTATCTTTGAAGTCATCAGGATGTTGTCCTTCACCGTTATCAACGAACGTATAGCAAGGCAAACCTTGGCGCTTTGATTTCGCACCTGTGATGCCGATAACCAGATTCTTTTGGGCGAAATCTTTCAGCCATGGGTCGCGAGAATCCAGGTTTACGAGCTTGCCGCCACGCATATTCTTGACCAGTTCATCGACGGCATCATACATCGTTTGGGGTGCCGAAGGAGACTTCGGTTTCACACCTTTTTGGTGGGCATGTTTGAGAAGAACGGCATCCACCATGTTCGTCATTAATTCGGTAAGGGCTTTACCGCCGTCTGACGCTTGGTTTCCCGTGACGTTGAAATTTGTTTCCCGCCCGTCCAGAGGTCTCCAATTGTGCGAATCTACGAAAACGTCGTCCGATGCAATAATATCGTCGACTTCCTTCTCGGATTCGGCGGCTATCAGTTCCAAACAAATGTTTTTATTGTTCATTTTTAAGTATTACTTAATTTCAAATTTGCTCTCATGAGATTTTTTTGTTTCATCAAATCGATTTTTGCAATCTTGTATAGCTTTGTTAAGAGCTTTGAATATTTTATTCACATCTTCAATTGTGTAATCATAGTTTGACCGGTTAGATAAGTTTCCAATTAACTGTATATCTTTCAGCGCTCGGTTAACTCTTGAGTTGGCTAAGGATACAAATTTCTGCCTATCGTTTTCGCGTACCATTTTGACCTCATTGATGCATATTTCGTATATTTTTAATATGTACGAAATATGCAAGAGTCAAGTGACTGCCTGAAGGCTATATTTACCTATATCTGGAGAAATATACGAACTAATTGAAAATTAACAGAAATTTTACTGTATTGTATTCACTTAGTCGGTAGAAGTGAGTATATTTAAACATATTCACGAGGTGTCCGATGGCAACTGACTCCACATTTTCTACAGCAGAAGCGGCGGCGGAGATCGGCATTTCCAGACAAACGCTGCTTCGATGGTTTCGGGAAAGACGCGTGACTGACGTGGCTAGGGACAGAAACGGCTGGCGCGTTTTCACCAAGTCGGACATCTCAAGAATTATAGAGACGGTAGAAAATGCCAAAGCCGACTAGTATTGTGGAAGATTCAAGCCCGTTTAAGCCAAAGTTCCTAGCTGTTGACTTCTTTTGTGGCGCTGGTGGAACGACAAGAGGCTTAATTGAAGCGGGTGGCTATGTGATTGCTGGCGTTGATAAAGACGTGCGGTGTGAGCAAACATACGTTCATAACAATAAGAATCGAACTTTGGACAACGAGTCATCAAGTTTCCTGAACCTGGATATATTCCCAAAGACCGATATCTACCCACATGGTCAGCAGGAAGAATTGTACAATAAACTGAAAGGTTTGATCACCAAAACTCAAAAAGAAGTCGCTGGTGTGCCGTTGTTTTTTGCCATTTGCGCACCTTGCCAACCTTTTACTCGTCTCTCAAAAAAAGAACTGACACAAGATCGAAAGGATGGCCGGGAGCGAGATAGCAACCTTCTCTTGGAGGCAGCTAAATTTGTCGAAGAGTTCCAGCCTGAAATGGTCCTTTCCGAAAATGTGGCTGGGATAAAAGATCCTAGGTATGGGAACGTCTGGCGGGAATTTAGAGACAAACTTGAAGAGCAGGGATATGTAACCGGTTCCCGAATTGTTTGCACCTCGAAGTTTGGAGTGCCTCAATACAGAAAGAGATCGATTCTGATTGCTGTCAGAGCGGACCTTGCGAAGCCGGAGAGATATGTTGACTTGATCGGGAGCGAGCTTCTGGTTCCAGAAACTGACCCGAGTTCTGACGTGATATCAGTAAAAGAGGCAATCTCTCACTTACCAGCTATGGGTGCTGGTGAAACACATGATGTTTTGCCGAATCATAAAACCCGTAACTTGAGCGAACTGAATATCAAAAGAATTTCTTCAGCAAAACCGGGTGAATCAAATGCGTATTTGGAGAATACGCAATTCGGTGATCTGTCTCTAGCTTGCCATCGTAAGGTGAACAAGCGACTAGGAGACCGTTGTTTCAGCGATGTTTATACTCGCATGCACCCCGATCGCCCTTCTCCCACGATCACAACCAAGTGCCATAGCATTTCAAACGGTAGGTTCGGCCATTTTGACACCAATCAGAATCGCGGAATATCTCTTCGGGAGGCTGCGGCACTTCAGTCGTTTTCAGATGATTATGTGTTCTTTCCGACCAACCAGATTGAACCCGTAGCCAGAATGATCGGAAATGCGGTGCCGCCTAAACTGGCGACTTACTTTGCGGGTTATCTTTTGGACTCAATCGAGCAATAGAAACTGCGTAGTTGCTCAAGGTGATCAAGGGTCACCGATAGGTCCTCATCAAACCGACATTGCCATATTCGAAACACGGACCAACCCAAATCCCTTAGCTCACAGTCATTTTTTTGGTCTCGAAGTTTTGTACGGGTGATTTTCTCCTCCCAAAATTCGGCATTTGACTTCGGTAACGCGCCGCGCTTGCAATCGTGCCCATGCCAAAAACATCCGTTGAAAAAGACAACCGTTTTGTATTTCGGCAAAACAATATCGGGCTTTCCTGGAAGCCTTGAAGAATGAAGAGAGAAACGAAATCCTGCTCGATGTAGAACAGATCGGATCCGAATCTCAGGCTTGGTATTTTTGCCACCGATGCGGCTCATTATTTCACTGCGTTTGGCAGCATCAAACTTGTCCATGGTTCTAGTTTAGAACACGATGGGTCACTTCGCCATCGATGATGCCTTCTTCGCGCATTAATTCGGTCGTGACCCGCTTAAGAAACCTTCTGTGTCGTCCATCGGGTGCGAATGAAGCTGCTAAGGTGTGTTCACCGATCACCGAAAGAGCTTCAGAGCCGAAATGTTCACGATACCGCTCGGCTGCCCATTTGACATCACCTTCGGTGGGTTCAGGAACCTTTCGCAACCAGTCAAGGAATATGCAGAACAATCCGGCTAGGATTCCAAATAAATAGAATCCCACTGTAATTATATAGACCCATCTCAATATCTCGCTGAACATAACCTAATCACCATTCCTGTATGTGGATTATAATCAACATATTGGACTTTGCGAATAGAAATGTGTATCTGAGTCCGTAGACGATAAGTCCACATCTTGCACCCATGAAAGGATGCAAGACTATAAAAAGATATTTGGAATCAATGTTCGTGAAGCTCGTAAAGCGGCGGGTTTATCCCAAGAGGAGTTGGGTTTGGAGATCGACATAGACCGAACCTACATTTCTGGCATAGAGCGCGGTATCCGAAATCCCTCTTTGGATGTGATCGTCAAGATTGCCGAGCGGTTGAACCTACCACCCGATAAATTGCTGGCGAGATAATTCAGTGATGCATCCAAGCGATTACGGCATGAAAGAAATTGGTTCTTGGCGTGCAGATAAGGCTGGTTTCAAGATTGAGCTTGGAGCAACAGAACTCTTAGGTCTTGGAAAATGCATATATGCATTCACCGATACCAACGACAATTTTCTCAGAATTGGTTCCAGCAAGAACAAGCTGCACGACCGGATGAAAGCATGGGAACGTGATGTCACCAAAGCAATACTCGGACAACGTTCTCCCACCCCAGTCCATGAAGCGAAAAAATGGATGGAATATCAGGCCGGTACAGTCTGGGCGCGTCAGGGTACAGTAGTAGAAACCTCGGTCGGAAAGTTCGAATGCTATTTGGACGAGGAAAGTGTGCTGATTGGACGACATTTACCGCCGTTAAATCATAGCAAGCACAGGTGAAATGACCGCCCCGCCAAGTCGGAAAGGCGGAGCGGCCCAGAGAGATACCGTATCGATGGCCATGGAGTGAGGCCTCCGGTACCTCAGGCTGATGTCTTTGCTAACCCCTCGAGATCGATGGACGTCGGCATCCCGGTGAGGATGGCGGTCGCGTCCTCCAGGTTCTGTAGCGCCTGCCTGCCAAGGTCCGTCCTACAGACTGCGTCGTAGGCCGTGTGGTAGTCCTCGCCCTTATCCGTGGCCCGCATCCTCGCCATCTGGTCCAGGGCGGCCTCCGAGCGCTTGCGTATCTCCGATGCCACCGCCATGCGGTTTGTGTTCATGATCCTATCCCCTTTCTGGCCAGAGCCTCTTGAATTGAACGTCTCCTGTTGCCGGGGATGAACGCCAGGCCAACTATGCTTGAGACCTTAGGCGTCAGGGTCCACATGCCGCTCAATAATTCACGCTTCAGGGTGAGCACGTCCCTGTCGCGTCTCGTGCCGGGCTCGCGTAGGCGGGCGCTTACGTCCTCGCGTCGTTCGACCCTGTCCGAGTAGTCCAGCCATGCTGCCTCGAGGTCCCTGAGTATGGCGTCCACACGCGAAGCCGACTTGACCATTGCAGCTTCAGACTTTTTCAGATCAGTTTGCAACTGCTTCAGGTTTTCCTGTGTTTTTACCTCTGATTCCAGCTTGAGGCGCCGTTCACCCTCCTGGATGGCACCTTCGATCTCATCATGCTCGGTCCGTAATTCGTCCAGCCGCTTTCTGGTAGCATTGGCCGATCTCTTGTTCTCGTCAAAGGTGAGACCGGACAGCTTCTCGATAAGCTCTGCGATCTCGGTGGTTAACTTCTCACGACGGGATATGAGAACGTTGATACGCTTTTCGATTGGGTTCTTCATGAGAGCTTCCAGAGATTTGAATTACTCGCATGTTACGCACGAGGCGCGTGTCCGTATGCCAGTGTTTTCATATTGGGACTGTAGGTTCGGACTCGGTGCATAAAATCTATATAGTCCCAGTAAGGTTTCTTGCACTTAATGAATGAGTGAAGTCTGAAATTCACAATTAACTGGAAATATTTACATGAGTCACACATTTACACGCCAAGAATTGTTCAATCTTGTTTGGTCAGAACCGATGAAAACGCTAGCCGGGCGCTTTAATCTTTCTGATTCTGGCTTAGCTAATGACTGCAAAAGGGCTAATATTCCTCGTCCTCCGCGAGGCTATTGGGCGAAGCTAGCTGTTGGCAAAGCAGTGTCCAGGTCAGAACTCCCTCAACGCGGCCCTGGTATGTCAGACGAAGTCGAGATCGGCAAAGAAAAGTATGGTTTTCGTCCCTCATATTCTGAGGAAGAGCTTCTCAATTCCGAGCCTCAACCACCTTTTTTTGAGGACACGATTGAGGACATGGCCGTGCGCGTGCAGGCAATGGTGCCAAAGGTCGTTATGCCGCCGTTTCCTTCACGTGCCCATCGACAAATTCAGCGTTTATTAGATGCAGATACAGAACGACAGCAGAAGAAACTTAGCTCCAAGTATACATTCCTTTATGAGAATCCGCTTTTTGAAGATGCTTTTGAGAAACGTCGGTTTCGAATTCTCAACGCAATCATGACAGCGCTTGAGAAGGTCGGCATGACACCATCCATTCAAGGACGAGAGGCCAGAAATTTGAGTGTTATGGTGAATGACACTAGGGTGCATTTCTCACTAGATGCACCCACGCAGAAATACGATTCGTTTCAAGATGCATCAGTTCATTCCAGAGGGACTTCTGAAGCCCTTAAATTTCAGATTCGATCTATGGCATGGCCTGCAGGTTTTGAAAAATCCTGGGAAGATAATGGGAATAACAAGCTTGAAGGCATCATGACCGATATTGTTGTCGAATTGATCATATGTGGAGAACGACAATATCGTGATAGTAAACAATGCCACTACGAGTGGATTGTTGAGAGCAAAGCTAAACTCATTGAAGAAATTCGATTAAGAAAAGAAGAGGCCGCAAGAAAAGAGACAGAACGCATAGCCGCTCTTGAGAAAGCACGTATTGATCGTTTGCTTGGCGATACCATTGCATTTAGGCAAGCAAAAGACATCCGCGCCTATGTTGCAGACATCGAATGCCTTATTACGACAGGCGAGGTGCCGGTCAAAAAACATCTATTTGACAACTGGCGGGAATGGGCTCTTGCGCAAGCAAATCGTATTGATCCGGTACATTCGGGCACTTTCTTGGATAGCATGACTGATAGAAAATTGGATGAACTCCACGAATCTGACGATACCTAGCTAAAGCAATATTCAGACGTCTTGTTCATCTTTGATATTCAAGTTATTGGTGCACAATAAGTTTGGCTAAAGTAAGAGTGCCTATAAATTGTTTCAGATCGGCACTGCCGACCAAATCAAGACACGTCTTCCGCTCCTTTTCACCAGCCAATGGTGTAGTAATCCCACGTTCAAACTCGTCATATATCGAACCTCTACCATTACCTGGAGCAGCACGGACGCGGGTGCCGTGCAGGAGATAGCATCCGTCACGACCGATGAACTGAACCCGCATCCTGATCTTTTGGGGCCTATCCGCAATCAGGTTCTTCAGCATCTTCGTACTCTCCGTTCTCGATTACAGGCTGCACCGAGATTTCCTCAATAAGTTCGATATCTTCGCTTTCGATCTGGTTGCCGTCCACATCGATCAGAACGACCTCGGCATTCTCGAAGGAGTGATTGACCTGACCGACCACGGCCGTGCGTTGATCAACAGTCCGAACCTCGTCCCGCATGGTCTTGTCCATGAGCTTCATCAGAACCCTTGCATCCACATGCGAGGTCTCCAGCCTCATGATGGGTTCGAGATGTTCATTGAGTTCGATTTCACCCGTCTCCGGGTCTATGACCGGCACCCACTCACCGAGGCCCATTGAGCAGGCCGTGTCGATCACGCGCTCCCGCAGTCCCTGTCGGGCGATCTCAAGGGCGGCCTCCCATTGGTCGTTGAAGTGGTCATCCTCCCGCCATGCATAGGCGGTCATCCGGTTGATGCCGAGTTCCCGTGCCGTTTTGGAGACGTTGCCGGTCTCCATTAATCGGTCGATAAACTGTTTTTTCACGCTGTTAGGAAGCACTTTTTCTCCCTCGGTTCTGTGCCTGGCACGGTGCTTGTGATGAATGGCAACTGGTCAAGCTTTTGATCCAATTGCACTTCTTCCACCCACCCCAACATATTGGTAGTCTTATGCTCTCGCCTTTTGAGGCTTTCGGAAACTCAGGCAGGCTTTGTTGTCTGTTTCTTGTTCAGAATGTGCGGATTGGCCTCAAAATGATGCCAGCATTGATTGTTTTGATCAGTTTTCCAGTTGGGGACACAGAAGCCAAGTTCCCTGTCACAATCTGTGTGACAGTGTCATGTGACATTTAAGGTGCTGAATAGTATAAGAATTTTACAGATTTTGTACTGTAACTTAACTTTTTGATTTCAGAAGAAAATACAAAAAGATGAGTTTGAAACTCATGACATTTATCGATCGGTTATCGTGTAACGTTACGCTTACATATTGCCGGAAAAGGTGGCTTATTCATTTAAAACAAAGCATTAACTGTCACATGATTTTATCAGAAACCACGTGACAGTATCTCGTGAAATCAGGTTCGAGGATCGAGAACATTTGATACGCCTGAAAGACCATAGACCGGTCTCTTTGCAATCCTTCTTTGGGTGCGCTTTACCCCATCAAGGGCAGCAACAAGATCATCCATGAGCTCGGTTTGATTCCTGTAATCCACGCTGCTCAGACCTTCTTCAAGCGGCCCCCAATATTGGTAGGTCGAATAGATTTCAGACATTGGAGTAAAGTCACCATGCTTACCTGTAACAGACAAGCATTCCTCTGCGAAACGCAATGCTGGTGATTGTGCCCTGGCTGCAATCTTGACCTCATCCTTGCCCTTATCACATTCAGTAAATCGATAATCATTGTCCAGCAGTTGATAAAGGCCCATGATCGCCCAGTTAGCAATTCCACTTGCTTCCTGCTTCAACCGTGCTCCCAGGTATCGATCTTCCTTGCCCAGAAACGAGCTCTCGAAGCGAATGATCAACATGCGTGCTGCCAAAGCACCGCTTTCATCGACAAACTTCGGCAACTGGTTACATGTGATGAGCACACGAGCCTTCAGCCTTGCTGTAATCATCGCAATATTCTTACGATTGACTGAAACCTCATCACCTCCAGTGATGCTCTTCAAGCGCTCGAGGGCCGTTGCATTGTTGCCCCTCTTGTTGTCGTTTGCATCGGGTACGACAACCAGCCTCTTGTCCAGGAAATTTTCCAGACCGAAGGAACCGGAAAGATCACTCATCATTGAAGATGCAATATGCTGGCTGCCGATTAGGTCACACAAAACATTGTGAGCTGTTGACTTGCCTGAACGTGTCTTGCCGACAAATGTCATGAAGCGATGCGCCCGGATGTCAGGTATCAGGCAGTATCCAAACCATTCCTGCAAAGTCTCGTGAAATTCTGGGTCAAGCGTCTCATTCAACCAATTCATCCAGGTTGGACATTCAGCTACCGGGTTGAAGTCATGATCCGGCAGACCGGTTGCAAAATAGCTACCGTTATGCGGAATAAGCTTTGAGTTCTTGAAATCAAACAGTCCGTTCCTGAACAAAACCACACCTTCGGAAGAAAGATCCCTGGTTGGTTGATCAAGCCACTCAAATGGCCGCTGCTCAACAGCGCTTAACTGATGAACGCCATGTACCATCTTCCTGACGTTATCGACATCAAGAAAATCACTGGGATCAGTTTCGCGAATTTCTGTTTCAAGAGCTTTATCCGATAACCCCGTCCAAATGCCGTCATTAAAGGAATAAAGAACACTGTCTGAAGAAATGATATTGTTTGGTCGTTGTGTAAGGAACAATCTCGCATTTCTGGCAGCATGCTTTTGCTCGTAAATCAACTTGATCGGCCAAGGCTTACGCTCCGGTTCACTTTCCAGTTGTTCAAGGTGGTCAACACGAGGCTTGTTAAGCCAAAGGTTTGTTTCCTTGATCATGTCATCGCAGAGGAACGAATTATACGCAATTCGATCAGGATGATTGTTGCTGAGTTCAAAATCCAACTTCATATTCTTGAGCTTTTCGACCTGAGCCTCAGCAAGCTCCCTTAAATCTTCAACCTCTTTTGCTTCTGACCACCATAAACTCACGTCCTCATCCAACTAATAAGGATTACGGCCAGTTGCGTTCAGCCAATTGGACACAAATCCAATGATCAAACTCTTGGCATTTTCAACACCTGCAGTTGCTTGTCGAACAGAACGCACAATGCGTTCGTAGCCAAGCAAATTGGGTTGGATGATCTGAAGAAACTCCTGAACATCAAAAGGTTCATATACGATCTTTTCATAATCCTTAGGCATCGCACTTCTCCCCGATCATAAAGCTGTCTAGCTGATCACGGTGATAGCGAACCGCGCGACCTACCTTGCAGTAGCGCGGTCCCTTTCCGAGCGAGCGAAATGTCCTCAACGTACCTTCAGAAAGGCGCAGATATACTGCAGCTTCTGCGGTGGTGAACCACTGCTGTTGATTAGTGGATAAATTTTGATTGGTCATGGGTAATTCTCCTTTTCAGACCAGTTGCACAAAACCGCTTTTCGCAGGACGCACCGCGCCCATTAAAAAACGTGCTGTTTTCAACTGTCTGGAAAAGGAAAATTACTTCCTTGAATATGGCTGCCCGTTTTTTACGCCCCTGTCAATCATCGTTTAAATCTCCTGACTGGCCACCCTGAATATGTAGTTCTCCAGCGCCTGTGCATGCGGGCGCAAAGCCTCGACAAGGTGCTCAGGATGCACATACCCACCGCTTGCACCCGGCAACTTATGTCCCAACAGGAGCGCACTTTCTGCATATGGCACGCCTGCGGCAATCATCATTGTTCGTGCCAAGTGTCTTAGAACATGTGGAGATGGCAGGTCCGGTCTCTTGGCTTCCCGAATATAACCTGTGGAGCTGGGTGGTGAATGCCATAACCACTCGGAACGGAACATCTCATCAGCATTCATCCGTTCTTGCAAAATTTCTGTAAGCCTCTCTCCCATCGGATAAAGCAGTTCATTTCCTGTCTTCATGTGCTTGAAGGTAAGAATTCTATTTTCCAGATCGACATGTTCTCGTTTGACAGGCGTCATTGATCCCTTGCGTGCTCCCGTCAGCAACAATGCTCTGTGCAAATCACGCATGAGAGGCGTTTGTCTTTCAGTCTTTTGCCACCAATCTGCAAGATCAATCGGAGCAACTTTTCGCACTGGTGGAACTGGAATTTTCACGGCATCGGTTGGATTGCGTAAAATCGTTTCATCGATACGCATCGCTGTGTTGATTACTGCTCGGAGTACCCGTAGAACCGACCCTGCCTGAATACGCGAACATTTGCGTGTGATCGTATCAAGAAGCTCTCGGCAATCCTGACGGGTGATATCCGCCACTGCCCGGTTCCGAAACCTACCAAGATGGTTTCTGACAATGCTCTCATAGCCTTCGATTGTGCACTCCGCCAGATCACGTTCGGCGATATGAGCCTTGAGAGCTTGAAGCAAAGTGATCCCGGTTTCAGGGGGACCTGCTGTCGGGTCTATCCCCGATTGGATTTGCGACATCAGGTTTTTGGCTTTGCGTCTTGCCTCGGCCAATCCGATGCGATCCACACGATCTATTTTTACACGTACGGTTCTGACATGTCTGCCATTTCGCCTTACATCGCCTTGAGCCGCATACGTCCGAGTAGACTTGTGACATATTACCATAAGACCCTTTACGATCTCATCGCGATGGATGCCTGATCCAAACGGCAAAGACCTGATCTTGTTTTCAGTTAATTTGACTACGGCCATAGTTCACCTCCATAAAAACACAGTCGTGAGCACCGGACGGTCGTCGCTATTGATTAACAACCATCAACGATATTCGGAACATTATGAGGTGTAAGATATTGAAAGTACGCCATTAATCAGCGTGTGTAGATCAATGTTGACGTCACATGCCGTAGTTAGGAATCTTGCGCTCTATCCTGATGAGCTACGGGACCACGGCACCTGAATATCAAAGCAGTCGGAATGATGCCACCAAAAACAATATCTCGCACCGCGCGGTGTTCATTCGACGTTCGCATAAGTTATAAATTGCTCGAGGCTTTGATCCAATTGCGCTTCTGGTTCACACAACCAAATATTCCTAATCCTAATTACAAATGAAATTGTCTGTCTTATTGGCCAACAACCACCTTCACCTGACTTATGCGCTTTTTGGAAATCGCAGAAAATGATACTAACGTAATACTGCGATGTTGAACTTTGATAGCGGAGGTTGTCGGGGAGAGATGATATGCGTTCGTATTATTGGTTGGGTAGTACTCATTTCGTTTGTGTTCACCATGGGTGCGGCGGCCGCTGAATTCAAGATTGTCAAACGGATAGCCGAGCCGAACGGCCATGGATATCTTACAGAAATAGCAATGTCGGGCCCTGTTGTGGATGGAGATGCGGAACGGCTCAATGCCTTGGTTGAGCAGATAAAAGCCAATGGAAACAACATCTACCGCTCATTGACGCTTACGCTTGACAGCATCGGCGGCAAGCTTGAAGCTTCATTGAAACTATCTGAAGTCGTTCGTGAATGGGGTTTGGGAACACGTATTTATGCGGGAAAAAGCTGTCTTTCCGGTTGTGCGATAGTATTTATGGCTGGTTCATGGTGGGACAGCCATAACACGCTTGATATCAATCGCGCCATGAGCCCACAGGCAGTTCTTGGTTTTGATGCCCCGTTTGAGTTTATGTTCGACGGAAATATTTCTCCCGAAGATTCAATTATTCTTATACCAGAGGCGGAGCGCAGTGGCCTCATTTCAGCATCAAAACTGATCAAACTGTCACGAGATCGCATTCTGCCTGTTAGTTTGGTTGAGGAATTGTTGCAATATGAGTTTGGTCGATTTCTTTATATTGATACGATTGACCGGGCGGCTCGGTGGAAAATCGAACTGCTGGATGCAGGGCCAATCAAAATAGCCCATGGTATTGTACCAATGACTGAGCGTGGTCCGTTGAGCGCCCATTGTAACAATCATTTACACTGGAATGACGATGTATCGTTCTCCCGCCGGCAATCGACCAGTAGTCTCGACGTTAATCAACTATCGTTTGGTGGCCTGGATGAGAGTTGTTCCTATATGCCTGATAATGACACTGTCAATTTTGAGGTAATCTCGAAGCATGGTTCATCTTTTGGGTCAGTCCTTTACTGGCATACTCTCGCAGCTGATACCAAGCTGGATACGCTGACAGATGAATTGGTTAAACAAGACAAAGACGCTCCCGATCCTTTTGAAAATCC
This sequence comes from Pseudomonadota bacterium, assembly GCA_039029255.1. Taxonomy (GTDB): domain Bacteria; phylum Pseudomonadota; class Alphaproteobacteria; order Rhizobiales; family Rhizobiaceae; genus JAALLB01. The sequence goes on along the minus strand of JBCCGN010000001.1, from coordinate 99,537 downwards.
GCCGATCAGCCAGATCGATGGACCCTGCAGAAACGGATTTCAATGGATTGGTGGTTGGTCAGGAGGGCATTTTCAAGATTCAATTGCCCATGCCAGATACCGGTCCTGCGAAACCAGCCGCTCCCCAATTTGGTTTGAATGTCGTCACGGTAGTGGAAAGATTGATACCTATATTAATCTGGAGGCGTTTGGCGCGGCTGGTACATCCAACCCCCGGGTGCTGGAACAGATCGATGAAGGTCGACAGCTCAGCAGCAATGGCAAAGTGTCATCCGATCGTGGCCCTGGTATATACGTGTCCACCCTACCCCGTCACTACTTCACGTTTGATCAACTGAAGTCGGCTAGTCGATTCCGTGTGTCCGTTAATGGCCATACCAAAGAATTGCATCTTATAGGGTCTCGCCAGGCGCTTGAGGCCATGGAAGCATCCTGCCTATGAAGGACCGTTGCATCTTGATCCAATACACTACCGGCTGATTCAGTTAGTGGATTATACGATCATTCCCGACATACCGCAGAAAATTCGGTGAATGGAATGAGATGTCAATTGTACATCAAGTCTGCGATGGTATCGCATGATGGGACATTTTTGGAAAATCATTCAAAACGCCACTCCAAATGCACTTGGGAGGAACGGTGACTAAAAGACCTGAATTTGTTTGCTCCATAACTTTCGAAACCGGTGAGCTAACGGCCCAAAGTTGAGGTTAATCGCAGTTCGCGTCTTTCAACCCGACTTCCGAAAGCGGACATGGGGTGTCTTTATTGGCAAAGATGCAGTTGCTCGAGTGGCGTGGTACACATAAAACAGAGTTCAAGACCAATCCTTAAAGCAGCAGATACGATATGCAGCCACAATTCGAGCATTTCTGGGCCTTGTTCAAGGCCATCAGTCGAACTCCCCTGATCACGATCAGTTCCACTGATATGCGCGATCTGGAATTGCTGAAAATAGCCGAAGTGTTGCCAGACCTTTTCGATCAAAAGCATGGTATTCATCTGATTTCAGTCACATGGAATCTGGAAAGTGATTATACGGCAAAGAAAATCGCAGAAGCGATTTCCGTTGCCGAGAAAAGGTTTCCCGGGCACAAGTTCATTTTGCTGGCCCAAAATGAAATTGAAACCTTGAAAATGTCGAGCCTTGGCGTTGGAAATATTTTGGCGAATTCCTCCATATTCATGGATGAACAGATTTGGAGAGTTTATCCGGGTCAGAAGAAACTCTATGACGCCTTGTACGTAGCACGTCTGTCCAAATTCAAGCGTCATGACTTGGCAAGAAACATTTCAAAACCGGCGTTTGTTTATGGAAATACAATTGACGAAGCCAATGACACGGCATTGGAAAGAGTGCGTGAAACTGTGCCTCATGCCGACTACATCAATCACAGCTTTGGTGATGACTATGCGTATCTCTCACCTGAAGAGATTTGCATGTTGAGTGCACAATCATCAGTCGGCCTTGCACTGTCAGAGGTTGAAGGATACATGCGTGCGTCCATTCAATATCTAATGTGCGGTTTGCCAGTTGTTTCAGTCCCGAGCATTGGTGGACGGGATCGATACTACTCACCTGAATACTGTATGATAGTTGATACCGATGCGGATGCTGTCGCCAATGCTGTTTGGGAACTTTCAGCCCGGGAATTGAACAAGGAAGCTGTCAGAAAACATGTGGCGCGTCTGATTGCATTTGACCGATACAATTTCATGCGCGCAATCAACAAGTTGGCCAAGAGTGTGTTCGGCAGGGAGACGCTATCTTTGAACTTCGCTGACTTTTCAAACACACTCAGCAACCCAGAGCCGATTAATGAAGTGATCGCACGTTATGCAGAAACAAGCTGAAAACCTCAAAAGTAATTCTGTCAAAAATCCCACGTTCAGGATTGCGGTTGCCACATACAAACGACCAGATGATTTGGCTCACTGTCTCGCGGCACTCGCTCCACAAGTCCGAAAAAAGGAAAACTTCAAATTGGTCATTGTGAACGATTGCACGCCAAGTGCGGATTACGACGCTCTCATAAATCAATATGAAGATGTAATTGAATATCGGGTCAGAAAGGAAAATGGCGGGCCCGGGCTCGCGCGTGCTACTGCTTTTGAAGATGCGACAGAAGATTATCTGGTTTGCACGGACGATGATTGCGTCCCCCCAGACGCATGGCTGGATACACTCGAGGCAATTGTGGAGGTGAATCCCGAAGTAGACCTCATCGCGGGAGCCGTTGAACCGGTATGGACCTGTAAACCTGGTTGGTATCAGAAGCTGCTTGCTGTACCTGTTTCCTATCCCATGCCGCATTTTGCTGATGACACATTATTGACAGCGGTTACGGCCAATTGCGCATTTAAACGCCATACCTATGAGTTGGTAGGTGGGTTCACAGATGATTTGCGTGGAGCTACCGAAGATCACTTTCTAACCAAACGGATTATTGAATCTGGCGGTTCTTATATGGCGCCTGAGTTTTGGATTACGGGTCACAAGGCTGAAAATACGCTTCGCGGAATTTCTTCGCGCTTCTATGGGTACGGATACGGGGGCGCGCATACTGCCGTTCTCAAAAACAGTTGGCAGTTGGCAGACGTTGGCTCTGACGGAACGATTGCTGGTGCATTGAGGATGATCACTCAGAAAACTCAGCGGGCTTGGAAGGATGAGAAAAACTGCAAAAATGGAAAGCTTGAACGTGTTGTCTTTACGCTTCTGAATTGTCTGATGGCGTTACAATATGAACGGGGTTGGCGTGCAGGTTTGAAGAGACTGAATACTGGTTGGCCGGCCAAGCTTCCAAAAGCACCGAAGCTCGTGGACAGATATGTAGATTTTACTGTCTGAGAACCGCATCCCAGTTATTTGGACCAAAGTCAATCAAGGATCAGCTGAGCAACCTTCTTGGCAACATCACCAACCGGATTATCCGGAAGGCCTGACTGTTGAAGCTGTAGAGCCATGTGTTGAGCGGATTTATAATATTGCGGATCTTTTGTGACAGACAGAATTGCGCTCTCCAATTCATTGTCCGAATTGTTTTCAACCGCAATGCCCAACCCGAGATTTGCGATCCTTTGTGCTGTAATTTCCGATTCCACAAATCGAGGTAAAATGACCAGCGGGCGTCCGGCAATCATCGCCGCTGCTGTAAGGCCGCTGCCACCGTGAGAAACAAGCACAGAATTGTTTGCAAGAGTTTCGTAAACTGACGGTGGTTTATAGTGAACAATCACTCCAAGTTTCTCGAGCAGCCGGCTTTCCGAAGTGGGAACCGGTCCCAAATATGCTTCTTGTCTAAATCCGTTTTTATTTGCAGCTGTGACTACTCGCTGCATCACATCGACTTCCGGCGCCGTGTAAAAAAACAGGGATGGTTCGGCTGGCATTGACAGCGGCTCGAGACCGGTATGGTAGGTGCCTAGAACCGGTTCTTTTCTTATTCCAGCATAAGGATCAATATGCGGCAGCGTGAATATCGCCCGAACCTCTGTGTCCAGAAACTCAGGCAATGCCTGTAACTTGGGCTGCCTGCGTTCCTCGAGGAGCTTATTGACAGTGTTAAGTATGGGCGTCTCAACTGTTGGAGGAGCGAAGCCTCTTTTCAATGAAGGGAATCTTTTCAAATCTGCCGGTGGTACAGTGAAACCGTTTCCAATCTGGACGACGGGTATCCTGCCACGTGCTGCCAGACACGCTGTTGGACTGTGATCGGCAATCAGGAGATCAGCACACGTTGTCTCGAACAAGTCGTCCCAGGATCGAAGTGCGGCTTTCAGTGTTTGAGAACGGCTGTATCCAAATGTGGCGAGTATTTCGCTGTAGGAGGCAGAATGGGAACTGAACTCGATCGACGGCTCCAGAAACGGGGCGTTGATCATGGGATATGGCACGTCTTCAAATACAAGACGGTAACCAGCGCTGTCTCCACTCACAAAAATAATTCTTGCGTCCACGCTGTCTAATTCAGAACGCAATTCATCTGCAATCGCTAGAAGTGGGGCGGCATGGCCAAGGCCACCCCCTAATTCTGACACAAGCAATATTGTTTTCATGCTGAAAATTTGTTCCGAAAAAGCAGCAAATCAAACATCAGCAGTTTGAGCTGGCAGCCCAGCCCAACACAAAAGGACTATGTAGATCCCTTGACGTAAGAGCTGCTTTCGCTCTTCGATTTCTTTTTCTTTGCGGAACCTTTGGTGAGTTTCGAAGAGGAAACATTGAGGTTTGGATCGTCTTTTCTGTGGCGATCCTTCAATGTTGGCCCCTGACCGAAGTAGAACCTTATGCCAGCATTGATGCTGGAGAAATCATCTTCGCCAACTGCACCTTCAGCAAAGAAGGAAAGACCGGTAACGCCATCGAATGCAGGTTGCCATTCAATTGTTGCAGTTCCGACAATATCTACTTCAGGTGAGGTGGCCGCGCCGACAGTCAAAAACAGATTGTCTGTCGCATACCAACCAAAATCAATGGTTCCCGCGAATCCGTCATCAACATTGTCACCGAAAAGACCACCAGCAGTCGCCGCCCAAGTGAACTCATCCAGGTAAATCTCTGCCTCCACACCGAGGAAACCGATATCCTGGTCAAGGAACAGTGCACTGTCCTGATCCAATTCTCCATAGCCACCAATGATACCAAACAAAGCCTCGTCTGGATCACGCCAGAACAGGTGTGCACCGACACCCCAGAAATCGGCATCGTCCAAATCGGCAACTGCTCCATCGATCTGGAGCCCCAAACGCTCTTCAATTGGCACTGTTATGGAACCGGATATCATCCCGAAGCTGTCGTCGCCAACATCCGTGTCCACATTGCCTCCTGAGATTGCAATTTTCCCGTTAACTGCAGAGACAGCGGGGCTGGAAAGAAATGGTTGATCAGCATTTGGATCTGCAGCCAACGCCTGAGTAGCACCCATACCCCCAGCCAGACCGAGCATGGTAGCGAAGGCCGGGGCCTGAAAATTCTTGCGGATTCTCGTCATCAGGCCTTGTTTGTTCCAGTAGGATTCAGAATCCACCGGTACAAGTTTCATCGCGGGAACTTCAAAACTCAAACGAACGGCGTGAATATAGTCTGCGGCCTTGTCACCACATGTATCCTGCAAGACTTGCTGAACAACAGCTTCGGCTTCTGCCAGTTCCGCGCGCTTTGCTTTGTTGTCAGAAAAATACTGTTTATGATCGAGTACGACATAAAGGCTGCGCCATTGAGCCTGCCAGTAAACGCCTGCCACTTTCTTTTCCAAACGCTCTCTCACGGTTTTGGAAAATTCGACCAAAGCTCTGGAACGCGAAAATGCACCCATCGGATCCAGAAGAATATCGTCCTTGCCGTACAAGGCGTTCAACTTTTCAAGTGAAACCGCCTTTGCCAGCTTTTTGTCACCATAGGATTTGATACGGTAAGAAGCCTTGACGCCTGTTGCCCGCATTTCAGAAAGGAGGGCCTTACGGTCCTTCTTTTCAGAAATTGCTTTCGCAGTGTGCAAAGTCACAATGTTTCGGCCTGTGAACCCGCTTCGAATTGAAACCAGATGCGGTCTTGCTGACGAAGCTTGAGTTACCTTGGAAAATAGCTCGATATCAGCCTTGGTCAAACCAGTATTCATTTTGGCATCCCCATTAAAACCCTAGGCTCAAGGATTTACCAACAAATTCAAGGAGAGTCGAATCATCTGAAGCTTAAAAGAAGGTTAATTTTTGGTTAACGCGATTAGATTTCAGTTGGTTGGCAATTCAAATCTGCCGATCCGATCAGTAAAAAATGCAACTCGCGCCGATGTTAATTTAACTATTTGTAATATATAGGTAAAATTTAGTGCACAGTGCCGTTAACCAACAGCCAGGAAATTTGTTGCATATCAGCAACACAGCAAAGAAATCTTTATGAGGATGCTTGCAGGCGGACTATCTGCTTAGATTTTCTGCCACCTTTATAGCAACCGCAACCAATGTCAGTGTGGGATTGACTGCGGTCAAATTCGGAAAAACCGCATTCGAAACAACATGGACATTATCACAATCGTGTATTTTGCAGTTTTGATCGACCACACCTTCACTGGCTGAATCGCTCATTCTGCACAGCGAAACAGTGTGATCTGCTCTTGGATTTCCATTCTTGATCCGGAAGTCCCGATCCACTCCTGCTACACGCAGAATCTTCTCCATTTTCTCCAACCACTCCAGCTTTGCAGATTTCGTGATATCAGATGTGGTATAAACGATGTTCGTTTTCGGAAGGCCAAAGCGATTTTTGCCGGATGCAAGTTCAATTCTGCTACCAGGTGCGGCAAACTCTTCCATAAAGCCAGCCAGCCCGAATCCTGTCCCGCTTGCTCGTTCCTCATCAATTTGCGCGGGCATGGTTCCAGCAAGGAGTTTTTTTGTAATGTTGTAATGGCCAATTCTGCCATCGTGGACGAAGTAGAACTTACCTTTATATTGATTTTCGGGCACATCAAAATGCCGACATTCCAGGGTTGGAAAATCAAGTTCCTGCTGTAGAAAAGAGGCATTACCAGGCATTTGGCCGGTCACACGAAGCAGCGAATGAGCCGATAAATGCTGACCCACATGTCCGGTGTCATTGCCAAGGCCCGAATGCCAGAACCTGCTGCGTGATGAGAGAAGAAGTTTGGCGCTTTCCATGCTGCCACCGCAGACAAAAATCCGGTCAAACTCTTCCTGCTGGTGTTCTCCGGTATTCATGTCGACATACCGAAGCCCGTAAGCCTTTTTCTTTGAATCCATTATGATTTCAGCGACAGGACTTTTACTACGCAACTCAAATGTTTCGAAATTTGATTGAATGTCCATTGACGCATCATACCGACCGCCGACCGGACAATAGGCGCAAGAACCGACCGTTTGACAGCTTGTGCTACGCGCAATCGGAAGGTTTCCATAACTGGAAATTCCCAAATTTTCCAAAGCGTTAACAATTAGACCATCTTTTTTCGCCAGTGGCATTTTTGGAACGGGATAAGGTTCGTTGTGCCGTGGTGGATCATCACGACTTCCATCACCTGTCACTCGAAGTCTTTGCTCTGCCTTGACATAGTATGGTGTCAGATCTTCGTATGTGAACGGCCAATCCAGCCCCCTCTCTGTATTGGACTTTAAAAAAAAGTCCTCCGGTTTGAACCGGGGGCACCATCCTCCCCAGTGCAGGGTGGATCCCCCCACAGCCATCAGGCGACCGCCTTTTACCCAGAAGTTTTCTGTTCCTGATGCATCGGTTACATCATCTTCGTTCCAGTAGTACGGCAAGCTTCCTGTAGTAATATAATCAAGCCACTTACGGTGATCCCGCATCACGACTTCGTTGCCAGCTTCGAACATGACGATTTTTGAAGCAGCATCATTGCCCAGCAAGATATCAGCTATGGTGGCCCCAGCCACGCCGGATCCGACAATTGCTACTTTGCCCAAGGTCATCCGTCGATGACCCTGTATGGTGGCGGTATCTCTGTGAATGACCCGCCGTGATATCCCTTGTAGTTTTTCAACTCCGCAAAGCGTCTGAAACCTCCCTGAGAAAGCAGAAAGTATGCTACTTCATCCCTGAAAAACTTGCGAAACCGACCGAGCCGGGATTTGATAGAAAATTCTTTTTCAACATCCCAGAAAGCGAGAATTTCATGAGCCTCGTCACGGGTGTTCGTGTGCTTTGCCAATGTGTCGATCATATAGGTACATTTGACATATTCCGTCAGATAACTGTCACGTTCGGTAGTCTTGTAGGAAAAGAAATCTGAATTCAGTAAATTCGCGAAATCCGGAAACTGGTCTCTGATTTCCCAGCGCCTTGAAACAAAATCCGCAAACTCAGTCAAAATCTTGAGAAATTGCTGAGGCAATTCGCCCGTGACGTCCGGGTTTGCAACCCAGTTTGGCTCATCAATTTCGCTCTGAAGCCAGAAAGACAGTTCGTTTGTAACATTGATGGATGTGCCAGCATATGCCGAGAACGTGAAAAAAGCAGTCGCACCACCGACAAATGTCCTTCTATCAACTATTGACGGAAAGGCTCTGGTCTTTTCTTCATTCATGAGTAATTCCAGATGCAGGCAGTTCAATATCCAAATTCCACCGATCGATTAGATGGTTCAGTCCCAGCCAGTGTTCGGGATAATAAAGCATTTTCTCGTAATTGAAGCGTATAATGGGCTCGATAATCGGCCTGATTGCATCAACATCCTCCAGATCGGCGTGCTCAACGCTTGCTAACTGAGAGCCAGGAAACTTCCCGTCCAACAGATATCTCAAAGATATTCCTTCGTGATTTTCATCGGCGAGCATTACTCGGCCCTGAGCCTGTTTTTCTCGGTACCCGATTATGCGGCCGAGCGCACCAATTATCGCAATCGCTCTGTTGGTCTGAGATACGGCCATTTTGGGCCTATCACCTATCAGTTTTTCCGCGGTCTCAAACTTTCCGACCTCCCATAGCCAATTTGCCCCAAACCATTGCGGATTTTGGTAAATCATCTCCATTTTGAACACTGAGTACTGGGCGATTTCCACAATACGACTGTTAATCTCGTCAAGGATAAACTTCGTATCATCTTCATGAAGGACGAGAAGATCAACGTCGCTTTTTAAGGTGAAATTCTCACCACCATGAGCCGCGCTGCCTATCACACCGACCCAGAGCGGCTCGGTATGCTTTAACACAAGCCCAATCAGTTTTTCTTTATCAAGTGAGGGGTGCATATGCGTTGTGTCCAGAATTGAATGCTTTCATGCAGATCAGTGAGACCCGCACAACAAATGATCTTCTACATTGAATGATCATTTGATCAAATAGTGAAGGCAAAGATCAACTTGAAATACAGTCAGCGCCATGCAAGCATTCACGGTCAGCCCAACGCTCAGAACCGTCAACTCTCGATGAAATTTCCCTTTGCTCAATCATTGATCCTTTTGAACGCAAAGCGCCATGCGCGCAGAGGTGAACTGAAAAAAGCAATTGAGATTTGCGAAGAAGTTCTCACTGGCAATCCCGACAATGTCAGAACTCAGACATACCTTAAGTCACTGAAAGTAAAGCTATCGAAGCAGCAAGAGACCAGATCTGTATCGCCAAGAGACGAGTTGAAACAATTGGTTCAATTGTTTGAGCGGCAGAAATTTATGGAAATTCTGGACCGATCTAAAACTCTTGAATTCGATCACCGAGATTCACCAGTGCTACCTGAAATTCTTGGGGCTGCAAATCTTGCTCTTGGTCGCCTGAAGCCGGCTGTGGAGCATCTGGAGCGTGCTGTCGCCCTGCAGTCCGACAACTTCATCGCCCAGAACAACCTTGGAAAAGCTCTGCTTGAATCTGGCGACACCGAAAAAGCCATTTTGAGTTTTAAGGCAGCAATATCAGCAAAGCCCGATTATGTTGAAGCTCTCTACAATCTTGCAAACGCTTTTTCTGCTCTCGGAAGAAATGGGGAAGCAATAGAATCATATCGGGAAGCATTGAAGCTGAAACCCAATTTTGCCCTTGCGCATAACAATCTCGGGAATGCTCTGAGAACTTCAGGACGCGCAAAAGAGGCAGTGGAAGCCTACAACTCAGCCTTGAATCTGGATAGGACCAATGCGGAAGCACATTACAATCTTGGAAAAACGCACATCGAGTTGAAACAGCCCAATGAAGCGATTCAGTCCTTTAAGAAATCACTCAGAATAAAGCCGGACCTGGCCCTGGCTCACAATGGTCTAGGTGAAGCCTACTGGTTGATGGATGAATTCAGACAGGCTGTTGAAAGTTATCGAAAAGCCGTTGAGCTGAATCCGAAATTTGCGGAAGCCTTTGCAAATCTCGGAAGTCTCTATCATTTTTTGGAGATGGAGGAAGCTGCAAGGCATTACTTCCAAAAGGCTGTGGAATTGAATCCCGAACTTGCTGAAGCCCGCCACTTTTTGTCTGCTTTGGAAGAGAAGGACACAACACAAGCCCCGAGGGACTATGTTGTCCGCGCATTTGATAATTATGCGGACAGTTTTGAAGAGCACCTGGTCAAAAATCTGGAATATGGCGGCCCCAAAATATTGAAAGACCTTATCTTGAAAAACAAGCCTGAGGACTTGAAGTTTGTGAACGGCATCGACCTTGGTTGCGGCACCGGTCTGGCGGGCGTTCAGTTTCGCGAATTCGTTGAGTTTCTCGCTGGTGTAGATCTCTCTGAGAGGATGGTAGAAAAGGCTAGCGGCAAGGACGTATACGATGAATTACGAGCCGATGAGATGATTGCCGGGCTTGAAAGTTTTGGTAGAAAATTTGATCTTTTCGTATCAGCTGACGTGTTGGTATATGTTGGCGATCTATCTTCGTTCTTCAGCGGTATTTCGCGCAATTCCGAACCCTTATCTTATGTGACCGTTTCAACGGAACACATGGAGGGGAAGGATTATAAACTTTTGAAATCAGGCCGTTATTCGCATTCCAATCACTATGTAGTCCGAACTGCTGAAAAACATGGGTTTGAATTGATAGATTTCAAAGTGGCACCGCTGCGACGTGAAATGGAAGCGGTTTTGTCCGGCGGCTATTATGTCTTCAGGCGTTCCAAAGTCCTTAATGGTCATTGAAGAGAAACAGATAAGCGACGGAAACGTCTCTCCAACTGCATCCAAGACTGACAAGCCTCGCGCTTCAATGCGTTATCTGATTCAAGTCCGACTTCGTACAAGTCAGTGAAACAGATAGCATGCTAATTGGTGAACTAGCGCTATACCCAGACGAACAACGAGACTACGCTTTCTCAATACTGTAATCGTTGCGCTGCGCTGAGGTGTTGAAACTCAAATTGCTCTGTGCCAAGACGTTTCAAGATGTTTTCCGGTGGTTTTTGTATCGACGGTGCCGCAGTTACTGGATTACTGAGTGACAAGCCTTTTTCTAATTGGAGTGGCATTTATGCGAGTTGTGATGATTGGAACCGGTTATGTTGGGCTGGTTTCAGGAGCCTGTTTTGCAGATTTTGGCCACAGGGTGACCTGCGTAGACAAGGATGCTTCAAAGATTGAGAGCCTGGAACGCGGTGAAATGCCGATATTTGAACCTGGCCTTGATGTGCTTGTTGAAAGAAATGTCAGGGAGAACCGGCTCGATTTTACGACTCAGCCGGAGGCTGCGATCTGTGAAGCGGATATCGTTTTCATCGCCGTAGGAACACCGGCACGGCGTGGAGATGGCCACGCGGATCTTACCTATGTCCATGCAGCCGCGAAGGAAATTGCGGGGTTCATTACTGACTATACGGTGATCGTCAATAAATCCACAGTGCCCGTAGGAACCGGCGATGACGTCGATCGAATTATTCGGGAAACAAATCCGGATGCGGATTTTGACGTGGCATCAAACCCCGAGTTTCTAAGGGAAGGCGCGGCAATCGAGGATTTCAAACGTCCGGACCGGATCGTGGTCGGTGCGCAAAGCGATCGTGCCTTTGAATTCATGCATGAACTTTATCGTCCGCTCTATTTGAATGAAACCCCGTTGCTGCGCACCGAACGGCGAACTGCAGAACTTATAAAGTATGCATCCAATGCGTTTCTTGCCATGAAAATCAGTTTCATCAATCAGATGTCGGACCTCTGTGATGCCGTGGGAGCCAATGTTCAGCAGGTTGCAAAAGGGATTGGTCTCGACAACCGGATCGGATCAAAATTTCTGCATGCCGGGCCGGGCTATGGCGGATCATGCTTTCCGAAGGATACACTGGCGCTGTCCAAAACTGCCAAAGACTATGGTGCGCCGGTCACGATCATTGATACGGTAATTGATGTGAACAACGAGCGTAAGCACTCGATGATCGACCGGATTGAAAAGGCAATGGGTGGTACTGTAGAGGGAAAAACCATCGCAATACTTGGACTGACCTTCAAACCAAACACCGATGACATGCGTGATGCACCGAGCCTCGTGATAATCCCGGGATTGCAAAAGAAGGGCGCTGCAATAAGAGCCTACGATCCGGAAGGCATGGAGGAAGCAGCGGAACTTATGAATGATATAGTGTTTTGCAAAGATGCTTATGACTGCCTGGAGGGGGCGGATGCAGCAGTCATTCTGACCGAGTGGAACCAGTTCAGGGCGCTTGATCTCAAGCGTGTCGGTGAACTTCTGACCAAACCGGTCCTGATCGATCTTCGAAACATCTACCCTCTCGAAGAGGTGGATGAACTGGAGTATTATTCGATCGGGCGACCAAACTGACGCGGCCTTTTCTTTGCATTAAATGTGAATTGCTCTAGAATAGTATCAAGGATTAACCAGACCGAAACATTATGTATCAGAAAGTGATGCCGCCGATGCCCCGGATTTCGGTATGAAACCAGCGGCAGCTTCATTGCAAAGGAACTGATTCCATACAACAGACAAAAACAAAAATGCGGGTAAAGCCTGAAGCGTGGACAGGCTCAGGAGTTCTGCTGTATTTTCGGAAGCTGGCCTTACTTGTTTTGCCAGCACTGTTTTTGGCGGCTTGCGTAAATCCGGACACGGGATTGGAAGAAGGTTCGGGACTTACTTCAAGTTGGGTGAGACCAGATGATCCGCAGGAAAAAATCGGCGCGCGGGAACATCCGGCTGTAATTGCAAAATACGGTGGCGTTTACGAGAATCCGGTTGCCGAGCGGATGATCGCAGTGATTGTCGGTAAACTGGTTGCCGTTTCAGATGACCCTTCAAGGGTTTACAAAGTGACCATTCTCAACTCTTCGAAGATTAATGCTTTTGCCCTTCCGGGCGGATTTTTGTATTTGACCCGCGGCCTGTTGGCTCTGGCCAATGACTCATCGGAAGTGGCCGCAGTGATTGCACACGAAATGGCGCATGTTTCTGCCAATCATGCGATAATTCGCCAGGAAAAGGTGAATTCCGCACAATTGGGAGAAAAGGTTGTTGCTGAGGTGCTGGAGAACAGTGCTGCCGGAAAAATTGCTCTGGCTGCAAACCAGAACAGGCTGTCGCAGTTCTCGCGGGAACAGGAACTGCAGGCGGATACTATCGGAATTCGGATGATTGGGCGGGCCGGATATGATCCTTATTCTGCAGCTCGTTTTCTGGAAACAATGTCTCGGTTCCGGACGTTCATTGCGGGTGATAAGACACTGGATGATGGTGACAATTTTGCCTCGAGTCATCCGTCTACGCCGAAACGGATCGAGTTGGCCCGCAGGCACGCGCGTTTCTTTGGCGCTCCTGGTCTTGGTGACCGGGGGAGAGACCGGTATCTCGCTGGTATTGAGGCTACTTTATATGGAGATTCAGCGGAAGAAGGGTTTGTCAGGGGGCGTGTTTTTGCTCATGCGGGTTTGAAAATCAGCTTCAAGGCGCCTGTCGGATTTCGTATCGAGAATCAAGCGAAGGCAGTCCTGGTTTCCGGTCCTGATGATATTGCGACCCGCTTTGATGCAGCCATCGTGCCATCAAGAACCAAATTGTCTGATTATCTGCAGAGCGGCTGGATTACGGGACTGGTCGAAGAAACGATCCGGGAAGAAACCGTCAACGGACGTCGAACAGCACATGCAACGGCACTTGGAGAAGGGTGGCGGTTTAAGGTGCGTGTGATCCGGCATGGAAGTCAGGTCTATCGTTTTATCACTGCGGCACCCCAGACAAATACCAACCTGGATGCCGTTTCCCGACAGATCACAGGCAGCTTTCGCGTGTTGAGAGATTCAGAAGTGGAGAATCTGAAGCCACTTGAAATACGGGTTGTACCGGTTGGTGAAAATGACACCGTCAGAACCATATCTTCACGCATGGAGGGTACAGACCGGGCTGAACAACTTTTCCGGTTGATCAACGGTCTTGGTAAGAACGACAGGTTGACAATCGGTCAGAAAGTGAAAATTGTGACCACCAGCTGATTGCATGGTGGACTGCGAGCACCATATCAAGCAATCTGATTCCGCAACCGTGAAACGGTCAATGTTGCTGCCAAGACCTCTAACAAACTTCTGATCCACACATGCCAGGTGAACGTATCAATGCAAAGGGTTATGGCGTAACCGCTGTTCTTGGTCCAACCAACACGGGCAAGACCCATATGGCGATTGAGCGCATGGTTGCGCATCAGTCCGGATTGATCGGTTTGCCGTTGAGGCTGCTGGCGCGAGAAGTCTACGGACGGATATGCGAAAAGGTCGGCGCCGCGAATGTTTCTCTTGTTACCGGTGAAGAGCGTATTACTCCTGCAGGTGCGCGCTTTCAGGTCTGCACTGTGGAAGCAATGCCCGAAACAACAGACGCAGAATTCGTGGCAATCGACGAAGTGCAACTGGCCACAGATCTTGAACGCGGGCACTTCTTTACCGATCGAATCCTGAATTTGCGCGGACGTCATGAAACCATGCTGCTTGGTGCTGATACGATGGTTCCTGTTCTCCGCGAATTGTTGCCAGGGTTGAACGTGATAACACGTCCCAGAATGTCGGTACTTGCATATACAGGCTCTAAGAAGATCACCCGTATGCCGAGCCGCTCAGCGATCGTCGCCTTCTCGGTTGACGAAGTTTATGCGATAGCGGAGCTCGTGCGTAGAGAAAGGGGCGGCACAGCGGTGGTGACCGGTTCACTTTCGCCACGTACCCGGAATGCCCAGGTTGCCCTTTATCAGTCCGGTGACGTGGACTTTCTTATTGCGACGGACGCGATTGGCATGGGACTCAATCTCGATGTAAATCACGTTGCTTTTGCACAAGACAGCAAATTTGACGGGTTTCAGCACCGCAAACTGACTGCTGCCGAACTTGCCCAGGTTGCCGGACGTGCGGGCCGATACAAACAGGATGGCACGTTCGGAATTTCCAGCAGGGTTCAACCGTTTTCAGACGAACTCGTAGAAGCCCTTGAAACCCATATTTTTGAGCCAAGCAAAGTATTGACATGGCGAAACCGCGAACTCGATTTTTCTTCAGTTTCCGCTCTCCAGAAGTCGCTTGAACTTCCCGCAAGCAATCCGAGACTGATGCGTGCACCTGCAGGTACCGATGTCAAAGCGCTGGAAATGCTGATACGCGATCCGGAAATTCATGACCTGGTGGGCGACAGTGAACGGGTCAAACTGTTGTGGGAAGTTTCAAAGACACCGGATTATCGCAAAATATCGCCTGCATCCCATGCGGAAATACTTTCTGAAGTTTTCATTTCGATTGTAAAGGAAGGTCGTGTCAGAGAGGACTGGTTTGCCGATCTGGTAGCCAGAGCTGACAATAGGGACGGGGAAATCGACGCCCTTTCTTCCAGAATTGCCAGCATTCGTACCTGTACGTATTTGTCCAATCGCGATAACTGGCTTGAAAATCCCCTGGAATGGCGCCAAAAGAGCCGTGAGGTTGAAGATCGGTTGTCTGATGCCTTGCACGAAACACTTACAAAACGCTTCATCGATCGCCGGACAAGCATTCTGATGAAACGCCTGAAAGAAAACCGGATGCTGGAAGCAGAAATAGAATCCGACGGTACAGTCAAGGTGGAAGGCCATCGCGTCGGCACCCTGAATGGCTTCCGTTTTTCGGCTGACGGCACTGGCGGATCGAAGGATGCAAAGGCACTGAATGCTGCCGCAGCGAAGGCGCTTGCTTCGGAAATTGAAAAGCGTGCGGACCGTTTAACTGCGAGCCCGAACAGTGACATTGTGATTAGCAATGATGCAACTTTGCGGTGGATAGGCCAACCCGTTGCCAAACTGGCAAAAGGGGAGACAATCCTCAAGCCCCGGATCATAATGCTTGCTGATGAACAGCTGACTGGCGGACATCTTGAAAAGGTTGTGGCGCGGCTGGAACGCTGGGTGGCCAATCATGTCAACACACTTCTAAAGCCGCTTTCCGATTTGCAGAACAATACGGAATTGAATGGCATCGCCCGTGGTGTTGCATATCAACTGGTTGAAAATCTTGGAACGTTGCCGCGACGTGAAGTGACTGATGAACTCAAGAACCTTGATCAGGATATGCGCGGTATCATGCGCAGAAACGGCGTGCGCTTTGGAGCCTATCATGTGTTTGTTCCTCTTCTGCTGAAACCGGCTCCAACCCAGCTTATTTGCCTGCTTTGGGCGATTTCGAACGAAAAGACCGAGGCTGCTGGTCTTGCCGAGATTCCTGGGTACTCTGCTGCCGGGAGAACATCGTTTCCCGTTGACGGGGAAATGGAGAGAGACTTCTACGGGCTTTCCGGCTTTATGATCCTGGGGCAGAAAGCTGTTCGCATTGATATCCTTGAAAGACTTGCAGACCTGATTAGGCCTGCCACTGCATGGCGCCCTCAAAATGAGAGCAACAAACCGGATGGCGCGATAGATGGACGTTTCTTTTATGTAACCCCCGCCATGATGTCGATTCTGGGTGCGACCCACGAAGATATGGAAGTCATTCTTAAGGGGCTGGGATATCGAGGTGAGCCTCGACTGGAGGCAGAAGTCAAACCGGAAAAGCCGATGGTAGAGCGGATTGAACAGGAAAAGGTCGGTGAAGTGCGGTCTTCCAGCGATCTTGAATCTATGCCTTCGAATGACAATGCGCCGGAAAACGCTTCCAATGGTGAAATCGAACAATCAACCAATGATGATCTGGCGGCGAAAGAACCGGAAGAGCCTAAGAAAATTCTGGTATGGCGTTACGGGGGGAGTGCCGACCGAAACCGCCAACAGCATCAAAGAAAGGGCGATCGTAACAAGAAAGCTCATACAGGGGGCAAACAGTCAGCGCAGAAGAAGGCGAGTGCTGCTGGCTCACAAAAGAAGCCGCAAAAACCAAAGCCACTTGATCCAGACTCCCCATTTGCTGCGTTAGCTGCCCTTAAAGACACCATGCAGTCAGGTAATGACTGAAGACCTGAATTCCCAGCGAATAGATAAATGGCTCTGGCATGCGCGTTTCACAAAATCCAGAAGTCTTGCTCAGAAACTGGTGTCCGGTGGTGGCGTCAGGGTTGATCGAGAGAGGGTGAACTCACCCAGCAGGCTGGTGAAACCTGGCAATGTGCTTACCCTTTCTCTGCCCCGGAAAGTAATGGTGGTGGAGATTTCCGACCTTTCCAAAAGGCGCGGGCCGTATTCAGAAGCAAGTTTGCTTTACAAAGACATGACCCCGGTTCTTGAATCCAAGGTTGATTCAACCGAAGAACGCGCAAACCAGTCCGAAGTAAAGGAAGCCCGCCCGGACAAGCGAAAAAGGCGTCAGGCGATCAGGTTGAAACAGAATTACCCGTATGACTGAAACAGAGAAAATTTCTCCCACTATCCGATGTCGGATCGGAATTTCATGATCTTGTGTTGTTTTTTTAAACAAGGTATCGCAAGCAGCAGTTAAGTGTTTCCTCCCCGGAGCTATGAATGACGTATATTGTCGACGACAAGTGTATCAAGTGTAAGTACATGGACTGTGTTGAAGTGTGTCCCGTCGACTGTTTTTACGAAGGCGAAAACATGCTGGTCATACATCCGGATGAGTGTATCGACTGCGGCGTTTGTGAACCTGAATGCCCGGCGGAAGCAATCAAGCCTGACACTGAGCCAGGCCTTGAGAAATGGCTTCAGGTGAATGCTGAATATGCAGAAAAGTGGCCGAACATTACCATCAAGAAGGATCCTCCTCCTGATTCCGAAAAACATGATGGTGAGGAAGGAAAGTTTGAAAAGTATTTCTCCCCGGAGCCGGGCGAAGGAGATTAAGCAAGCGCTCAAGGATGAATTCTACAAGTTAACCTCTGTTAACCATTTGTTAATAAATCAGGTTATTGTTGACGTTTACGTCAAAACCGTGACTTGAAAATTGGCGACTTTTGTATTATATGTACGCAAACGGCGTAGCCCGTGTGGCAATTATTCATAGTGAGAGAATTCCTACAGTTTGTTGTTCTTTTTGCATCCCGCTTTAAAATTCGAATGCAGGATGTGCAGGACGCATGCTTTTTCATCAGGAAAATGAAGTAAAAAATTTTCCGGCTCGTAAGTCAGGCAACAGGCTTGATGCGTGCACTCTCTCGACTGACTCGAAAACCGGCAGATGCCGGAGAAAACAGGGAGCATTTTAGTATGTCAGCTGCCAAGAAAACCGTTCAACGGCAAGGCTTTAAGACTAACGAGTTTATTGTGTATCCGGCCCATGGAGTGGGGCAGATAACCGCGATTGAAGAGCAGGAGGTTGCAGGTTACAAACTTGAGCTGTTCGTCATCAATTTTTCCCAGGACAAACTGACACTCAGGGTTCCTACCACGAAGGTGGAGTCTGCTGGTATGCGCAAGCTTTCTGACGATGCGAAAATTGCTAAGGGTCTGAAAACTGTTCAGGGTCGTGCTCGTATCAAACGGACGATGTGGAGCCGTCGTGCGCAGGAATATGAAGCCAAGATCAACTCCGGTGATCTAATATCAATTGCAGAGGTTGTACGGGACCTGTTTCGTTCTGAAAACCAGCCGGAACAATCCTATTCGGAGCGTCAGCTTTACGAAGCCGCACTTGACAGGATGGCCCGGGAGATTTCCGCAGTGAAAAAGATATCGACGACCGAGGCGGTAGCTGAAATCGAACAAAATCTGGCCAAGGGTCCCAAGCGCGGTGTCAAGCCGGACGACGAAGAGCAGGAAGCTGCTGCCTGATTAAATCGGCTTAAAATAGACTTTGCGAAGATCCGGGCAATGCCCGGATTTTTTGTTTGGCCCAAATATTACATTTCGTGAAACTAATTGATTGGTTTCACCGTAATTACCTGTATAATCGGGAAGTAGGGAGCTCGTGTTTGACCACTGTTACAAAGGTGAAAACATGATGCAGCAAGAAAATATCGGCAAAAATCTAGTACGTGCGGCTACCAAGGCTCCATACCTTGAGAGAGATGAAGAGCATGAGTTGGCCAAGCGCTGGGCTGAACATCAAGATCAGCAAGCCCTTCATGAACTTACATCTGCGCATATGCGCCTTGTGATAGCTGTTGCTGCCAGGTTCAGGCGGTATGGACTTCCGATGTCGGATTTGGCGCAGGAAGGCCACGTGGGCCTTCTCGAGGCTGCTGCGCGATTCGATCCTCACCGTGAGGTACGGTTTTCCACCTATGCGACCTGGTGGATCAGGGCTTCCATTCAGGATTACATTCTTCGCAACTGGTCGATCGTTAGGGGCGGCACGAGTTCGGGGCAGAAGTCTCTTTTCTTCAACCTCAGAAGGCTGCGCGCGAAAATAACAACCGCTGACAAGACGATTAACAACCACGATTTGTATCTGGAATTATCAAAGGCAATAGGTGTATCGGTCAAGGATGTGGCGGCGATGGATGCACGTCTGGGTGGGCCTGATGTTTCGCTAAACATGCCGGTTGCTTCTGATGATGAGTCCAGTTCGGAACGACAGGACTTTCTGGAAAGCGATACACCACTGCCGGATGACATTGTCAGTGAATCGATTGATGGCGAACGGCGCTCAGCCTGGCTCAAGTCTGCACTTGATGTGTTGAATGAGCGCGAATTGCTGATTGTCAACCGCAGACGTCTCAGCGAAGAAGGCGCAACGCTCGAAGAGCTCGGTGGTGATCTGGGAATTTCAAAGGAGCGAGTCCGTCAATTGGAAAACCGTGCGCTTAAGAAGTTGCAAGCTGTCCTTGTGAAAGAAAATCCGGAAATTGTTCAATTGGTTTGAAGGTGCTTTAAACCGGCAAGGTGTGAAAAACCGGGTGAGTGCGACAATTCAAGTGTGGTCTTGCAAACGTCATCACAGTTTACAGATACAACTATCCTGTTATTTCCGATGTAGGATGTTTCGGAACGTTGTTGAGCAGCCTTTCTGTATCTTTGGCTGACGACTGACCAAACCATTTCTGCACAAATTTGTCCTTTGCGAGTTCCGCGAAGTTGCTTGCGTTTCGATAATCTTTATTAATTTTGAACTCTAGGTTCGTAGGATCCACCAGCGCTATATTGTGGCCACCGAGGTATTTGCTGATGATCTTGGCCTTCACGTCTACCGAGATCATTGCAATTCGTACCATGCGCGCTGGAACAGATAAATCGATACTGCCGGTGTATGTCACACTTTTGCCCTGGCTCCCGCTTTGAGTTGAACCTTCACTAGTTTCGGTAACCTGTGTATTCGAAGCTTCGAATGAGGCACCTATGTCCATGAATGATCCATTTACTCCCGCGGTTAATGTGAGTGCTTCTGAGTTGTTTCTGCTTTTGTAGCTCTCCAATGCGTCCTGAAGATCGACGGAAAACTCAATTATGTCATCGCTTGGATTGCTATCCCGGTCGGTCTTGTTGTTTACTTGGGTGGTGACCTTCTGGGAGCTGAACGGTTCCCGCTCAACTTCGTCGAATGAGAATTTTTGGTTGTGAGGTACGCCAATGTCCACAAGAGCAAACACTCTGTGGAGGTCATAAGGACTTTCAAATCTTGAGCTTCCATCCAACCGGTCGCCCAGGAGCAGATTTTCAAGGGGAAATTTGTAGTGATCCGGGGCTCTCTTCGAGTTTCTTGATGTGTAACGCTCGATGGTGATTTCTTCCAAAAGAATAGCATCGACATCGCTTCCAGACTTTGGTTCGATCCTCAGGCTGATCGCATAAATGTCGCCGGGATCTACCGGGAACGCATTGTCACCCCAATAGAGTGTGAATTTACTTGTGGTGCCGTGTTCGAAATCGTCTACGTTGTGGTTATCGAGCCTTTCTTCGTCACTTATGCTGTTTGTCCCGAAAAACCGTATCCAAATGATATCGTCGGTTCCTGCCCATTTATTAGTCGCCGTCTTTACTTTAACAATTAACTTTCCTTTTTCAGACATACAAAAACCCTGCCAATATATCTTTGGTTAAGTCTGTAAAAGTATTTGATTTAGTAATTTAAATCCAGTGCTTAATTGTGTGAAATCTACCGGGCTACATGATCAGGAAGCTGAGCCGAAATAGGTTGGCTCAGCAGCAAATCTTCCATACTTGGTGCCAATCAAAATGCGTATTGGGGTAAAGACGCTTACGCCTTGCATTGGCGCAAGCCAGATTTCCATATTCTTGTTTTCTGCCATTTCCTTGACATTACGGTGATTTTTCTTATGGCCGGCAACAGGAATGTATCTGAGTTGGCACACATACGCGTGACCCTTGTAGCCCTTGGTATCAATCGGCTTGGTTGCCTTGTAGCGGAGCCTGATGTCATATCGTGTCTCACCGTCAAAAACAGGAAACCTCTGGTTGCATACCTTGTTGCCGTCTCGTGCATCAACGCCTGACATGGGAACGAGAAGCGTGCTGGCTGGATCCAGGACCGCTGCGAGGTGTTGGGCTTCTACGGGGACGTATTTTGGCGCTTTGCGGACTTTCGGTTTCTTGTTTGACTGGATGTCAATATCCACCACTTTTTCTTCTGCAAACGCAAGCTCGATGCTCTCGGGTTTCTTCTTGTTTTCAATCACCGACACGCTGTGTTTTTCAGGCTTGAGCTGATTTTCGATCAAAGCCCCCGCGCTTGAGACTTCACCGGTCGAAGGTGATATCCATTCAACAAGGCCCGAAGTCTTGCCGGAACCCTTGAGTGAATAAGAAGTGTCATCGAATTCAATGTTAAAAGTTGCCTTGCCGATTTCCAGGCCAGCAAACTTGACGGTGAAATTTGTACGATGTGCAAACTCATCCGCGCTAGCCAATCCGGCGAAATTCGCCCCGAAAGCCACGGAAGCAGCCATAACAAAGTTTGTGATCCTTTTGCCCATGCCATCAATCCTTGTTTTGGATTCACATACCAGAATTAAGATGAATACATGCTGAATGAGGCGAAATCCAGAAACAGGTGTTGCTGCACCCCGGAGAACTATGTTTTGCTTGACGTGAAGGGTCATTAGCTCTATCACCCCTTCAACTTTCCGGAAGTTTTGGAATTTTCAATGTCTTCACCTGTGCAAGGCACCTGACAATTACGCTCACCGGATTACTCGAAACAGAATTATTCAGGATAGACCGATGTCCAGACGTTGTGAACTGACCGGAAAAGGCGTGATGAGCGGCAATAATGTCAGTCATGCCAATAACAAAAACCGACGCAAGTTTTTGCCAAATCTTGTTGATGTGACACTCTTGAGTGATGCGCTTAATCAGCGTGTTCGCCTGCGAATTTCTGCACAGGCTTTGCGTACGGTTGAGCATCGCGGTGGATTGGATGCATTCCTTGCAAAGGCAAAGGACAGCGAACTTTCACAAAAGGCTCGCCTGATCAAGAAACAGGTTGCCAAGACGAAAGCTGAAGCTGCTGCAGCCTGATTTTTTGAGCTAACGCCAAAGTGGAGCATTCGCTCCGTATAAACACACTCCAACTGGTGGCATCACCCAGGATAAAAAAATGCTAAACGTTTCCCGTTTGATTCCGTACGTTGTCGCGATGGTCGTAATTGTCGTGGCTTCCAACATCCTTGTGCAGACCCAGTTTCAGTATTTTGGTTTGCAGGAAGTTCTCACCTGGGGTGCCCTTACATACCCCCTGGCATTTCTTGTAAATGACGTCACGAACCGGCACTTGGGTAGTGCAGCAGCACGAAAAGTGGTCATAGCTGGCTTTCTGATCGCTGTGGTTCTTTCAGTCTACTTTGCCACACCGCGTATTGCGATTGCTTCGGGCAGTGCATTTCTGGTTGCACAGTTAATCGATATCGGCGTTTTCAATCGTCTCCGCAGTGGCGCATGGTGGTTACCTCCGTTCATTTCGACGCTGATCGGATCAGTGGTCGACACGGTAATGTTCTTCGGCATAGCATTTGCACCGCAGTTTGCAGGCATTGATTTTGCGTTGGGATACGAAGATGGATCCCTTGGATTCCCGGCTTCGATTTTCGCCATTGCCATGCCGCTTTGGGCATCGCTTGCCATCGGTGACCTGATCGTAAAAGTGATGGTTGGACTGTTTGCACTTATTCCGTACGGTGGTTTTTTGAAACTGACTGAACCGAAGGCAGTTTGATCGCACCCGAACTTATTGCCTTCAAAGTTTCGAAGAACAGGTCGGGTTCAATCGATCTTACGCGTCTTGCAAGATCAACGGCAGTATCCTCGGCAAGAACGCTTACTTTGCTCTGCAGCAACACTGCGCCGGTGTCATATTCTTTATCTACAATGTGAACGGAAGCGCCGCTTTCATTCTCTCCTGACCTTATAACTGCTTCATGCACCGCCATTCCATACATGCCTTTGCCGCCAAATTTCGGGAGCAATGATGGATGAATGTTCAGTATTCGACCTTGATAGCATGACAGTGTTTTGTGTCCGAGCTTTCGCATGTATCCAGACAAAATCACGATTTCTGCTCCATGGTCTATGAGAGTTGCAAGAATGACTTCATCCAAATCCGCCAATGTTCCCAATTTGCTTTGGCTCAAATGATAGTTAGGGACACCGTATCTGGAGGCAATCGAGAGAGCTTTGGAATCAGGATTGTTTGAAATGACTAAACCCGCAGTCGCGTCGATTGATTTTTGGGCTATGGCATCCAAGATAGCAAGCATGCTACTACCACCGTGTGAAGCTAAAAAACCCAGTTTCAATTGCATAAAAGCTTAATCCACAAGCGCGAACTCCAGCAACAATGTGCGCTGATCTTTCGAGAAATTGTCATCTGAAACAATAGTAAGTCGTGTTGAGCCATCTTCCATTTCGGAGACCGCCAGCCCTTCCATATTGTCAATTTCGTGATTTTTACCGATATCGACCAGGACTTCACCGTCCAGAATGCTCTCGCCAGTGAGGTCGGCTTTGTCGATCCTACGTATTCGCATGTAAGCACCCAAAAACGGATTGTAGTAACGCTCGAGCATGAGAAGATCGCCATTCGGCAAGAAAGATGCATCTGTTAGGGAAAAGCCGTTTGCCTCTTTGACGCTTATCCTGCGTTCAACTTTGCCGCCGGAAATAACAAAACCCTGATGGTCTCCATTTTCATTGAGAGCATATTCGGCAAATGCAAACAGCTTTCGTGATGAATGGTCGAATGCGATCGCCTCTGGCCCTTTGTTATTTGGAAAGTCAAAAGGCTCAAGATCTACCAGATAGGAGTCATCTGCGATCAGTTTCCGTCCTCTGAGGTTGAACCGCATAATTCGGTCATTGCGTTCATATCCGACCAGGAACTGGTTACCGGTCATATCAATCGACTCAGAATCTTTGTCTTGTGCGCCTGTTATTGTCTTGCCATTGGCTGACTTGATGCGTGTGATTTTCTCGCCTTTGATTTTGTGCGGCTTTCCATTCTTGCGTTGAAGGGTGCCTGTGATTACCCGTGCCTTGTCCGTTATTGCAATGAAGTTGTTATCGTTGACAAAGCGTATGGCGGATATTCCACCAAAGTTCTCATGCTTGCTGGTCAGAATGAGACCGCCAATAAATTCGAGTTTTCCGAACCGGCTCTGATCTGACCCAATCCGGAAATTTGTAATTGGCTCGGACTTGATTTTCAGGGAGTCAGCGACGGCAGGTGACAGGCTGAAAAGGAGTGCAAAGATCAGTGTCAGAATTCTGTTCAAATCAATTCTCCTAACCTGCCCTTCTCAACCTCCCAGGGTTGCCGGGCCGGACTGCAATTTCCGGATTTTCCTCGAATAGATCCGCCAACTGTTCGGTAATCGCACCGGCGAGTTCTTCAGCATCGACAATGGTCACGGCCCTGTTGTAATAGCGGGTTACATCGTGCCCGATGCCGATCGCCAGTAATTCGATTGGTGAATGGGCTTCAATATCCTCGATCACATGACGCAGGTGGCGCTCAAGATAATTTCCGGGGTTTACAGAGAGCGTTGAGTCATCAACTGGCGCACCATCTGAAATCATCATCAGGATCCGTCGCTGTTCTTGGCGTCCCATAAGCCGGTGGTGCGCCCACAGCAGGGCTTCCCCGTCGATGTTTTCCTTCAGCAGACCTTCCCGCATCATAAGGCCCAGGTTCTGGCGCGCTCGCCGCCATGGCGCATCCGCGGATTTGTAGACTATATGCCTGAGGTCGTTGAGACGGCCCGGATTGGGTGGTTTCTCCTGCTTCAGCCATTGCTCACGCGCCTGTCCGCCTTTCCAGGCTTTTGTTGTAAAGCCGAGAATTTCAACCTTTACACCGCAGCGCTCTAGGGTTCTTGCAAGGATGTCCGCACAGGTTGCAGCGACGGTAATCGGGCGCCCGCGCATGGAACCCGAATTGTCGAGCAGCAATGTTACGACAGTATCGCGAAATATGGTGTCGCGCTCCATCTTGAAGGACAAAGGCGTCATTGGATCCGTTATGATCCGGGTCAATCTGGCAGTGTCCAGATAACCTTCCTCAAGGTCGAAATCCCAACCGCGATTTTGCTGTGCCATCAGTCTGCGCTGCAGGCGGTTTGCGAGGCGACCAACGACGCCCTGCAAATGAGCCAGTTGTTTGTCAAGAAATGCTCTGAGGCGTTCCAGTTCTGCTTGATCGCAGAGTTCTTCGGCCGAAACCTCTTCATCAAATTTTGTTGTAAAGACCAGATAATCAGATTCAGGCGGGAGCTCGGAGAACGGAAGATCCGGTCTGGTGCTTTCACCTGGAGTATCCTCGTCCCTGTCCTCTTCATCGAATTCATCACCGCCTTCGGCCTCGGAGGCTTCCATTTCTCCGGTCTGTTCATCATCCTCTTCGGATTCTGAATCCTCGGGTTCACCAGAATCCTCTCCAGTGGATTCTTCGTTATCCCTCTGGCCTTCCTGTTCTTCCTCGTCGGGGTTTTCTTCCGAATCCTGATCTTCGTCCTGATCCGGTTCCTGCTCACCCAGTTCATCGCCCATGTCGAAAGCAACAAGCAGATCGCGTATTGCCTCGGCAAAGGCTTTCTGATCTTCGATTTCCTCGCTCAGGGCATCAAGGCGGCTACCGGCCTTTTCCTCAATCCAGTCTCGCCAAAGATTTACGAATTGATCGGCGCTGTTAGGCGGTTTCTGACCGGTAATCCGCTCCCGAACCACCATTGCAACCGCTTCTTCCAGCGGCGCGTCGCTGCGTTCTTCGGCGCCGGAATATTTCTGCCGGGAATATTTGTCATCCAACATGTGAGCAAGATTGGCGGCAACACCTTTCATACGGCTGGCACCTATTGCTTCCACCCGGGCCTGTTCTACCGCGTCAAAGATTGCACGAGCATTATCGCCTTCCGGTGCCATTCGGTTGTGAATCTTTGAATCGTGACAGGCTTGCCTCAATGCCATCGCATCACCAACACCTCTGGAGATGGCGAGTTGTTTGCGCGAGAGCTTCTTCCCAAGGTCCGGAAGGCGGACCTGATTTCCGGTCATGCCAGGCTTGTCGCCTGAAAATGTGACTTCAAGTTCCTTGTTCTGGGCTATCGCACGTGTGCAATTTGCCAGAGCCTGTTTGACGGGCTCATGGTTCTGACTCTTGGTCGCGCCACGCTTTGAGTTGTCGCCTGCTGAAGCCATTTACATGATCAATCTAAGCCAGTGTCAGGTTCTCTACGGTTTCGGAAATCTCTTCTCCAAAAGCGCGTTGATAAAACTCGCCGATGGTAACGCGTTCCAACTCGTCACACTTGTTGAGGAAGGTTACCTTGAAAGCAAAAGCAAGGTCCCTGAAGATTTCGAGGTTTTCTGCCCAGTTGATCACGGTACGGGGGCTCATGACCGTAGAAATGTCGCCATTAATGAAAGCCGCTCGTGTCATGTCTGCAACCCGGACCATTTTTGACACTGTGTCACGCCCTTCATTCGTATTGAAGGATTTCACCTTGGCCAAAATGATATCGACTTCATTGTCATGGGGCAGGTAATTCAAAGTGGTTATCAGTGACCATCGGTCCATCTGGGCCTGGTTGATTTGCTGAGTACCATGGTAGAGACCGGTCGTATCTCCCAGCCCGACTGTATTGGCTGTTGCAAAAAGTCGGAATGCGGGGTGGGGGGTTATGACCCTGCTCTGATCCAGCAGCGTCAGGCGTCCGGAGGATTCAAGGACCCTCTGGATAACAAACATTACATCGGGTCTGCCTGCATCGTATTCATCGAAGACCAGGGCAATGTTGTTCTGATATGCCCATGGTAGAATTCCGTCGCGAAATTCAGTGACCTGCATACCGTCTCTTACAATGATTGCATCCTTGCCAATGAGGTCGAGGCGGCTCACATGGCTGTCCAGGTTAATTCGCACACAAGGCCAGTTCAGTCTTGCCGCAACCTGCTCAATATGTGTTGATTTTCCGGTGCCATGATAACCCGACACCATAACCCGGCGATTGAACGCAAATCCTGCCAGAATGGCGCGAGTCGTCGGGCCATCAAACAGATAATCCGGATCAACCTCCGGCACATGCTCGCCACGCACAGAGTAAGCCGGGACTTCCCAGTCACTGTCGATATTATATGTTTCCCGGACAGACACTTTCGTGTCCGGCATTGGTTGTGTCATTCCCGTTCCTCCGGTGATGATTGTTCGGCGAAATCCATGATATGCGCCGATTAGAGGTTCTCGCGCTTCACATGCCCTTTTTCAAGAGCAGAATCCACCCTGTTTTAGAATTTTGTATGCCTGGATAATTTGCCGTAACCGCTCCTCGGCACCACGATCCCCGCCGTTCATGTCCGGATGGTGTTTTTTGACCAGAGCCTTGTACTGGGTTTTCAACTCGTCCGGAGAGGCAGATGAGGGCATACCAAGGTCGTCGAAGGCCTTTCTTTCCAGCGGTCTGAGCTTACGTTTAGCCGGGCCCGTGCCGCCCATCTGGCCGGTACGGCGCATGGAGCGGGCAATGATCCTGTCGGCGATCGCGGCACGGGGGTCTCCCTCGGAATACGGTGATTTTTTGCCATCCTTATTCACACCCATAGTCCAGGTCGGGCGGTGACCCGTTAGTGCATCCTTTTGAATTTTGGCGATGTCATCATCACCAAGTCCAGAAAAATAATTGTAAGTTTTGTTGTATTCGCGGACGTGCTCGATGCAAAGATTGAGGTAAAGTCCTTCGCGGTCGCGGCCCATCGGAGCTTTGTGTGTAGCCGGTTTGTCGCAACCCTCCCATTGGCATATGCCGGCGCCAACAGGACGTGCAGTGGCAGCAGGCTTCTTCTTGCCTTTACCAATGCGAATCGAATCGAAGTATTTGGAATTGGAGCTCATAGTCTGATTATGGGGTTTTTTGGCAAATGAACAAGGATTGACTTTCAACTCTTTCAGCCTCAAAAAACACGGTTATCGACTTCTCAAAATTTGTTTGGCGAAAGCAGTGGTATGAGTGCGGTTTCAAACTATCTGAAAGAACGGCTGAATGAGGCATTTGCGCCGGAATTACTGGAAGTCATCAATGAAAGCCATCTTCATGCCGGCCATCATGGTCATGATGGAAAGGGCGAAACACACCTGCGTATCAGAATTGTCTCAGAAGCGTTCTCCGGAATGAACCGCGTCGCCCGCCATCGTGCGGTTTACGAAATTGTCCAGCCCAAAATTGATGAAGGTCTGCATGCCTGTGCGATCGAGGCAAAGGCTGTTGGAGAGTGAACGTAAACCACCAAGAATTTACAAGTCCAGGCTGCTCATTCTTTTTGGAAACATGAATCCGATGAATCTAGTGTCCGTAATTTAGCTCGCCGGTACGAATTTCTCGAGTTCAGGCATCAACGTCACGCTTTCCTGTTCATTTGGATCGGTTCGCGCTATGACGGCTTTGGTTGGCCTGTCAGATACGTTCACCGGCAAGTGGGGTACGTCGGCTGGTATGTAAACCAGATCGCCAGCCTTTGTATCCATCACATGTTCAAGCTGGTCGCCCCACCACATCCGGGATTCCCCTTCAAGCACATAAATTGCAGTTTCATGGGTGTCGTGTTTATGAGCTTTGGCCCTACCACCCGGAGGGATTTCAAGCAGATGCATACAGATTGCCGAGGAATTTACCGTTTGTCTGGCGATGCCTTCAAAATAATCAAAACCCTGTTTGCCGTGATAGGTATTGCCTTCGCGATCTTGAGGGCGGATCAGTCGGCAATCGTTGCTTTTCTGCTCGCTCATTTGCGAACCTCAATATGGTAGACTGACCAGACAAATTTCGCATCATCCTCTTCGGCGAGTTCCGTATAATCATTGCGCGGATAGATTATCCAGGATGGGCCCCGATCACCAATGCCAAGATATTTACCGTCGGTTTTCAGAGCGAGGATCACGGGGTATTTTTCCACGTCGGCAACCGGGATTTCGGGGGCGTAACCATCCAGTGCACGAACGATCAGTTTCGTTCCTTCAGCGCCGACCGCTTTCAATACGTCGGACAGAAGCGGCCCCTGGAATGTGAGTGTTTTCGGCCAGTCCGGATAGGATGCAACCAGCGTTTTCATGCCAAGTGCTTCCAGGGAGGCAAGATCAAAGCTGGCAGCTCTTTCGAATGAGACATCGTGGCTTGTGAAAAACGCATCTGCGAAATCATCGGCAGGTTTCCGGTTGGGTTTTGATATCTCACCGGTGACAGTCAGAATTGTCTGACCGGTTGGTCCTTCCGCAGCTGCAGGCAGTACAAGCAGAAGGGAAATGAAAAATGCAGTAAGAATACGGTACATACTGTGTTCCTGTTCTCGGGTTTAACAGATCATACTTATGTATCAGGGTGTCGATTTGAAGACAAAAGAATCAGTTCTTCTTGTATCCCCAAGTCTGTTTGAATGCTTTGCAGAGAAACAAAGTTCCGGATTTTGGAACTAAATGAGAACAAAATGTAAACTCACAATTATATCAATATCTTAATGGTATTGTAAAAATAGAACATTTATGGTACAAACTGTGGCATATTGGCAATACCAAGCGCCTGTAATGATGTGGGCAGCGGTATTCGGGGACTATCACCGCTTTTGGAAGGATGTTAAAGATGGCTCAGAATTCATTAAGACTCGTCGAGGATAGCAGCGTGGACAAGACCAAGGCACTGGAAGCCGCTCTCGGGCAGATTGAAAGGGCCTTTGGCAAGGGTTCCATCATGAAGCTTGGCAAGAATGAACAGGTTGTGGAAATCGAAACTGTTTCCACCGGTTCGCTGGGGCTTGATATTGCGCTTGGCGTTGGTGGATTGCCAAAGGGACGTATTGTCGAGATTTACGGACCTGAATCATCCGGTAAAACAACCATGGCACTGCATACGGTTGCCGAAGCCCAGAAAGCAGGCGGTATTTGCGCCTTTGTTGATGCGGAGCATGCGCTTGATCCTGTTTATGCCCGTAAGCTGGGAGTGAATCTGGAAGATTTGCTGATTTCCCAGCCCGATACCGGTGAACAAGCGCTGGAGATTGCCGATACATTGGTGCGATCCGGTGCGGTAGATGTGCTTGTTATTGATTCGGTTGCCGCTCTTACACCGCGAGCCGAAATTGAGGGTGAAATGGGGGATTCTCTTCCCGGTCTTCAAGCGCGGCTCATGAGCCAGGCATTGCGCAAGCTTACCGCTTCGATTTCCCGATCTAACACGATGGTGATTTTCATCAACCAGATTCGCATGAAGATCGGTGTGATGTTTGGTTCACCGGAAACAACAACTGGCGGCAATGCACTCAAGTTCTATGCTTCGGTTCGCCTTGATATCCGCAGGATCGGTGCGGTCAAGGATCGTGATGAGGTGGTTGGCAACCAGACCCGTATCAAGGTCGTGAAGAACAAGCTCGCACCTCCATTCAAACAGGTTGAATTTGACATCATGTATGGCGAGGGTGTTTCCAAAACAGGTGAGTTAATCGATTTGGGTGTAAAGGCAGGTATTGTAGAAAAGTCTGGTGCCTGGTTCTCCTACAATTCAGAGCGACTGGGACAAGGGCGTGAAAATTCAAAGAACTTCCTTGTTGAAAATCCGGATATAGCCGCTGAAATTGAATTGGCGCTTCGTCAGAATGCCGGCCTGATTGCTGATACATTGCTCGAGGGTGAAATCGAGAAGGCTGATGAAGCTGATGATGACGGGGCCCCTTTGGAGGCTACCGGAAAGGCAGGGTCCGGTGACAAACCTTCAGGCAGCAAAGGCGATCTGGATAAGGCTGTCAGTGGGTGATCTTCACAATCACACGCGTCAGGCGTGATGTTTTCGTACGGTGATATGCCCCAATTCACCGTCTCATAATCCTTCAAAGGATTATGTAATTGGCCGCAGCTCCCCACTGCGGCCATTTTTTGATTGTTACCCGTATCCGAAATACTGGACACTATCATCAAGCGCGGTTAAACCAGCCTCTTCAAATGCTTTGTTTTGATACACAGTGCCTCTCAGGATACGGGACAAAATAACCATGACCGGCGTAAACGAAATCAGGTCGACATTTCTTGAATACTTCGAAAGAAATGGACACGAGATCATACCATCAAGCCCACTTGTACCCCGTAATGACCCCACGCTCATGTTTACAAATGCGGGCATGGTGCAGTTCAAAAACGTCTTTACGGGTCTCGAAAAACGAGACTATAGCCGCGCCGTAACAGCACAAAAATGTGTCCGAGCAGGTGGTAAGCACAATGATCTCGACAATGTTGGATTTACGACCCGCCACAATACATTTTTCGAAATGCTCGGTAATTTCTCATTTGGAGATTATTTCAAGGAAGAGGCGATCTCGCTGGCGTGGAACCTTATCACGAAAGAATTCGGCCTGCCGAAAGACAAACTCCTGGTAACTGTTTATCATACGGATGATCAGGCTTTTGATCTCTGGAAAAAGATTGCAGGATTACCGGAAGAAAAAATCATACGCATTCCAACCCATGATAACTTTTGGGCGATGGGGGATACTGGACCCTGCGGGCCTTGTTCTGAAATTTTTTTCGATCATGGGGATCATATATGGGGTGGTCCTCCGGGATCTCCGGAAGAGGACGGTGACCGGTTCATAGAAATATGGAACCTCGTGTTCATGCAGTTTGAGCAGGTCACTACAGAAGAACGCGTCGATCTTCCTAGACCCTCTATCGATACCGGTATGGGTCTCGAACGCATGGCAGCAACCCTTGAAGGAACCCATGACAGTTATGCGACGGATCTTTTCAAAGCACTGATATCCACGAGTGAAGAACTGACAAGCACAAAAGCGGAAGGCGACCGACAGCCAAGCCATCGGGTAATAGCGGATCATTTGCGCGCTTCATCATTTCTGATTGCGGACGGCGTACTGCCTTCTAATGAAGGGAGAGGATATGTGCTGCGCCGGATCATGCGCCGCGCAATGCGCCACGCATCCCTTCTCGGCGCATCCGAACCTTTGATGCATAAGCTTTTCCCTACGCTTCGTGAACAGATGGGTATCGCTTATCCGGAATTGGTCAGGGCAGAAGCCCTTATAACCGAAACGCTCTTACTGGAAGAAACCCGCTTTCGCAAAACACTGGAACGTGGTCTCGGATTGCTTGATGACGCTACGCGTACCATGAGCGAAGGCGACCAGTTGGATGGCACAACCGCATTCAAACTTTATGATACTTACGGATTCCCCCTCGATTTGACGCAGGATGCACTCAGGCGCCGTGGGATCAGCGTAGATGTAGATGGGTTCAACGCTGATATGGAACAGCAGAAAGCTGATGCCCGTGCAGCATGGGCCGGTTCAGGAGAAGCAGCTGACGACCGAATATGGTTCGAGTTGAAGGAAAAATTGGGTTCTACAGAATTCCTTGGCTACGACACTGAAATTTCGGAGGGAGTTGTCCAGGCAATCGTTGTCGATGGGTCAGTTGCCGAAGCAGCCGGACGAGGAACCGATGTTTCTGTTATCGTCAACCAGACGCCGTTTTATGGTGAAAGCGGTGGTCAGGTTGGCGATCGTGGAGAGATTCGCTTTGATGGTGGAAAACTGACCATCTCTGATACAAAGAAGCGCGGAGAAGGCCTGTTTGTTCATATCGGCAGTATCGAAGATGGTGAATTGAAAACCGGTGATGCGGTGGAACTGGAAGTTGACCACATCGCACGTGCCGGTTCACGTTCGCATCATTCGGCTACCCACCTTGTTCATGAAGCTCTGCGAGAAGTCCTCGGAGACCATGTTGCGCAGAAGGGTTCTCTGGTTGGCCCAGAACGATTGCGGTTTGATTTTTCCCACCAAAAGGCAATTTCACCAGAAGACATGGCTACGGTAGAGCAGATATCCAATGACATTGTTCGCCAGTCAGCGCCGGTAGAAACACGGTTGATGGCTGTAGACGATGCCATTGAGATGGGCGCAATGGCCCTATTTGGAGAAAAATACGGAGATGAAGTTCGTGTCGTATCCATGGGAAAAGCTATCCGGGGTGAAAAGACAGGAAAAACCTATTCGCTGGAGCTTTGTGGCGGAACTCATGTTTCCAATACAGGAGAAATCGGACTTATTCATCTGTTGGGTGAAAGTGCAGTTTCAGCAGGTGTCAGAAGGATCGAAGCACTTACCGGTGAAGCTGCGCTCGCGTATCTAAACGAACAGGAAGAGCGCGTGAAAAACATTGCATCGGTTCTGAAGGTCCCTCCGCAAAATGCGGAAGTGCGTGTAGCGCAACTAGTTGATGAGCGGAAGAAACTGGAACGCGAACTGGCTGATGCTCGCAAACAACTTGCGCTTGGCGGTGGCGGACCGACGAACAAAGGCGATGTGAAAGAAATCAGCGGAGTGAAGTTTATGGGCCGCGTTGTTGAAAACATCGCTGCTCGAGAACTCAAAGGGTTGGTTGACGATGCCAAACAGTCGATCGGTTCCGGCATTGTTGCAATAGCCGGTGTATCCGAGGATGGAAAAGCAGGCATCGTTGTCGGTGTTACAGATGATCTCACCGACCGATTCAGTGCGGTCGATCTAGTCAGGATTGCCTCAGAAGAGGTCGGCGGCAAGGGCGGCGGTGGTCGACCTGATATGGCGCAAGCTGGAGGACCGGATGGCACAAATGCGCAAAAATCCATCGATGCTGTAGCGAATTCTTTGTCAGCTTGACGGAAAAACAAGAATGCGAAGTTGAAAAGTAGTCATAGACTATAGATCAATGCATCAACGGTAGTACATTAATTTACTTGTTAGAAGACCGGAGCCATGTGAGTAAAATTGCTCACTCCGCCTCCAGGATATCCCGATACCCAGGGTGTTCAGACAGTGCATTAAACCAGTTACAGATGCGGGAGTTTCCGTTAATCAATGACCGGCCAACATCGGTCTTGGAAAAATAAAAGAAGGTGGGAAGCATATAAAAATCTGCCAATGTTATCCGATCATCAACCGCAAATGGACTGTTAGAACCGCATAATCGGGCTAGTGCATCAAGCGTAGTCTCCGCCAAAGTAATCGCTTCCCCGAACTCACCAGTTTCATTATCAAGGGGTTTTCCATCCTCCAAAGGGACGTAAACTCCCCAGACCATGGATGGATAGGCATAATTGTCGATGATTGAAACGATCTGGTTTACACGTGCCCGGTCATTTGGAAGTTCTGGCATCAGCGGAGGATTGGGGAATGTCTCGTCCACATATCGCACAATCGCGCTGGTTTCGAATATTTCAACATCAGCATGCGAAAATGATGGAATTTTCCCAAACGGACTTCGCTTCAAGTATGAATCCGGAATATCGGAATCCGAAAACACATCAACGGATACAAGTTCGTAGTCGATGTGTTTTTCGGCGAGAACAAGTTGGACAATTTTTACATAGACGCTGTATTCCGCGCCATACAGGATCGGTTTGCCGGTTTCATTCACGCAACAGCCTTTTGAAGGTTTTCATCAATCTTGTCCAAGAAACCGGTTGTCGAGAGCCAGGGTTGATCAGGACCAATCAGCAATGCAAGATCTTTTGTCATGTAACCGGATTCGACCGTACCCACACACACATCCTCAAGGGTCTTAGCAAATTTGGCAAGTTCAGGATTGGCATCGAGTTTTGCCCTGTGTGAAAGCCCGCGTGTCCAGGCAAAAATGGAGGCAATCGAGTTCGTCGAAGTTTCTTCGCCTTTTTGATGCTGGCGATAATGACGAGTGACGGTGCCGTGGGCTGCTTCAGCTTCCACGGTTTTGCCATCCGGACTCAAAAGTACAGAAGTCATAAGGCCGAGAGAACCAAAACCCTGGGCAACCGTGTCTGACTGGACATCGCCGTCGTAGTTTTTACACGCCCACACATATCCACCGGACCATTTAAGCGCTGAAGCGACCATATCGTCAATCAGACGGTGCTCGTACCAGATCTTCGCTTCTTCAAATTTAGCCTTGAACTCCGCTTCGTAAATTTCCTGGAACAGATCCTTGAATTGACCATCGTAGGCTTTCAGAATTGTGTTCTTGGTCGACAGGTAACAGGGAACTCCCCGGGACAATGCATAGTTCATCGAAGCGCGGGCAAAATCCTTTATTGAATCATCGAGATTATACATTGCCATTGCGACACCGGATCCTGGTGCGTCGAAAACTTCATGTTCAATTGTCTCACCATCTTCACCAACAAATTTTACAGTCAACTTGCCTTTGCCCGGAAACCGGAAATCAGTAGCACGATACTGGTCGCCGAACGCATGTCGGCCGACAATAATCGGTTGTGTCCAGCCCGGAACCAATCTGGGCACGTTTTTGCAGATGATCGGTTCGCGAAAAATTACGCCGCCCAGGATGTTTCGAATGGTGCCGTTGGGTGAGCGCCACATCTTTTTAAGGTTGAACTCCTCAACGCGTGCTTCATCGGGTGTAATGGTCGCGCATTTGACGCCAACCCCGTATTCGTTGATTGCATTGGCTGCATCGACGGTGATCTGATCGTCTGTGGCATCGCGTGCTTCGATCCCCAGATCATAATATTTCAGGTCTATATCAAGATAGGGATGAATCAGTTTGTCTTTGATGAACTGCCAGATGATGCGGGTCATCTCGTCCCCATCCAGCTCGACGACCGGGTTTTCTACCTTGATTTTTGTCATGAAAATTACCTCTGAATACCTGAAGGGGGAAGAGCAGATTATCACTCTTGAACATTATTGCGCTGACCTATAGCAAACTGGTTAATGGTTGCAAATCATTCCAAAGTTCACATTTCATCCAGATAGGTTAAATAGCGCACCATGTTGGATTCTCTCCGAAAGCGAAGAACGGTCAAAATGATTGGTGACCCGGCTGCTCCTGAACCGGGTGGGAACATCAGCCGGGAACGAATCGATAAATTGTTGGCAGCTGCTGGTAATGCACCGTTTCATCAGCCTTGTGATCGAATTCACCAGAACAGTCTCACCTCTCCGGTACCATGGCGATGTTACAAGCTCGATTCGGTCGGTTGTCGGAAATTGATGAGTGCGCTGATTGCTTCCGGGGATCCCACCAAAGTACCCAATATGCTTGCAGCTGCGGAAGCACTTCTCCAGGTTACCTGGTTGCCGGATCCGGATACAATCAGTCCTGACCAGACAGAAGATTCGATAACGGTGTTTGCAGGTACCATTCGGAATATGGAACATATTGCGGCCGCATCATCATTTGTTCAATCGGTGCTTCTGGCTGTGGATGATGAGGGACTTGGTTCTTACTGGTCGAGTGGAGGCATATTGCGAAGGGGAGAGGTGTTCGGGCGATTGGGCATCCCCGAAGATGAAATTCTTTTGGGGTCAATATTTCTGTTTCCTTCAGAACCAACCAATTCGGAGACAAAACCTGGCAAACTCTCACAGATGCGGGGAACCGTGGAAGACTGGTCGCGCTGGACATTGTGATTGATTGATCTGCGATGGGTGTGGCAATCCCCATCGATATCCACTAGATAAATTGTAAAGCCCTTACACTTTTGGAAATGTTTGATGACACAAGACACCCGTACTGAAACAGACTCCTTTGGTCCTCTTGAAGTACCTTCAGAT
Organism: Pseudomonadota bacterium; assembly: GCA_039029255.1. Taxonomy (GTDB): domain Bacteria; phylum Pseudomonadota; class Alphaproteobacteria; order Rhizobiales; family Rhizobiaceae; genus JAALLB01. The sequence goes on along the minus strand of JBCCGN010000001.1, from coordinate 62,713 downwards.
AAATATTTCGGCGCACAGACAGCACGATCCCTGATCAATTTTCCGATTGGAACGGAAACCATGCCGGTACCCCTGGTTTCGGCTCTGGGCGTGGTTAAACAAGCAGCCGTACGGGTGAATATGGCCATGGACATCATGCCAGCTGAACTTGGAAAGGCCATTGAAGATGCCGCAGGTGAAGTTATAGACGGAAAACTCGATGACAATTTCCCGCTGTCTGTATGGCAAACCGGATCGGGAACACAATCGAACATGAACACCAACGAGGTTGTATCCAACCGCGCCATCGAAATTCTGGGTGGCGTAATTGGCTCGAAAGATCCTGTGCATCCGAATGACCATGTGAACATGGGACAATCGTCCAACGATACATTCCCGACAGCCATGCATATTGCAGCCGCACGCGAGATAAATGCGAGTTTACTTCCAGCACTAAACCATCTTGCAGAAGCAATTGAAGCGAAATCGGAAGCGTTCTCTGATATTGTGAAAATCGGACGTACCCATACCCAGGATGCGACGCCGCTTACACTGGGGCAGGAATTTTCCGGATATGCTGCACAACTACGAAATGGCATCCGTCGAATTGAACAGGGACTGGACGGGCTTTACGAGCTTGCTCAAGGGGGTACTGCCGTTGGAACAGGATTGAATTCAAAAATTGGTTTTGCGGAAGATTTCGCTGCAGAGGTAGCGAACATTACCGGATTGCCGTTCCGTACTGCGCCCAATAAATTTGAGGCACTCGCAGCGAATGATGCATACGTTTATGCGCATGGCGCGATCAATACAGTTGCCGTGTCACTGTTTAAGATCGCCAATGATCTGCGTTTTCTTGGATCAGGTCCGCGCTCCGGCCTCGGTGAGATTTCGTTGCCGGAAAATGAACCGGGTTCTTCCATTATGCCGGGAAAGGTCAATCCGACACAGTGTGAAGCAATGACAATGGTGTGTTGTCAGGTGATGGGCAATCAGACAACCATCGGGATGGCTGGAACCCAGGGGCATTTTGAACTGAACGTCTATAAACCGGCAATGGCAAATGCCATGCTGCAGTCCATCCGCATCATGTCCGACGCCTGCATAAGCTTTGCAGACAAATGCGTGGTTGGGATAAAGGCGAATGAGGAAAATATCAGATCATTGATGGAAAGATCGCTCATGCTGGTGACGGCGCTTGCTCCGACAATCGGATATGATAATGCAACCACCATTGCAAAAACCGCCCACAAAAATGGTACAACCCTCAAGGAAGAGGCGATTGGTCTCGGTTTTGTGACGGAAGAGGAATTTGATGCAGTGGTTCGGCCAGAACAGATGATCGGGCCGAAAGCCTGAACCGATTTCACACGAATTCTCTAAAATTTTAACCGACATGTTCACGCTATAGGAATGCATCTGAGCTATCCTGCAGACAGGCAGGTAATTGAACGATGCATCTCCTAAACGAATTCCTTGAAAACAGACGTGGTAACATCGCCATCCTCGCGGCAATCCTCATATTGCCATTGATGATGCTGACCGGTGTCGGAATCGATTACACCCGCATTTCCAGTGCAGAAGGCAATCTGCAAACGAGCCTTGACAATGCAGCGGTCGATGGACGCCGATTGTTTCGTCTGGGCCCCCGCGCCGAGGGTGAGATCGCAGCCCTGATTAACGCAAATTCCGGCAGGAATACCGCTCAGGTGCGCATCAGGATAAATCAAAACAAGCTAAGGGTTGATGTGCGTGATGAAATCAGTACGCCAATGCTGAGCACAATCGGCCAACCAAAAAGCGAAGTAACCGCATCCATTGAACTGGATGGGAACCAATTTTCAGGCAGTCAGTCGCAAAGAGAAACAGGAGCGAAGGAGACTTCCAAACCTGCCAACAATCGCGAGATTGCACGATTGCAAAGTTATGAGGCGCAACTCAGGAAGAGCCTTGATCATTTGAGGAAGGCAGGTAGCCGCCTGCCGCTGCAGACAAGGCAACGTCTTCAGCAGGAGTTGAGACAGCAACTGCGTGAAGTCAGAACACGGATCAGGCAGCTGAAATCCGCCTGAAAATACGGCTTAGCCATATGGGCCCTTCAGCCCCAGTTTCTCAATGAGGCTGATGTAAGTGTTTGAGCTCCTGACGAGTTCTGAACCATAACGCTCTATAAGTTCTGCGCGACGATCAGCATCGCTGGTGGAAGAGATGGCAGCCCAATGAGCTGTGAGCATCTCTGCCGCATCGCGGATCGCGGTTAAAGCTTCCGTATCAGTGGCTGCTGACCCCAGTTTGTTTGGCGTAACCTTGCCAACACCATTCACGGTTACGGCACCGGCGTTTGTGTATCCATCCGGCAGATCACCCTTGAGATTCATGACTGACCTGTATCGAATGCAATCCAGGATCTGGTCAACCGCCTGCTTTGCACCCTCAACACGCGAAACGTGCTCCGTATCCGCTGCTGCATGGGGCAACAGTTCCATCTTGTCCGGGTGTTTTTCGTAAAGCGCCAGGTATGGCACCATCGGGCCTGAAAGCTCTCCGGTTTCGGCATTCTTGAAAAGATCGGCATCGACGCCTGCGTAACTGATCTTGCCTGATGCAAGAGCGGCATCCAGAGCATCAGCATTAACCACCTCGCCACGGTCATAGTTGATGATGATCCCGCCATCGTTCATGGCATTCATTACTTCGGCATTGATCACGGAATCATTGGCAAACTTACCGGTATCGGCATTGAGTGGACCAAGGCCGGTATGCGGAGACAGAACATCAGCACCGGTTGCAGCCTCAACCGGAGAGGTAGCATAGGTGAAGCCCTCAGCTTCGATCCAGTCCTTGTGATGGGGTCTTGCATAAATCTGGACCTGCATACCGAAGGCTTTTGCGAGACACGCAACCTCACGCCCAATGTTTCCAAACCCGATCACACCGATGGTCTTTCCCTCGATTTTCTCGGTTGGATATTCGCAGAGGTTTTTACCGGTATCAAAGTTTCCAGCACAGGTTCGGGCGTGGAGAGCTTCAACATCCAGGTTCGGCATTACTTTCAGCAGGGCTTTCATCGCCATCTGGGCGGTTGCGCGGCTGTTGAAACTTGGCGTGTTCATAAGCGGCGCTTCACCGCCGTCTCCGTTTCCGCCACCCCAGGAGCCGGAACCCATGTTGCCGGTACCAGCGCCAATTCTTACACCGCCTTCGCAGAACCTGGAGTCTGATGGAAGGAATGTCGCGGCAACAATCGTTGCATCATATTGACCGTCTTTCGTGATCGGAAGCAGTTCATCCTCGCGTGAAAGATCGGGCTGATAGAAGAAATGAATTCCCGGTGCGAGAGTGTCACCATCCTTGTACAAGGATTCATGGAAGGTACCGCCTTGCTCCTGGATATATGACTTTACTTCCGAATGATCAGGATTGCCGTTACTGTCGAATTTGAGGCCCACGAGGTCAGCAACAAGCACTTTATAGGCTCTGTTGGCTTCATCTTTGCGGCTGCGCTCTGACCGATCGCCAGAAGCACTTTCGAAGGTCACGCCCTGTTCGGCAAGCATCTCTTCAATGGTGACCAGTTTGGCGCGCAAGTAGCAGTATTTCAGATTTTCAAGCAATGCGGTGATGTCATCAACCGTACGCATGCCGCCAATCCAGGCGCGATAGTCACCTGGTGTACCTGGAAATGTGTTTACGTAGCGAGCAACATCAAGGCCGGGCTCATAGTCGCCATTGGGATGTGTCAGGCCTTCATATCCCAGCAATTGTTTGGAGCGTGCGATGAGTTTAGCATTCAGCGCATCATCGGTGACATCAGGATCGGTAACTTTGATCAGGGTAACGGCTGCGCCCCGGCGCTCAACTTCTTCCACACCGAGGTCGAGCAGGTCATCCTTTTCCGCCCAATCGTTGATTGCCTGCCGGTTGGCAACCGACCGGGCATTCATGTCCTGCACGGAACCAACCAGTTTTTCGGTCCGCAGCAATCCGAAGGTGGTTTCCGCGAATGCAAGTGTGGAATATGTATTGATGATGCCACCCAGCATTTTGTTTTCAGCCGGATCGTAAACCGGACCGAGTGATGCCGTTTTTTCTCCTGAGAGAGGCTTTTTCGGATCTTTCGGTACGACGATTTTAAGTTGGCGCGGGATTGCCCATGCAGGGTCTTTCTGATTGTTCTCTGTCAGCTCAAAACAGGCCGGTGTCATCGACCAGCAGAAGTAACCGGAAATGCCGCCGATTGCCTTCTGGAACGGCATGAACATCGAGCATTTGGCTGTTACCGCCTCAACGACTGACTGTTCCCAGGGCATGGCACCCAGCATTGAAGTAGCGTCAATAACTGCGTGGTGGTTGTCCGGGTCACGGTCAATCCACTCAAGCAGGTTGGTGATGTCTTCGTAAGTGTAGGTTGTTGCGCCGGTTGTTTCATGGCCGACACCGATGAACAGTTTGATGCCCATCTCCACAAGCCGCTCAGCGGAAGGAACGGTTCCTTCCTTCTCGGCAAAGTGCAAGCGGCTTTCATCGCCGTTTTCAGCGAAACGTTGCATTTCGATCAGTTGTGCACCCCAAGACTGGCGGAAAAATCCACCGGTACCGGCTGCTTCCGATTCAGGTGCTGGAGTGTCGATATAGACATGCTGTGACGCATCATTGGCGTTCATCATATGCATTGCACACACGGTAAATCCAGAGTGCCCACCGCCGAGGCCAACTGCCATTTTGTTGGATTTTTGAAAACCGAAGTAACGATGGATTTCCCGCATCATGTCCAGCAGAATTGCATCAGCAGGATAACCGCGGTGCATGGAACGGCCAATTTCCGAAGATGTGAATGGTCCCAGATCGTTGCCGTTGTCGTCAAGTTTGCGATAGGTATTTTCCAGCCACCTGTCGAATTCAAAGCGCATCTTACGGCTGTCCGCTTCATCAACAGTGATGTCAGTAATGGGTCCAACCCCGAAAAACTGGTTCGATGTTCGTGCTGGGGGCCCACCCGCAGTTGCCTCAAGACAGGCCTGGCGTTGTGATTTCAGCTCTTCTACGGTTGCCATGACTTTCCCCTATTCTAACAAACTGTGCGCTTCGACTTCGTTCAGCACAAAAAATATCGTCAATGCTGCTGTGCGTGGTACGAAATACCCAAATTCCTTATTATCTTGAATACGTCACGCAATGGTCTCGGCAGCGTCTTTTATGAATCTGGACCCATTGCATTGTGGATAAAATAAATCTGATTTTCTCCAAAAAGGAAAAAGTGTTTGAACTTGCAAATTCGCAACATTTGCAAGACAAGGTCGGTGAATATTCACTGGAGTTTTCAATGTTCAGAAGACTGAAAGACTGTCACAATGTGCAGGACATGCGCTTGTTGGCAAAGCAGAAATTGCCGGGACCGATTTTCCATTACATTGATGGTGCTGCCGATGATGAAATCACTTATCGTCGCAACACATCGGCATTTGACGATTGCGATCTGGTTCCAAACGTTCTTGCCGGCGTCGATGAAATTGACATGAGCGTCGAGGTCATGGGTCAGAAACTAGACATGCCGCTTTATTGTGCTCCGACTGCCCTGCAGCGATTGTTTCACCACGATGGTGAACGTGCCGTAGCTCGTGCAGCTAAAAAGTTTGGAACCATGTTTGGCGTGTCTTCGCTGGCCACCGTAACCGTCGAGGAAATTACCGAAATCACTGATGGCCCGAAACTGTTCCAGTTCTATTTCCACAAGGACCGTGGATTGAATGATGCGCTGATGCAGCGGGCAAAAGATGCAAAGTTTCAGGTGCTTGCCCTGACGGTTGATACGATTACCGGAGGTAACCGGGAACGGGACCTTCATACCGGGTTCACATCACCACCGAGACTTACCATGCAAAGCATGATGAGTTTTGCGATGCATCCTGCCTGGGCATGGAATTTTTATACCAAGCCCAAATTCGATATGCCGCATCTGTCTGGACATGTATCTGAAGGTACCAATCTGGCGGTTTCCGTCGGCGAGTATTTTTCAAACATGCTTGACCAGTCAATGAGTTGGAAAGATGCGGAAAAACTCTGTTCTGACTGGGGCGGTCACTTTGCCCTGAAGGGCATCATGAGCGTGGAAGATGCAAAACGAGCCGTTGATATCGGTTGTACGGGCATCATGGTATCCAACCATGGCGGCAGGCAGCTTGATGGCTCCCGTACGCCATTCGATCAGCTTGCTGAAATATGCGATTCTGTTGGCGACAAGATCGACGTGATTTGTGAAGGCGGAATCCAGCGCGGCACGCACGTCCTGAAGGCACTATCAGTTGGTGCAAAGGCATGTTCCGGTGGTCGTATGTACCTGTATTCTCTTGCGGCTGCAGGGCAGGCCGGGGTCGAGAAGACCCTGGGTAATCTCCATGCCGAGATCGAACGCGGCATGAAGCTGATGGGTGTTACCTCAGTGGATCAGCTTAGTCGGGAGAACATCCGCTGGAGATAATCCAAAGGCCGGAATTTAATCAGACTGCCTTGCCGGCGCTTATCGCCGGCAGGCTTTATGAGGATGTCTCTTCACCAACGAGTTCTTCAAGTTGTTTGGCAAGCCAGCCTTTGGCGATCCAGTGACCGCCTCCGTGTACATCAAGACGGATCGATTTCCCTGAAGAACAATTCTCCCAGACATAGTGAGTGAATTTCTGCGTGGTTTCCCAGCTGCCATTGCCGGTCGGTTCCGCGGTGCAACCGTTTATGCGCTGCCAGAGCCGCACCGGGCCGGTCTCTTCGCCGTTGGGGCCGTACGGAAAATCCATGACGGTGTCTTTCAATCCGTGAACGTGGCGGACTTCTACAGGACCTGTATCACAGTCTTCCGACTGATCATAAAATGTACCGGAAATGCCCAGAAGCACAGTCACATGATTCCCGGCTTCACAGGAAAACCGCCACGCCATCGAACTTCCCCAAGAATAGCCTGAAACATAGATTCGCGAGAGATCAACTGGATAGTTCTTCTTTACATCTTTCAGAATTTCTTTGGCAAAATCAGTGTCCCGGGAACCGGCTCTCCAGAATGCCCATGATTTTCCCAGACCATTGGGCGCGATCAGCAGAACGCCTGCCTTGCGGGCCGCCCCGCCGATATGTTGATGGTTGACCGGGACGGGCCCCTGTCTACCCCAACCGTGAAAGTGCAAAAGGACGGGCAGAGCAGATTTGCCATCCCAGTTGTCGGGAGGAAGTACGTGGTAGCTGCGATCGCCAAGCTGGCAGGGGATGTTGCCAATGCAGTCTTCGTTAACAGCCCCGGCGGTTTTGACAAGACCGCTGGTTGAGAAAGCGAGTGCCGAAACAACAAGTACAATCGCTTTGGCGACTGATTCCTTCAGGTGTGTACGAAGTTTTTGTTTAACATTATTCTTGGAGATCATGAGGCTCTAATCCATTTCAATGTCACAATGATACCCATCCAGCGATTTCAAATCAGCGGCAAAAATCACATGTAACGCATATTTGTCTGATTGTGAGGCTTCAACCGGTTTTGGCCATTTGCCGACCGATTGCTGTTGCGAGCAACGAGGTGATGACAAAGACAATAGCGCCGAGCAGAAAATATGCCCCGGGGAAATCGATCGGCGCATTTTCCGCAGTAAAATATGAGAAACTTGCAGCCGAGAGCGCGGGACCACCAATGGCTGCAATTCCGCCGATGGATGTTAGTGCTCCCTGCAAATGGCCTTGCTGGTTCGGATCCGCGTAACGGGTTGCAATAGCCTGCAGTGCAGGGCCTGCACACCCGGCCCCAAGCGCATAAAGGGGTATTCCGAGATACGCTACGAGCGGGATAGTGTTGAAAGACAGCAGCAGGAACATTGCGGCACACAACAGCAGTCCTATAACAGCCGTCTTGGCCTCACCAAGGGCTGAAATTGTTGGCCGAACCAGAAAACCCTGTACAATGAAATAAGAGATGCCCACCACCGCAAGTGACACTCCAGCTTCTTTTACATCCCATCCATAATTGTGTTCGGTAAAGATGACCCAGATGGTTTCCATACCGCGTTGTGTGGCATTAACGAGCAACAAGGTTATGCCAAGCAGAAGCAAGGTTTGATTTGCGGTGATGAAACTGAGCGTGCCGAACGGGTTTGCGCCCTTGAGGCTATCGGAATTGCGTTTTTCTTCCGGCAATGTCTCCTGAAGAAAGAAATACCCCAATATGAAATTGAGAAATGAAAGGGCAGCCGCAAAATAGAACGGCATGCGGGTGTCAATTGATCCGAAGTAACCACCAATCAGAGGGCCTACTATAAAACCTATGCCGAATGCTGCTCCAATCATTCCGAAACCTGCCGCACGGTCTTCCGGCTCCATTGTATCTGCGACATAGGCGCTGGCGATTGAATAGGTGGCACCAAAAACCCCACCAAGTGCGCGGCCGATGAACACCCACAAAATTGAAGGAGCAAACGCCAGAAGCAGGGTGTCAAATCCCAAGCCCAGTAATGCGATCAGCATCACCTTACGGCGACCGTATTTATCAGACAGCGCTCCCATAACCGGTGCGCAGAGAAACTGCATGAGTGAGAATACAACGGCTATCGCTCCGTAAATTGCCGCTGTATCCGAGACGTTACCGCCTGTCAGTTCTTCCACTAGGGTGGGAAGGATCGGCCACATCATGCCAACGCCCATCATGTTGATCATGACGGTGCCGAGAACTATCCAAAGACTGATATTGAGGGTGGTCAACGCAAATTAGCCGTCTTTCTGGCCTGATATCGGCGCAGAATAGGACAAATCAAGATCCCAGGGAAAATAGATCCAGGTGTCCTGAGAAACTTCGGTGACGAACGTATCAACGGTAGGTCTTCCTGAAGGTTTTGCATAAACGGTTGCAAAATGTGCATTCGGTAAGAACTCGCGCACCTTCTTGGCGGTTGCTCCGGTATCCGTAAGGTCGTCCACGACAAGAACGCCTTCGCCCGCATTTGTTTCTTCCAGAATCCTGTCCGAAATCGTCTTTAGTACAACCAGTTCGCCCTGATCCTTATACTCATGGTAGGATGCTATGCAAATCGTCTCAATGTTCCGAACCCCCAGTTCCCTCGCTATGATAGCAGCAGGGACGAGGCCTCCGCGTGTGATAGCAACAACTGCTTTCCAGTCTCCGTTTGCCTGACTGATGCCTGAAAGTCGCCATGCCAGTGCTTTACTGTCTCGGTGAAACTGATCCCAGGAAACAGGAAACGCCTTGTCGGATGCTTGTGTCATGCTGTACTCGTTTTGCGGATTTCTCTTAATGTCCGGCTTGAATAAGAGTAATTTCAAAGGAGTGCAAGAATGATCACCCCGTCTTTTGTGCAAATGATGTCACGTTACAACAAGTGGCAGAACCAAAGCCTGTACAATGTCGCTAACGGATTGACCTTGGAAGAGCGCCGGAAGGATCGTGGTGCGATTTTTCATTCCATTCACGAAACTCTATGTCACTTGTTATGGGGTGACCAGATCTGGATGAGCCGATTTGCAGATATGCCAAAACCCGTGGCGGGCGGAGTTATGGAGTCGCTGTCCATGATTGATGACTGGTGCGATTTGAAAGCAGAAAGAGAAAGAATGGATGAAGCCATTATCGAGTGGGGTGCTCGTGTTTCGCAGAGCTACCTTGATGGGGAACTAACCTGGTATTCCGGATCGCAGAAAAAGAACTTTACCTTAAATGCCGGGAAACTGGTTGCGCATATGTTCAATCACCAGACGCATCATCGTGGTCAGGTGCATGCGATGCTAACAGCTGCGGGTGGAAGGCCTGATGATACAGACCTGTTTATAATGGAATAAACGAAGTTAACCCGGGGTGCTCACCTGTTCATCGACCTTGTTGTAAATCTTGCCTGCGCTTGATCCCACATCGGACACGCCAACTACAATTGCTGCTGATACTATCCCCGCAATGATTGCATATTCAATTGCTGTCGAGCCGCCAGTTGAGTTAAAAAATCTTTTCAGCATGAGCCATCCCACCAGATTAATTCCGTAGTGGAAGCGTGAAAGACGATGGTTAATATATGCTGAACTATGCTGAACCGGTTTAGTTTAATGCTTGCGACAGATTTATGAATTGTCAGTCACGAAGCTCGACGAGCGAGGTTTTCACTTGTTCTGCTGCGTCGTCTATCTTTTCCTGGTCGCGCCCGCGTATCACGATCTGGGTTGAATAGCGTTCACCGTCAAACCGAGGATATGAGCCGATTGAGGTATCCGGATTGTTCTTTTGGATATCGGCAAGCCTGTCGCCAATGGTTCCCTCGCCAAATTCACATTCGACCGTTTCAGAAAGCATTCTCATGCCCCCCTCAAGCTTTGGCGATATTTCCTCCAGCATCGCCCGGAAAACGGATGGTACGCCTGCCATCACGTGCACGTTTTGCAATATGAAACCCGGTGCCATGGAGACAGTATTGGGAATCAGATCGGCACCTTCCGGTATTCGGGCCATGCGTTTTCTTGCGGTCGTAAAATCCAGATTACGCTCTCGGTAGTAGGGTTCCAGAATTGCCATTGCCCGGGGGTCATAATCAATTGCAACCCCGAATGCTGATGCCACTGCGTCTGCGGTAATGTCATCGTGGGTTGGCCCGATGCCCCCCGAGCTGAAAACGTAAGTATATTTCTGCCTAAGTGCATTAAGGGCGGCAACAATGTCCTCTGCTTCATCGGCAACAATACGTACTTCTTTCAGATCAATCCCCTGCAGTGTGAGGGAAGTTGCCAAATGTCCTATGTTCTTGTCCCGTGTTCTTCCCGAAAGCAACTCGTCACCGATCGCCAGCATTGCGGCCGAAACCGTTTTGTCGTTAGAATCGGGATTCATGGCTGACATCAACTTTCCAGACCGAAGATTGATGGCACTTTAACATTTATTATTAGATTGAACAGTTTGACGGTTCCACAATTGGCAAAGGCTGGTTTATTTCTCCGGTCAGGCCGTTTGTCAGGAGTCTGTGTTCCGAAAATCTATCAACCCGCTTCCAAAGGCCTGGGCTTTCTGTGATCATCAATTTCTTCTGCTTGCCGAAATTCCTGCATGGCGGTAACCTCCCATTCTTGGAATTTTTTGGGAATGGGAATTTTGGTTAGGTTATGTGTAAGGCTGTTTACAGCCTTGATTGGCCTGTTGGTATGGAACGCTTCGTATGCGCTGGATCTTGCGGTACCTGAGAGGACGGCAGAGGTTGTAAATGCGCTCAAACAGGGAAGTTGGCAGCGCCAGGACGAGGGTATTGACGTTTTAAGGACCATAACCAGAGATGGAATGGTCATTACAACGTACCGGATATCACCAGAACAGTTTTCAATTGATGTCGTCTTACAGGATATTGAGACGGGATCTTACGCGAAAGACATAGGTGAACGCGAAGGTGCGATATTGGCGGTCAATGGTGGATTTTTTGCCCAGACTGAGGCCGGAAAGCTCTACTCTGTCGGCTATTTGCGGTTGGCTGGTACGGTATTTTCCAAGGGCTGGCCATCAGCCGGAGGGCTGGTAGAGATTGATGATGGCGATCTTGGACTACGGGCGACGCATGCGGGTATTCCCAAGAATGGCAAAGATGTTCTTCAGACAAAACCGATGATTATGGAATCCGGCGGCAAGTGGTCAATGGGGAGTGATCTTGGCAAGCTCAAGAACCGGACGCTTTTGTGCAAGCTGAAAAATGGCGATGTTATTTTCGTGCTGATTACACGTGTTGGCATGAGCCTGTACGAAGCCGGATGGGTTTTGCGTGCTAAAGATGAAGGTGGCTTTTTTGGCTGCGATGCTGCAGTTGCCTTGGATGGCGGGAGTTCGACACAAGTCTGGTACTCTGGCCGACCAGCACTTTCTTACTCAAGTATCGCTCCGGTTCAGAACTTCATCGTGGTGAGGTTCAGGGACAATTAATTGTCGTTGCTCAAGTCCGCTCCTGTAACGGGGACTTTCCATACATTTCCCGATAGCATTTCGAAAAATGCGATGCGGATACGAAACCGCAAGCAATTGCAACGTCCACCACCGGCATGGTGGATTGCATCAGCAGATGGCGTGCACGATCCAGACGGATTTCCAGATAGTAGCGGGCGGGTGAACGTCCCATGTGCTGCTGGAACAACCGTTCGATCTGGCGCCGCGAGAGGCCGACAAAGTCCGCTATTTCTATTAGCTGAAGCGGCTCTGCAATGTTGGCTTCCATATACTCGATAATAGAAAGCACCTTCGCATTCTGAACTCCGAGCCGGGCACGCAGTGGCAGCCGTTGACGGTCATTCGGATTTCTCACCCTGTCAGTCAATGCCTGCTCGCACACGCGGTTAACAAGTTCCTCGCCAAGATCGGCCTCGATCATCGAGAGCATCATGTCGAGTGCGGCAGTCCCGCCGGCACAGGTCCAGGTGTTGCCATCCATTTCATAAAGATCGGCATAGACGTCCACATCGGGAAAATGTTCTGCAAAGCCTGGAAGATTTTCCCAATGAATCGCGCATCTTTTTCCCTTAAGAAGACCGGCTGCCGCCAACAAGAAAGCTGCAGTGCACAATCCTCCCACGACCACGCCACTGTTTTTGTTTTCCCGGATGTAGGCGAATAGGGACTTGTTTGCGGATTCTTCGACGCTGATTCCCGAGCATAAAAACATGTTGGACGGTCTGCGTGAACTTGCAAGTGAGTCGCGTTCCTGTTTCAAGCTGGTTCCGACAGATACTTCCACCCCGTTGGATGCTCTTACCGGAAGTCCTTCCATGGAAGCCAGCCGCCAGGTGTAGAATTCCCTGCCGAGCATTCGATTGGCAATTCGCAAGGGTTCGACCGCTGTTGCAAATGCAATCATGGAAAAGTCAGGAACGAGAAAAAAGACAATCGATCGGCAGTCAACATTGGCAGGCCGTTCGATGGTTTCCTCTAAAACCGCCATATGGTTCATGCGTATGTCCTCCCGAAACTATCGCATCAGCGACACTGGCAGAAAGTGTCGCAAATGCAATCACAAAATTACGCTGACAGAATATTTTTTTGGAGGTTTCAATAGGTAAAAAACCAGCGCTGCTCAGAGCCTGGATAATTCACCAATAGAATCAATGGTGTATCCCCATTGTTCGGTCGCCTTGAGATCGGTGGTCTGCCCTTCACCATGTTCTGAAGGTCGTGGAATGAAAGCCGTTTTCAGTCCATTCTTTCTTGCTGCAAGGAGGTCATCGTTGTGTGCTGCAACCATCATGACTTCTTGGGGTTTTAGCCCGAGCGCGGCGACCGATTTGATGTAAGCATCGGGATGGGGTTTATAATTGTTTGCGATCTCCGCGCCAACAATGCAGTCCCACGGAAGATTGCCGAACTTCGCCAATCGTGTCATCAGCGCAATGGAACCATTCGAACATGGTGCGATTATGGCTTTTTTCTTAAGCGCATTCAAACCCGGAACACTATCGGGCCAGGGCGGTAATTTCTCCCACGCTCGGTTAAGTATCAGCTTGTCGGAATTTGATATTTCACTTTCAATACCCATCTCAAGAAGCAGTTCGTCCAGATTCTCCAGATGCAATGTGTCCAACGCCACATAACCGCGGTTTCCGGATCGAATTCTTTCCATTGCAGGTTGGTATTTGCCACGCCACCGGTCAGCAAAGTCTGCGGAATCAATCTCAATATCCCTGGTCATGAAGAACCGCTCGGCTTCGTTTGCTACTCCGGTGCGCCAATCAACAATTGTGCCGAAAACATCGAATATGTATGCCTTGATCTCTGTCATTTGCTCTCGTTGTATTTACCGCGAAAACGCAGTGCGTCTGCTTGATCAAGCGGCGCTTTCACGTTAGCGATTGATTAGCGGAAATCAAGGGACGATAAGCAACATGGCCCAAAGACCTGTCATGCCTGCCAAATCTGGAAAGCAATTGCAGCATGTTGATGTGCAAAATCTGATGATGCTTTTGCGTGAGGGAAAGAACACACAGGTTGAATCCAAGGCCCGCAAACTTATCAGGAAGTTTCCTGATGCTCTTGTCTTGTACGATTTGCTAAGTGGTGCACAACTCGCCCAGTCGGACATGCAGGGCGCTGCCAAAACCCTTGAAGCGTTGCTGAAGAAGAAACCGGATTATGTTGATGGAGAGTATAATCTCGGCATCGCGTACATGAATCTTGGCAGGGTCCATGATGCCGTTTCAAGGTTCAGAAGCGTTGTTGAAAAGAAGCCGGACAACCCTGATGTATTCAACAATCTTGGAGCTGCCCTGTTTGAACTTGAGCAGTTTGAGGAAGCAATTGAAGTATATGAAAAGGCTGTGTCGCTAAAACCTGATTTTGTACCAGCGTTGAGGAATCTGGGTGCGGCGCTACGCGATATGCGGCGATATGAAGAATCCGAAAAGTATCTTTCAAAAATTCCGTTTCTGATGCCGCGATATGCTCCCGGGCATTTGAGCCTCGGTGTTACCTACAAGTATCTGGGAAATGATGAGAAAGCTCAAAAATGCTTCGAAACCACTCTGAAACTTGATCCGGAAAACCGTGAGGCGCACTATGAGCTCGGCACAATCCACACAAGAGAAAAACGTTACCCCGAGGCTATAGCAGCATTCAGCAAAGTTGATTCTGAAGAAACCCGGGTCAGGGTTCTCGAACTGACCCATCAGATGGGTACAGAAAACGAAGACCTGATCGCGAGATTGGGCAGTTTGAATGAAACTGAGCCGAAAAACCTAAGAGCAGCAGCATTCAGCGCTTTCGTGTCGCAACAATATAACGTGGATGAAACCCACACGTTTGCCCCTGATCCACTTGAGTATGTTTCGATCCGGAACATTCATGAATTCCTGGACACTGAACCCGGATTCCTCTCGGAACTAATGGAAGAAGCGGAGAAGGTGACTGCGGTGTGGGAAAACCGCACAACCCGGGGAGGCTTTCAGACACACGGCAATCTATTCGAACAGGGAGATGTGTTTGCCAGACTTGAAGCACTGATACGAAATCATCTTGCTGAATACCAGGTGGAGCTTAGTGATCGCGATGCGGGGATTATCCGGGATTTTCCCAAGAAATTCGATTTGAACGGTTGGCACGTGAAGCTTGTTAAATCCGGATACCAAAAGCCCCATATTCACACCCGCGGTTGGGTGAGCGGTGTGCTTTATTTGAAAACACCCAAGGAATTAAACGGCAATGAAGGGGCCATTGCCTTCAGCCTGCATGGATACGATTATCGCAAGGAACTTGATGAAATTCCGACGAAGGAACACAATCCAAAAGCGGGGGATATGGTTCTGTTCCCCTCATCCTTGTTTCATCACACGATTCCGTTTGAATCTGACGAAGACCGCCAATGCATTGCTTTTGATGTATTGCCGGCAATTTAATCAGCTTGATCAGTCACCCCGGATGGTTTTCAGCCAGGGTTCGCTATTGGTGGCAATGAAGTCATATCCGATGTGCGAATGCACCTTGAAATCTGAAACATCGTTTATGTTTCTGATTTCACGACAGCGGGTTCCATCCGGATAGAAAACTCTCATGCCGAGTGTTTCCAGAAAATACCTGCTGACCGCATGGGTCTTATCGGCTGCGTGGTCTTCATAAAAAACTGCCAACTCGGTATCCAGCAGCTTCGTGGCACCTTTCATGGCATCGATTTCCACGCCCTCAACATCAAGTTTCAACATGACCTTCTCATGCCCTTGCGCCTTGATCCAATCAATCAGGTCATCAAGCGCGAGTGTTTCCACGTTTCCCTGATGCATGTTGCCATCGTCATCCAGGATTGAACGTGCTTCGTGTTTTGCGCCGCTCATGTTGACCATTTCCCCGCTTTTGGAAAAAATGGCCCTGTTCATGATCTTGAATCGGTGATCGTTGATTGCTGCATTTTCCTGCAATATCTCAAATGTTCCGGGATCTGCCTCGATAGCGATGGAAGGTTTGTTGCCGTATGCATCCGAGGTGATTATGGCGGACATGTAGCCATAATTTGCCCCGCAATCAATGAATGTATAATCCTCATCCCTGATGCTCATCAAGAATTCCTCGCACTCAGGCGAGTAGAGGCATGAATTGTCGAGGAGGGTTCCCCAGTATGCATCACCATACGGGAATACAAACTTTGTATCCGGGAAAAGTTCTGTTTCAATTCTCCGGCGGCTCGGTAGAACTGAGCGCAACAGGCGGTGTGCGACAGACATGCCTGCATATTCCATAGGCCGGGTCATTTTAGCCGAAAGTTTCATGAGCTGGAGGCCAATGCCATCAACGAGGCCCGTATCATGAAACGTTCCGGCTGAAAAATTGTACTTTATCGCTGAGGTGCTTCTGGACATAACCCACTTTCCTGTTTCGTCGAAAGCATCATGGTATAAACTTGTTAACTACCGGCAAATATCGAGCCAGAAGACAGTTTTGTGAACACCAATCCGGTCCCTATGGTAAACAGGAAATTAAAGTCATCCGCCATTGATGTGGTTGCCGGTTGCTTTCAACGCTTTTATTTCAAGTGCTGCATTTACGGATAGCGGAAGCTTGCTGGCCCAGATCACCTGATCGCGCGTCACACCAATGTCCGCAAGTGATCTGTCATCCAGTGCAAGCAGGTTGCTGAAAGCATCGCGATCAATGCGCTGTTGACGTCTCAGTTTGAACGCGTTTCTGAAGTTCTGCAAAACCTCTCTGACGAATGTAAATATTCTTTGCCTCTGGAATTTGTCTCCATTTTGGTTGCGTTGGCCGCATTCATGGATCACAGTTTCAAATGTTTCGACGCTCATGGGAGATACTCCTGTTTCTTCATCTGAAGTAGACAATGGGGAGTATTCGTGCTTCAATCAAACGAATAAATATGACAGTTTCTATCAGAAAAATTGAAAGATAGTCATGAATGTAAGAGAAGTATCGACGAATCCATTGCTGGAACTGGATTTGCTCAAGACACTTGTTGCGATTGCTGAAACCGGCAACTTTTCTGCTGCTGCCGAAAAGGTGTTTCGAACACCCTCTGCGATTTCAATGCAAGTAAAAAAGATTGAGGAGATCATTGGCCGTTCGGTGTTCGAACGCGACAGCCGGTCGGTTTCCCTGACTGCCGATGGTGTATTGTTACTGGAACACGCAAGACGGGTCCTCGCTCTTAACAACGATCTGATTTCGAAATTTATCTCGCCGGACATAACCGGCGAAATACGGATCGGCGCGGGTGACGATTTCGCCGAACGGCTGTTACCAGGAATGCTGCGCCAGTTCAATCAGAGCCACCCTTCGATCGTTGTGGAGGTGATGATGGAGAACACTGTTTATCTGATCGAAAAGACAAGGAAAGGAGAGCTTGATCTCGCTGTGATCGTTTGTGACGCTGGTTATGAAAACGATCATTTGGCTGAGCGCCTGGTCACGGAAAAGCTTGTATGGGCGGCGCGAAAAGGAGGGGTGGCAGCAGAACAAACGCCGCTTCCCATCTCTGTCTGGGAGGAGGGGTGTGCCTGGCGGAGCGCGGCATTGCAAGCCCTCGACCGCGCTGGCCGCGAATATCGGATCGCTTTTCGCAGCGCATATATTGGCGGGCAGAAAGCAGCCGTATTATCCGATCTTGCCGTCGCGCCTCTTCCTGTTTCATCACTCGGCGGGGACATTGTTGAAGCCTGTTCTAAAAAGGGAATGCCCGAATTGGCAGAATATGCACTTGGGCTGCTTGTTCGTGATGATCCTTCCGAGGCTGTACAAGCCGCTGCTGATCATTTGCGCGCCAGTTTCGCCAATAGCAGCATAGATTTTTGCTAACAGCCGGCATCGGAAATATCCCTGAAGCACCTATTTTGGCCAGTGACTGCTTCGCACTTCAGGCACCAAACATCCTGGATGTGTTCTAGTTCTTTTCTTCCGGAAGTTCGGGGATCGGCATCACGTTGACACCTTCTTCCGCGAGGTTTGAAGCCTCTTCCAGACTGGCTTTACCGTAAATCCCGCGCGCTTCGGCCTCGCCATAATGAATTTTACGGGCTTCTTCGGGAAACCGGTCGCCGACATTTTCCGAATTGGCTTCCACATGCTGCTTAATCTTGCGAAGCTGATCCATCATTTCGGCGGGGATCTGCGGTTGCGGCATGGTTGCCATTGGGACGTTTCTGTCGGCAGATTTGCGGGTGCCGGAAACGCCCGGTGCCATCAGCGATTTGGAAACCTTTTTGGACCCACAGGTTGGGCATTCGACAAAACCGCGTTTTCGCTGCTTGTCATAATCATCGCTTGAGCCAAACCAGGCTTCAAACGCATGTTCCTGATCACAAATGAGCGAATATTTTATCACGCAACTGCCTCTGCTTTTCCGGATATATGTTCAATCACAAATTCGCGTCCATTGGCAAGATTGGGTATCTTGCTGCGTGCCTTTGTCACTTCCCCCATATCGATGTCTGCGAGTGCAAATCCGGGTTCTTCGCTTTTAATTTCAGCTATGATTTCACCCCAGGGATTAACAACGAGTGAATGGCCGAAGGTTTCGCGGCCGTCTTTGTGATCGCCACCCTGGGCAGCGGCTATCATAAACGCACCGTTTTCAATTGCTCTTGCGCGCATCAGAACATGCCAGTGAGCTCTGCCGGTCTGGCGGGTGAATGCAGCCGGTGCTGAAAGAATTTGTGCGCCGGCAAGGGCCTGCTCGCGGTAGAGATGAGGAAATCTTACATCGTAACAGATTGAAAGGCCAATCCGGGCAGAGTCTGTGTCTGCAACAATGGTCCGGTCGCCCGGTCTGTAAACTTTCGATTCCCGCCAGCTCTCGCCGTTATCCAGATCCACATCAAACATGTGGATTTTATCATATGTCGTTACGAGTTCGCCCGCCGGAGAAAACAAAAAAGCCCGGTTTGCCGCCTTTTGATCGTCGACAAGGACTGCATGCGAACCAATGTGCAACCAGATTCCAAGCTCTTCGGCCAGGTCGGCCGCGTGACCAACCAGAACATCATCCTGCTGTGATGTTATTTCAACGAAGAGGCCCTTGCGGTTCTTCTGAAGGATGCCCGTCATTTCAGGCGTCTGTATATAGGTAGCACCCTGATCGGCCGCCTTGCGGACCAGCTCATCCATTGTCGCACAATTGTCTGCGATGGATGTGGTGGAACGCATCTGTATGACAGCCACGCGCATGTTTGCTATCCCTGCAACAGGGGATCCAGATTGCCCGCCCGATCAAGGTCATGCAATTCATCACATCCGCCGATATGTTTCTCACCTATGAAAATCTGTGGGAATGTACGTCCGCCATTGGATTTGCGGATCATTTCATCCCTGACTTCCGCATTCCATGTGCCATCGAGCTCCTTGAACTCAGCGCCCTTGGATTTCAGCAGGGCCTTGGCGGCACTGCAAAACCCACAAAATTTTCGGGTATAAATGGTTATTTCTGGCATGATTTTGTTCCGGTTTTACGTTGGTAACGCATATAAGGTTCAAAGGGCACCGGATTCAACCTTTGCGAAGACCAACACATCAATGTTACTCGCTCCTCCCCGTTTGAGGGCACGGCATGCCGCTTTTGCCGTTGCTCCGGTGGTGTAGACATCATCCAACAATATTACGCTTTTTCCACTGAGTTGAGGCTTAAACCGCTCTGGAACCGAAAATGCACCAGAGACATTTCGTTCGCGTTCGTTTTCCGTGAGGCCGACCTGCTGCCGTGTTGCCTTGCGCCGGATAAGGATTTCAGGTTCGTAAGCAACGCCTGACAAGTTTCCAATGTGTCGTGCCAGCTCTGCGGACTGATTGAATCGTCTGTTTCTCAATCGTGCGTGATGCAGGGGCACGGGAAGTATCATGTCAGCTTCAGAAAGCAGCTCTTTGCCGGCTACCTGCATCCACCGGGCGATCCAGGGAGCGAGGTCAGTCCTGTCGGAGTATTTTATCAGTGAAACAAGTTTTCTGGCAAAATCATCATATATCAGCACTGTTCTCAATCGCTGAAATGGCGGCGGATTGGCGATCGCTTCGGCACTCAGGAAGTTTTTGCCCATGTCAACACTGAAAGGTGTTCCCATAACCGGGCAGAGTGGCGGATGAACGAATGCCAGTTTAGACCAGCAACTGGCACAGCAGCCTCCCTGCTGATCCACAAACACATCGCAGATGAGGCAGGTGTTTGGTACAATCACATCCGAAATTAAGTCAGAGAACGCACGGACCTTTTGCCCAAATTCCGATATTTTCGTGGAAACCTGCATGGAGAAATCATAATAGGAATGTATGCAAAACACGAGTCCGCCTAAGCTTTTCAGTTATGATCGACTTGTTGCCGGTATCCGTCGTGCGAACCGGATAGCAAAGCCGGACGCAGATTTTCTGGCCAGAATTGCTGCCGATGTTCTTGCAGAACGGCTCAATGTTACAAACCGTGAATTTCAGATGGCAGCCGATGTCTTCAGCAGATCCGGTCGTATGCGCAGCGTTCTTCACGATGCAGCCAATGTGGGAAATGTGGTTTCGATATCATTTCCCGAGGAATGGGGAACAACTCCCGGGGAGGTGAATTCTGCGGCAAATACTGTGGGTTTACCGGACACCATTCCTTTTTCAAACGGCTCGCTCAACCTCGCCACTTCGGTTTTTGGTCTGCACTGGTCAAATGATCTTCCCGGTATATTGTTGCAAATCCGTACGGCCCTTGCTCCTGACGGGTTGTTTTTAGCCGCACTTCCTGGCGCTCAGACACTCAATGAATTGAGGCAATCGGTCATAGAGGCAGAAACCGAACTCACCGGCTCTGTGTCACTGAGGGTAGATCCATTCGGAGAAATCCGTCAGGTGGGAAGTTTGTTGCAACGCGCAGGCTTCGCGCTTCCTGTTGTTGATACCGAGAGTTTCACAGTGCGGTATTCGTCGATGAAAACACTGATAGATGATCTTCGGGCAATGGGTGTTTCGGCGAGTTTCGCTGAGAAGTCCGGGTTTGGTCCTCGTGACCTGTTCGACCGCGCAGAGCGTATTTATAGCCAAAGATTTTCTGATCCGGACGGCAGGATAAGGGCTACGTATGAAATGGTGTTTTTAAGCGGATGGTCTCCCGATGCTTCGCAACAAAGGGCGTTGAAGCCCGGCAGTGCAAAACACCGATTGCAGGATTTTCTTGGATATTAGCTCGTGGCTGCCGCGATTGTGTCGGTGATGTTGTTATACATCGCATCGGTAGACGAACCAACATTTGAAATTCCAACGATGATGACAGTTCCAATCAATGCAGCAATCAATCCGTATTCAATGGCAGTCGAACCATTTTCATCTCTTAAAAATTTTATTGCCCTGATCATCAAACAATCCTTTTTCGCCTGTGCGTAAATCTTTACGGATATGGTTTAAAGCTCTGGTAAATGGGGATGAATAATAATGTATTAATTCGAATACTATCAGTTTAATGAATCGGGTGCCTGATATTCACTTTTTCTCTGGCTGCTCATCCAAAATGCTTTTGCGGATAGTATATCGTTTGGCTTTATTTACAGAGCCTGTAATTGTCTGATCAATACCAAACGAGCGGTTTTCAGCGTATTCCTGAGACGCTTTTTCGAGCACTGGAGCCCCCATTAGCGCCACAACCACCGCCAAAGCGCTAAAAAATGCCGTAAGTTGGAGTGTGGATTCCCCGGATTGATTACGCCGGAATTTATTCAGCATAAGCATGATTTTCTGGTTTTGCATCACGTATTCCCCGAATCTGCGTTTTTGGTGGAGACGAAAATTCGCAAATTTCGCCCGCCGTAATATTTAAATTTGTAACAAATCTATAAAATATCCATTAACGCAGGAATCAAAGGATCATCGGCAGGTGGCATCGGGTACTTGCGCAAATCCGCTGCTCTTACCCATTTCAAGAGCTGGTTTTCTCTAGGAGTAGGCCTGCCTTCCCACTTTCTGCAAACAAAAAGCGGCATTAGTAGATGAAACGTATCATATGCATGGCTGGCAAACGAAAGCGGTGCCAAACAACTCTCCCAGGTCGTAACTGAGAGCTCTTCTTCCAGTTCGCGGATCAGTGCTTGCTCGGGGGTTTCGCCCGTTTCTATTTTCCCGCCGGGAAATTCCCACAGTCCTGCCATAGACTTCCCTGCAGGGCGTTGTGCAATAAGGACCCGGTTGTCTGCATCAAGCAGTGCACAGGCGCTGACAAGTACGATCGGTAAGGTTTCTGTCATCTTAGTCTTTTCTCAAGCTGCCTTTATGGGTGCCCTGCGATAGCTGTACCGGTACAGCTCCTGAAAACCCAGCCCCTTGTAAAGTTCATTCGCTGCAGAATTGTCAGCCACCACCTGAAGCCAAGCAGAGCGTGCGCCACAACCCTTAGCCCATTTGAGTGCGCTTCCGACAAGGCTTCTTGCATGACCCTGGCGCTGGTGTTCAGCACCTGTTACGAGATCGAAAATTCCGGCGAGATCGTTATCGTGGACGCACCTTACTGCTGCCACATGATTTTCACCGACATTCTTCACGAACAAACCGCTTATCGGCTGAATGGAAGAAATCACTTCAACCAGGCCTGGCTTTGTGTTTGCGGCTTCAGATGAAAGGTGCAAAAAAGAATCTACCCAGTAACCGATATCCCGCATTGGAACGTGATCTACTTCCTTGCTTAGGTCGGTCGATGACAGATCCAGCATCATGACGATACTCTCGTCAAACCTCTCCCAACCCCTGTCATCAAGCAAGTGTTCGAGTTCCGGAGGAGCCAGGGGCGATTGCCGGAAAACGAGCTCGCGTCCGAAGCTTTCAAACTTGTGCTTGGCGAGTTCAAGACGGGCATCAATGTAGGCATGGTCGGACGGATCAAGCGGGTTTACGGAGTTGAGCCTTTTTGCGGGATGACCTGCGGTAAGTCGCACGGCCCAAGTTCCATCGTAGTGTGTTGATGTTGATGGAAAAGAGCGAAAGCTAACAGCTTCCAGACGCCTGACTTGAGCCAAAAATGGCATGAAATGCTCCTAAATCCTCGATGCCTGAGATTCAGCTACGATAATCGCCATTTATGGCAACATATTCCTTGGTGAGATCGCAGGTCCAGACTTTTGCAGCACCTTTTCCAAGGCCTAGATCAACATGTATGTCAATTTCGTCGTTTTTCATGATGCGCGAAGCCTCTTCTTCGCTGTAGTCCAGATCACGTTCTCCGTTGCTTGCCACTACAATATCGCCAAACCGGATGGTCAGCAGATCGCGGTCAGCTGGTTCTCCAGCTTTCCCAACTGCCATGATTACGCGGCCCCAGTTGGCATCCTCACCGGCGATTGCGGTCTTGACGAGCGGTGAATCCGCAATTGCCCTGGCGATTTTACCAGCGGATCGTTTGCTTTTTGCGCCAGTCACTGTGATGCAGACCTGTTTGGTAGCACCTTCTCCATCCCGGACGAGGAGCATGGAAAGTTCGTGCATTACTTCCTTAAGCGCTTTTTTAAAGGCGCGAAGACGGACGTCTGACGGATCGGTAATCGGTTGTTCTGTTCCTGAAGACATCAACAGGACCGTGTCGCTGGTTGAGGTGTCGCTATCCACGGTTACCGCGTTGAATGTAATGTCCGTATTCCTGGTCAGGAGGTTTTGCAAAATTGCGCTGCTCACGGGCAGGTCCGTAATCAGAAAAGCCAACATGGTTGCCATGTCCGGTGCAATCATGCCCGACCCTTTGGCAATACCATTTAACCTGAACATTTTTCCGTCAACCTCGAATTGTCGTGTAGCCAGTTTCGGGTAAGTATCGGTTGTCATGATGGCCCGGGCGGCTTCGTTCCATCCGTCCGGTTGAAGGCTTTGTGCAGCTTTCAAGAGCTTTTCGTGAAATCCGGATGTATCCAGAGGTTCGCCGATCACTCCGGTAGAGGCGAGAAACACTGTTTCTTCGGGACAATCCAGAATTTCAGAAGCCGCTTTCGCTGTGAGTGCTGTCGCCTCAAGTCCCTTTTTTCCGGTGAATGCATTTGCATTGCCGGAATTGATTACGATTGCGTTTGCCTTTCCACCAGCGAGATGTTTTCGACACCAGTCCACAGGGGCTGACGGACACCGCGACGTTGTGAAAACTCCGGCTATATTGGCAGTGTTCTGGAATTTGATAAGGCACAAATCTTTTCTGCAGGAATACTTGATACCTGCTTCTACAGCGGCAAGCTCAACGCCATTAATGGGCGGCATATCAGGGTAGGCCTTAGGTGCCAGGGGTGAGATTTTGGTATTCATTTCAGTCAACTGCCGCAGACATCGGAATCACTTACTGTAATGCGTCCAGCTTGGCTTTCAAATCCTCGTCCAGAATTTCGAACGGAAATTTCTTTCGTGCGTCCTGGGTAAGCTGGAAGTATTTGTCCCGGGCGACAATCTGGCGGATCTGTTCTGACACTTCTTCAAATGAAGGAGGTTGGCTGTCACGCTCATCTTCTTTGATAATTACATGCCAACCAAACTGGGACTTAACAGGCTCTTTTGTGTAATCTCCTTTTGCCAGGTCAAATGCAGCCTGCTCAAACTCGGGAACCATTCTGCCGCGTCCGAAATATCCCAGATCGCCACCGCTTGGTCCGCTGGGGCCGGTTGATTTTGTCTTTGCCAGTTCAGCGAAATCTGCACCGCCATCAAGTTCTGCAATGACTTCTCTTGCGGCTTCCTCGGTCTCCACCAGTATGTGTCTGGCACGAATTTCCGGTTCTGACGGGAAGTCGGCAATCTCCAAGTCGTAACGGGTCTTCATCTCTTCTTCTGTGATGATGTTCAGAACTTTTTCCTGAAACAGGTCATTGTGCAACTGGCGGGCCCGGTTGAATGCCATACGCGCCTTGAAATTGGGATCGTCCGAGAGGCCTGCTTCTTCTGCGGCGGCAGCCAGTAGTTTGATATCGATCAGTGCATTGAGTACTGCAGCCCTGCGCTGATCTGCAGGTGTTTCGGCAAATTGCTGCAACATGTCCACTTCCGCGAGTGACAACTCGCGGTCCGTAACCTCAACGCCGTTCACATTCGCCACAACCTTGTCTTGCGGTTCCTGAGACCAAGCAGAAACCGGCATTGAAACGGAAACCAAAAGGGCCGCTACCAGCCAGAGACAGATGGAACGAGGGGTTTCAGTGAACATATTCAATCCTTTCATGTGCAACACACCTTTTTGATGGTAGTCGCAGTGTTGACGATACGCGTATCGGGTAATGACGTTGACATAGCTATTACCCCCTCTTATCTGTCCATTGTTCGAACGTCCAGTTTTGCCAACTCACATTTGTGTTTTGATTGCAATTTGGGGACCGGGAACATTTCATTTCACTCCGTTCGCTGATAAAGCACCCCGGAAAGAAACATTGAATCGAGAGGCCATATGGGCATATTTGGTGCAATAGCTAGCAAGATTTTTGGCTCGGCAAACGACCGCGAAGTCAAGGCATTGCAGCCCAAGGTAGCTGCAATCAATGCACTTGAACCCGAATTTGAAAAACTCTCGGATGAGCAGCTAAAGGAAAAGACGGAAGAATTCCGGAAGTTGCTGGACGAAGACACCAAGCTGGATGATTTGCTGGTGCCTGCATTTGCCGTTGTTCGTGAAGCCTCAAAGCGGGCACTTGGCATGCGCCATTTTGATGTCCAGCTCGCAGGTGGAATGATTCTTCATGGCGGCAATATCTCGGAAATGCGCACTGGAGAGGGTAAAACGCTCGTTGCAACGCTCGCGGTATATCTGAATGCATTGCCCGGCAAGGGCACGCATGTTGTCACCGTGAACGATTACCTCGCCCAGCGTGACGCCGACTGGATGGGCAAGATATACAATTTTCTTGGAATGAGCGTCGGAGTAATTATTGGGGGTATGGAAGATCTTGATCGTCAGGCAGCCTATGCTTGCGACATCACCTACGGAACCAACAACGAGTTCGGCTTTGATTATCTTCGTGACAACATGAAGTTTGAGCTGGAAAGCATGGTTCAACGCGGCCATCATTTTGCGATCGTTGATGAAGTTGATTCAATTCTCGTTGATGAGGCGCGAACCCCGCTGATCATATCCGGGCCACTTGATGACCGTTCGGATCTTTACACTACCATTGATGCGTTCATTCCGAATATTGCGGATGATGATTACGAGCTGGATGAGAAGCAGCGTTCTGTTACCTTCACGGAAGACGGGAATGAGAAACTTGAAAACCTGCTCAAGGAAGCCGGGCTGCTGAAGGGTGAATCCCTTTACGACATAGAAAATGTTTCGGTGGTTCACCACATCAACAATGCGCTCAAGGCACACAAGCTTTTCACCAAGGACAAGGACTATATTGTACGCAGTGATGAAGTCGTGATCATTGACGAATTCACCGGGCGAATGATGCCCGGACGGCGCTACTCTGAGGGTCAGCATCAGGCGCTTGAAGCAAAAGAGCGGGTCACGATACAGCCTGAAAACCAGACGCTGGCTTCTGTTACATTCCAGAACTATTTCCGGATGTATGACAAACTGGCTGGCATGACCGGTACTGCCATGACCGAGGCGGAAGAGTTCGGAAACATTTACGGCCTCAATGTCACCGATGTGCCAACCAATCTCCCGGTTGCCCGTATCGATGACCACGATGAAGTTTATAGGACTTTTGAGGAAAAATACCGTGCCATTACAGCGCTTATCAATGAGTGTCGTGAGCGAAACCAGCCTGTTCTGGTAGGCACAACGTCAATCGAAAAATCAGAATTGCTTGCGGACCTGCTCAAGAATAGTGGCCTTAAGGATTTTCAGGTTCTGAATGCCCGCCATCATGAACAGGAAGCACAGATTATTGCTGCTGCCGGTGTCCCCGGGGCGGTGACAATCGCGACCAACATGGCTGGCCGTGGTACCGACATCCAGCTCGGCGGTAATTTCGAAATGCGCTGCGCCATCGAAATCCCGGAAGATACACCTGATAAGAAACGTGAAAAACTGGAAGCCGAGATTCGCACGGATGTGGACAAACTCAAAGAAGAGGCAAAGGAAGCTGGCGGACTTTACGTAATTGGTACCGAACGTCATGAAAGTCGTCGGATTGACAATCAGTTGCGGGGTCGTTCAGGGCGCCAGGGCGATCCGGGGCATTCAAAATTCTTCTTGTCGCTTCAAGATGATCTAATGCGTATTTTCGGTTCTGACCGAATGGATGGCATGCTTAAGAAACTCGGGCTGCAGGAAGATGAAGCGATTGTCCATCCCTGGATCAACAAGGCGTTGGAAAGAGCGCAGAAAAAGGTTGAAGCCCGTAATTTTGACATCCGTAAGAACCTCTTGAAATTCGATGATGTCATGAATGATCAGCGCAAGGTGATATTTGATCAGCGCAAGGATCTTATGAAAGGCGACGACCTTAGTGAAACAATCACCGACATGCGCCACGATACTATCGAAGACCTTGTATCAAAGCATATACCGGAAAAAGCCTATCCGGAGCAGTGGGATACCATCAATCTTCAACAGGACATTCTGGAACAGGTAAATCTGGACCTGCCGATTGTTGAGTGGGGCAGTGAAGACGGAATTGATGAAGAAGCGATAATAGACCGAGTGGTGGAAGCCTCGGACAAGGCTGCAGAGGATAAACAGGAACGTTTTAACAGTCTGGATGACGGTCTTACCAGCAACATTGAGAAGCAGATCATGCTTCAGACACTGGATCACCTGTGGCGCGAGCATCTGGTGAATCTTGATCACCTGCGATCGGTTGTCGGATTCCGGGGATATGCGCAGCGCGATCCACTTCAGGAGTACAAGTCGGAAAGTTTCGAGCTCTTTCAAACGATGCTTGCAAACCTGCGGCATGCGGTGACAACCCAGATGATGCGGGTTGAACTGGTCAATGAGGCGAACATGCCGGTTGAAGAAATGCCGGAAATGTTTGAGCAACACCAGCAACTTGACGCTGCAGGCAACGCTTTGCCGGATGTTGATGAGGATACAATGGCCAGTTGGGGCAAAGTCGGACGGAATCAGCCCTGCCCGTGCGGTTCAGGCGAGAAGTACAAACATTGTCATGGTAGGTTCGCCTGATTGGTTCCAGGATCAACTGAAAATTCGTAGCCATCGTTGGATGTCACGAGACTTTTGAAAAAACATCCAAAATCCAGTCGCGAGTTCGCCGCACGGCATCTCTCTTTGCTACGTCCCGATGCATCATCATCCACAATGGACGCGGGGCAACCGGCGGAAATCCGTCGGCTCTTTGAAGATCGTGACCGGTCGCGATGACAACAGGCAGAATTCCAATAGCTGCTCCTGAACGCACAACTTCGAGGATGCTACGCGAACTTGACGTCTGAAGTACTATTTTGTCCTCCAAGCCTGCGGATCGCAGCCAGACGCGCTCAGGGATGTCTCCGTACTTGTCATCATATCCCACAAAGCGGACAGGACGTTTGTCGCTTGAATAATCAGGGTGCTTCCAGACACCCATTTTAAATGTGCAAACCCGCCTGACCAGAAGGCTGTCGCCACTTGGTCTGGCAAACCTGAGTGCAATGTCAGCCTCATAGCGTGCCAGATTGACAGGATTGTTTTCTACCCTGAATTCAACAGGAACCACATTCTTATCGATCAGTTTCGAAAAGGCTGGAGCAAGAAAATCGGCGATGATTGGCTCGGTTGCACTAATTCTGACAGGGGAGGTGAGGGCATCCTTGGTCCTTCTCTGAGTCTCAAGCACGGTTCTTGTTAGCAGATCGGCAACCGGGGAAACGCTATCCAGGAAAGTTTGGCCTTCCGGAGAAAGCGAAACCCCGGTTTTCCCTCGAAAAAGCAGAGTAATTCCAAGTTCATCCTCGAGACGACTGATCCGCCTTGCAAGAGTTACAGCGGAAATTCCCAGGACTTCAGCAGCCTTTGTGAAGGAACCATGCTCTGCGACAATCAGGAATAACTCGATATTGCTCCACATAGATGATCATCATTTTTGAAGTCTTAATCATCATATTTATACATTCAAAGCGCAAAAATGCCATTTAAAGTTCGGGTAAATGGAGAAGACATGACGATGCTATCTACTGAAAACGGATCACCACGTGAACTTCCAATCCAATCATCATTGACAATTTCTCTTCTTGTTCTGGTGGCGCTTTTCATATTTCTTGGCCTGCGCGGGCTCGTGTTTCCGCTCGCTGGATCAGGGAGCCTCGGGATTGAAATACATAACTTAAAAGATTTAGCGCTTATGCAGACGACCGCAGCACGAAATCTGGGTATCGCGTTGGCGGCATTATTGATGATCGTTTTTGATACTCGGAAAGCGCTTGGTCTTTTGCTGCTCGCTGCAGCAGCTATTACAGTTCTTGATTTCGTAATTGTTGCTCAAGCCAGCAGTTGGTCACAAGCCGTAAAACATGGAGGATATTTCATTCTCCTTGGCGGATTTGCGTGGGCAACTCTTCGCGGTGCCCGCTAGAGTAAGTTCAATCCGATTCAGGATTGTGTCCCCGGCCTCGGCGCCTTTTGCGGTACAGCGACATCTTCGGGCGGTAGAATGGTGGTATCTGTAGTCGGTACCTGCTGACCGGTAACCTCGGCACTGATCGGATTGAAGTCGTTGCCTTCTAGTTGTTCTGCCGCGACAGTCTGCTCGCTCTCTGCAATGTCTTCATTAGCGGAAGGAACAGAGTCTGCAGGAACATCCTCAACGGCAGGTTGTGGAACTAATATACCCAATTCGCCAACAGTGGCGTCAGCCTTGATTGATGCAGTCAGCGTCTTTGGTTTGTCTTCAGCCTTGATGAAAGGGTTTTCCGCTGTCTTCTTGAGGATTTTGTCAAATACGCTCTGATCTGATTCCTGTTTCTCATTGAAAGCAAGGGCAAGGCTTTGCGGAATTTTGGTCGGTGGGCACTCGTCTCGCGAACGGAATTTCACACCTTCTTCGGCATAACGGTTAAACACATAGCGTTTCTCACAGACATCAACCTTCGGTTGAAGTTTTGTGACTTCGAAATGATCGCTGCCCTCTTTCAGCATCTTCCAGAACTGAAAATCAGGATGATCCACTTTCCTGGCCATGTTTTCCGCAGTCATCCGGAACGGATAGGCCTGTATCTGGAAAGCTTTCTGGCCTCCGCGAAACGCTTCGCGGGCCAACGCGTAGATCTCTTCAACGTACTCGTCTGTCATGGAATAACATCCGGCGGAAGAGCAGGCTCCGTGGATCATAAGATAAGAACCAGTGCGATCATTTGCGCGATCATAGGTGTTCGGGAAGCCCATATTGAAGGACAGATGATAATCCGAGTTCGGATTCATCAATCCCTTGTTCACATGGTAAAATCCTTCCGGTGCCTGCCGGTCACCCTCCAGGTGTTTGGGGCCAAGTTTTCCAGACCACTGGCAGATTTCGTATGTGTTCAACAGCGCGTACCGGTTGTTGTGATTTTCCTTCCACACCTCCATTACGTTCTCTTCCTTGAAGATGCGCAGCAGTATCGGAGCGCCAAGGCTCATTCCCTTGATGTTCATCTTCTTGGTGAGGTGTTCCGGGACCGGCCGTTCGTGTTTGGGGATGCTGCTTTCGAACACGCCGTTACAGGCTGCAAGCAATGATCCTGCAAACACGACCGCAATGCGTTTTGAAGTTCTGGATTTCACGTTTGCCTATCCACTGACCGTGTGTGCCACAACAATTTCCAAGGATTATATAACTTGACCTAGTTGACAAGCCGTTACCTGATGCTGGTAACGAAATCGTCAGTGACAAGAAAAAGGGGCAGAATTCAGATGAGATTGCGTCCCATTGCCAGAAATTTGTCCTGGCGTTGCTTTTTTATGTCCTGGCCGCTCACGTTTTCAAACTCTGCAAGTGCATCGGCAATTTGTTGCCGGGTGGCGTTGATGACAGATTCTTGGTCACGGTGCGCTCCACCCAGCGGCTCCGCTATGATTTCATCAATAATTTTCATCTGATGAAGGTCCTGGGCGGTGATTTTCATGGTGGTGGCGATGTCTTCCGCCCTTGTAGAATCCCGCCAGAGGATAGAGGCTCCGGCCTCCGGGGAAATTACGCTGTAAATTGAATGTTCGAGCATGTACACGCGATTGGCGGATGCTATCGCGATTGCTCCACCAGAACCGCCTTCGCCAATGACAACCGATATCAGGGGCACCTGGATGGTCAGGCATTTTTCTGTAGATCGGGCAATTGCCTCAGCCTGTCCCCGTGCTTCGGCTCCCATTCCAGGATAGGCACCTGCAGTATCGACCAGTGATATAACCGGCAGGTTATAACGGTCGGCCAGATCCATCACCCGGATCGCTTTTCTGTAGCCCTCAGGCCGTGCCATGCCGAAATTATGTTTCAGACGGGACTGAGTATCGACACCCTTTTCCTGACCAATGATTGCTACTGAACGTCCATCAAACCGGCCGAGACCTGCAAAAACCGCATGGTCTTCTCCAAAGTAACGATCTCCGGCCAGTGGTGTAAAATCATCGATCATTGCCTTTTGGTAGTCGGTAAAATGAGGGCGGTCAGGATGGCGTGCAACCTGAGTTTTTTCCCAGGGGCTGAGTTTTGAATAGAGAGTCTTAAGCAGATCATTGGACTTTTTTTCAAGCCGTGCAATCTCTTCGGAGATGTCGACGGTCTTGTCTTCGTCACCCATTGTCCGCAGTTCCTTGATCTGGCCATCAAGGTCTGCGACAGGCTTTTCAAACTCAAGATAACTTGCCATGAAATTATGTTCTTTACGGGGGGATCTTCAACAAAAGGGGATGCGTCCCTGATTGCGCGGCACACTGGCGATTTGTGTTCACAAAGTCAAGGATTTTGGTTGGAAATCGAGAGTATGGCAGTTGTTGAAACGCATATGCGCCGGATTGCGCACTGATTCCCTGTTTTCGGGTCCATGTGAAGTATTTTTGTGTATTTGTATTTCCGAAAGTTTGGTTATTGGAAATTTAACCATGTTTCTTTCATAACCGGGCAGTGACGTTTTCAATATGTCTGCCGGGGCTGCTCGAATGATCCAAACCGATAATCCGAAACTGGACCACTTTTTCATGGATGTTTTCCAGTTCGGACCAGTGTGTGTTTTCCTTTGGGAAAATGTGACCGGTGAATGGCCTGTAGTCCAAGCAACTGCGAACGTGGAGAAGATTTTTGGATGGACCGCTGAAGAGTTCATTCGCGGAGATGTCAGTGATGCCGATATTACACACCCTGATGATTATGATCGCATTGTAGAAGAGGAAAACGCCTGGAAGGCATCGGAATCCAAAGAAGGTTTTCGGATGGATTACCGGATCATCACCAAATCCGGTGAAGTCAGATATGTCTCGGATTTCGCCCAGAGCATTTACAATACCAAAGGTGAAGTCACGCATCTGATCGGCTATGTGGTCGATATCACAGACCAGCGTTATCTGGAGGATGCTCGCAAAAACGCTGAGTCATCAGACCGTGCAAAGTCCGAGTTTCTGGCAAACATGAGCCATGAAATTCGCACCCCCATGAACGGTGTAATGGGCATGGCGGAGTTGCTGTCCAATACCGAACTGGATGCCAAGCAGAAGATGTTCACCGATGTAATCGTAAAGTCCGGCTCGTCTTTGCTTACCATCATCAACGATATTCTGGACTTCTCGAAAATTGATGCGGGGCAACTGGAGCTTGATCCTGCACCGTTCAGATTGTCGGCTGCAATCGATGATATCGCGACGCTCTTTTCTTCAAAGATCGCGGAAAAAGATCTGGAACTCATTGTCCGTATTGATCCCGCACTTCCTGATATCATGATCGGAGATGTGGGCAGGATTCGCCAGGTTTTGACCAATATTCTTGGAAACGCCATCAAGTTTACTGAGCAGGGGCATGTTTACCTCAACGTCGCAGGAGTGGCTGATGGTGACGGGTTCGACAGAACTGCCCGGTTGATGTTCCGGATTGAAGACACCGGAATTGGCATTCCGGCTGAAGAGATCCATTCCATATTTGAAAAATTCAATCAGGCTGACACCTCGGCAACAAGGCGGCATGAAGGTACTGGCCTCGGATTGTCGATTTCTTCTTCACTGGTAGAGTTGATGGGCGGAAGGATGTGGGTCGAAAGTGAAGTTGGTTCCGGATCGGTATTCGGCTTCGAAATTGAACTCCCTGTAAATCATGAACAAACCGCAAGGAAAGCTGTACCGGTTGATGTTTCCGGTTCCCGTATTCTGATCGTCGATGACAATGAGGTCAATCGTTCGATCCTGCTCGAACAATTTACTTCCTGGGAGTTTGAATGCGCGGCTGTCGTGAGCGGTTCGGAGGCTCTCGAGTTTCTGGATGCAGCGACAAAACTCGATCTTGGGATCGACTGCGTGATTATGGATTATCAGATGCCGGAGATGGACGGTGGTGAAGCTGTAAACCGGATGCGTGCAATCCAGGATTTTGCTGACATGCCAGTGATAATGCTGACATCGGTAGATGAAACAGAAGACGGTAAAAAGTTTTCATCTCTGAGCATAAATGCTCATCTGACCAAACCGGCGCGCAAGGCGTTGCTACTGGAGACGCTGATTGAAGTGCTACAGGAAGATCGCGCACAGAAACAGATTTCCAGATGCAGCGATCCCAAACCTGAACTTAATCCATTACCAGCAGTCTCTAAGCAACCGGAATCGGTAATCACGCCTTGTGATCCGGCTGTGATTGATATTCTGGTTTGCGAAGACAATCAGGTAAACCAAATTGTATTCGGACAGATACTCGAAGGCATGGGTATGAGCTATCAGATAGCGAACAATGGCAAGGAAGGCCTCGACCTATACTGGGATCTGAAACCCTCATTAATACTCATGGATGTTTCCATGCCGACAATGAATGGTTTGGATGCCACACGATCAATCCGCGAAATGGAAATCAATACCGGTGGACATACTCCAATCATTGGCGTGACAGCGCATGCGATAAAGGGTGACATGGAAAAATGTCTGGATGCGGGGATGGATGACTATCTTTCAAAACCGGTTTCCCCGGAAGCACTGGAGACAAAAATCCGTCACTGGCTGAAAGAAAGTCGTAGGTGGCTTGAAAGCAGCCGGAAATGACTTCTGTGACCACGCGCTAGTATCCCTTAGACTCCCGATCAAACAAGTTGGCCAGTTGATCTACATCACGTGCCATTGGTTCACTATCGGAACTGGTCAGAACCAGCCGTCGGGTCAATGTTCTTGCGGTTGGTTCAATCAATCGAACCGCGTCTGACGCATAACGCCGGATGTCGGGTTCTGCAAGAAGTGTAAAACCCAGGCCAGAATTGACGCATTCCATAATTGCTTCGACGCTGTCGAGCATGATCGCTTCTCCGGTCTTCACGCTTGCAAGAACTCGCATGTGATTTTCTATCAACTTGCCGATGCCGGAGTTCGGATTGAATTGAAGAAAAGGCATAGTCCTGATCAGTTCTTCGGGTGTGTTCTCAACGCTTTTGCCCGGCGTGGCAAACATCAGTTTTTCTTCTCGCAGAACATGGTAATTCAGTCCGTTCTGCGGTTCTCCGGACGCTGTAACAACCGCTGCATCCAATTGCCCGGAAAGAACCCGGGCTTCAAGCACTTCCGATAGACCTGTTTCTAGTTCAAATTCTGCAAGCGGGGCTTCGACCAGCGCTTTGGAAAGGAATTCAGGGAGGAGACGGACACTCGCAGATGCAATGAAGCCGATCCGGTATATTCCGCTTAACTGACTTGTCCCGACACAGGCGTTGAGCAGCTGCGTTTCTGCTGCGGTGACTTTCTTAGCGTGCTGCAAGATCGTTCGCCCCAGAGGGGTTAGCACGGGAGGACGAAACGTTCGGTCAAACAGTGTGACGCCTAGTGATTCTTCCAGCGATTTAATCTGCATTGAAACCGTTGAGAGAGAAGTGTTCAATTCCTCCGCAACCCTCGCAAATGAGCCGGTTCTGCCAATCCTGACAAGTGTGTGGAGAGTCTTCGTTTGCATATAAGTACAAAAATAGTGAACTTAATATTCAATCTTATTCGATTGTTATGAATTTGACAATCGGTCATAATCAGAATCGGGCAGAAGAAGAAGGCGAGGCTGAAAAATGATCGGGGAAAAACCGAACCTGTTACAGGAACTTGCGAAGGAACTCGCACCCGTATTTGCGGAGCGTGCAGGTGAATGGGATCGTACCCGAACCTATTGTTGGGACAATATTCCGGATTTGGTGGATGCGGGGCTGATGGGGATGACGTTGCCGCGGGAATATGGCGGTCTCGGTGCCTCATTTTATGATTGCGTTCTGGTTATAGAAGAGATTGCAAAAGCGTGTACCCTCACGGCCCGAATTGTCGTTGAAGCGAACATGGGCGGTATAAGCGCTGTCATGGCTTACGGCTCGGAGGAGCAGAAGAAGTTTTGTGCTCCGATCGTTCTGGCGGGTGACAAACCGGCTATTTGCATAACTGAACCACAAGCGGGAAGTGCTGCAACGGAAATGCAAACAACCGCTCGGAAGGTGGGCGACAAGTATGTTTTGAACGGCACAAAGCACTGGATCACCGGAGGTGGTGTCTCCAAGCTGCATCTGGTTTTTGCACGGGTGATTGACGAATCCGGTGTTGAACTGGGCATCGGTGGGTTCATCGTTCATCGTGATCCCGACAATGGCATCGCACCAAAAGGCTTCGAAGTGCGCCGCCGGGAACATACAATGGGGTTGTGCGGGATGCCGGAAGCAGAGCTTCATTTCAACAATCTTGAGGTCGACGAAAAATTCGCGGTGTTACCCAAATCCGGATATCACAAAGGGTTTGCTGAATTGATGAGTGCCTACAATTCACAACGGGTCGGTGCCGGTACCGTTGCGATGGGTATAGCAGCGGGCGCGCTTGAACATGCCAAACGTTATCTAAAAGAGCGTCAGCAGTTCGGACGCCCGCTAGCAGAATTCCAGGGGTTGCAATGGATGGTTGCCGATATGGATGCCAGTGTTCATGCTTCCCGACTGATGTTGCATGAAGCAGCGAAATCCGCAGATGCAGCTTCCAACGGGTTTCCGGAAATGATGATGGCGGCACGTGCAAAACTTTTTGCATCTGAGGCGGCGATCAAGGTTGTCAGCGACTCACTCCAGATGTTTGGTGCCCGGGGTTATGGAGCGGAAGAACCTTTGGAACGTATGTATCGAGACGTCCGTATGTTTACAATTGGCGGAGGTACAGCCCAAATTCTTCGCACTCAGGTCGCTGGCAAACTGCTCGGTATCAAGACGCCCCAAACACGGGATGGATATGTTGAATTGCCGGAAACAGAAACATTCCGTGCTGCTGGCGAGTAGGTCTAAGCGCCGGAACTAAAGTAACATCCGCATGGAAATACGGTCGACAGGGGTACCATCAGCGAGGGGTCTACCCTTTTCGATTGAATACGGTTCAAAACCCATTTTTTTGTGGTAAGCCAGGCCAGCAGTATTATCAGAGCGGATCGTTGCATTGATCGCGATGATCCCTGCCTTTGCAGCATATTCCCTGCTTGCCGCAAACAAAGCCGTTCCGGCGCCGCGAATTTTCGGTTTTGCCCGAGCAAAGGTTGCGATGTCAGCCCAGTTTTCAGGAAGAGTCGATTTAGCATGCATGGATTGGAATCCGGCGATAGCTCCAGACTCTTGGACCGCGACATGGCAGGCAATCAATGTACTGCGATTCAAATAGTGCTTTTCGAATCCCGAAACGGTGTATGGCGTTTCGTGTGCGGTTGTGCCCCCAATATCAATGATCTCATTGATAAGGCTGCACATTGAACGGATATCCTCGGCCGTGGCTTTGCGGACCAGAAATTCGCTGACTTCTGTTTTCATGCTTGGTCGTCCAAATGATTATGGTTCTTCATCAAGTCTGATGTTTCAGGTTTTTGACAGCGGATGATGTTCTTCAACCAGCTGCTTAAGCCTCTCATCCAAAACATGCGTGTAAATCTGTGTCGTCGAAATGTCCGCGTGTCCCAACAGTTGCTGCACTGCTCTTAAATCCGCTCCATTCTGCAGGAGATGGCTGGCGAAAGCATGGCGCATAACGTGAGGCGATATCTTTGCGGGATCAAGGTTTGCACTAATGGCCAGGTCCTTGAGGTCGCGTGCGAATGCCTGACGTGTGAAATGCCCTTCCCTTGAACTGGCAGGAAACAAAAAACGGCTTTGATTTGCGGTTCTTTGTGCACCTGAAACTTCTGCATAATAGCTTATCGCCTGTTTGGCTTTTCGCGAAAGCGGGACAATTCTTTCCTTGTTTCCTTTGCCGATGACGTTCAGAAATCTACCAGAAGCCTTTGCACTTGAAGCTGGTAAGCTGAC
Organism: Pseudomonadota bacterium; assembly: GCA_039029255.1. GTDB lineage: Bacteria > Pseudomonadota > Alphaproteobacteria > Rhizobiales > Rhizobiaceae > JAALLB01. Next base: position 25,446 of record JBCCGN010000001.1, on the reverse strand, counting down.
CAGTTCACTTACCCGAAGGCCGGTGGCGTAGAGGAGTTCGATAAGACAGTAAAGTCTGGCCGCCCTGATGCGTTTTGCGATTGATCCCTTCTTGGCGAAGGCTGTCTGTTCTGCAGCTCCGATCAAGCTGTCTACCTCTTCCACTGACATGATCTTTGGAAGCGGGCGGCCAAGTTTGGGGCTGTCTACCGTGCCAGTCGGGTCATCGCTTCTGATGTTCTCTGAAAAGAGAAATTTGTGAAATTGCCTAATCGACGAGAGGTGACGGGCCTGGGTGGACGCAGACATTCCTGATTCTGCAAGTGAAACCAGATGCTCCTGAACCAAACCGGTTTGGACGTTGAGAAAAGTCCGGTCTTTCGATGCGACGGCACTTCCGTAGTTCAGCAGGTCACGCCTATAGGAAGACAGTGTGTTTGCCGATGCGCCACGCTCCGCGCTCATCATCTCAAGGAAAGCTTCTACCAGATAGGTTTCTTTCAAACGGGACTCCGGATACCGCTCCCGCCTATTGCGGGTTTAGTCTCTTGGCGGGGATTTTAACTGTCATTTCCCTCGGTGTCGGCTCCACAAATACGACGAGAGCCAGCATGCTTCCATAGAAGAGGCCGGCTATTACACCCAGAATAAACAACAACCTTAACAGGCTTGGCATATTCCTACCTCATCCTCCAAAAAGCCATGTACCTGCTCTTTATGAAAAACGCGGTGGCAAATTACAACCAAAGATTTCAACCGACTGCCCAAAGACTTGACCTCGCACTTAATATGGTATCGAAAGGCAAGGCCAAAAATATACCATCCGGAAAGAACATGAAAAACCGCCGGCGTTCCGCTGCACAAAAGATATTGGATGAGCTGGACGGACGCAGCATTGTTCTCCTCGGCATGATGGGTTGTGGCAAGTCGGCAATTGGCAAAATGCTCGCGCGAAAACTTGGTCTTGAGTTCAAGGATGCAGATGCGGAAATAGAAGAAGCTGCTGGCCGGAGCGTCGCCGAGATATTCGAAGAGTTCGGTGAAGATGAATTCCGCAGGCTGGAAACGCGGGTTATCGATCGGGTATTGAATGAAGGTCCGGTCCTGCTTGCGCTGGGTGGTGGTGCATTCATGTCAGAAGAAACACGGAAGACGGTTGCTGAAAAGGGCCTCTCGGTATGGATAAGGGCAGATATTGAACTGTTGCTGGAACGGGTCGGGCGCAGACCCGGAAAACGGCCACTGCTACGAACCGGAAATCCTCGTGAAATCCTTGCAAATCTTCTTTTAAAGCGCGAGCCTGTCTATGCTCTTGCAGATATCCATGTCCATTCAAAAGGGGGCACCAAAGCCGAGATGCGAGATCGGGTCATGGCAGCAATTCAGTCCCGTTTTTCTGATGTCAAAGAGGATATAGCGACAAGATGACGGTTTCTTCCGACATACGCGTCGAGTTGGCTGAGCGTTCCTATGATATCGTCATTGCCAAGGGTGCGCTTTCGAATATTGGCGATTCAATCCGGACCCTGTCTCGGGAAGGGCGCTGTGCAATCATAACCGATCAGAATGTGAACCGGGCTCATGGCGATACACTTAGGGGCTTTCTGGATGACGCTGGTGTCAAGCATTCCACGATTGAGGTGGATCCGGGTGAGGCTTCCAAGTCATGGCCTACATTTCAAAAGGTTGTAGACGAAGTCCTGGGTCTGCGGCTTGAACGTGCGGATGTTATCATTGCATTCGGCGGTGGCGTAGTGGGAGATCTTGCCGGATTTGTCGCTGCGGTGGTTCGCAGAGGCATGCGCTTCGTTCAAATTCCCACTTCCCTGCTTGCCCAGGTGGATTCTTCGGTTGGAGGGAAAACCGGCATCAATTCCGTTCATGGGAAAAATCTCGTCGGTGCGTTTCATCAGCCTGCAAAAGTGCTGATTGATCTTGAAGTTCTGAAAACCCTGCCGAAACGAGAATTCCGCGCCGGTTATGCAGAAGTCGTGAAATACGGACTCATCAAATATCCTGAATTTTTCGGTTGGCTTGAAAAGAACCACAGCGATGTTTTTTCTCACGGCGCATCCCTTGAAAGGGCAATTGCGGAATCCTGCAAAGCCAAGGCAGAGATTGTTGCGGCGGACGAGACAGAAAAAGGGCAGCGTGCCCTGCTTAATCTGGGGCACACATTCGGTCATGCTCTGGAAGGGTACACAGCCTATAATGGCTCACGGCTGGTTCATGGCGAAGGCGTCGCGATCGGTATGGTGCTTGCCCACCGTTTTTCAAACCGCATGAATTTGTGCTCAATTGATGATGTGAAACGCGTTGAAGCCCATCTGAAATCGGTTGGCCTTCCAACTGACATCGGCCAGATACCAGGAGAAAAGCCTACTGTTCAGACCCTGATGGATTTCATCGGACAGGACAAAAAGGTTAAACAGGGCGCTCTGACATTCATCCTTACAAAAGGGATTGGCAAGTCCTATATTGCCGATGACGTTCCACCTTCAGAAGTATCAGCGTTTCTAACCGAACAGCTAAATTCATGACTACTGCCATATGGCTCATTCTTTTCGCGATCCTAGTGCTGATTATGATGTCGGCGTTTTTTTCCGGCTCGGAAACCGCGCTGACAGCGGCGTCACGTGCCCGCATGCATCAACTAGATAAAAACGGGGATCATCGTGCCGGACAGGTTACCCGGCTGATTGAAAAGCGTGACCAGTTGATCGGCGCGTTGCTGATAGGCAATAATCTTGTCAACATTCTTGCCTCTGCGTTGGCGACCAGTCTTTTCCTCAATCTTTTCGGGGATGCCGGTGTTGCGATCGCGACCCTAGTCATGACTTTGCTTGTTGTGATCTTTGCTGAGGTTATGCCCAAGTCAATCGCGCTTTCCAATGCGGACAAGTTTGCCGTAAACGTTGCACCATTTCTTCGTCCGATAATTTTCTTGTTGTCGCCTTTCGCTAAGCTGGTGACTGGCGCTGTCAGACTGATGTTGAGAATGGTCGGTTTTCCAATTGGCCGGGAAGAGTCAATGCTTTCAGGTCATGAAGAGATACGCGGTGCGGTTGAGGTACTGCATCAGGAAGGATCGGTGGTCAAAGATGACCGAGACCGGCTCGGCGGGGTTCTTGATTTGCACGAGCTTGAATTGTCGGATGTCATGATCCACCGAACCGACATGGAAACGATCAACATTGATGATAATGCAGACAAAGTTATAAAGCAGCTATTGGACAGCCCGTTTACCCGAATTCCGATCTGGCAAGGAGACAATGACAACATAATCGGGCTGATTCATTCAAAGGATGTGCTGCGTGCACTGGCTGCCAAGAATGGCGATGCAAAGAAACTGGATTTCAAGAGAATAGCCACCAAACCCTGGTTTGTGCCCGAAACGACAACGCTTCAGGATCAACTGAACGCCTTCCTGAGAAAGAAAGCGCACTTTGCGCTTGTGGTTGACGAGTATGGAGAAGTGGAGGGCATGGTCACACTCGAGGACATACTGGAGGAAATTGTCGGAGAAATTGCCGACGAACACGATGAAGAAGTCTCCGGTGTTGCACCTCAGGCAGATGGCTCATGGATCGTTGAAGGTTCGGTTCCAATCCGTGATTTGAACAGGGCGCTGGACTGGGAATTGCCCGATGAAGAAGCAACAACCGTCGCAGGGCTTGTGATCCATGCCGCGCAGATGATCCCCGAAGAAAAGCAGACATTCACCTTTTACAAGAAACGCTTTGTCGTTATGGAGCGCGAAAAGAACCGGATCACCCGTTTAAGAATACGGGTATTGTGATGCGGCAAAAATTTTCCTCCGGTGAGTTGAATTCCGTCAGTTTATGGATGTTACTGCGTTAGCCATCGATTTGTGAAATCCGGAGGTTACCGGAAATGATGTCGGGACGCCTATTGAATTGATAAACGTCACAAGTTCTTCAGTGGTTGCTGCCCCTGACAGGGAGGATATGAATGCTCCAGCACCGCCGGCGGTGCCTTTTGGACCATTCCAGATACCTGCTACGGCTTGCCCCCATGGTGAATTGGGTCTTACACCCAGGTATGGACCAAAGGTTCCTGCCGCGGCCGGATAAAGGTGATTCTGAAAGCCAGCAGCAAAGCCATCCGATACCCATGCCTTGATCCAGTCTTCAGCGATGGCACCAATGATTGCCTTGTCGAAATTCTCCGGATTGAATTTCATTTTGCACAATTTGGCAGCGCTGGCCTGAGCGGCCGGTACACTCTGGTTTAAAAGGGCATCCTCACTTTCAATTGCGTTTGCGACATATCCCATCATAACTGTGGAATAACACCACATCTTGTTTTGCGTTCTCAGGAAGCCGACCAATCCCGCGAATGGCTGTGTATATGGAAGCCCCGCGCCGGACACAGCGGCACCGCCCCAAAATCCGATGCTGGCGTAAAGTTCGTCTATACGATCAAATTCTGCAGCGACTTCGGCGACATTTACACCTTTGCTGATAAAGCCATGCGAACGGTTGAAGGGAAGTACGTTTCCGTTGTCGGTATCCAATATCCAGGAGGCCGCTGAACTGTCCTTTGCCCCAAAAACCTGTATTGGATTGGCTCCACTGAGAATGCCTGGAAGCTCCGCATTCAGCCATTCATATTCGTCTGAAGAGAGGTCAATGTTTGTCAGGGAATCGCGGATTGCCGAGAGAGTTGCATTAACGCTCTCTGCTCCTTCCAGTAGCCTCGCCTCTGCACTTGCCGCGGCAAGGCCGGCCTCAAGTGCATCAGCCTTGCTTTTTGCCAGTAGCGACCAAAGACCCGTTCGCATATGATCAATCGACCGCACGCGAACAACCCCTGAAGGAGAGGTTCCGAATGCAGACTTGTTCGCATAGACGAGCGGATAGTCCGGTTGGGTGGAATTGTCGAGGCTGAGCCTGGTCATCAACGCATGGCTTTTGGTCATGGTGACGTGCCCGAAAGACAAGGCTGAATTCCTGTTTTTTTCGTTCGGCTTTTTGCCCGTTTTTATTCTTAGGGCCTTAAGCCACGTATCAACATAACTTGCGGCGGTAATCTCTGCAGGATAGGGTCCAGGTGTTGCGTAAAGCTGATATGAGCCGGCCAACCGCCATTTTGCCTGATCGGAATCAAGATCGATGACAGTCCGTGAAAACGTTTTGGATCCGATTGCGACTTCAACTTCAATTGCTGCCGGGTTGCTTCCATCCCAGTCAGGCACAACGAACTGACCTTCTGCGACAGGCTCGCTTCCTTCAACTGAAACTTTCAGGTCAGCGACATTGCCAGCGTCTTCAAGTTGTGAAGTATAGGAAACAAGAATCTGTCCGGACAGGGCATTGCCGAGCCAGTTGTAAAGTGTTGTCGGATCATCGGAAGGATTGATCGCGAAAAATGATCCACCACTTTCACGCGCCATTTCCGAAAGAAACTTGCTGTCTTTCGTGGCAATGCCGATCGGAAACAGCCTGACGTCGCCTGATTCAGCAAACCGGGATTTTATGGTTTCCTGAAGGTCCGTCACATAGTCTGAATCAGGTTCTTCGATATCACCATCCGTTACCAGGACAATTCTTGCAGCATCGCCTCTATTGAGATCGACATCAATAACATTCAAGGCCCGTTCTATCGCTGAAAGATAATCCATATCGCCGCCGATTGAGGATTGCCAGGTTTCCTCTTCCACACCGGCTGAAGGATCATATGGCGACATAAGCCGCTTTACACGGACACCGTCACCGAACGTTATGACTGCCAGAGGTTGGCCTGCATTCAGCTGGCTCACAAGACCGGCCCCGATCTTTCGAATCATCTGGTATTTATTGTCGTGGACCATGCTGCCGGTCACATCGGCGACAACGATGACCGGAGCGGGTTCGCTATATGTGGAGTTTATCCTGATCGGCTTGCGAACACCTCTTTCCAGTACAGAGAAATGCTGAGCGACCCATTCCGGTTTGCCCACGGCATCTGCCTTGATCGCAAGATCCACTTGCGGCCAGTTTTCCGTATCAACGGCGTTAATCGATAGCGCTGTGACTTTGACGGGATCAGGGATTACAACCTCATCATTTTCCACTCTGAACGGCAGGTTGGCCTCAAACTGGCGCAGGCTGCTACCGTCCATTGTAAACGGTTCACCGCGAACCGGATTGCCTGCCACGCTCAGAAATGGAAACCAGGATTCAATATCTGACGGATCCGGAGAACCTTTCAGCCGCTCAACAGTATCCAAAGTCGGAAAGAAGTTCAGCGACACGTCCCTTCCGAGAACTTCACCGGACCATTGCAGAAGCGAGGTTTCGGAATTGGTGCGATTTCTGGAATTGATGGTAATCCGGGCCTCGGGAACAACCTCGCTATATTTGACGGCGTCGGCTGGGCGATCGAGTTCGGGAAAGCTTGGATCCAGCCATTCGTTGCCGCCCGAAATTGAGACCCAGACCCATTCGTTCTCCAGCATGGCCGCATCCACTTCCAGCTCGCCATCTGCGGAAAAACCGGAAATCGTTTTTAGCAGGTCCCCGGAAGTTTGTGTTTCCTCCCGAATGATGTCGACGTTCGCACGCAGATTTTTAACCTGTTCCGCGAGCTCTTCACGCCACTGGCTCAGGTCGTAGCCGATTTTGACTGCAAGTTTTGCGAGACTTGGCGGTTCCTTGAATTTTGGGTCTGGCCGGAGCGGGGTACCGGTTTCCGGCCAATCGGGGGCAATTCTGGCCTCGACCTCTATGCCTTTTTCTTCAAGCAGTGCCGCGAGTACCATTGCCCGGTCCGCGACATTGGCAACCCTTGTTTGCATAATCGTATCGGGACTTTGCAGCCGTCCCGCATAAGAGACATATTGAATGCCTTCTTTTACGAATTCAAAAATCGCATCCTTGTTTTTGAGATTTTGTGCGGCTTCCACCACGGTTAGACCGGGTGCTTCCAATTCGTTTCGGGTCTGAATCAGCAGTTCTTCCAGCGAGATGTCTGCAACATCTTCGGGAGTGATTTCATCAGGGCCCCGGAAAAACAACCACCATATGACAACCACTCCAAACAGGAGGAGAAGAAGAAGCAGGACAAGGCGACGTTTTTTCCCATCATGTTCACGATGCGATTCCGTACTAGCACCCGTATTCATCTTTTTCCCCTGTTAAAGTTTCGAGAGCCGGCTCTTCCAATTTCACTCGTTTTCCAAAGGAATGCCCAATTCCTCAAGTCTTTTGATCGCATGCTGGTGTTGGTCTTTCGCCGCCTGCTGATAGAGCGCAATGGCTTTGTTGCGGTCTTTGTCCAAACCGTAACCATCCTCGTAAAGCGTTCCAAGCCAATACTGACTGTTAGCCGTGCCATTGTCTGCACCCTTCTGATAATAATCAGCGGCCTTCAAATACAGCTGTTTTGCTTTTTCCGGATCCCGCTCAACACCAATCCCTTCGCGGTAGAGATCAGCGGCTTTGTAAAGCCCCCAGCCACTTGCATGGTATGCAGCATGCCGGCTCCAGTATGCAGCCTTTTCGTTATCCCGGCGGACGCCCGAACCGAAACGATAATTCTGCCCGAGGTTTCCCTGTGATGAGGCTAGCCCCTGATGGGCTGCCAATTCATACCATTTGTTTGATTCGGCCTTGTTCTCGGGAATACCATAATAGCCCGCGCCCTGAAGCCAGCCATAGTAATGCAGTGCTCTTATATGGCCTTGTTCCGCGCTTTGCCGGAGCAGTTGCAACCCTCGGGTTACATCCGCATCCACGCCTTTTCCGCGAACCAAAATATCCCCGAGATAATACTGTGCCTCATCAACGCCAGCTGCTGCTGATTTTTCGTACCAATCAACCGCAAGGTTCATATCCTTTTTCACATGCCTTCCAAACTGGTAACGACTGCCGAGATAGTACATCGCCCAAGCATCACCGGCGCACGCGGCGCTCTCAAAAAGTTCTTGTGCCCTGCCTTGATTTCTGGGAACTGCGTTACCGTTATGGTATAGATTGGCAAGAACGACCATGGCAGGTGGGTAGTTGGCGTCTGCGGCTTTTCGTATCCATTTCACAGAAGCGCGTTCTGCTTCCGCCTTACCCAAAACCCGTCCCAGCTGGTATTGCAATCTCGGGCTGTCAGGATAGAGGTCAACAGCCTCCTTACAAGCGGGTAAAGCATCGGCGACATCAATCTCGCGGTGCGCGACCCCTTTTCCTCTTGTATCTTGCGAATATCGGCGTCCGGACGCAAAATCGCATTTAAGCACAGCAGAATCTGCCTCAACCGCAGGGGCACTTACGTAATCAGTCGGTATACATTCCTGAGCCGCTGCGGTTCCAGCCATCATCAAGGCAGTAATGCCGGCAAGAAATCCAAAACATTTGTTGTTCAGGTTCATTACTTCCTCCTCCTGATTGCATAAGAAATGTTCTCTGAACACTTCATGAACCATTCCCGTCACGAGGTGAAGCTGGCTGTATTCCGCTGTCACGGGCCATGTTTGCTAAACAATTTTAGCGCATGATACGCTTAACCCGCAAGTGACGCGGTTGGTATCCCGGAAATCCTGATGCACAGCACAAAATTCAAATTCGGCATTGGACCGCTCCGGCAGACACAGTCTGATTTCTACAAGGCGGATTCTTATGAACTTTGCCACTTTACCGACATTCATCACTTAAGATACAAACGGATGGATGTTGCGCCGAAAGGTTGGATAGCGGGATGGAGACGATAACGTGAGTACAAATGGAGGAGAATCATGTTGCGGACCCGGCTATGCATCACCGGCCGAGGCTATGAAAGCGCCGCGTGAAAAACTGCTATACACAATCGCGATTTATACCGGCACCGGCATACAGAAACCTGACTATCTCGCCACAATCGACAATGATCCGGAAAGTGCCACATACTCGCAGGTGATTTCGCGTTGCGAGATGCCTGGAATAGGCGATGAACTTCATCACATGGGATGGAACGCCTGTTCATCCTGTTTTGATGACGCGTCCATGGCACGGAAGTACCTTATCGTACCTGGCGTACGCTCATCCAACCTTCATATTGTGGACTGCGCCACAGACCCAAGAAACCCGACCCTGGTAAAGGTCATCGAAGGATCTGAGATCAAGGCAAAGACCAACCTGTCCGCACCGCATACGATTCACTGTCTTGGTTCGGAGATTATCATTTCCATGTTGGGCGATGCACAAGGCAATGCGCCGGGCGGATATTTGCATCTCGACAGGGATTTCAACATTGTGGGCCGTTGGGAAAACTCCATGGGAGACATCCCGTTCGGATATGACTTCTGGTATCAGCCTCGTCACAATGTGATGGCGTCGTCAGAATGGGCGGCGCCAAACACCTTCATGCCCGGCTTTGATCTCGAGGAAGTCGGACACCTGAAATACGGACGCCGCATACACCTCTGGGACTTTGAAAAGCGCGAGCCCAAGCAGACCTTCTATCTGGGTGAAGACGGATTGATTCCACTGGAAGTCCGGTTTCATCACGATCCGGACAGTACTCACGGATTTTGCGGCGCAGCACTTTCCGCCAACATAATTCACTGGTGGAAGGATGCTGACGGGGAATGGAAGTGGGAGAAGATCATTGATGTGGAAAATGAACCGCATCCGGACTGGCCAATACCCGTTCCGGGCGTGATATCTGTAATCCTTTTATCCATGGATGACCGGTATCTTTACCTGTGCAACTGGCTGCATGGAGACATCCGTCAGTACAACATTGAAGACCCGCACAATCCGGTCCTTACAGGCCAGGTCTGGATGGGCGGGCTTCTCGACAAGGCGCCGGAAGTCAATGGTGTCAAAGTTACCGGCGGTCCGCAGATGATTCAGTTGTCTCTTGATGGAAAGCGACTCTATGTAACGACTTCGCTCTTTTCGACGTGGGACAACCAGTTTTACCCGGAAATCCGAACAAATGGCGGTTGTATGCTGATGGTCAACTGTGACACCGAAAACGGAGGTATGGAGATAGACCCAGACTTTCTTGTCGATTTTGGCAAAGAACCGAACGGTCCTTCGCGTTGCCATGAAACCCGCTATCCCGGTGGCGATTGCACTTCGGACATCTGGATATGACCAAGCGGGCGATCACCATCGCAAATCGCGATAATGCGTCCTATGAGGTCGACGCAAAAAAACCACTGCTCGACAGTCTGAAGGCGCTGGGAGTCGATTTGCCCTATGGTTGCAAATACGGTGGATGCATCACCTGCGCTGCGAAGCTGATTGAGGGTGAAGTCAATCAGAAGGCCCAGGTAGCGCTTAACAATCGGCAGATCAACGACGGTTATGTCATTCTTTGTGTTGCGAGGCCGGTAACTGACTGTACGCTGGAAATTGGAGTGGAAAGCCATGACAGGCTGTATCGTAATCCTTTTCTTGATCCGCTAAAGCCCCATGAACTGAAATCAGACATTGCCACTTCTGAGAAGGTGCCCTCCAGATGACAACGCTAACAGAACTTTCCCATACCAATCATGATGAGCCGTATTCGGAAGATTATCTGCAAACCATTCTGAAGTCGGTCAAAACGATAGCCATGGTTGGTGCCAGCCCGGACAAGACAAAGTTCAGCTATGGAGTTCTTCGGGTTCTGCATGAGACGGGATATGACATGATTCCGATCAATCCACGGCCCGGACTTGAAGAAATTCGGGGTCTGAAAGTCTATCCGTCACTTGAGGCTGTTGATCGTCCAATAGACATGGTGGAAGTTTTCCGCAGGTCCGAAGATCTTCCCGATGTCGCTAGGGCTGCGGTTTCTGTCGGTGCAAAAGTGCTGTGGGGACAAATTGGCGTGAAACATCCCAAAGCCGCTGAAATTGCAGAAGCGGCAGGAATGAAAGTGGTTATGGATCGTTGTCCGAAGATCGAGCTTTTCAGACCGTTCTGGAAGCCAAGGCTCGATCTGGGGCTATAGGTCCAAAATTTCTTTACTGCTGATCCCGCTTCGCAAGGATCATGTAGTTTACGTCCATGTCCCTGGATTTGTTCCAACGGTCCTGCAGAACATTGTAGAAGACACCAGTTTGGTCGATCACTTTCATACCCTCTTCAACAAGCGGGGTTTCCAGTTCTTCCGGTTTTACAAGTTTTTCAAATTGATGGGTGCCTTTGGGCAGCCACCGCAACACGTTTTCGGCCATGAATATAGCAAGCATGTTGGCTTTCAGAGTCCGGTTGATCGTGGCGACAAACATCAGGCCGCCGGGTTTTACCATTCGTGCGCATGAGGTCATGAACAGATGGACATTTGCTACATGTTCGACCACTTCCATGTTGAGGACCACATCGAATTTTTCACCATCTGCTTCCAGAGCCTCAGAAGTCACCGCCCGGTAATCGATCGATAGTCCGGACTGTTCAGCATGAATCTTGGCAACCTCGATATTGGTTTCCGATGCATCGGCACCCAACACATTGGCCCCCAGACGGGCCATCGGTTCGGACAACAGTCCGCCGCCACAGCCTATGTCGAGAAATCGCAGTCCTTCAAAAGCGCGGGGGTCATTCATATTGCGATCAAAATTCTCGCAGACCATTTCCTTGATATATTGAAGCCGAACCGGATTGAACTTGTGCAGTGGGCGGAATTTGCCGGTCGGATTCCACCATTCAGCCGCAAGTGCAGAGAACCGGGCGACTTCATCCGCATCAACTGTGGTTTGACCGTTTTCAGACATGGCGCATCCTTTCTTAACCTAGGTCGTGCACGCGGATGCATAAGTCAAGATGGCGATCTTGCGACAAAACGGATAATCCGCTAAACACGCGGCGAACCCGCTCCGGCTTGCCGGGGCTTCTTTTATTTCCATAATCCGGCAGGAAGACCCTTGGCCCGTCTAGTCATGAAATTCGGTGGTACCTCGGTTGCGGATATCGATCGTATCCGGAATGTTGCGCGCCACGTCAAACGTGAAGTTGAAGCCGGCAATGAAGTAGCAGTCGTTGTTTCCGCCATGGCTGGGAAAACCAATGAACTGGTTGCGTGGACTAAGGAAATTGCGCCGTTTCACGATGCTCGCGAATATGATGCAGTCGTTGCTTCGGGAGAACAGGTGACCTCCGGTCTGCTGGCGATGGCATTGCAATCCATGGGGGTGGATGCGCGCTCCTGGCAGGGGTGGCAAATCCCTTTGCGAACTGACAATGCCCATGGTGCCGCGAGAATCGAGAATATTGAATCAAATCTTCTGATTGAGCGAATTTCCGGCGGTCAGGTTGCTGTGGTGGCGGGGTTCCAGGGTATCGGGCCGGATAACCGGATCGCTACACTCGGGCGCGGCGGTTCTGACACATCAGCTGTGGCAATCGCTGCTGCCATCGGTGCGGACCGGTGTGATATTTATACCGATGTGGACGGCGTTTATACAACTGACCCAAGAATTGAACCGAGGGCCGCGCGGATGGAGAAAATCTCCTTCGAAGAAATGCTCGAGATGGCTTCACTGGGCGCCAAGGTCCTGCAGGTGCGCTCGGTGGAAATGGCAATGGTGCATGGGGTTAGAACATTTGTGCGTTCAAGCTTTGATGACCCCGACAGCATAAATTCCGCTGACGGGTCCAATGCGTTGGTTGGAACGCTGATTTGTGATGAGGATGAAATCGTGGAAAAAGAAGTTGTAACCGGAATCGCATACACAAAAGACGAAGCCCAGATCTCGTTGAGACGCGTTCCGGATCGTCCAGGGATATCGGCAGCTATTTTCGGCCCGCTGGCGGAAGCTCACGTCAACGTGGACATGATCGTACAGAGTGTTTCTGAAGATGGTTCCAGGACGGACATGACTTTCACGGTCGCTGAGGCAGATGCCAAAAAGGCTGTTTCGGTTCTTGAGGTCAGCAAAGACGATATTCTGTTTGAAAACATTCAGAGCGACACCGGCCTCGCCAAGGTTTCTGTGATCGGAATCGGCATGCGCAGCCATGCAGGTGTTGCATCAACCGCCTTTTCAGCGTTGGCGGAAAAGGGGATCAATATCCGGGCGATCACCACTTCGGAAATTAAGTTTTCGCTTCTGATTGATGCGGATTATACGGAGCTAGCCGTTCGCACATTGCATGCGGTTTATGGACTCAACGACTAGCTGAGCAATTCACGGTTCTTCCACAAAGCGCATGGCAGCGTGTTGGAATTCTTATATTTGTGATAGGAATTGAGCATGGGTACAAATCTGATCGGTCCAAACATACTGCTTCGCCAGTTACGAGCGGTGATGGCAGATGAGCTTGGCCCGCAAGACAGACTGGATACTATTGTTGAGGACATCTCCGCGAACATGGTTTCGGATGTCTGCTCTGTGTATGTTCTGCGTTCTGACGGGTTGCTTGAGCTATATGCTTCGAAGGGCCTGAATGCAGCCGCTATCCATAAGTCGGAGTTGCGGCTCGGACAGGGGCTTGTCGGCACGATTGCCGCGACTGCCAGATTTCTTTCTTTGAATGATGCGCAAAAGCATCCTGCCTTTGCATACCTTCCCGAGACAGGTGAGGAAATTTACAGTTCGTTTCTTGGCGTTCCGATTTTACGCTCGGGCAGGGTGACCGGAGTGCTTGTTGTTCAGGACCGGGCGCACCGGGATTATACCGAGGGAGAAGTCGAGGCCCTCGAAACGACGGCAATGGTCTTGGGCGAGCTCATAGCAACCGGAGAGCTCGATGCACTTTCTCCCAAGGGTGTGATGCTTGATCTTGCCCGCCCGTTACGGGTTCACGGTGTGTCGCTTTCCGACGGTATTGGTCTCGGATTTGCGGTCCTGCATGAGCCGAGAGTAGTTGTCACCAATCTTTTCAACGAGCGTGCCGAAGATGAGATCCTGCGATTGCGGGAAGCATTGATAAAATTGCGGGTGTCGATCGATGTGCTGTTTCAGAGCGGGAATGTCCCATCGGAAGGTGAGCACCGGGAAATTCTTGAAGCCTATCGGATGTTTGCCCATGACCGGGGTTGGAATCGCCGAATGGAAGAAGCGATAAATAACGGCCTGACAGCGGAAGCCGCGGTAGAAAAAGTACAGAATGATTATCGGGCGAGAATGCTGCGCCAACAGGATCCCTATCTGCGCGAGCGTCTGAGCGATTTTGATGATCTTGCCAATCGCCTCTTGAGAGAACTGGCAGGAAAAGCACACGGTGCTGCCGCAGAGGAGTTGACCGGAGATCATGTAATTGTTGCCCGCAGCATGGGTGCTGCGGAATTGCTGGATTACAACAGCGACAAGTTGAGGGGTCTGGTTTTGGAGGAGGCAGCTCCGACTTCCCATGTAGTTATCGTGGCTCGGGCCCTGGGCATACCGGTGGTTGGTCAGTTGCCGGATTTTGTCGCCAATACGGAAGCTGGGAACCCGATTATTGTTGACGGCGACGAAGGGGTCGTCAGTCTGCGTCCGCCTTCTGATGTAGAAATTTCGTATTCGGAGAAGGTGAAGCTGCGCGCAGGTCGCCAGAAACAGTTTGCCAAACTCCTGGGAAAACCTTCCGTTACACAAGACAATGTGGAAATAGATCTGCTCATGAATGCCGGGTTGATGATGGATCTTCCCCAACTGGAGCTTTCTGGAGCAAAAGGGATAGGTCTGTTTCGCACTGAACTGCAATTCATGATTTCTGCGACCCTTCCGAAAGTTGGTGAACAGGAGGAACTGTATCGCCGTGTCCTTGATGAGGCGGGCGACAAACCTGTCACCTTCCGAGCACTCGACATTGGCGGTGACAAGGTGGTTCCCTATCTCAATACCGCTCAGGAAGAGAACCCGGCAATGGGATGGCGGGCTTTGAGACTTTCGCTGGACCGTCCAGCCCTGTTGAGAACCCAGATCCGTGCGTTGCTCAAGGCCGCCGCCGGAAGACATTTGCGGGTCATGTTACCGATGGTGACTCAGGTGTGGGAAATTCATCAGGTTCGTGACCTCATCAAACGTGAAGTTGAACTTCAAACCCGGTTTGGCCATGAGATGCCTAAAATTCTTGAACTGGGGTCCATGCTTGAAGTGCCGAGCCTGCTTTATCAGCTTGATGAATTGATGGAAGCTGTGGATTTTGTTTCCATAGGTTCCAACGACCTTTATCAGTTTTCGATGGCCTGTGACCGCGGTAACGCGAGGCTCGCAAACCGATACAGTCCGGTGAACAAGAGTTTCCTGAGGATTCTTCATCAGATCAGAGAAAAGTGCAGCGCTCATAGCAAGCCGGTTACATTATGTGGTGAGATGGCTGGTAGACCACTTTCGGCTATGGCATTGCTGGGTATTGGCTACACGTCATTGTCGCTATCCCCAACTGCGATAGGCCCGGTCAAGGCGATGCTTGTATCATTGAATGTAGCTGCACTTCAGAACATTCTTGTTCCTGCGATCGAGGGAAACTCGAATGAGGCAACGATCATGGAATTGCTGACAGATTTTGCAGATAAACACGGGATTCCGTACTAGCTGATTTTCGCGTAGATTTTCCGTTGCTTCAGTTCAATTCCAGCCATATTTATTTCCAATGATTGTTATCGAGAAACTTGACCAGATGTTGCAGCGCCATGCTGCAATTGAAACCGAAATGGCCGAAGGGCCTGATCCCGAACAGTATGTGAGACTTGCTTCCGAACATTCTGAACTTGAACCGGTTGTCCAAAAAATCCGCGAGTACAAGGATGCGTTGAATAATCTTTCCGACGCAGAGGAACTTATTTCCGATCCTGAAACCGAAGCGGATATGCAGGAGCTGGCGGAACTGGAAAGGGAAGATGCGCGGGAGAGAATAGCTGGGTGTGAAGAAGCGCTGAAAGTTCTCTTGCTTCCAAAAGACGCGGCCGACGACAAAAGTGCGATTCTTGAAATCCGCGCGGGAACCGGAGGATCCGAGGCAGCGCTCTTTGCCGGTGATCTTTTCAGAATGTACGAGCGCCACGCGGCGGTTAAGGGTTGGAAAGTGGAAATACTTTCGGAAAGCGCGGGCGATGTTGGAGGGTACAAGGAGATTGTAGCCTCCATAAACGGCAGAGGTGTATTCGCTCGCTTGAAATTTGAGTCTGGCGTTCATCGCGTACAACGGGTGCCTGAAACCGAATCGGGCGGCCGCGTACATACTTCGGCGGCAACAGTTGCAGTGTTGCCCGAAGCAGAGGACATTGACATTGAAATCCGGAACGAAGACATTCGAATTGATACGATGCGTTCTTCAGGGGCTGGTGGCCAGCACGTGAATACGACGGATTCTGCGGTCAGGATTACACATTTGCCGACGGGCATAGTCGTCACATCTTCGGAAAAATCCCAGCATCAGAACCGGGCTTTTGCAATGAAGGCGCTGCGGGCCAAGCTGTTTGACATGGAGCGTCAAAAAGCGGAACAGGAACGAGCAGATGCCAGAAAAGGACAGGTCGGTTCCGGTGATCGGTCCGAGCGGATTCGGACATACAATTTTCCCCAGGGACGGATGACTGATCACAGGATCAATCTCACGCTTTACAAACTTGACCGCCTGATAATGGGGGAGGGACTGGATGAGGTCATTGATGCCCTGATCACGAATTACCAGGCTGATCTGCTTGCTGCAATGGAAGAAGATGCCTGAGCCAATATCGGTGCAGGCGTGGCTTCGACTGGCCGTCGGGAAACTTTCGGCGGCCAACATTCCCACACCTGAACTTGATGCAAAGTTATTGCTCAAGAAAGCGGCTGGGCTCAGCAGTTCGGGATTGATTGCCAACTCACGCGATTGGGTTGATTACGATGTGTTGTGTGTAGCAAACCAGATGCTTGAAAGACGGCTTTCAGGTATGCCAGTCCAGCGAATAATGGGAAGGTGCGAGTTTTTCGGTCGAGAGTTTTCTCTGTCTGACAGCACCTTGATTCCGAGATCAGACACCGAGACCCTGATTGATGTGGTGCTGGAAAAAATTGCTCTTGAATACAATGTCACCAGCATTCTGGACATAGGGACCGGATCGGGTGCCATTGCAGTTACGTTGGCCGCGGAATTGCCGGATACCAATCTGGTTGCGACTGATGTTTCTGCAGATGCATTGGATACGGCTGCTGACAATGCAAGGAGTCATCAGGTGAAGGATCGGATCAGATTTGCACTGTCCGACCTGTTTGAAAATGTTGCCGACCGGTTTGACCTGATTGTTTCAAATCCACCCTACATCGCCAGCGCGGAGATTGAAGGCCTCCAGAAAGAGGTCCGGTTGCATGATCCTTACCTTGCTTTGCACGGAGGCGATGACGGTCTTGATTTTTACCGGGCAATGTTCTCCGGTTCCTGGAATCATCTTCATGACGGTGCATTGGTTTGCGTAGAAGTGGGAATAAATCAGCATCTTCAAGTCTGCAACATTGCAAAAGAACACGGGTTTTCAATCACAGGAGTATATCAAGACCTGACTGGTATTGAGCGTGTGGTGGTCGCACAGAAAACAGGTGTTGCAAAAATACACAATAAAGAGAGAATTAATGTAATTTGAAAAAAGGGCTTGGAATTTGAGGCTTAAACGTCTAATTTACTTACAGGCAAAGTTCGGGTTTGGAACTTGCTGAAGCTCTTCCGTTCAAATTTACTTAGGCTGCTAGGGGCAGAGCGGGAAACACTATATCGAGGGATATAGAAATCGATCCAACTTACTGAATGATCCGGGTTGCGCACGTAGTGCAGACCGGGGAAACAAGTACTTCAGCAACAGGTAGTTGATGAGACAATCACATCAGAAATCGAGATCACGCGGTAGAAACCGTAAACCTCAAAATCCGATGAGCCGTAACTTTGAAAGTAACGGCCCTGACGTAAAAATTCGCGGTAATGCTTCTCACATTGCTGAAAAGTATTCTTCTCTTGCAAGAGATGCGCTTTCCAACGGTGATACGGTGATGGCAGAAAATTATCTGCAGCATGCTGAACACTACAATCGTATTGTCGCAGCAGCGCAATTGCAAAAGGCGGAGGAAAACGCTGCCAATGCGAACGCCAATGGACGTGGCCCACAGCCTGAGGTTATTGAGAATAACGCAAATGCGTCCGCGGGCGGGGAATCGGATGCCGAAGGCAAAAGCGAATCAACGGAAGTTTCTGCGTCTGCTGAGGAAACCACCGCAGAACCGAAAGAACGCAAGAACGGTCGTGGACGCCGAACAAAAAGGGTTGCTGCTGAAGACGGTGACTTAAACGGTTCCGGGGAAAATCCTGCTCCGACGGTTGAATCTGGAAGTCAGGAAACGGGTTCTGTGGATCCTGAAGTCATTTCCGATGATGCTGCATCACTGCCTCAGAGTATTACAGGTGGCCTCCAGTCCGAAGAGGGTTAGTTATCTGATTCACGAAGATGGCTTCCAATTTCGGTCATCTGATGCATGACAAGGCGCAACGGCTTCCTCTTTAATTCCGGAATTGAAATTCCCATATCAAGTCAGAAAGCATGCCGCCTGACGGGTGCTTAAATTTCATAACGTTTCATGCCGCGTTCGCGGGTGATGCGGAAAAGGAGTTTGATATGGATTTGGAAAAATACACTGACCGGATGAAGGGTTTCATCCAGTCTGCGCAAACGGGTGCTCTATCCGCCGGGCACCAACAATTCTTACCTGAACATTTGTTGAAAGTACTGCTGGACGATCCGGAAGGGTTGTGTGCTGGCCTTATTCAGCGTGCCGGCGGTGACCCCAAGCTTTTGAAACAGGAAATTGCCAAAATTCTGGAAAATCAACCATCGGTAACAGGTGGAAACGGGCAGATGTACCTTTCACCCGGATTGGCAAAGGTCTTTGAGGCCGCAGAAAAAGCAGCCGGTAAAGCAGGTGATTCTTATGTGACGGTCGAACGCATGCTGCTCGCCATGACAATCGAAGCAGGCGCTGATACCGCTAAACATCTCAAAAAAGCCGGAGTGACGGCAAAAGGCCTTAATGCCGAAATAGAAAAAATTCGAAGCGGGCGCACCGCGGATTCAGCCAGTGCGGAATCAGCTTATGATGCGCTCAAGAAGTATGCTCGAGATTTGACTGCAGATGCCCGAGAGGGGAAGCTTGACCCGGTAATTGGACGGGATGAGGAAATCCGTCGCTCTATACAGGTGTTGTCACGTCGAACCAAAAATAATCCTGTCCTGATCGGAGAACCCGGCGTCGGAAAGACTGCCATCGCCGAAGGTCTGGCGCTTAGGATTATCAACGGTGATGTACCTGAAGCGCTAAAGAACAAACAGCTCCTCGCCCTTGACATGGGAGCGCTCATTGCCGGAGCAAAATATCGCGGAGAATTCGAGGAGAGGCTGAAGGCGGTGTTGACCGAAGTTCAAACTGCCGATGGCCAGATCGTGCTGTTTATCGATGAGATGCATACACTTGTTGGTGCTGGAAAAAGCGAAGGGGCTATGGATGCCTCCAACCTCCTTAAACCGGCACTGGCGCGCGGTGAGTTGCACTGTGTCGGAGCCACAACTCTTGAGGAGTACCGCAAGCACGTCGAGAAGGATGCTGCTCTGGCCCGGCGCTTCCAGCCGGTATTCATTAGCGAGCCTGATGTTGCTGATACAATATCGATCCTTCGCGGTCTCAAGGAGAAGTACGAATTGCATCACGGAATCCGGATAAGCGATTCGGCTCTGGTTGCTGCGGCTAACCTCTCAAACCGATACATCACCGACCGGTTCCTTCCCGACAAGGCAATCGATCTTATGGACGAAGCAGGTTCGCGTATCCGCATGCAGGTCGACTCCAAGCCGGAAGAACTCGATGAGATAGATCGGCGTCTGATTCAGTTGAAAATCGAGCGTGAGGCGTTACTCAAGGAATCGGACAAGGGTTCGAAGGAACGATTGCGTTCCCTTGAAAAAGAGTTGGCTGATCTTCAGGAAAAGGCGGACAGCCTTACTACCCGTTGGGAAGCAGAGAAGAACAAGCTTTCCGGTGCTCAAAACATCAAGGAGCAACTTGAACAGGCCCGGACTGAACTTGAACAGGCGCAGCGTGGCGGCGATCTCGCCAGAGCTGGTGAGCTTGCTTATGGTCGGATACCGGAACTTGAAGGCCAGCTTTCAGACATTGAAGAGGCGGATGTAAATGAAGCCGGTAAAATGATGGTTGAGGAAACTGTGCTACCCGATCACATTGCGCAAGTGGTGTCTCGCTGGACCGGTGTTCCCGTTGACAGGATGCTGGAAGGAGAACGCGAAAAACTTCTGCGTATGGAAGACGAACTTGCCAAACAGGTGGTCGGTCAGGGAAAAGCTGTCCAGTCTGTTTCAAAAGCTGTTCGCCGTGCCAGAGCAGGACTCCAGGATCCTTCCAGGCCGATCGGCTCATTCATGTTTCTCGGTCCAACCGGAGTAGGCAAGACGGAACTCACAAAGGCACTCGCTGATTTTCTGTTCGATGATGCAGGCGCGATGATTCGCATCGACATGTCGGAATATATGGAGAAACATTCGGTTGCCCGACTGATTGGCGCGCCCCCAGGATATGTGGGCTATGATGAAGGCGGTGCATTGACCGAGAGTGTGCGTCGTCGTCCTTATCAGGTAATCCTTTTTGACGAGATCGAAAAGGCACATCCGGATGTGTTTAATGTACTGCTGCAGGTTCTTGATGATGGGCGTTTGACAGATGGTCAGGGTCGTACGGTAGACTTTTCCAATACGATGATCATCATGACTTCCAACATGGGTGCCGAGTTTCTTGTGGGACTCGACGATGGCAAGGCTGCAAGCGATGTCCATGAAGAGGTTATGGCGGTTGTGCGGGCAAGTTTTCGTCCGGAATTTCTCAACCGGGTCGACGAGATTATATTGTTCGAGCGTTTGAAAAAATCAGACATGGCCGGAATTGTGGAAATTCAGCTGCGTCACCTGCGAAAGCTGCTGGAAGAACGCAGAATCAATCTTAACCTTGATCGGGAAGCTGTCGAATGGCTTGCTGACAAGGGTTATGATCCGGCATATGGCGCACGGCCGCTGAAACGCGTGATCCAGTCTGAACTACAGGACATGCTTGCTGAAAAGATCCTGCTTGGTGACATCCATGACGGGATGACGGTAACAGTCTCTGCGGGGAGCGACCAATTGCTGATCGCCGGGACCAACGCCAGAACAGAAGAGCCAGGTCATGCTGACAAGGATGCCGCGTGATATCCTACGAAGACTATGATGCGTTTTGCGCTTCACTGCCAGCGACCCGAAAAGTGATCCAGTGGGGTGGGGCGCACGTCTGGAAAGTTGGAGAAAAGGTCTTTGCCATCGGTGGCTGGTCCGATGGCAAAGAGCCTTATGTTACCTTCAAGTGTTCGCCGCAAAGCTATGATATCCTGAAGGAGCAGGCGGGATTGCGACCAGCGCCATATCTTGCGTCTCGCGGCATGAAATGGATTCAGATGACAACGCAGGAAACGCTAAGCGTTGATGATCTGAAAACCTATATCAAGGAATCGCATCGGCTGGCCGCACTCAATTTGACTAAGAAAAGGCAGAAAGAACTTGGCTTGCTGAACCTGGATAAACGGGCTTGAGTTAAATCGAATCGACGCCCTGCAGATTCACTAGCACAACTGTTTCAGCTCTGGTCTTTTGCGGACAATATGGCATCTTTAATCGAAATTTCCGGTTCCGCGTACGTGAGCGGATGGCCAAGGAAAATTTCGTAGAGTTGCAGATATTTTCTGCAGGCAGCAAGCCTGATTTCGTCACTCATATACTTGCCGGGATTTTCAGTGGAATTCACATCATACCCCGCATCGACAATCATGTTACGCACAAATTCCTTGTCGAGACTGTCCGGCTCGCACATTTCCTCCATGCGCGTCTCATAAGTCTCTGCAATCCAGTATCTGGAAGAATCCGGAGTGTGAACTTCGTCTGCAACAATCAGTTCACCCTCCTTGGTAAGACCCATTTCATATTTTGTATCGACCAGAATTAGCCCTTTCTCCGCCGCAACCTTTTGACCGTGACCAAACATTTTCAGCGCGTACTCTTCAGCCTTATCATACACGTCCCGAGAAACGATGTTGTTCGATATGATGTCGTATCTAGAGATGTTTTCATCGCGTCCATCCTTGCCCGCTTTAGTCGTGGGTGTGAGAATGACCGCAGGCAATTTTTCGTTTTTCCGCATCCCTTCCGGCATTTCGATTCCACATATGGTCCGATTGTTGTTCTGATACGCGTACCAGGATGAAGTCACCGTCGAACCAGTCAAATAACTGCGCACAACAAACTCTATCGGCAGAACATCCACCTCCGTGTTGATCGAGACATTGGGGTGCGGGGATACCAAATGATGGCTGGGAACACCTATTTTCTGAAGCTCTGAGAACCAGAATTGACTGATTGCGTTCAGAACATGACCTTTGAGCGGGATCGTTCCAAGGACATAGTCAAATGCTGAGATTCGATCTGTTACAACAATGGCTCGCGTACCATTTTCAAAACTGTAACTCTCGCGAACCTTTCCGGAAAATTGACGTGCCTGTGGAACCTCAGGAAGCTTGTCAATTGTTCGATCGAGGGAGGTTTCAGGTTCTGATTCGATTGTCATAATATTTTCGTGTTGTGCTTGCCGAGGAATAAACTTTGAAATGTGAATTTCAAAGTTTGTTATTGCGCTAAATCAATTTGCGAAAAACTGTCAATCCTTAATTGGAAGCGACCTGTGTTTCCTCGGCGTCATCTTCGCGGTCCACCAGTGCATTGATGCGGTCCCGCTCTGCCTCGAATGCTCTGAGCTCAGCATCTTTCAGAACCTTGCCCTGGGGTAGGCGAATGCGCATCGGATCAACACGGTTTCCGTTTACTTTCACTTCGTAGTGCAGGTGCGGGCCCGTCGAATATCCGGTTGAACCGACATATCCGATAATCTGCCCCTGACGGACGCGTATGCCGGGCCTGATGCCTTTGGCTACCGCGGTCTGGTGTGAATATGAAGTCTCGTAGCCATTGGCATGACGAACGATGGTCTGTTTGCCATAGCCCGTTCCGCTCCATCCAGCTTTCTTGATTACCCCGTTACCGGCTGCAAGGATCGGTGTGCCGCGTGGCGCTGCCCAATCGACTCCACCGTGCAGTTTGAATACCCGTGAGATTGGATGGCGGCGCATGCCGTAAGCAGATCGAAACCGGCCATTGGGAACCGGTTTGCGGAGTAGAAACTTTTTGGCGCTTTTGCCGGTTTCATCATAATAGTCAATCCGGCCGGTCTTTTCGTCTCTGAAACGATAAAACCGCCTTTTGACTTCACCAATTTGAATGCCGGCGTAAAGAATCTCGGAACTTTCCGTTGCCTGCTCCTGGCCATCTTCCAGTGATACAAATACTTCAAGATTGTCCTGCGGAGAAATTCGCTTTCGAAAGTCAACATCGAACGCAAAAATTTTGACCAGTTGACCTGCGAGATCCGGTGTCAGGCCTTCGTTAAGTGCAGCCCGGTAAATCCCGTTATAAGTACTCGGAAGATTCTGGGTGGGGATGGATGCGGTTGGGTCGCTGTCTCCCAATATGGATTCGGGCGTTTCGGGTTTGGGTGCGTATACTAGGCGGTCATCGTCTGTTCTGGCAATGCTTACGAGATGAGTTGGTCCGCGATAAAGGCTGATCTTTGCGAGGCTCTTTTGTTTGACACCATCATTGCCCGGCTCATGTCGGAACCAAGCGTGCACAGTATCGCGCTTTCGAAGGGTTTCCTGACCAATGTCGTCCTTCAGGACTTCGGTGATTTCGTTCACCTCGTCGGCCGATAATCCTTCGGTGGACAATACTTCTGAGATCGGAACCTCGGAGCGGATATCTATTGTCCGCTCTGCGTAGCCAATGCCGCCGAGTAACGCTTGCCTTTGCTTTTCAAGAATTGAAACGTTCTCGGCGGTGATTGTAACGTCGCCGGTTGACAACAACAGCGGATCATTGATCGAAAACCGGTCATTGTCGAAAAATGAAAGTGCTGAAACGTATGAACTGCCACTTTCCAGATTGCTGGCGATAGAGCGAACCTGATGGAGGATTTCAGCAGAGCGTCGTCGTGTTGGAATCTGCTGGACTTCTTCATCGTAAGGAAAATCAACCACATTAAGGGTGACTTCGCCTTCAACGTCTGCACCATACATGAAATCACTGTTCTTCGCGATCAGTTCCAGTTTTCCCGAATCAGAGAATATATTGAGCGGGTTGAAATTCGGGTATTTGGCATCCGGTTTAGGGGCGAGTGCCATCGGTGCCTTGAAATAGAGAAACGGGCGAAGTTTGACTACGTTTTTGTTTCCGTCTGTCGAGACGGTGGAGACCATCATGACATTTGATTTCTCACCGGGTTGGGCTTTTACAAGCAAGCCAGGGTGATTACCCTTCAAGGCTTTGGCAAAGTTTCTGTTTTTGCTGGCTTTCTGGTAGGCCTCGGCCGGAACAGTCAGTTTCTGTCTGCCATCGAGCGCGGCAAACAGGGCGCCACCGATCATCATCAGGGAAGTAGTGCCGACCAGGACCGAACTTGCGAACCAGCGTTTGCTGATCTGTCTGCGTTCGGGACGTTTCACATGCTTGCGTACATGAAGCGGTGCGAGTTCGCCCAAAAACTCCGTTTCCTGATTCAAACCTGTATCCCTGAACTTCTGATGTAGTATTTTCTCTTTTTAATTATGTTGCTTTGGTTTGCAAGCAAATGGGGCGGTTTTGAGGTTCGGTTACACAATCTGTTGATGGCTTGCTGTCCAAACGTCCAAATGGTCGGGATTTTGCCCCGGAATTGCCGGTTTTTACATCGGATTGCGGCGCGTATCACGATGAGAAAATATAATCGTCAAAAAAACTTTCTTTTTTGGGAAAATCTTGTTGACAGTCAGGGCGGGTGGGGACTATATACCCTCCACAACGAGGGCGGTGCGCCGCTGGCGACGAGTTATTATGCTCTCTTGTTATCCTTAGAGACCAGCACATAAGTGCGTGTTTCAATCGGCTGGAAAGGCAGGCGAAGTCTTGTTTCGACAGCAACGAAATGGTTACCAAAGTATTCTGTTTCGGTTCTTTGACAATTGAATAATTAAGAAAGAGAAACGTGGTTGGCGATATCCTGCGAGACACGTTGTCATTATCCTTTATGGCAGCGATGTTTACAGAGACTTTGGCGGTCACGTTTCGAGAATGTTACTAACAAACATGGATCAGGCTTTTTAAGTCTGAGAAATGGTGTGTTTAAAAAAATGTTCTCGTCAATTCGTTGCCTAATTCCATTGGGCAACAGATATGCGTGACCCTTTATTGTTCGGCTGAGAAGCAGTTCAATGAAGACAACAGTAGCCGATCAAAATCTCATATCAAACCTGAGAGTTTGATATGAGATTTTGATTGGCTTCAATATCACCACAGGAAATTGTGGTGACTGGTCACGCATTGTTGGTCATGGGTATGACCAACGAATTGACGAGAACATTTTTTTAAACACACCATTTCTCAGACTTAAAAAGCCTGATCCATGTTTGTTAGTAACATTCTCGAAACGTGACCGCC